>NZ_LFLT01000011.1 GCF_001189955.1 Herbaspirillum chlorophenolicum | reverse complement strand
CAAGCGGGTTGAGTTCGTTACGCATGGCGCCGCGACCGAGTTGGACAAGGGGCTGATCGAACGCATCGTCGACCCGTTGACCCACCTGGTGCGCAACAGTATTGACCACGGCATCGAGTTGCCCGACGCGCGCCGCGCGGCCGGCAAGAGCGACGCCGGCACGCTGTCCCTGTCGGCAGAACACCAGGGCGGCAACATCATTATCGAGGTCTCCGACGACGGTGGCGGCCTGAACCGCGACAAGATCCTGGCCAAGGCCAAGTCGCAGGGCATGCCGGTGTCGGATAACATCACCGATGCCGACGTCTGGCAACTGATCTTCGAACCGGGCTTCTCGACCGCCGAACAGGTGACCGATGTGTCCGGCCGCGGGGTCGGCATGGATGTGGTCAAACGCAACATCCTGGCCATGGGCGGTGCGGTGGATATCCGTTCCAGCAAGGGCTTCGGTACGACTATCTCGATCTCGCTGCCGTTGACGCTGGCGATCCTGGATGGCATGTCGATCCGCATCGGCGAAGAGGTTTACATCTTACCGTTGGGGTATGTAGTTGAATCTTTGCAGCCGGTAGCGCAAGATATCAAGGAAATCAGCGGACAAGGGAAAGTGCTGCGTGTTCGCGGCGAATACCTGCCGCTGATACCGCTTTATCAGATTTTCAACATCGCGCCTTCCTTCACCGACCCATCGCAAGGGCTGGTGGTGATCCTGGAGTCCGATGGCAAGAAGGCGGCGCTGTTTGTGGACGACTTGATCGGACAACAACAAATTGTCGTAAAGAATCTCGAATCGAATTATCGAAAGGTGGCGGGCATTTCCGGTGCTACCATTCTGGGTGACGGCGGCGTTGCCCTGATTGTCGATGTGGCAGCCTTGCTGCGATCCAGCCGCCAACTGAATGACGAATCTGTATTTTCCTGATTTTTAAAGGGCCTCAATATGTCTGACACTGCATCCAAAAATCTTTCCGGCTTCGGCGAAAAAACCGACAGCAACGGAAATGAGTTTCTTGCCTTTACCTTGGGCAAGGAAGAATACGGCATCGATATTCTGAAGGTTCAGGAGATTCGTGGTTACGAGGCGGTCACCCGCATTGCCAATTCTCCCGATTTCATTAAGGGCGTGGTCAACCTGCGCGGCATCATCGTGCCCATCGTTGACATGCGCATCAAGTTCCAGCTGGGCGAGCCGACTTACGATCAGTTCACCGTCGTGATCATCCTGAACATTTCCGGCCGTGTGGTCGGCATGGTGGTCGACAGCGTGTCTGACGTGATCACCCTGACCCAGGAACAGATCAAGCCGGCGCCGGAAATGGGCACCACCTTCGATTCGGATTACCTGATTGGCCTGGGTACGCTGGAACAGCGCATGCTGATTCTGGTCGACATCGACAAGCTGATGTCGAGCACCGAAATGGGGCTGATCGAAAAGCTGGCCGCTTAACGATCTCGGCTGCAGTTCTCCAGATTCGGAGGAGACGAAGGCCGGATGGCGCATCAGCCGTCATTCGGAAAAAGCGGGCGGTAAAGCCTGATATAGAGAAAAGAAAAGGCATCTGCCGTCATGCGGCAGATGCCTTTTTTATTGCCGATCGGGATTGGCGGTTTTTGCCGCCGTAGCGATCAGTGGAAATGCTCGGCCGGTGGCGGCGTATCTTCCGGCATTTCCGCATGCACCAGTTCTCCCTCGCGGTCCGGGAACAGCGGGGCGCCGCAGTCATCGCAAAATTCCATCGTGAAGCGTTCCGTGTGGTGCTTGATGTGCACGATGCCGCATTCGCGCAGCACGGTCAGGATCTCCTGCAGCGGGCTGGGGCCCAGCGGTTCCGGCAAGGCGACGCCGGCCGGCATCAGCAGCGTCATGTCTTCGCCGCTTTCCTGTTCATACAATGGCCATACGGTGCCGTAGACCACAGTCGGGTCGCCGCCGATGGCAAAGCCGATGCGGTATTCGTCGACCTGGCCGTTGATGTCTTCGGAAAAGCCGCCAATGCTGGCGTGCAGCTCGACCGAGGAAATATCCAGGGTCTGGGTCAGGAAGTAGTCGGCGGCACGGATCGACGCCGGGCGGATACGTTTGTCGGCCTCGCGGCAGCCGAAGTAATAGGCTTGCGGCAGCAACAGTTCGATGTTGCAACCGGGCAGCATGCGGGTAAGCAGGGGCGTGACTTGCTGCTTCCAGGCGTCGATGGCGGCGCTCTTTCCGGCAGAGAAATGGCTTTGCTGCTCGCTTTCCTGCCAGTGGAACAGGGCGGTGCCGGCCGGTACCGCGACGGCGGCGATCACGTAACGGGTGTCGGCCAGGAAGGCGGCGGAAGGCTGCTGCTCGCCGCGCAATTGCATTGGCACGTGCTTGAGGGCGGCCTGGCCGAGCTGTTGCGTGAGCGCAAAGACCTCGCTGTGATGGCGCGGCAACTGCTCGATTGCAAATAGCGCGGGCGCCAGCGCCAGTTTGGCATCGTCGGCCAGCACATGGGCGTGCAGGTGGGCGGCCAGCGCATTTTGCATATCGGTGGCGATGGCGCCGGAGGCGATGGAAAAACGCGTCCAGGCCAGCACCGGCAGTACCAGCAACTGAACGTCGTATTCCTGTCCTTCGAATTCAATGGTGGTCGATTCGCTACCGGCTTCGACGGCCTCGATCAGCACATCGTAGGCATCCAGGTCGGCCTTGAAGAGATGGTCCAGGGCGGAGTCGATCAGCGCCTGGTGGTCGGTACGCAAGAGCTTGTGCAGCAGGGCGTCCAGCGGTTTGAGCCAAGCCTTTTCCTCAAGCCGGCTGGAGGCTTGCGCGATGGCTTGCGCGAAGGTCACCAGATGCTGGCTGTCGGAAGAAAGCTTGGAGGAAGAACGTTTGGCGGGACGACGCATGGGTGTGTTTCTAGGGGGTAGGGGAAACTTTGTATTGTAGATGATTTGGGCGGGAATTCCGGCCTTGGCATCGCTGTACAGGCTTTGGCAAAGCCTCATGCGCGAGAGCAATAAAAAACGCCGGACAAGTCCGGCGTTTTTGTTTGGCCATGCCGCCCGTTTCCAGGCGGTATGGCCATTTGCAACGTCTGATTGCTTAAGCTGCCAGCAGTTGACGCAGCACGAACGGCAGGATGCCGCCATGCTTGTAGTAGTCCACTTCGATCGGGGTATCGATACGCAGCAGCAGTTTGACTTCCTTGGTTTCGCCATTCTTGCGGTGGATAACCAGGGTAGCTTCCTGTTGCGGCTTGATTTCGCCGTCCAGGCCCTTCAGGTCGAAGGTTTCCTCGCCGGTGATGCCCAGGGTCTGGACGCTGTCGTTGCCGATGAATTGCAGCGGCAGCACGCCCATGCCGACCAGGTTCGAGCGGTGGATACGTTCGAACGAACGGGTGATCACGGCCTTCACGCCCAGCAGCTGGGTGCCCTTGGCTGCCCAGTCGCGCGAGGAGCCGGTACCGTACTCTTCGCCGCCGAACACCATGGTCGGCACGCCATTGTTGACGTACTTCATGGCCGCATCATAGATCGCCATTTGTTCGCCGCTCGGCTGGTGAACCGTCACGCCGCCTTCAACGCCTGGCACCATCAGGTTCTTGATGCGCACGTTGGCGAAGGTGCCGCGCATCATGATTTCGTGGTTGCCGCGGCGTGAGCCGTAGGAGTTGAAGTCGGCCTTGAGCACGCCGTTGGCTTGCAGCCACTTGCCGGCCGGGCTGGAGTCCTTGATCGAACCGGCCGGAGAGATGTGGTCGGTAGTGATCGAGTCGCCGAACACACCCAGTGCGCGTGCGCCGGTGATGCCGGTCGCCGCTGCCTTGGGTTCTTCGGTGAAGGTTTCGAAGAACGGCGGTTCGGCGATGTAGGTCGACGACGGCCAGTTGTAGACTTCGCCCTTGGCGACGCCCTTGATGGCTTCCCACAGCTTGCCCGGCGCGCCCTTGACGTCGGCGTAGTTTTCCTTGAAGGTCTTCGCGTTCATCGCGAACTTCAACAGCTTTTCGATCTCATGCGAAGTCGGCCAGATGTCGCCCAGGAAGATTTCCTTGCCGCCACGGCCCTTGCCGACCGGTTGTGTCATCAGGTCGACGTTGACATTGCCGGCGATGGCGTAGGCCACTACCAGCGGAGGCGATGCCAGGAAGTTGGCGCGGATGTTCGGGTGGATACGCGCTTCGAAGTTACGGTTGCCCGACAGGACAGCTGCGGCCACCACGTCGTTCTTGACGATCGTTTCGTTCATGGCCGGCGTCAGGTCGCCCGCGTTGCCGATGCAAGTGGTGCAGCCGTAGGCGGTCACGCCGAAGCCCAGCTTTTCCAGGTAGGGCAGCAGGCCTGCCGCTTCCAGGTACTTGGTCACCACGCGCGATCCCGGCGCCAGCGAAGTCTTGATGTGCGGAGCGACCTTCAGGCCGGCTTCGACAGCCTTCTTGGCCAGCAGGCCCGCAGCCAGCAGCACGCTCGGGTTGGAGGTGTTGGTGCAGGAGGTGATCGCAGCGATCAGCACGTCGCCGTTGTGCAGATCCACGCCGTCGGCGTTCTTGTAGGTCGCACCCAGGTCTTCGGCCTTCTTGTTGAAGCCGTTTTCCGCCACCGGCTTGGTGAACAGGTCGGCGAAGGTGGTCTTGACGTTGCCGATTTCAATGCGGTCTTGCGGACGCTTCGGACCCGCCAGCGATGGTGCAACCGTGCCCAGGTCCAGCGAGACTTCCTGGGTGTAATCGATCTGGCCTGCCTTGGGCACGCCATACAGGCCCTGCGCCTTGAAATAGGCTTCGAAGGCGTCGATTTCGGCCTTGGTGCGGCCGGTGCCCTTGAAGTAGTCGATGGTGGCGTCGTCAACCGGGAAGAAGCCCATGGTGGCGCCGTATTCCGGCGCCATGTTGGCGATGGTGGCGCGGTCGGTCAGCGACAGCGATTCGGTGCCTTCGCCGAAGAATTCGACGAACTTGCCCACGACCTTGGTCTTGCGCAGCAGTTCGGTGATGGTCAGCACCAGATCGGTGGCGGTGACGCCTTCGCGCAGTGCGCCGGTCAGGTTCACGCCGACCACGTCCGGGGTCAGGAAGTAGACCGGCTGGCCCAGCATGCCGGCTTCCGCCTCGATGCCGCCCACGCCCCAGCCGACCACGCCGATGCCGTTGATCATGGTGGTGTGGCTGTCGGTGCCGACCAGAGTGTCAGGGTAGTACACGCCGGTCTTGTTGTGCACGCCGCGCGCCAGGTATTCCAGGTTGACCTGGTGGACGATGCCGAAGCCCGGAGGCACCACGCCGAAGGTGTCGAATGCCTGCATGCCCCACTTCATGAACTGGTAGCGCTCGTTGTTGCGCTGGAATTCCAGTTTCATGTTCAGATCCAGCGCCTTCTTCTCGCGGAAGTGGTCGATCTGCACCGAGTGGTCGACCACTAGGTCGACGGGCACCAGCGGCTCGATGTTCTTGGGGTTCTTGCCCAGCTTGCTGGCGACGTTGCGCATCGCGGCCAGGTCGGCCAAGAGGGGCACGCCGGTGAAGTCCTGCAGCACCACGCGGGCGACCACGAACGGGATTTCGTCGACGCGTGCGGCCTTGGCGCCCCAGTTGGCCAGTTCCTTGACGTGCTGTTCGGTGACCTTCTGGCCATCGACGTTACGCAGGACGGATTCCAGCACGATACGGATGGAAACCGGCAGGCGGGAGATCTTCACACCCAGCGATTTTTCCAGGGCTGGCAGGGAGTAGAACTTGCCTTTCTTGGAACCGGAAATCTTGAATTCCTTTAGGGTGTTCAATGTGTTGCGGGACATGGCCTCTTCTCCTTAGATGGCAATTAGTGATATTAGCTAGTCGAATCCGGTGTGCGCTGCAATGTTCAAACTGCTGGGTGCTGCCTGATTCTGTGTTACGGCAGGAATGGCTGATTCCTGATGCTTCCTGTTAATTCTTTGGTGCCGCGGCCACTGCCGGCGCGCTGGCCGCTGCGTCCGCCTGCTGCTGTTCGGCGTTTTTGCATTCGTTGGCCAGCTGTTGACCCTTCTTGGAATCGAGCAGCAAGCCCTTGGCCGGGATACCGATCCAGACCAGGCCAACCTTGCGGTTCTCGAAGCGGTTGGCGCCGGTGGTGGTGTCGACACGGGTCAGGCGGTGAATCCGTTTGTTCCAGCGGATGGCAATATGCTTGTCGTCGGCTGCGTTCTTCCAGATGGTCAGCTTGTTGCCCAGTTCGCAGTTGAAGTCTGCGGAAAGGGTGCCGCCCAGTTCGGGTTCGCTGTCGTCATCTTCGGCTTCGGACGAGAAAGGCATCTTGGCGGCAGGCGCTGCCGCGTCGGCGGCTTTCTTGGCCGGCGCTTTCTTGACGACGTGTTTCTTGGTAGTGGATGTCGATGCGGTTTGCGCCTGGGCAGCGGATAAGCCGGCGGCGGCGAACAGGGCGCCGAGCAGGGCGATTGCGGTCAGTTGTTTTTTCATGAACAGTGATTCGGTTACTGAGAGATTGATGGGGAATCGCCAGCGGCAAACCAGCCCACCGCTTGCGGCGGTAGCGCCACGCCGGCGGCGTGGGCGCGTTGCAGGATGCACCAGAAATAGCGATAGCTTGCCCGGTCGTGCAGATTTCCTTCGTGCTGGATCGGTCCCCATTGCACTGCCTGGGCCTTGAGCAAAATTTGTGCCGCTTGACCGGCTTCCTCAACGGAAGGCGACATGGCGTGCACGATCGGCCTGATCTGGTCCGGATGAATGCTCCACATCCGGGTATAGCCGAACTCTTGTGCCGCGCGTCGCGCATCGTCGGCGACGGCGGCGGGATTCTTGATGTCGGTCGTCACGTTGTGCGACGGCGCCTTGCCATGCGCATGGCTGGCGGCGGCGATCTCCAGCTTGGCGCGGCGTACCAGCGGGTGGTCGAATTGCCCGGGGGAGCGCATCGCGGTGCTCGGGATCGCACCATAATGTGCGGAGACGAAATCCATCACGCCAAAAGAGAGCGATTCGACTTGCGGCATCGCTGCGATCTTCCATACATCGGCCAGCGCACCGTGGGTCTCGATCAGCACGTGCAGCGGCAGCGCATGGCGCCCGGCCGCAAGGCAGGTGTTGTTGATGGTTTCCAGCGCATGCAGCACATCGTTGGCGCCTTCGACCTTCGGCAGCATCACGAAGGCCAGCTCGTGCGCTGCGGCCGAGCAAATGATGGAAACATCCTGCGCGAAGTGCGGGCTGCCGACGTCGTGCACGCGCGCGCCGATGCGGCGGTGGCGGTTGTCGGGGCCGTTGATCAGCGAGGCGACCAGTTGCGCATGTGCGGCTTCATTGCCGGCGCTGGCGCCATCCTCGCAGTCGAGCGTGATATCGAATACCGGACCGAGTTCCTGCTGCAGGGCGATCGATTTGCGCATCAGCTTTTCGGAGCCGGCGTAATGATCGCAAACCGGAAGCGAAACCGGTTGCTGCGCACCTGGGAACAAGACCTGGGAGGGATGCATTGCTGCTGAATGAATATTTGTCTGCTCAGTGGGAACTGCGCGGCGGCGGCAAGCCGCACGCCGCGCTCCAGTTGCTTAGTTAGCCAACCAGGTGCTTGACGCCTTCGCGCTCTTCCAGCAACTCTTTCAGAGTGATGTTGATGCGCTCTTGCGAGAACTCGTCGATTTCCAGGCCCTGGACGATCTTGTACTCGCCGTTCTCGGTGGTCACCGGGAAGCCGAACATGGTGCCTTCGGGGATGCCGTAGGAACCGTCGGACGGGATGCCCATGGTGGTCCACTTGCCGTTGGTGCCCAGCACCCAGTCACGTACGTGGTCGATCGCTGCGTTGGCTGCCGATGCTGCCGAGGACAGGCCGCGCGCTTCGATGATGGCGGCGCCGCGCTTGCCCACTGTCGGCAGGAAGGTGTCCTTGTTCCAGACCTGGTCGTTGATCAGGTCCTTGACGGACTTGCCATCGGCAGTGGCGAAACGGTAGTCGGCGTACATGGTCGGCGAGTGGTTGCCCCACACGCACAGCTTCTCGATGGCGGAGACCGGCTGGCCGATCTTGGCGGCCACTTGCGACAGCGCACGGTTGTGGTCCAGGCGCAGCATGGCAGTGAAGTTCTTGGCCGGCAGGTTCGGGGCCGACTTCATGGCGATGTAGGCGTTGGTGTTGGCCGGATTGCCGACCACCAGCACCTTGACGTCGCGCGAAGCAACGGCGTCCAGCGCCTTGCCCTGCACGGTGAAGATCTGGGCGTTGGCTTCCAGCAGGTCCTTGCGTTCCATGCCGGGGCCACGGGGACGGGCGCCGACCAGCAGGGCGACGTCGACATCCTTGAATGCGGTCAGCGGATCGCTGTGGGCGGTCACGCCAGCCAGCAGGGGGAAGGCGCAGTCGTCGATTTCCATGATGACGCCCTTGAGCGCCTTCTGCGCTTTTTCATCAGGGATTTCCAGCAATTGCAAGATGACCGGCTGGTCTTTGCCGAGCAGGTCGCCGTTGGCGATACGGAACAGCAGGGAATAACCGATTTGACCGGCGGCGCCGGTGACGGCAACACGCTTGGGGGCTTTAGCCATGTTGAATCTCCAAAGAGGTGATGAAAAAAAGCATTCCGGACTGCATCGAAGCGCACGTTGCGGTCGCGTCGCGTAAGGCGCGGCAGGGCCGTCTGCGGTTGCTTCTTGTTTGCGCAAAATGTTCTGCGCGAGTTCCTCGAATTCTTGTTAGACCGCCATGATACCGTCGAAAACGAAGGGAGTCAGTTGCTTTCGCGAGCACCGCCGCCGGCCGGTCGGAAAACCATCGCATTCATGTTCGGCTCGCATAAAAATGCGGAATTCCAAGGGTTTAAATGCAATCGATTCTCGTTATCGTTAACTGGCCGGAAGTTCGCGTCGCGTCTGCGTTGCGGCTTTTCAGGTTGCTCGCGAGTGTAGGCCCGCGAAAGGCGCATGTCAATCAATATCTTATGTCTTATATAAGACATATTATTGAATCATTTTTGCTGGACGCCGGGAGCGGTTTTGTGGTGAAATTCGGGGTTATGAGCTCGATTCTGCCCAATTCGAACAACGGTGACGCGCAAGGCGTGGGATCGGGTGTTGCCGGCCCGGCGCCGACCTTCAGTCCGCTGTACCAGCAGATCAAGGCGCTCATCATGCAGCGCCTGGAGGCTGGCGAGTGGAAGCCGGGCGAGCTTATTCCCAGCGAAGTCGAGCTGGGCGGCCGCTTCAAGGTCAGCCAGGGGACGGTGCGCAAGGCCATCGACGAGCTGGCGGCAGAAAACCTGGTGGTGCGGCGCCAGGGCAAAGGCACTTTCGTTGCCACCCACCATGAAACGCAAGCGCAATTCCGCTTCCTCCGCCTGATGGCGGACAGCGACGAGCCGCAGCGTCCGGAAAACAAGATTATCGAAGTCAAGCGCGTGCGCGCGTCCGCCGAGGTGGCGAGGCAGCTGGATGTGAAGTCCGGCGACTCGGTCATTTTTATCCGGCGGGTAAAGTACTTTAACGGCACTCCCATCATCCTTGAAGAGATCTGGCTCCCTGGCGTGATCTTCAAGGGGCTGACGGCCGAGCGCCTGGTGGAATACAAAGGGCCGTTGTATGGCCTGTTTGAGTCGGAATTCGGGACACGCATGATTCGCGCCGAGGAGCGCATTCGTGCCGTGGGGGCGGATCCGGAATCTGCGGAAATCCTGGGAGTTCCGCCCAACACGCCGTTGTTGAGTGTAGAGCGCGCTTCGTTTACCTACGGCGACAAGCCGGTGGAAATGCGGCGTGGCCTGTATTTGACGACAAATCATCATTATCAGAGTGAGCTGAGCTGACGTCTGGCAACGCGCGCCGTTTCGCGTCTTTGGCCGGAAGGAGGGGATCGCTCTCTTATTTGGCCATGCTGCGAAGCGGAATAATGTTGGTGACGATTTGTAAAATAGGCGAAAATTGCAAGATTGTTTTAATCTGAGGAGAACCTTGTATGTCTGAAGCCGCTAAACCACAACGGCCGCAATTTCGTAACATACACCTTACCCAAATTGCTGGTTACCGTATGCCGCTGGCTGCGCTGGTGTCGATCATGCACCGCATCAGCGGGCTGTTCCTGTTCCTGATGCTGCCGTTCATCCTGTATTTGCTGGATAACAGCCTGCTCTCCGAGGGGACGTTCGAGTATCTCAAAGGCTTCGCCTCCAACTGGTGTGTCAAGCTGGTCATCCTCGCCCTGTCCTGGGCTTATCTTCACCACTTCTGCGCCGGCATCCGCCACCTGATCATGGATAACCATATCGGCCTGGACAAGGACAGCGCACGCAAGTCGTCGGCCAGCGTTCTGGTCGTCAGCATCGCGCTGATGATCCTGGTTGCATTGAAACTGTTCGGAGCATTCTAAACATGGATAACAATATCGGACCCAAGCGCCTCGTCGTCGGCGCCCACTATGGCCTGCGCGACTGGCTCGCGCAGCGCGCCACCGCAGTCGTGATGGCTGTCTACACCGTGATCTTGCTGGTGTGCTTCTTTACCTCCGTGCATTTCAGCTATGAAGGCTGGGGCGCGCTGTTCTCGCACCAATGGTTCAAGATCGCGACCTTCGTCACGCTCATGGCGCTGTTCTTCCACGCCTGGATCGGCGTGCGCGATATCTGGATGGATTACGTCAAGCCGGTCGCCCTGCGTCTGGTCTTGCAAGTTGCCACGATCCTGTGGCTGATCGGTTGCGCCGGCTATGCCGCGCAGATTCTGTGGAGAATGTAAATCGTGGCTGCTATCAAATCCACAATCACTACCCGCCGCTTTGACGCGGTCATCGTGGGCGCCGGCGGTTCCGGCATGCGCGCCTCCCTGCAACTGGCGGAAGCCGGCCTGAACGTGGCCGTGCTGTCCAAGGTCTTCCCGACACGCTCGCACACCGTGGCTGCCCAAGGCGGCATCGGCGCTTCGCTGGGCAACATGTCGGAAGACAACTGGTACTGGCACATGTTCGACACCGTCAAGGGGTCGGACTACCTGGGCGACCAGGACGCCATCGAATTCATGTGCCGCGAAGCACCGAAGGCCGTGTACGAACTGGAACACTTCGGCATGCCGTTCGACCGCAATCCCGACGGCACCATTTACCAGCGTCCGTTCGGCGGCCACACCGCCAACTTCGGTGAAAAGCCGGTGCAACGCGCCTGTGCCGCTGCCGACCGTACCGGCCACGCGCTGCTGCACACGCTGTACCAGCGTAACGTGCGCGCCAAGACCCACTTCTTCGTCGAATGGATGGCGCTGGATATCATCCGCAATGAAGAGGGCGATGTCCTCGGCGTGGTCGCGCTGGAAATGGAAACCGGCGAAATCATGATGCTGCACGCCAAGACCACCCTGTTCGCCACCGGCGGCGCGGGCCGTATCTGGGCGGCATCGACCAACGCCTTCATCAATACCGGCGACGGCATGGGCATGGCGGCACGCGCCGGCCTGCCGCTGCAGGACATGGAATTCTGGCAATTCCACCCGACCGGCGTAGCTGGCGCGGGCGTGCTGATCACCGAAGGCGTGCGCGGAGAAGGCGGCATCCTGATCAACAGCAACGGCGAACGTTTCATGGAGCGCTATGCGCCGACCCTGAAGGATCTGGCGCCGCGCGACTTCGTCTCGCGTTCGATGGACCAGGAAATCAAGGAAGGCCGCGGTGTCGGTCCGCACAAGGATCACGTCTTGCTGGACCTGCGCCACATCGGCGCCGACACCATCAAGAAGCGCTTGCCGTCGATCCTGGAAATCGCGCACAAGTTCGCCAACGTCGACGCGACCAAGGAACCGATCCCTGTCGTGCCTACCATCCACTACCAGATGGGCGGTATTCCGACCAACGTGCATGGCCAGGTGGTCGTGCCCAAGGGTGGTTCGCAAAAGGAAGTGGTGCAGGGCATGTACGCCATCGGCGAATGCGCTTGCGTCTCGGTGCACGGTGCCAACCGCCTGGGCACCAACTCGCTGCTGGATCTGGTGGTGTTTGGCCGCGCGGCCGGCAACCACATCGTCGGCAGCAACCTGCAAGACCAGAGCCACAAGCCGATTCCGGCCGGCGCGCTGGACCGTTCGCTGGAACGTATCGCCCGCATGGAACACAGCACCGGTTCCGAGCGTGTGCAGGACGTCGCCAACGACATCCGCGCCACCATGCAGAAGTATTGCGGCGTGTTCCGTACCGATGCGCTGCTGCAGGAAGGCGTCAAGAAGATCATGGAGCTGGACGAGCGCCGCAAGCACGTCTCGTTCAAGGACAAGTCCAAGGTGTTCAACACCGCCCGCCAGGAAGCGCTGGAGCTGGACAACCTGATCGAAACCGCCAAGGCCACCATCACATCGGCCGCTGCCCGCAAGGAATCGCGCGGCGCGCACGCGCACAGCGACTACGAGCAGCGCGACGACGTGAACTGGCTCAAGCA
Source organism: Herbaspirillum chlorophenolicum (assembly GCF_001189955.1). Lineage (GTDB taxonomy): Bacteria > Pseudomonadota > Gammaproteobacteria > Burkholderiales > Burkholderiaceae_D > Herbaspirillum > Herbaspirillum chlorophenolicum. Next base: position 125,060 of record NZ_LFLT01000011.1, on the reverse strand, counting down.
CACGCTGTGGTTCTCCGAGGGGAATCGTCTCGACTACAAGCCGGTCAACATGCAACCGCTGACCGTCGAGACATTTAAACCTAAAGCACGTACTTTCTAAGAGGTCGCAACATGACTCGCACTTTGAAATTCAAAATCTACCGTTACGATCCGGACAAGGACGAGAAGCCGTACATGCAGGATCTGACGGTCGAGCTCAAGCCGACCGACAAGATGCTGCTCGACGCTTTGCAGCGCATCAAGTCCGACGTGGATGACTCGCTGTCGCTGCGCCGCTCCTGCCGCGAAGGCGTGTGCGGTTCGGACGCGATGAACATCAACGGCAAGAACGGCCTGGCGTGCATCACCAACCTCAACGAGCTGACCGAACCCATCGTTCTGAAGCCGTTGCCGGGCCTGCCGGTCATCCGCGACCTGATCGTCGACATGACCAACTTCTTCAAGCAGTACGATTCGATCAAGCCTTACCTGATCAACGACAGCATCCCGCCCGAGAAGGAGCGCCTGCAGTCGCCCGAGCAGCGCGAAGAGCTGGACGGCGTGTACGAGTGCATCCTGTGCGCCTGCTGCTCGACATCGTGCCCGTCGTTCTGGTGGAATCCGGACAAGTTCGTCGGCCCGGCCGGCCTGCTGCAAGCCTACCGCTTCATCGCCGACAGTCGCGACGAAGCCACCGGCGCCCGTCTGGACAACCTGGAAGACCCGTACCGCCTGTTCCGCTGCCGTTCCATCATGAACTGCGTCGATGTCTGCCCGAAGGGACTGAACCCCAACGCGGCCATCGGCAAGATCAAGGAACTGATGGTTCGCCGCGCCGTTTAAGCGGCGAGGTTGCTGGAAAAAGCAAGCAGTACGAACCGCCTGCGGCACTGCCCAGCCAGGCCGTGGGCGGTTCGGAACGGGAAGCAGGGCACAGGGGCTTCCCGCTGCCGAACCCGGAACGCCGGGATTCGGTAGTATTAAAGATGAAAAGTATTGAAGTGAGCGAGTTCATGACTACCCGTCACCAGGATGATCCGGCCAAACGCGCGCGACTGCGCTGGCGAGCACGCCGAGGCTTGCTGGAGAACGATCTGATCCTTACGCGCTATCTCGATGCCAACGAGGCCGGGATGAGCGACGAAGAGGTCGATGCGTTTTCGCGGCTGATGGACCTGTCCGACAACGACCTGATGGACTTGCTGCTGGCTCGCAAGGAGCCTGAGGCGGCAGTTGACCTGCCGCACGTGCACACGTTGTTGCAAAAACTGCGTACGGCCTGATTTTGCGCCTGGCCACAAGCCAGACGGATTTTGCTCGAACGCGGCCTGCTTTTTTCAAGCCACCCAGCGCATCGGATTACGGATGTTGCCAGGCAACGCGGTCGCGGTTTTGATTAACGGTTTCACCATCCCAGCAAAAGGAAAAGCTATGTCTAACACCGATATCAAAGCTACCCTGTCATTCTCCGACGGGTCTCCATCCGTAGAATTTCCTGTCTACAAGGGCACCATCGGCCCGGACGTGATTGATATCCGCAAGCTGTACGCCGGCACCGGCAAGTTCACCTACGACCCGGGTTTCATGTCGACCGCAGCCTGCAACTCCTCGATCACCTACATCGACGGCGACAAGGGCGAACTGCTGTATCGCGGCTATCCGATCGAACAGCTGGCAGTGAATTGCGATTTCCTGGAAACCTGCTACCTGCTGCTGCACGGTGAGCTGCCCAACGCCACCCAGAAGACCGAATTCGTCAATACCGTGACCCAGCACACCATGGTCCACGAGCAGATGAACTTCTTCTTCCGCGGTTTCCGCCGCGACGCGCACCCGATGGCGGTGCTGACCGGTTCCGTGGGCGCGCTGTCGGCCTTCTACCATGACTCGCTGGACATCAGCAATCCGGTCCACCGCGACGTGTCGGCCATCCGCATGATCGCCAAGCTGCCGACCCTGGTGGCAATGGCATACAAGTACAACATCGGCCAGCCGTTCGTGTACCCGCGCAACGACCTGTCGTACAGCGCCAACTTCATGCGCATGATGTTCGCCAACCCGTGCGAAGAGTACAAGGTCAACGACGTGCTGGTGCGCGCGCTGGACCGCATCCTGATCCTGCACGCCGATCACGAGCAGAACGCATCGACTTCGACCGTGCGCCTGTCGGGCTCGTCGGGCGCCAACCCGTTCGCATGTATCGCCGCCGGCATCGCCTGCCTGTGGGGCCCCGCACACGGCGGCGCCAACGAAGCCGCACTGACCATGCTGGAAAGCATCGGCTCGGTCGACAAGATCCCTGAGTTCATCAAGCAAGTGAAGGACAAGAACTCCGGCGTCAAGCTGATGGGCTTCGGTCACCGCGTCTACAAGAACTACGATCCGCGCGCCAAGCTGATGCGCGAAACCTGCTACGAAGTCCTGAATGAACTGGGCCTGCACGACGACCCGCTGTTCAAGCTGGCCATGGAGCTGGAAAAGATCGCGCTGGAAGACGACTACTTCGTGTCGCGCAAGCTGTACCCGAACGTCGACTTCTACTCCGGTATCGTGCAGCGCGCGCTGGGTATCCCGACCTCGATGTTCACCTGCATCTTCGCCATGGCCCGTACCGTCGGCTGGATCGCGCAATGGAACGAAATGATCTCGGATCCGGAGCAAAAGATCGGCCGTCCGCGCCAGCTGTTCGTCGGTTCGCCGCGCCGCGATGTGGCGCCGATCGACAAGCGCTGAGCAGTCATCGGGCCGGCTGGCGGAGAGTTGATCCGCCAGCAACAACGAACGGTCGTGCGTCTGGTTTTTGCCTGCCCCGCAAACGGGGCAGGTGACGATGAAGCCTTGGCCGGTGCGGCTTTTCAGGCCGCTGTTGGCGGTTTGAAACGCCTTTCGGAAGCCGTAGCAAATAAAAAAGCGAATCCCAGCGGATTCGCTTTTTTATTGGAAAGAAGGATATATAATTCCGTAGCGCTGACTGGATGACACTGGCAATACAGAAGTTCAGGTAGACAACAAGGTCCTTCCCCACAACTTGATGCAATCCGCTAACCGGTCAGGCCGTGTCGCGGAAGGTGTAGAAACCCGCTAATCTCGCGAAACGCGAAGAAAGGTGAGCAAATGACAAAGCTCTACGAGCAATATAACCTCAACTCCTACCTCTTCGGTGGGAATGCTCCGTACCTGGAAGAGCTGTACGAAGCTTATCTCGACAATCCCGGATCCGTCCCCGACAACTGGCGCGCCTATTTCGACGCCGTCCAGCACGTTCCAGCCACTGATGGCTCGAGCCGTCCCGACGTTGCCCACGCACCCGTTATCGCTTCGTTCGCCGAGCGCGCCAAGCAAGGCCCGATCCGCACCGTCATCGCTTCCGCCGATTCCGACATGGGCCGCAAGCGCGTCGCTGCCACCCAGCTGATCGCCGGCTACCGTGACCTCGGTTCCCGCTTCGCCAACCTGGATCCGCTGCAACGCCAGGAACGCCCCAATATCCCTGAACTCGATCCGTCCTTCTACGGCTTCACCGATGCCGACATGGACATCGTGTTCAACATCAACAACACCTATTTCGGCCCGGAGACCGCATCGCTGCGCGACCTGCTGCAGATGCTGCGCGATACCTACACGCGCTCCATCGGCGCCGAGTTCACCTACATTTCGGACATGGCCGAAGTGCGCTGGCTGGAAGAGCGCCTGGAGCCGGCCCGTGCCGCCCCCAGCTTTTCGGCTGACAAGAAAAAGCACATCCTGGAGCGCCTGACCGCGGCCGAAGGCCTGGAACGCTACCTCCACACCAAGTACGTCGGCCAGAAGCGCTTCTCGCTGGAAGGCGGCGAAAGCTTCATCGCATCCCTGGATGAAACCATCCAGCGCGCCGGCGAAAACGGCGTGCAGGAAATCGTGATCGGCATGGCCCACCGCGGCCGCCTGAACGTGTTGGTCAACATCCTGGGCAAGACCCCGCAGGAACTGTTCTCCGAATTCGAAGGCCATCACGCCGACGACCTGCCGGCCGGCGACGTCAAGTACCACCAGGGCTTCTCGTCCGACGTCTCCACCCCAGGCGGCCCGGTCCACCTGTCGCTGGCGTTCAACCCGTCGCACCTGGAAATCGTCAACCCCGTGGTTGAAGGTTCGGTCAAGGCGCGTATGGATCGCCGCGGCGACAAGGACGGCTCGCAAGTGCTGCCGATCCTGGTCCACGGCGACGCCGCATTTGCCGGCCAGGGTGTCGTGATGGAAACACTGAACCTGGCGCAGACCCGCGGCTACGGTACCGGCGGTACCGTGCACATCGTGATCAACAACCAGATCGGCTTCACCACCTCCGACCCGCGCGACTCCCGTTCGACGCTGTACTGCTCGGACGTGGTCAAGATGATCGAGGCGCCGGTGCTGCACGTCAACGGCGACGATCCGGAAGCGGTCGTGTTCGCGACCCAGATCGCTGTCGACTACCGCATGAAGTTCAAGAAGGACATCGTCGTCGACATCATCTGCTTCCGCAAACTGGGCCACAACGAGCAGGACACCCCGGCGCTGACCCAGCCGCTGATGTACAAGAAGATCGCCCAGCATCCGGGCACCCGCAAGCTGTACGCCGACAAGCTGGCAGCCCAGGGCACCATCGCAGCCGACGGCGGCGAAGAGCTGGTCAAGGCCTTCCGTGCTGCAATGGATGCCGGCAAGCACACCATCGACCCGGTGCTGACCAACTTCAAGAGCAAGTATGCAGTCGACTGGCTGCCGTTCCTGAACCGCAAGTGGACCGACGCGGCCGAAACCGCCGTGCCGCTGGCTGAACTGAAGCGTCTGGGCGCCAAGATCACCACGATCCCTGAAGGCTTCAAGGCGCACTCGCTGGTCGAGAAGGTCATCAACGACCGTGCCACCATGGCCCGCGGCGAAATGAACCTGGACTGGGGCATGGGCGAACACCTGGCCTACGCGTCGCTGGTGTCGTCCGGCTATGCCATCCGTCTGACCGGCCAGGATGCCGGCCGCGGCACCTTCGTGCACCGCCACGCCGTGCTGCACGACCAGAACCGTGAGCGTTGGGATGCCGGCACCTATGTGCCGCTGCAAAACGTCGCCGAGAACCAGTCGACCTTCACCGTCATCGACTCCGTGCTGTCGGAAGAAGCGGTGCTGGGCTTCGAATATGGCTACTCGACGGCCGAGCCGAACACCCTGACCATCTGGGAAGCGCAGTTCGGCGACTTCGCCAACGGCGCCCAGGTCGTGATGGACCAGTTCATCAGCTCCGGCGAAGTGAAGTGGGGCCGCGCCTCGGGTCTGGTGCAAATGCTGCCGCACGGCTACGAAGGCCAGGGCCCCGAGCACTCCTCGGCGCGCCTGGAACGTTACCTGCAGCTGTGCGCGGACAACAACATGCAAGTGGTGCAGCCCACCACTGCCGCGCAGATCTTCCACCTGCTGCGTCGCCAGATGATCCGCCTGTTCCGCAAGCCGCTGATCATCATGACGCCGAAGTCGCTGCTGCGTAACAAGGATGCGGGTTCGCCCCTGTCCGACCTGTCCAAGGGTTCGTTCCAGACCGTGATTCCGGAAGTCGACGAGTCCATCGACGCCAAGAAGGTCAAGCGTATCGTCGCCTGCTCGGGCAAGGTGTACTACGACCTGGTCAACGCTCGCAAGGAACGCGGCCAGACTGATACCGCCATCATCCGCGTCGAGCAGTTGTATCCGTTCCCGCACAAGGCGTTCGCAGCTGCCCTCAAGCAGTTCCCGAACTTCAACGAACTGGTGTGGACGCAGGATGAGCCGCAGAACCAGGGCGCATGGCTGCAAATCCAGCACAACATCTTCGAGAACCTGTCCGAAGGTCAAAAGCTGGCTTATGCAGGCCGTCCGGCCAGCGCATCGCCTGCCGTGGGTTACTACGACAAGCACTATGCGCAGCAGAAGGCGTTGATCGAGACTGCATTCTCGAAGCTCAAGGGCTTTGTCCTGACCAAATAATCATTGTTGCAAACCAGGCGCGCAATCACTGCAAGGGGTAGCGCGTCTGTGTTTCATTGAAACGAATTACCCGAATCGGAGAATTAAATGGCTCAAATCGAAGTAAAAGTCCCGCAATTATCAGAATCCGTTGCTGAAGCGACCCTGCTGCAGTGGCACAAGAAAGTGGGCGAACAAGTAGCACGCGACGAAAACCTGATCGACATCGAGACCGACAAGGTCGTGCTGGAACTGCCTGCGCCGGGCGCTGGTGTCATCACCCAGATCATCAAGGCTGACGGCGCCACCGTCGTCGCCGGCGAAGTCATCGCCATCCTCGATACAGAAGCATCGGCGCAAACAGCGCCTGCTGCCGCCCCGGCACCGCAAGCCGCAGCGCCTGCCGCCGCCGCTCCTGAGCAAGCCAACAAGGGCAACGTCGCCATGCCGGCCGCAGCCAAGCTGCTGGCCGACAACAACCTGTCGACCGCGCAAGTCACCGGTACCGGCAAGGATGGCCGCGTGACCAAGGGCGACGTGCTGGGCGCACTCTCCGCACCGTCGGCCGCGCCTGCCGCTGCCGCCAAGCCGGCACTGGCGCCGGTGGCCGCACCGAGCAAGGCTGGCCTGGAAAGCCGTCCGGAACAGCGCGTTCCGATGAGCCGCCTGCGCGCACGCGTGGCAGAGCGCCTGCTGCAATCGCAAGCGACCAACGCCATCCTGACCACCTTCAACGAAATCAACATGCAGCCGGTCATCGACCTGCGCAACAAGTACAAGGACAAGTTCGAGAAGGAACACGGCGTCAAGCTGGGCTTCATGTCCTTCTTCGTCAAAGCGGTTGTGCACGCGCTGAAGAAGTACCCGATCGTCAACGCTTCGGTTGACGGCAACGACATCGTCTACCACGGCTACTTCGACATCGGCGTGGCCGTCGGTTCGCCGCGCGGCCTGGTGGTTCCGGTTCTGCGCGATGCAGACCAGATGTCCATCGCCGACATCGAGAAGAAGATCGGTGAATTCGGCCAGAAGGCCAAGGACGGCAAGCTGTCGATCGAAGAACTGTCGGGCGGCACCTTCACCGTGTCCAACGGCGGCACCTTCGGTTCCATGCTGTCGACCCCGATCATCAACCCGCCGCAATCGGCGATCCTGGGCATCCACGCTACCAAGGACCGCGCTGTTGTCGAAAACGGCCAGGTCGTGGTGCGTCCGATGAACTACTTCGCGCTGTCCTATGACCACCGCATCATCGACGGCCGCGAAGCCGTCCTGTCGCTGGTGGCGATCAAGGAAGCGCTGGAAGATCCGGCCCGCCTGCTGTTGGATCTGTAATCGGAAATAGGTAAGGAAAGGGGCGCGAACAGCAGGAATACCGGATCGGTTTCTCGCTGTTCGCGCCTTTCTCATTGCAGCCTTTGCGGCGCGCAATCAAACGAATCAGGAAAAACACATGAGCAAGAATTTCGACGTAGTCGTCATCGGCGGCGGCCCCGGCGGTTACATCGCCGCCATCCGCGCAGCGCAACTGGGCTTCAACACCGCGTGTATCGACGAGTGGAAGAACGAAAAGGGCGGCCCCGCTCCGGGCGGCACCTGCACCAACGTCGGTTGCATCCCGTCCAAGGCGCTGCTGCAATCGTCCGAGCACTATGAGCATGCCAGCCACGGTTTCGCCGAGCATGGCATCGAAGTCAAGGGGCTGGGCCTGAACCTGGACAAGATGCTGGGCCGCAAGAACACCGTGGTCAAGCAGAACAACGACGGCATCCTGTACCTGTTCAAGAAGAACAAGGTCACCTTCTTCCACGGCCGCGGCTCTTTCGTCAAGGGCGATGCCAACGGCTACGACATCAAGGTGGCGGGCGCGGCTGAAGAAACCATTACTGCCAAGCACGTGATCGTCGCTACCGGTTCCAACGCCCGCGCACTGCCGGGCGTGCCGTTCGACGAGCAACTGATCCTGTCCAATACCGGCGCGCTGGCTATCACTGAAGTGCCGAAGAAGCTGGGCGTGATCGGCGCCGGCGTGATCGGCCTGGAAATGGGTTCGGTATGGCGTCGCCTGGGCGCGGAAGTGACCGTGCTGGAAGCGCTGCCGGCATTCCTGGGCGCAGTGGATGAGCAGATCGCCAAGGAAGCGCAGAAGCTGCTGGCCAAGCAGGGCTTGAATGTGAGCCTGGGTGTGAAGATCGGTGAGATCAAGGCCGGCAAGAAGGGCGTCACCGTCGAGTACACCGACAGCAAGGGCGATGCGCAAAAGGGCGAATTCGACAAGCTGATCGTCTCCATCGGCCGCACCCCGAACACCATCGGCCTGAACGCCGAAGGCATTGGCTTGAAGCTGGATGAGCGCGGCTTCATTGCCGTCGACGGCGACTGCAAGACCAACCTGCCTAACGTGTGGGCAGTGGGCGACGTCGTGCGCGGCCCGATGCTGGCGCACAAGGCGGAAGAAGAAGGCGTCGCGGTTGCCGAGCGTATCGCCGGCCAGCACGGCCATGTCAACTTCAACACCATTCCCTGGGTCATCTACACCTCGCCGGAAATCGCCTGGGTCGGCAAGACCGAGCAGCAACTGAAGGCCGAAGGCGTGCAATACAAGGCCGGTACGTTCCCGTTCCTGGCCAACGGCCGCGCACGTGCGCTGGGCGATACCTCGGGCATGGTCAAGTTCCTGGCCGATGCCAAGACCGATGAAATCCTGGGCGTGCACATCGTCGGCCCGATGGCTTCCGAGCTGATTGCGGAAGCCGTGGTTGCCATGGAATTCCGTGCCTCCGCAGAAGACATCGCCCGCATCTGCCATGCTCACCCGTCGTTGTCCGAAGCGACCAAGGAAGCGGCGCTGGCGGTCGACAAGCGTGCGTTGAACTTCTGATGAGCGGATTAATGCGACAATACGCGTCGCCCATGCTTGTCATGCAAGCCGCGTATTGAGCATTGACGATGCATCGTGATGGGCGAGCTTGGCTCGCCCATTTTGCTTTACAGAATTTGAAAAATGGCGTCCGGCACAGGGCCGGCGCAGATAGTCGAGGTGATGCGCCGAGAGGCTGCGTTGCCGGAACTTACGGGGAATAAAGAACCGCACCATGGATGTCCGCCAATTTTACGAGCACTCGCTGGGCGAGCGCGGCTATCAATCCGACGAGGCGCAATTGCGTGCGATCGACCGGTTGCAGCGCGCCTACGAGGAGTGGGTCGAATACAAAGCACAGCGCGCCAGTACCTTCAAGCGGTTGATCAGCCGCCCTAGCGTGCCGCGTGGCGTCTATATGTGGGGTGGGGTGGGGCGCGGCAAGTCGTTCCTGATGGATAGTTTCTATTCGGTGGTGCCGGTGGTGCGCAAGACGCGCGTCCACTTCCACGAATTCATGCGCGACGTGCATCGCCAGCTGGATGAGCTCAAAGGCATCGCCAATCCGCTGGACGAGGTGGCCAAGCGCATCGCCAGGAAATACCGGCTGATCTGCTTCGACGAATTCCACGTCTCCGATATCGCTGATGCGATGATTCTCTACAACCTGCTGAAGGGCCTGTTCGACCTGGGCGTGTCTTTTGTCATGACCTCGAACTACGAGCCGAGCACGCTGTATCCGGATGGCTTGCACCGCGACCGCATGTTGCCGACGATCGCGCTGCTGAAGGAAAAGCTGGATGTGATGAATATCGACGCCGGCATCGATTACCGCAAGCGCGTGATGGAGCAGGTCAAGATCTATCACACGCCGCTCAACGCGCAGACCAATGAGGAACTGCGCGCAGCTTTCGCCGCCGTGGCCGAGACCGCCGACGAAGACCCGCGCGTGCATATCGAGGCGCGCGAAATCCGTGCGCTGCGCCGCGCCGGCAGCGCCATCTGGTTCGACTTTGCGACCTTGTGCGGCGGCCCGCGCTCGCAGAACGACTACCTGGAACTGGCCGGCCAGTTCCAGACGGTATTCTTGTCGGACATTCCGCGCATGTCGGCGGCAATGTCGTCCGAGGCGCGCCGCTTCACCTGGCTGATCGACGTGTTCTACGACCACAAGGTCAAGCTGATCATGTCGGCCGCAGTGGAGCCGGATGAACTTTACACCGTCGGCACCCTGTCCAACGAGTTCCACCGTACCGTTTCACGTATCATTGAGATGCAGTCGAAGGAATATTTGGAGGCGGATCGCCGCATTTTGGCCGACCGGTTGTCATGATCAACACCAAGATGGACAAGAATTACATGCAAGGTTTCTTCGCTGATGCCAATGGCGCTTCCCGTTTTCTTTGCGGCCTGGCGCTGATGCTGGCTGCGGGATGGAGTTCGGCCCAGACTGCGGCGCCCACAGAGCACCCGGCGCCTGCTGCGGGCCAGGTATCCATGTCCAAGTCGACATTTGAAGCGTTGGAGGCGCGCGCGCCGATTGACCAGCGCTATCCGGCCGGTTCGATCAAATCCGGCGAAGCCGCGCAAAAGGCGCTGGACGAGGCTGCACAGGACCGGGATGCGGTTGGCGTGCGCTATATCATCGATCAGCGTGCCTGCTATAAGAAATTCCTGGTGGCGTCCTGCCTGGAAGAGGCCAAGGAGCGCAAGCGGGTAGCTGAAAGCAATATCAAGAAGGTAGAGATCGAGGCCAACACCTACCAGCGGCAGGCGAATGTGGACGAGCGCGACCAGGCGCTGGCCGAGCAGCACAAGAAGGACCAGGAAGACGCCGCGCGCCGCCTGCAGGAACAGAAGCAGAAAGAAGCGGATTCTGCGCGCAAGGTGCAGGATAGCGACGCCAAGCGCCAGCAAGTGCAACAGCGCATTGACCAGAACCAGGGCCAGTCGCCGGACTACCGTATTCAGGAGCATGAGGCCAAGATGCGGCAGCAACAGGATGAAGAAGCCGCCCGCGCGCCTGAACGCGCCGCCAATGCGGCCGCCCGCGAGCAGCGCATCAAGGATGCGGAGGCCCACCGTCTGGATGTGCAGCGCAAGAAGGCCGAGAATGAGCGCGAACGTGCTGAGCGCAAAAAGCGCGAGGCGCAATCCGATACGCCACCGGCTGCCAAGTAATGACCGGGCTGCTCACTGTTGAGCGCCAGTCACCACCTGCCAGGGGCGATTGTTGGCGCGGCAGGGCTGGATTACACTAGCAGTCATTTCCCCGGAAGTCAGCTTGAGCCGCGCGTTGTAACGTGTTGGCCGCAGCTTCCGGCCTGAAGCCAGATACGCATTCAGCCATCCACTATGACCAGCACGCATCGCGAAGACATCCAGCGCCGTATCATCGAACTCGAAGTCGAACACCGTGACCTCGACAGTGTGATCGACTTGCTCATGCGCGATCCGCGTTCGGAAGATCTCCAGTTGCGCCGCCTGAAGAAGCGCAAGCTGCAGCTGAAAGACCATATTTCCCTGCTGAAGATGCAGCTGGTTCCCGATATTCCGGCGTAATCCCGTTGTTTTCAGCGGGGCCTCCGGCTCCAATATATTTCCAGCCGGCCATCAGGCTCGCTTGCCGATACGGCTTGCTGTGCCGACTCCGCGTAGAATAGCGGTTCGCCTTGTTTGGCATCCATAGGCCGGTCAATCCGCCATTCCGTTTTCTTATCCCTACAGGTTTGCTGCAGTGAGTGCTCCAGAAGATACCGACGTATCGGAAACACCAGGTATCCATGATGCCGAGATCGAAGAGCTGTTCGGCGCCGGAGGGGCGTTGGGCGGCGCCGTCGGCAGCTACCGGCCGCGCCATTCGCAAACGGAAATGGCCAAGGCGATCGCTTCGGCCATTGTCAACCGGGGGACCTTGATTGCAGAGGCCGGCACCGGCACCGGCAAGACATTCGCCTACCTGGTTCCGGCATTGCTGTGGGGCGGCAAGGTGATCGTATCCACCGGCACCAAGACGCTGCAGGACCAGCTTTACACGCGCGACATCCCGACCGTGCGCAAAGCCTTGCAGGCGCCGGTTTCGGTCGCGCTCCTGAAGGGGCGTTCCAATTACGTCTGCCATTTTCACCTTGAACGCACGCTGCAAAACGGCCGCCTGACCTCGCGCGAGGACGTCGGCTATCTGCGCGAAATCTCGCGCTTCATGAAAACCACGTCTTCAGGCGACAAGGCCGAACTGACCAAGGTGCCCGAAACGGCATCGGTCTGGAATCTGGTCACCTCCACCCGCGATACCTGCTTCGGCTCCGAATGCCAGTACTACCAGGATTGTTTCGTGATGAAGGCGCGCAAGGAAGCCCAGCAGGCCGATGTAGTGGTGGTCAACCACCATTTGTTCTTTGCCGACGTCGCCTTGAAGGACACCGGCATTGCCGAGTTGCTGCCGGCTGCCAATACGGTGATTTTCGACGAGGCGCACCAGTTGCCTGAAACGGCGACGCTGTTTTTCGGTGAAACCGTGTCGACTTCGCAGGTGCTGGAACTGTGCCGCGATGTGCTGGCGGAAGGTTTGTCGCATGCGCGGGACGGCGCCGACTGGGCGCGCCTGGTGGCGCCGGTGGAGCGTGCCGCGCGCGACTTGCGGTTGGCTTTCCCGGAAGATTCGGTACGCCTGGCACTGAATCAGATCGCCGCATCCAGCGCGTTTTTCCCCGCGCTGGATACGCTCAAGAGCTGCATGGATGACATGATCGCCGTGCTGGAAAAGCAGGCCGAACGCGCCGAAACCATCCAGCAATGCCGCGACCGCGCCAACGACATCCTGCGCCAGCTGGAAAGCTGGAACGCCTTGCCGGAAGCGGCGCCGGACAAGCCTGCGGCAGACAAGCAAGGCGAGGGGGCGGAGACGCCCGAGGAGAAGCCGTTCTATGTGCTGTGGGTGGAGGCGTATTCGTCCTCGCTGCAATTGCATCGCACGCCGCTGTCGATCGCTCCCATCTTCAACAAGCAGCGCGAAAGCACGCCACGCTCATGGATTTTCACCTCGGCCACGCTGGCGGTGAAGCGCGACTTCAACCACTATGCTGCCCAGATGGGCTTGTGGAATGAGCCGGCCCAGTCCTGGCCCAGCCCATTCAACTACGAGCAGCAGGGCATTTTGTATGTGCCGCAGAACTTGCCGCAGCCCAATTCTTTCGAGTACACCGACGCCGTCATCGACGCCGCTTTGCCCGTCATCGAGGCAGCCGGTGGCCGCTGTTTCTTCCTGTGCACCACGTTGCGCGCGGTCAACCGCGCCGCCGAGCGCTTGCGGGCCGAGTTCGAGGAACGCAAGCTGCCTTATCCGCTGTTCGTGCAGGGCGAGGCCGGGCGTACCGAATTGCTGGATCGTTTCCGGGCAGCCGGTAATGGCGTATTGATTGGCAGCCAGAGTTTCTGGGAAGGGGTGGACGTGCGCGGGGATGCGCTGTCGCTGGTGATCATCGACAAGCTGCCGTTTTCGCCGCCGGACGACCCGGTGCTGGCTGCCCGCATCAGCGAAATGGAAAAGCAGGGGCTGAACGGTTTCGTGCACCACCAGTTGCCGGCGGCCATCATCAACCTCAAGCAGGGTGCAGGGCGCTTGATCCGCGATGAAGGCGACCGCGGCGTGCTGATGATCTGCGATCCCCGCATCATTACCAAAAACTACGGCCGCCGCATCTGGCAGAGTTTGCCACCGTTCAAGCGCACCCGTGACGCCGCTGTGGTGCAGGAATTCTTCCGCCAGCAGGCCGCTTCGCGCGCTGGGGAGGACGTCGTTGCGTCACAGCCCGAGCCCGATCTGGCTTGAGCCTATCGGCACGATTTTGTCTGCCGTATCGCAGATTTTTGCCCCCAGGCTTCGGTTAAAATGCAGCCAATGAAAATCCTGATCAGCAACGACGATGGCTACCTCGCGCCAGGCATCAACGCCTTGGCTGAAGTGCTTGCGCCCATCGCCGACATCACTGTCGTCGCGCCCGACAGCAACCGTTCCGGCAGTTCCAATTCGCTCACCTTGGATCGCCCGCTCTGGGTGGAACAAGCCGCCAACGGTTTTTATTACCTGAACGGCACGCCTTCCGATTGCGTCCATGTGGCATTGACCGGGTTGCTCAAGGAACGGCCCGACCTGATCGTCTCCGGCATCAACCAGGGCCAGAACATGGGCGACGATACGCTGTACTCGGGTACGGTCGCCGCAGCGACCGAAGGTTTCCTGTTCGGCATTCCTTCGATTGCCTTTTCGCAATTGCACAAGGGATGGGCCGAACTGAAAGCGGCGGCGCGTATTGCGCGTGAAGTGGTCGAGCGCCAGTTCGACTCGTTGCCCAAGCCTTACTTGCTTAACGTGAATATCCCCAATCTTCCCTACGAAGAATTGAAAGGCTGTGTCGCAACGCGCCTAGGCAAGCGCCATACGTCCGAACCGGTGCACAAGCTGACCGATCCGCATGGACGCGACCTGTATTGGATCGGCCCGGCGGGGGCGGCCAAGGATGCAGGTGAGGGCACCGATTTCCATGCGACTTCGAATGGTTATGTATCGATTACGCCGTTGCAGATCGACCTGACCCACAACGCCCAACTGGATAACCTGAAGAAAGCGCTTGCATGAGCGACAAGCAGAGCCGCTTTCCGCTGAGCCTGTCCTCGGTGGTCGACAAGAAAAAGAACGGCGCTGCTTCCGCCAAGACGGCGGCCAATGGCGCGCGTGCGCAAGCTACGACGCAGACGGCCGCCAAGAATGCGGCGCTGTCTTCGCAGCGGGCCGAACGCTCTGCGCCCAAACCGCTCAATCCGGTGCAGCAAGGCTTGTCCCAGGCGTTGCGTTCACAGCCGGCGCCGCTGCCGGTAACGTCCCGGCCACAGACGGCGGCACAACCGCTGCTGAGCGCCGCTCCGGCGCCAAGGACCGCAGTCAGGAATGTGATGACGGTCACCCAGACCAACAATTCCAGCCATGCGTCGCCGCTGGCATCGGAAGCGGTGCGCCGTGCGATGGTAGCGCGTGTGGCCAAGCAAGGCGTGGCCGACGCCAAGGTACTGGCTGCACTGGAGGCGGTGCCGCGCCATATGTTTGTCGAGCCGGGGCTGGCCAGCCAGGCATATATCGACGCCTCTTTGCCGATTGGGCACCATCAGACCATTTCCCAGCCTTACATCGTGGCGCGCATGATAGAAATCATGCGCCAGAACAATAAGGGAGGCCGGCTGGACCGCGTGCTGGAAATCGGCACCGGCTGCGGCTACCAGGCTGCAGTGTTATCGCGGGTGGCGGGAGAGGTGTATTCGATCGAACGCATCAAACCGTTGCATGAACTGGCCAAGAACAATCTGCGGCCGTTGAGGGTGGCAAATATCCGCTTGCATTACGGAGATGGTATGCTTGGCTTGCCCCAAGTTGCGCCGTTCGACGGCATCATTCTGGCTGCTGCGGGCCTTGAGGTACCGCAAGCTTTGCTGGAGCAACTGGCAGTGGGCGGCCGGCTGGTGGCGCCCGTAGGCGGACGCCAGCAGGTGCTGGAACTGATTGAGCGGACAGGCCAGTACGAATGGCGCCGCACGACCATGGAGCAATGCCATTTCGTGCCGCTGCGACCGGGAACGGTATAAATCCGAACCGGTGTATCGGTGTCTTATTGGCTCGTTATAGGATGGATTGGCGCCGGTATCAAGATCGGCAACGGATTGCCGAAACAGGCATGCTGCAATCGGGCAATGATGGTGAAGTGACAATGCAGCCGGCAAGTATGCGGTTGCGGCTTATGTTTCCCTGGATGAACTTCTCACGCTGGCTGCGGGTCAACTAGCGTTGTACAAAATTTAATGTAAGAGCATGAAGAAAATTCGTTTGGCTGTGTTGGGGAGTGTCGTAGGGATTTTGGCTGCTTGCAGCTCGACACCCAATCAGCAGGCGCCGGTCGTCGAGCGCACCAGCAAACCGGCTGAAGTTGCGTCGGCAGCAGCCCCTGCGGCAGCGGTGCCGGCCGGGCGCGGCTATTACACGGTGAAGAAGGGCGATACCCTTTATCGTATCGCGCTTGAATCCGGCCAAAGCTATCGCGACATCGTTACCTGGAACAATCTGACTAACCCGAACGACATCAAGGTCGACCAGGTGTTGCGCGTGGCGCCACCTGATGGTGCGGGTGGCCAGGCCCAGACGACGGCTGTGGCGCCGGTGCCGGCCTCGGGCATCGAAGTCAAGCCGTTGGGCGCGCCCGGTGCGGCGGCGCCGGCAGCGGCAGCATCTGCCGCTTCGAATAAGACCGGCCCGCGCGGCGACAAGCGGGCCTATTCTGAAAGCGCATTGGCTGAACTGGAAAAGCCGGACTCGGCAAGTGCGCCGGTAGCAGCAGCTGCTGCTGCCGCACCTGCGGCGCCGGCCAAGGCGGAGCCAGCACACCCTGCGGAGAAACCGGCGGCTGTGGCGACCGATGACGAAGGGGTGTCCTGGATGTGGCCGGCCGATGGCAAGGTCGTCGGTACTTTCGACGGCGGCAAGAAGGGCCTGGACATCGCAGGCAAGTCCGGCCAGCCGGTGCTGGCTGCCGGCGCGGGCAAGGTCATGTATGCCGGCAGCGGCATCCGTGGCTACGGCAACCTGGTGATCATCAAGCATACGAACAATTTGTTGTCGGCTTATGCACACAACAAGACCATCCTGGTCAAGGAAGGACAAAGCGTCACCAAGGGGCAGCGGATTGCCGAGATGGGCAATTCCGACAGCGACAGCGTGAAACTGCACTTTGAAATTCGTCAACAGGGTAAACCTGTCGATCCTTCCAAATACTTACCGCCACGTTAGCGTATGACAAGCAATCGCCGCGATCACTTGCCAGACCAAGATCCTCCCAGTGAGGACATCGACGATCCCATCGAGGAAGTCGATGAACCGGAAGTGATCGATGGCGATCCTGCTGCCGCAGTGGAGCAGCAGGAGCCCGTGGTGGCCGAGGGCGTGGACGAGCTGAAGAAAGTGCTCGCCGCCGAGCTTTCCACCGACACCACCCAGCACTACCTCAACAAGATCGGCGCCAAGCCGTTGCTGACGGCGGCCGAGGAGCTGCACTACGCCACATTGGCCAAGCAGGGCGAGTTCATCGCGCGGCAGAAGATGATCGAGCACAACCTGCGGCTGGTGGTGTCCATCGCCAAGCATTACATCAACCGCGGCGTGGCCTTGCTGGACCTGATCGAGGAAGGCAATCTTGGCCTCATGCGCGCCATCGACAAGTTCGAGCCCGAGCGCGGTTTCCGTTTTTCGACCTATGCGACCTGGTGGATACGCCAGAGCATCGAACGCGCCATCATGAACCAGGCGCGGACCGTGCGTCTGCCGGTGCATATGGTGCGTGAATTGAACCAGATCCTGCGCGCCAAGTATCACCTCGAGGCCCAGCAGCGCAACGGGCGCGATGCCAGCGCGGAAGATATCGCCCACCTGGTCGAGCGGCCGGTGGAAGAAGTGCAGGATGTGCTGGCCTTGTCCGAGCATGCGGCATCGCTGGATACGCCGCTGGACAACGATCCGCAAGCCAGCCTGATGGATCTGCTGCCGAGTGCCGTGGAAGAGCATCCCGACACCCGCGCCGAAAGCCATGAAATGGCGATCCTGATCAGGGAATGGCTCAAGAGCCTGTCGGAAAAGCAACGTGTGATCGTGGCGCGCCGCTTTGGCCTGGATAACGACGATCCTTCCACGTTGGAGCAGCTTGCGGGCGAAATGGGCATCACTCGTGAACGAGTGCGCCAGGTGCAACAAGAGGCGCTGGTCAAGCTGAAACGGCTGCTGGCATCACGCGGGGTCAGCCGCGACGCCTTGTTCTGAATCGCATTCCCGGCAAATTTATGCGCCCGCTTGTGGCGCAGCATCCCCGGTTCTTTCCATGATTTGGCTGTGCGCGTTGCGCCGGGTGCGCATCGCGCTTCCCTCCTGCAGCCGGATCGCGGACAATACCGCTTTTGTTCTTTGGCAGCGGACATTCGTTCCACCCTGCGGTTTCCTTCATGCAACAAGACATCATCATTGAAATCAAGTCGCTCGATATGGACGGGCGCGGCGTCGGCCATCTTCAAAACGAGGACGGCACCCAAGGCAAAGTGATCTTCGTCGAGGGCGCCTTGCCTGGCGAGCGGGTCAGCTTCAAATCGTTCCGCAGAAAGCCCAAGTGGGAAGCCGCCACCATGACGGCGCTGCACAGCGAATCCTCGCTGCGGGTAAAGCCGCGCTGCGATTATTTTGGCACTTGCGGCGGCTGCGCCATGCAGCACCTGGAGCCGTCTGCGCAAGTGGCGATGAAGCAGCGCGTGCTGGAGGACAACCTTTGGCATCTTGGCAAGACCAAGGCCGAAACCATGCTGCGCCCGATCTACGGGCCGACCTGGGGTTATCGTTACCGCGCCCGCATTTCGGTGCGCCACGTAGCCAAGAAGGGCGGCGTGCTGGTGGGTTTCCATGAAAAGAGTTCGGCCTTCATTGCCGACATGAAGACTTGCGAGATATTGCCTCCCAATGTCTCGGCGCTGCTGGTGCCGTTGCGCGAACTGATCGCGGGCCTGTCGATCCGTGACCGCTTGCCGCAAATCGAACTGGCTGTGGGTGAGGGGGATGGCGGCGCCAAGGTCACGGTGCTGGTGCTACGCATCATGGAAACGCCGAGCGCGGGCGATGAAGCCAGCCTGAAGGCGTTTGCCGACCTGCACAATATCGAATTGTGGTTCCAGACCAAGGGGCCGGATACGGCGGCGCCTTATTATCCGGCGCAGTCGAGGCTGCAGTACACGCTGCCGGAATTCGGCATCCGCATGCCGTTCAGGCCGACCGATTTCACCCAGGTCAATCACCAGATCAACCGTGTCCTGGTGGCACGGGCATTGCGTTTGTTGGATGTGCAGCCGGAAGACCGTGTGGCGGACCTGTTTTGCGGCCTGGGGAATTTCACGTTGCCGATCGCTACCCAGGCGCGCGAAGTGGTGGGTATCGAAGGCAGTACCGCGTTGACGGAGCGTGCGCTGGACAATGCCAGGGTCAACGGGGTATCGGACAAGACGAGTTTCTATTGCCGCAACCTGTTCGAAGCCAAGCCGGAAGATTTTGTGGCGCTGGGCAAGTTCGACCGCATGCTGATCGACCCGCCGCGTGAAGGCGCGCTCGAAGTATGCCGTGCGCTGGTCGAGTTGCCGTCCGAGCAGCAGCATCTCAAGCCCAAGCGCATTGTCTACGTTTCCTGCAATCCCGCGACGCTGGCGCGCGATGCCAGTGCACTGGTTCATCAGGGTGGCTATACCTTGAAGTACGCGGGGGTGGTCAACATGTTCCCGCATACGGCCCACGTCGAGTCGATTGCAGTATTCGATCTGCCGCAGTAAATGTTGATGATGAGGCAATAAAAAAGCCGGCTTGCGCCGACTTTTTTATTGCTGAAAGAATAACCTTAGTTGCGGTTGCCGCCCAGGATGCCCAGGATCGACAGCAGGTTTACGAAGACGTTGTAGACGTCCAGGTAAATCGCCAGCGTGGCCGAGATGTAATTGGTCTCGCCGCCGTTGACCACGCGCTGCACATCAAACAGGATGTAGGCCGAGAAGATCGCGATGGCGATCACCGAGATGGCCAGTTGAAGCGCGGGCATGTGCAGGAAGATATTGGCCACCGAAGCTACCAGGATCACCAGCACGCCGGCGAACAGCAATTTGCCCATGCCGGAAAAGTCGCGCTTGGAAACGGTGGCGATGGTAGCCATGCCGCCGAAGATGATCGCAGTGCCGCCGAAGGCCGTCATGATCAGCGCGCCGCCGTTGGAAAAGCCCAGCGTAAATTCGATCAGGCGCGACAGCATCAGGCCCATGAAGAAGGTGAAGCCTAGCAGCACGGCCACGCCCAGGCCGGAATTCTTCGTCTTTTCAATGGCATAGAAGAAGCCGAAGGCAATCGCCAAAAACAGCACGAAACCGATCATCGGGCTGCCTGTGAACAGGCTGAAATGCAGTTGCACACCCAGCCATGCGCCCAGCACGGTCGGGATCATCGACAGCGCCAGCAGCCAATAGGTATTGCGCAGCACGCGGTTGCGAGAGGCCAAGCCTACGTTCGAATGGCCGAAAGTCGTGTCCAGATGTTGATTCATTTGTCCTCCAATTGCGTTGAAATGCGAGTGACAGCATAGCACGGCGAGTCATGCTTAAGACACGTTGCCGGCCGCTCAAGTTCGAGGCCAGCGCCGGATATCTGCCAAATCAAGCGTAAAGGCCGTCTGCGGGCCTCGAATTGCCATGTTAGTTGATGGTTTCATGCTAAAATACAAGGTTCATTGGATTATCAATTATTGGCTTTAAGCCATTATTTTTATTGGAGTTTTTTCTCATGGCAACTCAACGCACCCTGTCGATTATCAAGCCGGACGCAGTGGCTAAGAACGTGATCGGTCAGATCTACACCCGTTTCGAAAACGCCGGCCTGAAGATCATCGCTTCGCGCATGGCCCAACTGTCGCGCGCTGAAGCAGAAGGCTTCTACGCTGTGCACCGCGAGCGTCCTTTCTTCAAGGATCTGGTGGACTTCATGGTGTCCGGCCCGGTCGTGATCCAGGTGCTGGAAGGCGAAGGCGCGATCCTGAAGAACCGCGACCTGATGGGCGCAACTGATCCGAAGAAGGCAGAAAAGGGCACCATCCGCGCCGATTTCGCCGACTCCATCGACGCCAACGCCGTGCACGGTTCGGACGCTGAAGAAACCGCCAAGGTTGAAATCGCTTATTTCTTCCCAGCACTGAACGTCTATTCGCGTTAATCTGTTTCTGTTTTTAATCGGTTTTCCGGATTTGGGCGGAAACCGGCGCAGCGGTCCTTGCCGCGCCTTTCCGTTCAGGTCCCAGCCGAAGGCATCATGACTACAGCTCTCACCAATCTGCTGGATATGGATCCCGCGCAACTCGTCGCTTATTGCGGCGAGTTGGGTGAGAAGCCGTTTCGCGCCAAGCAACTGCAACGATGGATACACCAGTTCGGCGTCGCTGATTTCGATCAGATGACCGATCTGGCCAAATCGTTGCGCGACAAGCTGAGAACCCGCGCCGAAGTGCGTGCGCCGGCCATCATCAGCGACCATACCTCCACCGACGGCACCCGCAAGTGGCTGGTGGATGTGGGCCAGGGCAATGCGGTGGAAACCGTGTTCATTCCCGAAGAAAATCGCGGCACGCTATGCATTTCCACGCAGGCGGGCTGCGCAGTCAATTGCCGGTTCTGCTCGACCGGCAAGCAGGGCTTCAACCGCAATCTCAGCGTGGCCGAAATCATTGGCCAGCTGTGGATGGCGGAATTCGAGCTGCGCAAGACCAAAGGCATCGAAGGCGGCCCCAAGGGCGAGCGCCAGATCACCAACGTGGTGATGATGGGCATGGGCGAGCCCCTGCTCAATTTCGAGCCGACCGTCACCGCACTGCGCCTGATGCTGGACGACAATGCCTATGGCTTGTCGCGCCGTCGCGTCACGCTGTCGACTTCCGGCGTGGTGCCGATGATCGATAAGCTGTCGCAGGAATGCCCGGTGGCGCTGGCGGTTTCCCTGCACGCCTCCAACGATGCGCTGCGCGATGGGCTGATCCCGTTGAACCGCAAGCATCCGCTGCGCGAGCTGATGGCGGCGTGCCAGCGTTACCTCGAATTCGCTCCGCGCGATTTCATTACGTTCGAATATTGCATGCTGGACGGCGTCAACGACAGCGACACCAATGCCCGCGAACTGGTGGAGCTGGTGACGCAAGGCGATACCGCCATTTCGTGCAAATTCAACTTGATTCCCTTCAATCCCTTCCCGGAGTCGGGATTGAAACGTTCGCACAATCCGCGCATCAAGGCATTCGCGCAGATCCTGATGGATGCGGGCATCGTTACCACCATCCGCAAGACGCGCGGTGACGATATCGATGCTGCCTGCGGACAATTGGCAGGCGAGGTCAAGGATCGTACCCGCGTGCAGGAACGCATGCAGAAGATGGCAGAGTATCAGGGCAAGTTCGGCAAGGATTTTGGCCGTATCGTGGAGATTACCGAGTGACGGCAGGTTTGCTGAATGTTTCTGTCAGCCGTGTCGTGCGAGTCTTCATTGGGGGCGCGATAGTGCCAGTGCCGCGTCTGGGAATGTTGTTTGCCGTTGTCTCCGCAAGGACGCCGGCGGCGCGCTTTTTCGCCGTTGCCGCGCGTCCTTTTGTATTTTTTGTTCAAGGTTTTACGTCCGTTGCGTGCTTCATGCGGCGGGCGATGCAGTTGTCGAATTCCCGGGAGGGGCGCAGCAAGCACTGCGCCGGGACGCTCCAGAAGAATCCGGCATGGGCCGGTTTAAAAAAAGTTTTTCCATGTGGAGCATTTGATGAGTGATCAACAAATGAACGAAGTGCCTTCGCCGCAAGAGGATGTTCAGCCTTCGCCCGCTCCCGCGCTGCCCTTGCCGGGTGCCGTGTTGGCTGCGCAGCGGCAGAAGAAGGGGTGGTCGGTAGAACAGGTCGCGAGTCTGGTCAAGCTGGCGCCGCGCCAGATCCAGGCGATCGAGGAAGATAATTATTCGGTCTTGCCCGGCCTTGCCGTGGCCCGTGGTTTCGTGCGCAGCTATGCCAAGGCGTTGGGACTGGATGGCAATGAGGTGATTGCCGGCATGCCGAAGGAATCGCCGGTGGCGCAGCGCGATCACATCGTGCCGCAGTATTCGCTGTCGACTCCATTTTCCGAAGCGCCTTTGCCTGCAATGATGGGGAGCCGTAGCGGCACCTCGCCGGTGGCGGTGATCATCGGTGCGCTGGTGGTTGCCGCAGCCGCGGGCGCGGCGGCCGTGCGTTGGACCGATGTCGCTGACAATGTGCCTCAATTGGCATGGCTCAAGGTGCATGCGGCGGACTCGTCTGCCGCGCCGGAGGCAGCTCCGGCGTCGGATGCAAATACTTCGGATGCGCCAGCGTCGGACACTCCGGTCAATGCGCGTGTGGAAACGATCGAGCCTGCGTCCGGCGATAGCGCCGATAAGGTGGCCAATGCAGCGCCTGTCGAGCCGGCCAAGGCCGCTCCTGTCGTGCCGGCAACGCCATCCGCATCGGTGCCGGCAAGTGCATCATCCGGATCGGGGGCGTCGGCTGCAGCGGCAGCTGGCCAGCCGTCGCCTGTCGCATCGACGGCGCAGGCAGCCGCCGTGGCGGCGCCTTCCGGCCTGCATATCGTCAACAGCAAGGATTTGTTGCGGCTGACCTTCCGCGAGGATTCGTGGGTGGAAATTCGCCGTACGGACAAGACCACGGTGATTTCGCGCCTGCTCAAGGCGGGAACCACTGAGGCATTCGACGTATCGGATGCTGCAATGCTGGTGATCGGCAACGCCGCCGGTGTCGATGCCACGCTGCGCGGCCAGCCGCTGGACCTGAAACCTACGAACGGCAGCAATGTCGCGCGTCTGAATCTGAACTAACGCCATGTCTTCTTCCCCGATTGCTTCCGGGCCTTGGGCTCGCCGCCAGAGCCGCCGTGTGCTGATCAGCTACGGCGCGCGAGAGATCGCCGTCGGCGGCGGCGCGCCGGTGATGGTGCAGTCGATGACCAATACCGACACCGCGGATGCCATCGGGACCGCAATCCAGATCAAGGACCTGGCGCGTGCCGGCTCCGAAGTGGTGCGTTTGACTGTCAATACGCCGGAAGCCGCTGCCGCCGTGCCGGCCATCCGCGAGCAGCTCGACCGCATGGGCGTGGACGTGCCGCTGGTGGGGGACTTCCATTACAACGGTCATACGCTGCTGACTGAATATCCGGAGTGCGCCAAGGCCTTGTCCAAGTACCGTATCAATCCCGGTAACGTCGGCAAGGGCGCCAAGCGCGACACGCAGTTCGCCCAGATGATCGAGGTGGCTTGCAAGTACGACAAGCCGGTGCGCATCGGCGTCAACTGGGGCAGCCTGGATCAGGCGTTGCTGGCGCGCATCATGGACGAGAATGCCGGCCGCGCCGAGCCTTGGCCGGCGCAGGCGGTGATGTACGAGGCGCTGGTGACTTCCGCCATTGAGAATGCCCAGCGTGCCGAAGAGCTGGGGCTGGCGGGCGACAAGATCATTCTCTCGTGCAAGGTGTCCGGTGTGCAGGACCTGATCGCGGTGTATCGCGAACTGGCGCGCCGCTGCGACTATCCGTTGCATTTGGGCCTGACGGAAGCGGGTATGGGCAGCAAGGGGATCGTGGCTTCCACGGCGGCGTTATCGGTGTTGTTGCAGGAGGGTATCGGCGACACCATCCGTATTTCGCTCACGCCCGAGCCGGGCGGCGACCGCACCAGGGAAGTGGTGGTCGGCCAGGAAATCCTGCAGACCATGGGGCTGCGCAAGTTCACTCCGATGGTGATCGCTTGCCCCGGCTGCGGACGGACCACATCGACCGTGTTCCAGGATCTGGCCGACAAGATCCAGACCTACCTGCGCGACCAGATGCCGGTGTGGAAGGGCAAGTATCCCGGTGTCGAGAGCATGAACGTGGCAGTGATGGGTTGTATCGTCAACGGCCCCGGCGAATCCAAGCATGCCAACATCGGCATCAGCCTGCCCGGCACCGGCGAGTCGCCGGCCGCGCCGGTCTTTATCGATGGCGAGAAGCGGATGACGCTGCGCGGCGAACGCATTGCCGAAGAATTCCAAAGCGTGGTGCTGGAATATGTCCAGACCCGCTACGGCCAGGCGGACCAGAAGGGCCAGGCCTGACCCCGGTTCCATCCGGCCGCGGGAAGGGAAGCGCGGCCATGGCGATACAGTACACTTGCGCCTGCCATGCGCCGTGCATCACGAGCGGCGGCAGGCAATCCAATTTGAATTGAAGACAACACTATCCGGTATCGGTATGTCAGAGCAAAAGAAAGTCGAGAAGATCGTTGGCGTGAAAGGGATGAATGACATCCTGCCCGCCGACGCACCATTGTGGGAGCTGTTCGAGAACACCGTGCATTCCGTGCTCAAGAGCTACGGCTTCCAGCAGATCCGCACCCCCATCGTCGAGCCGACCGCACTGTTTGCGCGCGGCCTGGGCGAGGTGACCGACATCGTCGAGAAGGAAATGTATTCCTTCACCGACTCCATGAACGGCGACAACCTAACCCTGCGTCCGGAAAATACCGCCGGCGTGGTGCGCGCCGCGCTGGAACACAACCTGACCTACGACGGCCCCAAGCGCCTGTGGTACGTCGGCCCCATGTTCCGCCACGAGCGCCCGCAGCGCGGCCGTTATCGCCAGTTCCACCAGGTTGGCGCGGAAGCGGTCGGCTTTACCGGTCCGGACATCGATGCCGAACTGATCATGATGTGCCAGCGCCTGTGGGATGACTTGGGCCTGTCCGACATTCGCCTTGAGCTGAACTCCATCGGCGATGCGGAAGAGCGCAACAAGCACCGCGCCGACCTGATCGCCTATTTCGAACAGCACAAGGAATTGCTGGATACCGACGCCCAGCGCCGCCTGCATTCCAATCCGCTGCGCATCCTGGATACCAAGAATCCGACCATGCAGGAAATGGTCAATGGCGCGCCCCAGTTATTGGATTACCTGGGCGAAGAATCGAAGGCTCACTTCGAAGGCGTGCAGAAGATCCTGCGCCATAACAATATTCCATTCACCATCAACCCGCGCCTGGTGCGCGGCATGGATTACTACAACCGTACCGTGTTCGAGTGGGTCACCGACCAGCTCGGTTCGCAAGGCACGGTCTGTGGCGGCGGCCGCTATGACCCGCTGGTCGAGATGTTCGGCGGCAAGCCGACGCCGGCCTGTGGTTTCGCCATGGGCGTGGAGCGTCTGCTGGAGCTGATGAAAGCCAGCGGCGAACAATATGCGCCCAACCAGTGCGATGTCTACCTGGTTCATCAAGGCGACGATGCGCAGATGCAATCTTTCGTATTGGCAGAGCGTTTGCGGACTGCCGGCCTCGATGTTGTGCTACATTGCGCATCGTCGAACGGCGGTGGCAGTTTCAAGGCGCAGATGAAGCGCGCCGACGGCAGCGGCGCCGCCTTCGCCGTGATCATCGGTGAAGATGAAGTGAAATCCGGCACGGCAACCGTCAAGCATATGCGTGAGGGCAATGCCGAAGATGGCCGGGCCAACCAGAGCAGCATGGCGTTTGATGCGGTGGTTGACTACATCGTCGACCAGATCGTCGATGGCCACGATCATGGACATGATCACGAGCACGTGCACTACCATCCTTAATCGTTAAGACTTTTTGCAGAGTTACATGGCATACGATCTCGAAGAACAAGAACAGCTCGACTCCATCAAAGCATGGTGGGCGAAGTACGGCAATCTGGTCACCTGGCTGGTGATTGTTGCGCTGGCGGCCTACGCCGCCTGGACCGGCTGGAATACCTACCAGTCCCGGCAGGCGGGGCAAGCGTCGGTACTGTATGAAGAGCAGCAGAAGTCGCTGGCGGACAAGGACAATGCCAAGGTGCAACGCACCGCCGCCGACATCCAGGATAAGTTCAGCGGTACCGCCTATGCTGAAATGAGCGCGCTGGTGGCTGCCAAGTCGGCTTTCGACGCCAACGATACGGACGCCGCCAGGAAACAATTGCAGTGGGTGGTCGATCATGGCCGCGGTCCTGAATACAAGGCGATCGCAGCAGTGCGCCTGGCAGGCGTGATGCTGGATGCCAAGGCCTATGACGATGCCCTGAAAGTGTTGTCGGGGGACTTCCCGGCGCAGTTCGCCGGCGCCATCGCGGATCGCAAGGGCGATGTGCTGTTGGCCCAGGGCAAGCGTGACGACGCTCGTGCCGCTTACAAGCTGGCGCTGGAAAAGACCGAAGCCAAGGACCCAAGCCGCCAGCTGATCCAGATCAAGCTGGACGCCATCGGCGGCGAAGCGCCCAAGGCCTGAACCAGATAAGGCATGCGCCCGCCCGGCTGATGCAGGGCTGCGCGCAGCCAGCTACGGCCGGGGTCTCCGGCCGAAGAATCAACCGCAATCCCACCGCGAATCCATCCATCGCTTAGAGGAAAACAATATGCGTAGTGTGACAGCGACTGCTGCCAAGGCAACATCTTTTGCTCGATCCCAGTCCGCCGGCAAGCTGGCGTTGAAGCTGGCCGCCGCTGCGGCGGTCGTGACGCTCTCAGGTTGCGCCTGGTTTTCCGGCAAGAAAGATCCCAATCCGCCGGCGCCGCTGGTGGAGTTTGCCCAAAAGTTGCGCGTGCAGACGGCCTGGTCGGTTTCGGTCGGCAAGGCTGGTAACTTCACCTTCACGCCGGCTTATGCCGCCGGCAGTGTGTTCGCGGCAGCCGCTGACGGCACCGTGGTGCGCATCAATGCCGAGAACGGCCAGACCATCTGGCGCGTGCGTACCGACATGCCCCTGACTGCGGGCGTCGGCACCGATGGCAGCACGGTGGTCGTGGTGGGCGAAAAGGGCCAGGTTCAGGCATTCGATGCTTCCGGCAAGCCGACCTGGAAGGTGCAGGCTTCCAGCGAGGTCCTGTCTGCTCCCGCTGTGGGCGAGGGCCTGGTCGTGGTGCGCAGTATCGACAATCGCGTGACCGCATATGATGCCGACAATGGCAATCGCCGCTGGATGGCTCAGCGCAATGTGCCGTCGCTGACCTTGCGCAATGCGCCGGGCATCGTGATCGGTTCGCAGACTGCCTTCGTGGCGCTGCCGGGCGGCCGCCTGTCGGCGCTGGCATTGAACAATGGCGGTCCGCGCTGGGAAATCCCGGTCGGCGATCCGCGCGGCACCACCGAGCTTGAGCGTATCTCCGATGTATCCGGCGTGCCCGCGCTGGGCGCGCGCGACATCTGCGCAGTGGCCTATCAGGGCCGTATCGGCTGCTTTGACTTGATCAACGGCAATGTTCGCTGGTTCAAGGAATTCTCCAGCGACGTCGGCGTGTCGCTGGATGATAGTTATGTCTATGCCGCCGACGTTGGCGGTGCGGTCACCGAATTCGCACGGGACACCGGTGCGAGCGTATGGCGCAACGATAAGTTGAAGAATCGCCAACTGTCCACGCCGATCAGTGTCGGCAGCGCTGTGGCTGTGGGCGACTACCAAGGGTATATTCACTTCTTGTCACGTGAAGACGGCTCCTTCGTGGCCCGCCTGTCCAGCGATGGTAGTCCCATCCAGGCTCCTCCGATCAGCACCGGGCGGTCTGTCGTTTTCCAAACCAAATCAGGAACTGTGGTCGCTGTTGTGACCGAATAATATTGAAATGAAACCGGTAATTGCACTAGTAGGCCGTCCCAACGTCGGCAAATCGACGTTGTTCAACAGGCTCACCCGCAGCCGTGATGCATTGGTTGCGGATTTGCCCGGCCTCACGCGCGATCGTCACTACGGCGAAGGCCGGGTGGGCGAGCGCCCGTTTTTGGTGATCGATACCGGTGGTTTCGAGCCCGTCGCCAAGGACGGCATCATGTACGAGATGGCCAAGCAGACCAAGCAGGCAGTGGTCGAGGCCGACGTGGTGGTGTTCATCGTCGATGGTCGCCAGGGCCTGACGCCGCATGACAAGACCATCACCGACTTCCTGCGCAAGTGCGGCCGTCCCGTGCTGCTGGTGGTCAACAAATCCGAAGGCATGAAGTACACCTCGGTCACGGCCGACTTCTACGAGCTGGGCATGGGCGATCCGTATGTGATCTCCGCCGCCCACGGCGATGGTGTGGCGGACCTGGTGGAAGAGGCGTTGAACGTCGCCGAGGCACAGCGCACGCCTGAACCGGAGCCGGAAGAGACTGCCATCCGCGGCATCAAGATCGCCATCGTCGGCCGTCCCAACGTGGGCAAGTCGACGCTGGTCAACACGCTGCTGGGTGAAGAGCGGGTGATCGCATTCGATATGCCGGGCACCACCCGCGATTCGATCGAGATCCCGTTTGAGCGCGATGGCCGTCACTACACGCTGATCGACACCGCCGGCATCCGCCGCCGGGGCAAGGTGTTCGAAGCCATTGAGAAATTCTCGGTGGTCAAGACGCTCAAGTCGATTTCGGACGCCAACGTGGTCTTATTGTTGCTTGATGCCCAGCAAGATATTTCCGAACAGGACGCCCATATTGCCGGCTTCGTGCTGGAGTCGGGGCGGGCGCTGGTAGTCGGCGTCAACAAGTGGGACGGCATGCAAAGCGACCAGCGCGACCAGATCAAGATGGATCTGGAGCGCAAGCTCAATTTCCTTTCGTTCGCCAAATTCCATTTCATCTCGGCCCTGAAGTCGAGCGGCATCGGGCCCTTGATGAAATCCATCGATTCCGCCTATGCCGCGGCGATGGCCAAGCTCACCACGCCCAAGCTCACGCGGGCACTGGAAGAGGCGCTGGAGCACCAGCAACCGCGCCGCAAGGGATCGATTCGCCCAAAGCTGCGCTATGCGCACCAAGGGGGGCAGAATCCGCCGGTGGTCGTTATCCACGGCAATGCGCTGGAAGCCATCGACGACAACTACAAACGCTATCTGGAGAAGCACTTCCGGGAAACTTTCTCCCTGGTTGGCACTCCACTGCGTATCGAGTTCCGTTCTGGAAAGAACCCGTTTGTCCGTCAGGACAAATAACCCGTAGAGATGCTGTAATTTAGTTAATGATTTTTGGCGTTGTAGGGAAAATCGTTTACATTGATGAAGCATAATTGGTAAAGCACTTGTTTTTTATTAAAGTGCCTCCAAGTCCTAATCACAACAACACCGTGGAGCTGCCATGAGCAACAAAGGGCAATTGTTACAAGACCCATTTCTGAACGCATTGAGAAAAGAGCACGTTCCCGTCTCTATCTATCTGGTCAACGGCATCAAGCTGCAAGGCCATGTGGAGTCTTTCGATCAATATGTGGTCCTGCTGCGTAATACCGTTACGCAGATGGTTTACAAACACGCCATTTCTACCGTCGTGCCTGCGCGCGCGGTCAACCTGAGTCTCGACTCGTCTGACGCTGAATAATGGTCTACCGAGCCGGCGTAACGCCGTGTGCATCTTGATATGCGTGCCGCGTTAGTCGGCCTGGATTTCGGCAAGAATGATTTCGCCGCAAGTCTGGATGAGTTGTTCCTGTTAGCGAAGTCCGCCGGTGCGGAGCCGGTGATCACCATCACCGGACGTCGTGCCAGTCCGGACGCAGCTCTCTTCGTCGGTTCTGGCAAGGCGCAGGAAATCGCCGACGCAGTCGCCGATCTGGAGCTTGAGCTCGTTATTTTCAACCATGCATTGTCACCCGCCCAACAGCGCAATCTTGAGCGTGTGCTGAAGGTGCGTGTGCTCGACCGCACTAGCCTGATCCTGGATATTTTTGCCCAACGGGCCAAAAGCCACGAAGGCAAGGTTCAGGTTGAACTGGCGCAGTTGCAGCATCTGGCGACCCGCCTGATTCGCGGGTGGACCCACCTGGAGCGGCAAAAGGGCGGTATCGGCCTGCGCGGCCCTGGGGAAACCCAGTTGGAAACTGACCGCCGGCTGCTTGGTGAGCGCGTCAAGGCGCTGCGCGCGGTGCTGGCTAAGTTGCGGCGCCAGCATGCGACGCAACGACGGGCGAGGGGACGCAACGAGACCTTTTCGGTTTCGCTGGTGGGTTATACCAACGCCGGTAAATCGACCATTTTCAATTCGCTGGCCAAGGCCGGCGTTTATGCCGCCAACCAGCTTTTCGCCACGTTGGATACGACCTCCCGCCGCGTTTATCTGGGTGAGGTCGGGCATGTTGTCATTTCGGATACCGTCGGCTTCATCCGCGAATTGCCCCACCAATTGGTGGAAGCTTTCCGGGCGACGCTGGAAGAGACCATCCATGCCGACCTGCTGCTGCATGTTGTCGATGCCGCCAGTCCGGTGCGCATGGAGCAGATCGAGCAGGTCAACGAGGTCTTGAGGGAGATCGGCGCCGACCACGTGCCGCAGATCCTGGTCTGGAACAAGATCGATGCGGCCGGCTTGGAGCCGGCGATCGAGTATGACGAGTATGGTAAAATCCAGCGGGTTTTTGTCAGTGCGAAGTCTGGTGCTGGCTTGGATCTGCTGCGCGAAGCGGTCGCCGCTTCGCTGAAGGCCGCATTGGAGGCCAGGGGCCGCAGCCGATCTCAGCCTGTCGATTCCGAAGATATGCACGCTTGAAGCAATTCCTTGCCTCAGTGTGTATTCCTCCTTCTCTTAATCAATAACTACAGCCGGATCGCAAACGCATGCTTGTGTCTTTATTCAAGAAAATCGGTGTGAAGTTTTCGTTGAACGACCCCCAATGGGGACGTGGTTCACAAGACGACAACCGCGAAAATCAGAATAACGGAAGTAACGGCGAAAAACGACCCGAGAAGCCATCCGGCAACGGCGGGCCGCCGGATCTCGACCAGCTCTGGCGTGATTTCAACCAGCGCCTGTCCGGCATGTTCAACCGCAAGGGTGGCGGTGGCGGCTCGTCCGAGGGCGGCGGTTTTAACCGCGGCGACGTCAAGGGCGCCGGCATCGGCGCGGGTGTGATCGCCATCATCGTCGTGTTCCTGTGGCTGGCCAGCGGCTTCTTCATCGTCCAGGAAGGCCAGACCGCCGTGATAACCACGTTCGGCCGCTACAGCCATACCACCTTGCCAGGCTTTAACTGGCGTTGGCCGTATCCCATCCAAAGCCACGAAATCGTGAACATGTCGCAGGTGCGTACCGCCGAGATCGGCTACCGCGGCAATGTGCGCAATAAGCAACTGAAGGAATCGCTGATGCTGACCGATGATGAAAACATCATCGACATCCAGTTCGCGGTTCAATACAAGCTCAAGAACGCTGCCGAATGGCTGTTCAATAACCGCGACCAGGATGACTCCGTGCGCCAGGTGGCCGAGACCGCGATCCGCGAGATCGTCGGCCGCAGCAAGATGGACTTCGTGCTGTATGAAGGCCGTGAAAAAGTCGCCATGGATGTGAACCAGCGCATGCAGCAAATCCTCGATCGTTACAAGACCGGTGTGCAGATCACCAACGTGACCATGCAAGGCGTGCAGCCTCCCGAGCAGGTGCAGGCGGCTTTCGATGATGCAGTCAAGGCCGGCCAGGATCGCGAGCGCCTGAAGAATGAAGGCCAGGCCTATGCCAATGATGTGATTCCACGTGCTTCCGGCGCCGCTTCGCGCCTGCTGGAAGAGGCCGAGGCCTACCGTTCCCGTGTCATTTCGACTTCCGAGGGCGATGCCTCGCGCTTCAAGCAGGTGCTGGATGAATACCAGAAGGCGCCGGCCGTGACGCGCGACCGCATGTATCTCGAAACGATGCAGCAGATCTTCGCCAATACCACCAAGGTGATGGTGGATGCCAAGAGCGGCAGCAACTTGCTCTATCTGCCGCTGGACAAGCTGATCCAGCAGACCGGGGGCGAGCCCGCAGCATCCGGCAAGCCGCAGGCGCAGCCTTCGGGGCAATCCGCCAGCCCGGCAGCTTCTTCCAATCCGACTTCGGGAAATGACACAGTGTATTCGTCCGAGCTGATGCGCGACATGAGAAACCGGGACCCGCGTGAAGCGCGTGAAAGGGAGGTGCGCTGATGGGCCGCCTCATTACTTCCGTTATCGTCGCCGTTGTGGCGATCTGGCTGGCCTCTTCGACCATCTTTGTCGTGGACCAGCGCTCGTCGGCCATCGTGTTCGCACTGGGTGAAGTCAAGCAGGTGATCACCGAACCAGGCTTGCACTTCAAGCTGCCGCCGCCGTTCCAGAACGTGATGTATCTGGACAAGCGCATCCAGACGCTGGATACGCCCGATGCCGACCGCTTCATCACTGCAGAGAAGATGAACGTGCTGGTTGACGCCTACGTCAAGTGGCGTATCGTGGATCCGCGCCTGTACTTCGTCAGCTTCGGCGCTGACGAGCGCCGCACGCAGGACCGCTTGTCGCAGATCGTCAAGGCGGCGCTGAACGACGAAATTACCAAGCGTACCGTACGCGAAGTGATTTCCAGCCAGCGCAACAGTGTCATGGATGCGCTGCAGGCGCGCGTGGCCAACGAGGCCAAGCAGATCGGCGTCGAAATCATCGACGTGCGCCTGCGCCGCGTGGACTATGTCGACCAGATCAGCAACTCCGTTTTCGAGCGCATGAAGTCCGAGCGTGTGCGTGTGGCTAACGAACTGCGCTCCACCGGCGCCGCCGAGTCTGAAAAGATCCGTGCCGATGCCGACCGCCAGCGTGTGGTGATTCTGGCGGAAGCCTATCGCGAATCCGAAAAGGCGCGCGGTGCGGGCGATGCCAAGGCCTCACAGATCTACGCGCAAGCCTTCGGCCAGAACCCGGACTTCTACAAGTTCTACCGCAGCCTCGAAGCATATCGCGCGAGCTTCAAGAACCGCCATGACGTGATGGTGGTGGATCCAAGTTCGGAATTCTTTAAATATTTCAAAGGTATCGGCAACAGCAGCAGCGTTTCCAAGAAATAAACCGACAACGTGAACAAGGCCCGCGCTGCATAAGGGCGCAACGGGCAAGAGGATGGATGCCGCTGGTTGAGGGCATCTTTCCTTTTTTGTGTGGTGGATTGTTCCGGGCAGGCAAGTTTCCCGGATTGTGAGAGTGGGGGCGTCAGGATGTTCTATCTTCCGAAGCGCCCCGGTTTTTCGTCCAGCCTCCGACTTGAAACGTTGATGGTTTGCTGATGCAGATTGCCGGGCTGTCCGCCTGTTTTTTTTCTGTTTATTTTTCGTCTATGCCTAACTGGCTTCTTCCTGAAAACATTGCCGACGTCTTGCCGTCCGAAGCGCGCAAGATCGAAGAGTTGCGTCGGCGCCTGCTCGACAATTTCCGCCTGTACGGCTACGAAATGGTCATGCCGCCGCTGCTGGAATACCTGGAGTCGCTGCTGACCGGCGCCGGCCAGGATACCGACCTGCGCACCTTCAAGCTGGTCGACCAGCTGTCCGGCCGCACGCTGGGCGTGCGCGCCGACATGACCACGCAAGTCGCGCGTATCGATGCCCACCTGCTCAACCGCGCCTCGGTGACCCGCCTGTGCTATGCCGGCAGCGTGCTGCATACCCGTCCGTCGGGCCTGCACGCGACACGCGAGCCGATCCAGATCGGCGCCGAAATCTATGGCCACGCCGGCATCGAAGCCGACGCCGAAATCCAGGAACTGGCGCTCAATTCGCTGGCGCTGGCCGGCATGCAGCAGATCCGCCTGGACCTGTGCCATGTCGGCGTGCTGCGCGCAATCATCGCCAACGACCCCGCCGCCAAGCGCCAGGAGGCCCAGCTGTTCGGCCTGCTGGAAGCCAAGGACGTGCCGGGACTGAAAGACATTACCGCCGGGTACCAGGACAGCACCCGCCAGGCGCTGTTGGCGCTGCCGGGCTTGTACGGCGACATCTCCGTCATCGCCCGCGCGCGCATCATGCTGCCGGCGTTGCCGGGCATCGCACAGGCGCTCGATGAGCTGCAGGCGCTGGTCGAACTGGCCGGCAGCCACGAAGGCGCGGCCGTGACCATCGATCTGGCCGACCTGCGCGGGTATCATTACCACAGTGGCGTGATGTTTGCCGCCTATGTGCCGGGCCTGCCCAATGCGGTGGTGCGCGGCGGCCGTTACGACCATGTCGGCGAGGCTTTCGGCCGCGCCCGCCCGGCGACCGGCTTTTCGATGGATTTGCGCGAATTGGCACGCCTGATGCCAGGCGCGGAAAGAAAGCGCGCAATTCGCGCGCCGTGGGGTACCGAAGCCGGTCTGCGTGAGAAAATAGCGCAATTGAGGCAGGCAGGGGAAATCGTGATCCAGAGCCTGCCGGGTCACGAAAACGATCAGGACGAATTCGACTGCGACCGCGCCGTCGAATTCAGCAATGGAAACTGGATTATCAAAAACTTGGGCTGAGTCATGTTACAGAATAGCAATGCAAAGAATGTCGTCGTCATCGGTACGCAATGGGGCGACGAAGGTAAGGGCAAGATCGTTGATTGGCTGACCGACCACGCGCAAGGCGTGGTGCGTTTCCAGGGCGGCCACAACGCCGGCCATACGCTGGTCATCGGCGGTCAGAAGACTGCGCTGCAACTGATTCCGTCCGGCATCATGCGTCCCGGCGTGGCATGCTACATCGGCAACGGCGTGGTGCTGTCGGTGCCCGACCTGCTGCGCGAGATCGACAAGCTGGAAGCCGCCGGCGTGGAAGTGTGCTCGCGCCTGAAGGTGTCGGAAGCCTGTCCGCTGATCCTGCCTTACCACGTCGCGTTGGACGTGGCGCGCGAAGCCGCCCGCGGCGCCGACAAGATCGGCACCACCGGCAAGGGCATCGGCCCGGCCTATGAAGACAAGGTGGCGCGCCGCGCCATCCGCGTGGCCGACCTGCTCAACGAAAAGCGTTTCGCCGAGAAGCTGCTGGCCAACCTGGACTACCATAATTTCGTCCTGACCCATTACCTGAAGACCCAGCCGGTCGATTACCAGAAGACCCTGGACGACGCGCTGGCCAACGTGCCGCGCATCAAGCCCATGGTCACCGACGTCTCCAGCGACCTGTACGCCGTG
Source organism: Herbaspirillum chlorophenolicum (assembly GCF_001189955.1). GTDB lineage: Bacteria > Pseudomonadota > Gammaproteobacteria > Burkholderiales > Burkholderiaceae_D > Herbaspirillum > Herbaspirillum chlorophenolicum. Next base: position 89,733 of record NZ_LFLT01000011.1, on the reverse strand, counting down.
CACAACGCCGGCGGCAAGCTCCTGTTCGAAGGCGCGCAGGGCAGCCTGCTGGACGTCGACCACGGCACCTATCCGTTCGTCACCTCGAGCAACTGCGTGGCCGGCAATGCCGCCGCCGGTACCGGCGTGGGCCCGGGCATGCTGCACTACATCATGGGCATCACCAAGGCCTACACCACCCGTGTCGGTTCCGGCCCGTTCCCGGCCGAACTGCCGACCGATGCCGGCGTCGGCAAGCACCTGGCCTCCGTCGGCCATGAATTCGGCACCGTTACCGGCCGTGCGCGCCGCTGCGGCTGGTTCGACGCTGCGCTCCTGAAGCGCTCGGTGCAGATCAACGGCGTGTCCGGCATGTGCCTGACCAAGCTCGACGTGCTGGACGGCATCGAGTCGCTCAAGCTGTGCACCGGCTACAAGCTCAACGGCAAGCACGTGGACATCTTCCCGGTCGGCGCTGAAGAAGCCGCCGCTTGCGAGCCGATCTACGAAGAAATGCCGGGCTGGACCGAATCCACCGTCGGCGCCAAGTCGCTGGATGCGCTGCCCGCCAACGCCCGCGCTTACATCGCCCGCATCGAAGAGCTGGTCGGCGTGCCTATCGACATGATTTCCACCGGTCCCGACCGCGAAGAAACCATCGTCCTGCGTCATCCGTTCAAGTAAGCGTATCCCCTGACACAACAGTAACAAGCAATTCGCAACAAGCAATAAACAAGATGAAGATCTCTGACGACAAAGACCTGTGGGTCACCTGGGATGATTACAACCGCCTGATCGAACGGCTGGCGCTGAAGGTCTACGAATCCGGCTGGCAGTTCGACCAGGTGCTGTGCCTGGCGCGTGGCGGCCTGCGGCCGGGCGATGTGATGTCCCGCATTTTCGATGTGCCGCTGGCCATCCTCTCGACCAGTTCCTACCGCGAAGCGGCCGGTACCATCCGCAGTTCGCTGGATATCGCCAAGTACATCACCATCACCAAGGGCACCCTGGGTGGCCGCATTTTGCTGGTGGACGACCTGGTGGATTCCGGCGTGACGCTGCAAAAGGTACTGGTACACCTGAAAGAGCACTATCCCGCCGTCACCGAGATCAAGTCTGCGGTGTTGTGGTGGAAGGGATGCTCGGTGGTGGAGCCCGATTACCATATCGACTACCTGCCGACCAATCCCTGGATCCACCAGCCTTTCGAAGATTACGACAGCCTCGGGCCGCACCAGTTGTCGGCCTGGATCAAGAAGGGCGGCGCCTGAGCCGTTTGAAGGATGCAGGAAACAGGAAGCGCCGACATGTGTCGGCGCTTTTTTTATGCCGTACGGTATGACCTCAGGTGCCTCAATCCGCCAGCGGAAAGCTGAGCGTAAAGGCCGCGCCATGTCCGGCAAGATTGGCGACATCGATGCGCGAGCCGTAGAAATCCATCACCGTCTTGGCGATGGCCAACCCAAGCCCCGCACCCGCGACTTCTCCCCCCTGGGAAGCGCTGCCGCGATAAAAGCGGTCGAACAAATGCGGAAGGTCGTTCTCCACGATACCCGGTCCGCTATCGGCCACCGTGATCGTGGCCAGCTCCGCCGTCTTGCCCACTTCCACACGGATGGCCGTATTCGGCGGCGAAAACTTGATGGCGTTGTCGATCAGGTTCACCAGCACCAGCATCGCGGCGCGATGACCGACCCTGGCATGCACCGCGCCCGGCGCGCTGACCTCGATGGAGACCTGGCGCATACCGGCAGCCGGTTGCAGGCGCGCGGCGCAGTCCCGCACCAGATCGTCCAGCGAGATGGCTTCCGCATTCATGGCTTCCTGCCCGGCATCCAGGCGGGCTAGCAACAGCAACTCTTCGACGATGCTGGTCAGGCGCTCCACCTCATCCAGGCAGGAATGCAAGGTCGAGACATAGGCCTGGGCGTCGCGCGGCCGTCGCAAGGCAAGTTCGATTTCGGTACGCAGGCGCGAGAGCGGCGAGCGAATTTCATGGGATGCGTTTGCCGTGAAGCTGCGTTGCAGTTCGAAGGCATGCTCAAGGCGCGCCAGCATGGAGTTGAGCGTCTCCACCAAATGCCCGAGCTCGTCATCGCTGCCGGGATGCGCCAGCCGTTCGCTCAGGTTGGCGTCGCCAATGCGCCGGGCTTGTGCAGTGACCCGTTCAACGGTCCCGAACAAGGTGCGCGTGAGTACCGTACCGGCGGCGGAGAGCCCGACCAGCAAGGCGATGGCAAGTCCCCCGAACAGCAAGGCCGCCGATTGCAGGATGCGATTGACGTCGTCCAGGGAGCCAGCTACCTGCACCGCGAATAGTTTGCCTTGGACCATTACTGGAACGGAGACGATGCGCAAAGGCTCCTCGGTGGCGTGCGGAAATGTCTGGAACACCGTTTGCCCCGTCGCTATTTGCGCCAGCAAGGTTTGGGACACCGGCAGCCGCGCCACGCCAAGATTATGGCTGCGCGCCACCACATTGCCATTCGCGTCGATGATTTGCACCAGGCGATCCAGGCGAACCAGTGAAGGCGGCGCCGAACCGGCTGCGGGCTCATGCACGTGGATCATCTCCGCATTGCTTTCTGCGAGCAAGCCGCTCTCGGTCTCCGCCAGCGCCAGCAGCGCCGCGTCGAGCTGTCCGCGCACCGAGTGCGACAGCAGCCACCAGCCAGCCGCCGCCGCACAGGTGACGATCACTACCACCGCCACCAGATGCACCAGCAGCATACGTTGTCGAAAGCCCAGCATCAGTCGGATTTCTCCTGGATAAAGCGGAAGCCCTGGCCGCGGACTGTCTCGATGATGGGCGCGCGCCCGTCCATATCGATTTTGCGGCGCAGGTTCTTGATATGTACGTCCATCAGATTGTCGATAGCGATCAGGTCCGCATGCCACACATGCTGCGCCAGCTGCTGGCGGCTGACCACTTGGCCGGCATTGCGCACCAGCAGCACGAGCACCGCGTATTCCTTTTGCGTCAGATCCAGCCGCGTGTCGCCACGCTTGACCTGATGGGTCACCAGGTCGATATCGAGATCTGCGATCTGCAGCCGGGTCGCCGGCATGCCGCGCGGGCGCCTCAGCAGGGCATGGACCCGCGCCAGCAGTTCTTCGAAGGCGAAAGGCTTGGTCAGATAGTCGTCGGCGCCGGTATTGAGCCCTTCGACCCGGTCGGCCACGGCATCGCGGGCGGTGAGCATCAGGATAGGCAAGTCCACTCCTTCGCGGCGCAGTTGCCGGCAGAATTCGGTGCCATCCATGCCGGGCAGCATCCAGTCGAAAATGGCGAGATCGTATCCCGGCCCGATTTGCGATGCGGCCTGCTCGGCAGTGTGCGCCACGTCCACCGAAAAGCCTTCCTCCTGCAAACCTTGCGCCAGCAATCGCGCCGCTTTCTTATCGTCTTCGAGTAACAGGATATGCATGCCAGCGCATCAATAAAGGAAATTCGGACATTCTGAGCAGATTCTGAAGAACAATTCAGAATGCGCTCAATTCATCGCTCCTATCATAGCGAAGTTTTTCGAGGCCCAGCACGCATAAAGCAGGAGTGTTGCAGGCTTCCTGGGCGCACGGCTTGACGCCGTGGCCATGTCCGGCGCATCGCCACGACGATGACGCCTTTTCACCGCCCCAGCTAATCACTAGAAGGGGGCGCAATTCCATCCGCACAGTCCACGGTGCCACAATGAACAAGAAATCGATACGGGCCAAGCGCCTGGTTTTCCTGCTGGGCGGAATCGCCCTGATCGCCATCGCCGTACGCGGTGTGCTTCCGCTGGCAGCAGGCCAACCGAAAGAAAAGGCCGCCGATGGCGCGGTGCTGGTGCATGAAGACAATCGCCTGATGGTCCCTGCCAAGTCGTCGCTGCGCGCCACGCTGGCCACCGCAGTCGTCGCCGAGCAGGACATCGCCGTTCCCTTTACGCTGCCGGCCAGCATCGAGGCAGATCCGGCTCGCCTGGCCAAGATACTGGCGCCGGTGACCGGACGTATCGTCGTCATTCGCAAACGTCTCGGCGATGAGGTCAAGGTCGGCGATGTCCTGTTCGAAGTCGACTCGGCCGATCTGGCCCAAGCCTATAGCGACGACCGCAAGGCGCAAGCCGCACTGGCGCTGACGCGGCGCGGCCTGGAGCGGCAGCGCGCGTTGGATCAGGCGGAAATCTCCTCGCGCCGCGACCTGGAGCAAGCCCAGAGCGACTATGAACAAGCCGACAGCGAAGCCGCACGCAGCCGTGCCCGCCTGGCGCAGTTGGGCGCCGGCCATGCACAGGCCGGGCCGGGACGGCTGGCTGTGCGCTCGCCGGTGAGCGGCCATGTGACCGAGCTCAATGCCGCCCCCGGCAGTTATTGGAATGATGCCACCGCAACGGTGATGACGGTGGCTGACCTGTCCTCGGTATTTGTCACCGCCAGCGCCCAGGAAAAAGACCTGACGCACCTGTATGTGGGGCAAGACGCCGACATCGCCCTGGATGCCTACCCATCCCAAGCCATGCGCGCCAAGGTCGGGCTGATCGGGCAGATACTGGATCCGGATACGCGCACGGTCAAGGTGCGCATGCTGGCTGCCAACCAGGACGGCCGCCTCAAGCCGGGCATGTTCGCCCAGGCCACCCTGCGCGACAAGTCCCATCGCGGCTTGCTGGTTCCGATGGCGGCAGTGGTGCAAAGCGGATTCAGCAACCGTGTCTTCATCGAAACCGCGCCATGGACGTTCGAGGCCCGCAAAGTCGTCCTCGGCGCCCAGGTGGGCAGCGATGTGGAAGTGCTGTCCGGCCTGCAGTCCGGTGTGCGGGTAGTCATCAAGGATGGAGTGCTGCTCAATGATTGAACGCATCGTATCCTTGTGCTTCCAGCGGCGCGGCATCGTCATGCTGGTGTTCGTGCTGGCCGGCTTCTACGGCTGGTATTGCTGGAAGCAGCTTCCGCTGGAAGCCTATCCCGACATCGCCGACGTCACCTCCCAGGTGGTCACCCAGGTCAACGGCCTGGCTGCCGAAGAAGTGGAGCAGCAGATCACCATCCCGCTGGAACGCCAGATCATGGGCACGCCGGGCATGCATGTGATGCGTTCCAACAGCACCTTCGGCCTGTCGCTGATCACCGTGGTGTTTCGTGACGGCGCCGAAGACTATTGGTCGCGCCAGCGCCTGCAGGAGCGTATTTCCAGCGTCACTCTTCCTTATGGCGCCCAGCCTGCGCTGGATTCGTTGACATCGCCTATCGGTGAAATCTACCGCTATACGCTGCAGTCCAAGACCCGCGACCTGCGCGAGCTTTCAGAGCTGCAGTTCTGGACCGTCATCCCCCGCCTCAAGCAAGTGCCGGGCGTCGTGGATGTCTCCAACTTCGGCGGGCTGACCACGCAGTTCATGCTGGAGTTCGATCCGGCCAAGCTGGTCAAGTACAACATTTCGCTCAACCAGATCACCCAGGCGATTTCCTCCAACAACGCCAATGCCGGCGGCAGCATCATGCAGCGCGGCGAACAGGGGCTGGTCATCCGCGGTGTCGGCCTGATCCGCAGCCTGGACGATCTCGGCAACGTCGTGGTGACGCAAAAGAACGGCGTCCCGGTCCTGGTCAAGGATCTTGGCAAGGTCATGCTGGGCGACCAGGAGCGGCATGGGCTGGTCGGCATCGATGGCAATCCGGATACCATCGAAGGCATCACCTTGCTGCTGAAGAATGAAAACCCTTCGCAAGTCATGCAAGGCGTACACGAAGCGGTGCAAGACCTCAACGAACACATCCTCCCCAAGGATGTGAAGATCGTGCCGTATATCGATCGCAGCAAGCTGGTCGACGCCACCGTGCATACGGTCGGCAAGACCTTGGTGGAAGGCATGGTGCTGGTATCCCTGGTGCTGTTCCTGTTCCTGGGAAGCCCTCGCGCCGCGGCGATCGTCGCCATCACGATTCCGTTGTCGCTGCTGGTGGCCTTCACGCTGATGCACCATTTCAAGATACCGGCCAACCTGCTGTCGCTGGGCGCCATCGATTTCGGCATCCTGGTGGACGGCGCCATCGTGGTGGTCGAGAGCGTGCTGCGGCTGCGCGAAGAACGTCCCGACGGCGAGCTCACCGGCGACGACATCCTGCAGCTCATGCGGCAAGTGGCGCGTCCGATCTTCTTCGGCATGCTGGTCATCATCATCGCCTACCTGCCATTGTTTGCCTTCCAGCGCATCGAGTACAAACTGTTTGCGCCGATGGCCTTCGCGGTCGGTTTCGCGCTGCTGGGCGCCTTGCTGGTTGCGCTCCTGCTGACGCCGGGCTTGTCCTGGCTGGCTTACCGCAAACAGGCCAAGGTATTCCACAATCCGGTGCTGGCGTGGCTGGAGCCACGTTACAAAGCCATTCTCGGCCGCCTGGTAGGACGTTCGCGCTTCGTGATTATCGTGACCTGCGCCACGATGGCCGCCATTGTCGCGCTGGGCGCGAGCATCGGCCGCGATTTCCTGCCTTATCTGGACGAAGGCTCGATCTGGCTGCAGGTATCGCTGCCGCCGGGCGTATCGCTGGAGAAAGCCGGTGAACTGGCCGGCCGCCTGCGTGCAGCCACCCTGGAGTTCCCCGAGGTCGAGCACATCGTGACCCAGGTCGGACGCAACGACGACGGCACCGATCCGTTCACGCCTTCGCATATCGAATGCGCCGTCACACTGCATCCTTACTCCGAGTGGAAATCCGGCTGGGACAAGCAAGAGCTGATCGCCCACATGGCCGAGCGCTACAAGAAGCTCGCCGGCATCGAAGTCGGCTTCAGCCAGCCGATGATCGACGGTGTCCTCGACAAGCTGTCAGGCGCGCACAGTGACCTGGTGGTGAAAATCTACGGCAACGACTTCAAGGAGATGCGCGCATTGACCACGTCCGTGCAGAAGGTGCTGGCAGCAACACCAGGCGCGGCCGATGTGATCATCGACCAGGAACCGCGCTTGCCGCAGGTGAGGGTAGACGTCGACCGTGCTGCGGCCGCACGGCTGGGCATCAATGTTGCCGACGTGATGGCGCTGATCCAGACCGGCATCGGCGGCAGCCCCGTCACGCAGATCTTCATCGAAGAGCGTAGCTACAATGTGGCCGCCCGCTTTGCCGGTTCGGCGCGCAGCACGCCCGAAGCCTTGGGCAACCTGACCTTGACTGCGGCCAATGGTGCGCATGTGGCCTTGGCGCAGATCGCCCGCATCCATCTGGAAGATGGCGAAACCACCATCACGCGAGAGATGAACAGGCGCCACCTGACGGTCCGGCTGAACCTGCGCGGACGCGATCTGGCCTCCTTCCTTGACGATGCAAAGCAACGCATGGAGCGCGAGGTCCATTACGACCATGGCCGCTATCAGATCAGCTGGGGCGGCCAGTTCGAAAACCAGCAACGCGCCCAGGCACGCCTGGCGCTGATCGTGCCGATGGCGCTGGCCTTCATGTTCGTGATGCTGTTTGCCGAGTTCAAGAACCTGCGCCAGCCGGCCCTGATCCTGCTGTCCGTGCCATTGGCGACATTGGGAGGACTGGTTGCCCTGCATGTGCGCGGCATGACCTTGAACGTGTCATCGGCGGTGGGCTTCATTGCCTTGTTCGGCGTAGCCGTCCTCAACGCCATCATCATGATGTCCAACCTGAACCGCTGGGTACGGCAGTCCGGATTGCCGCTGCGCGAAGCGGTCATCGCCGGTGCGCTTGAACGCATGCGGCCGGTGCTGATGACGGCCACCGTGGCAGCGCTCGGCCTGGTGCCGGCAGCGATTGCACACGGCCTGGGCAGCGACGTACAGCGGCCTTTGGCCACGGTAGTCGTCGGCGGCCTGGTGACTGCCACCGTATTGACCCTAGTGCTGCTGCCGGCCTTGTATTACCTGGTCGAGGTCGCCGTCGAACGGCGCGCCTCCAGGCAAGCGAACTGATTTTTCGAGACCTGCTGAGATCTGTCATGCATCAGAAAATAAATTTCCATTTCGCTCCCCGCTGGAGCAACCTGATCGGGACGGCCTTGTTCGGCGCAGCATTAGGCGCCGGATTGGGTGGCTGCGCCGTCGGCCCCGATTTCAAGCAACCCGATCCGCCGCAAGTGAAGGCCTATACCGCAGAAGGGGTGGAGGCATCGGCCGGTGTCGACGGACAGCGCTTCGTCTCCGGCCAGGATGTTTCCGGCCAGTGGTGGACCGCGTTCGGATCGCAGCCGCTCAATGCGCTGGTCGACGCCGCGCTGGCCAACAATCCCGACCTGCAGGCCGCGCAGGCGGCCTTGCGCGCGGCGCGCGAGACGGCCGCGGCGCAGCGGGGAGGGCTGTTCCCCAGCGTGGACGCCCACTTCATCCCGACGCGGCAATCCGTGGCCAGCCCGCTGGCCAGCCCGCTCGCCGACAACAGCGATCTCTATACCCTGCACACCGCGCAGCTCAACATCTCTTACGCGCCCGATATCTTCGGCGGCGTGCGGCGGCAGATCGAGGCAGGCGAGGCGCAGGCCGAAGCGCAACGCTTCCAGCGCAACGCCACTTACCTGACGCTGGTATCGAACGTCGTGCTGGCGGCATTCAACGAGGCCTCGCTGCGGGATCAATTGCATGCCGCCGAACAGGCAGCCGCGCTCGCCGCGCGGCAACTGGAACTGGTGCGCAAGCAACGCGCGCTCGGCGCGCTCGGCCTGGCCGATGTCGCCGCGCAGGAGAGCCTGCTGGCCCAGGCCGAAGCGGTACTGCCCGCACTGCGCAAGCAACTGGCCCAGCAGCGCGACCAGATCGCGGTGCTGGCCGGCCGTTTCCCCGGTGACGGCGCCATGCAGCACATCGATTTGTCGTCGCTGTCGCTGCCGGCCGAATTGCCCGTGAGCCTGCCGTCGTCGCTGGTGCAGCAGCGCCCCGATGTGCGTGCGGCGCAAGCGCAGTTGCAGGCAGCGTCGGCCCAGGTCGGCGTGGCCATCGCCAACCGCCTGCCGAGCTTCACGATCACCGGCGGCATCGGCAGTTCGGCCGTGAACTTCTCCAAGCTGTTCACCTCCGGCACCGGCTTCTGGAGCCTGGGCCTGGATGTCGCCCAGCCCATCTTCAAGGGCGGCAGTTTGATGCACCAGCAGCGCGCCGCCGAAGCAGGCCTTGAACAAGCCGGCGCGCAATACCGCAGCGTAGTGCTGGGCGCGTTCCAGAACGTGGCCGATACCTTGCACGCCATCGCCGCCGATGCCGATGCGCTGGCTACCGCCATGCGCGCCGAGAGCGCGGCCCAGCGCAGCTTCGACGCCGCCCAGGCGCAGTGGAAAGCCGGCGCTTCCGGCTACCCGCTGGTGCTGCTGGCGCAGCAAAACCTGCTGCAGGCGAGCCAGTCGCGGGTGCAGGCGCAGGCCGCGCGCCTGGCCGATACGGTGGCCTTGTTCCAGGCGCTGGGAGGCGGCTGGTGGAATCGTGACTTATAAAAAGACAGGGGACAGGCTGCCCCGGAGCAGCCGATGAGAATGATGAAGAAATACCTGATCGCCGCGCTTCTGCCGATGCCGATGCTGGCTATTGCCGCCGACGACACGGCAGAAGAAACCTGGAACCTGAAAGGGCAGGCGACTTATATCTGGCAGCGCAAATCTCCTTTCAGCGCGGCCTATACCGGCCCCAACAGCCTGCGCACGCAAGCCGAGAAGTCGTATTCGTTTTCCGGCACGCTGTTCTTCGGCTACCGGCTGGCGGCCGGGACCGAACTGTACTTCAACCCGGAGGTCGTGCAGTCGGCCCCGATGTCGGACCTGACCGGGCTGGGCGGCATGCTCAACTCGGAGCAGCAGAAAGCGTCGGGCCCCAACCCCACTTTCTACCGTGCCCGCCTGTTTTTGCGCCAGACCTGGAACCTCGGCGGCGAGACCACGCGGCAGGAATCGCAGGCTAACCAACTGGCCGGAAACTTGAGCGCGCAGCGCGTCGTCCTGACCGTAGGCAACTATGCCGTGACCGACATCTTCGACAACAACGCCTATGCGCATGACGGCCGCACGCAGTTCATGAACTGGTCGCTGCTCACGCATGGCGCCTACGATTACGCAGCCGATACGCGCGGCTATACCTGGGGCGCGGCGATGGAGTATTACGACGGCGACTGGGTGTACCGTTTCGGCCGCTACCTGATGCCTATTGAGTCCAACGGCCAACAGCTCGACACGCGTATTTTCCGGCACTTCAGCGACCAGGCCGAGCTTGAATACAGCTACACCCTGGGTGGGCAACCGGGCAAGCTGCGCCTGATGGCATTTCACAATCGCATGATCAGCGGCAGCTTCCGGGACGCACTGGCGGCGGCCGGCAGCGGCACGCCATCGGTGGCGGATGTACGCAAGGAGCAGAGCAAATACGGGGCCGGCATCAACGTCGAGCAGAACCTTACCTCCGATATCGGCATGTTCCTGCGAACCAGCTGGAACGATGGCAAGACCGAGACCTACTCCTTCACCGAGGTGGAACGATCCGTAACCGTCGGCATGTCCATGGCCGGCACGCGCTGGGGCCGCGCCGATGACGTATTGGGTATTGCCGGCATCCGCAACGGCTTGTCGCAGGCACACCGCGACTACCTGGCTGCCGGCGGCACCGGCGTTTTCATCGGCGACGGGCGCTTGAATTACCGCCCCGAGGACATCGTCGAGGCCTACTACAACGTACGGGTTTCAAAGGCCGCGACGCTGGGACTGGACGTGCAAAAGATTTTCCATCCGGCCTATAACGCCGACCGTGGTCCCGTGCTGGTGGCCGGGGCGCGGTTGCATGTGGAATTCTGAAAGACAACGTGGAAAGACGTGTGATGGAGCCATTGCAATGACACCCTGTTTAAAATGGGGGCTGGCCTGCTTCGCCTTGGCCAGCCTCGCATCGTGTTCGTCAGGCGAACCGGAAAATCCCGACCCCGTCGCCGGAACGGTATTGCGCGTCATCGGCGCAGGTGAAAATCCAGGCACGCTGGAGCCGTGCCTGGCCAGCAGGTTGGCGCAGCTGCAGGCAGGAGAAAAGTTTGCGGCCATCCGTTACCGCCACTGGGCAAGCCACTTTGTCTCAACCACTTTCGCTGAAATTCCCGATGGCATGGAGATCAGGAAGGGCATGCGGCTTGAAATCGTACCGGGGCAATGCGGCAAGAATGAGCTGGCCTTGATCGTCAGGGAAATCCCAAACTAAGGGATGACCTTGCGCTGCCTGAATTGCTCAAACAGCCGGTAAAACATCTGTTCGCTCTCCACATAGTCATGGAAGCCGAAGCGCCGCGCCTTGGAGCCGTCGCCAAACATGTCGTAGTCCCACGAAAAAACGAAATCGGCAAAACCCCATGACGACAGCGTGTCGTAGGAATGCGCGGCCAGGCCGTGGGCGCGCGCGATGCTTTCCCATAGCGGCGCCTTGTCGCTCATCACGTCGGCCAGCGCCAATGGCAGCGGCGGCCCGACTTCCATATCGAACCAGCGCGCGATCTTCGGCCACATCTCGCTCCAGCGGAAGATATCGCCGTTGCCGATGTTGAAGGCCTGGTTGGCGCAGCCCGCATTGGCCGCGGCCCATACCGTCGCCTTGGCCAGCAGGCCGGCATCGGTCATCTCCACCAGTCTGTCATAGGCGCCAGGTTTGCCGGGGAAGCGCAGCGGCAAGCCCAGCGCTTTCGAGATGCTGGCATACACCGCAATCGCCAGCGCCAGGTTCATCGGATTGCCCAGTGCCGCGCCGCCTACTACCGCCGGCCGGATCGCGGACCAGCTCCAGCGATGGCCTGACTGCGCCTGCCGTTGTTCCAGGTAACGCTGCTGGTCGAACATGAACTCAGGCGGCATGAACTGCGCATCGGTTTCGCGCGCCGGCGTCTTGAAGGGTCCCAGATGGCCGCCGTAGACCTTGTAGCCTTGCATCAGGCTGATGTGGCGCAGTCCCGGCGCGGCCGCTTCAACCGTTTCCACCGTGTTCTCCAGCATCGCCAGATTGGGCGCCACCAGTTCGCTCCAGGTGGCGCGATGCTGGTAGGCGGCGTAGAAGATGTGGGTCACGTGCTCCAGCGGCGCCAGCTTGGCGCGCGTGTCGGCCGCGTCCAGCAGGTCGACCGCGATGTGGCGCAACCTGCCGTCTGCATGGCCTTCGCCGCCGCGGCGCGACAGGCCGATCACTTCCCACTCGGGCAGCGTGAGCAGGTGTTCGATCAGATTGCTGCCGATGACGCCGTTGGCGCCGACGACCAGGGCGGTTGGCTTGCCTGTGTTTTCAGTAGACATTCGCTTTCTCCGGTCGGGGCAGGATCAGCAGGCTTCGACACCGGCGGGACGTACTGCGGGAGCCTTGCCATCCATCTTCCAGCTCACCAGCGCCACCACGATGCCTGCAACGGGCAGCAAGGCCGCGACATAAGGCACCGAGTGCAAGCCGGGGCCATGATCGATGGTCAGGCCGCCCAGCCAGGCGCCGACGGCATTGCCGAGATTGAAGGCGGCGATGTTGGCCGAAGAGGCGAGGTTGGGGGCGCCGGTAGCCTTTTCCAGTACGCGCATCTGCAACGGCGGCACGGTGGCGAAGGCGGCCATGCCCATCAGGCCGACGCCGATGATCGAGGCGATCTTGTGGTCATTGGTCAGGCCGAACAGCACCAGCACCACGGCCAGCGCCACCAGGCTGCCGACCAGCGTGGCCATGAGCCTCTTGTCGGCCAGCTTGCCGCCCAGCAGGTTGCCGATCACCAGGCCCACGCCGAACAGCAGCAGGATGGGCGAGACGGCCGCTGCCGGGAAGCCGCTGATGTCGGTCAGGATGGGAGCGATATAGGTAAAGGCCGCGAATACGCCACCGAAGCCCAGCACCGTCATCATCAGGCCCAGCAGCACTTGCGGACGGCCCAGCACACGCAGTTCCTTGCCGAAATCGGCCTGTTCGCCGCCCTGCGAGCGCGGCACCAGGAAACCGGTGGCAGCCAGCGCGACCAGGCCGATGGCGGTTACCGCCCAGAAGGTGGCGCGCCAGCCGTACATCTGGCCAAGCCAGGTGCCGAAAGGCACGCCCAGTACGTTGGCCACGGTCAGGCCGGTGAACATCAGGGCGATGGCGGAGGCTTGCTTTTCCTTGGACACCAGGCCGGTCGCCACCACCGAACCGACGCCGAAAAATGCGCCGTGGGCGAACGAGGCGACGACGCGCCCGATCATCAGCATGTTGTAGTCCGGCGCGATGGCACACATCAGGTTGCCGATCACGAACACCACCATCAAGGCCATCAGCAGCGTCTTGCGCGGCAGGCGGCCGGTGGTGGCGGTGACCAGCGGGGCGCCGACGAATACGCCCAGCGCGTAGCCGGTCACCAGGAGGCCGGCGGCCGACAGGCTCACGCCCAGGTTGGCCGCGACTTCCGGCAGGAGGCCCATGATCACGAACTCAGTGGTCCCGATGGCGAATGCGCTGATGGTCAGCGCCCAGAGTGCAATTGGCATTTCAAATCCTTTCTGTTGGCCGGCGTCCGGAAAGGCTTTGCCAGCGATGGAAAAGATTGTGCCTGTAGTCTTTGTTGAGAAAAATACCGTTAAAATCAAAAAATATTTGATCTGGAGTCAATGATGTCGATTCAATCAGAAGAATTGCGCACTTTCGTTGCCGTGGTGGAAGCCGGCAGCCTTTCCGCCGCCGCAGAGGTGCTGGAACAGACCACCTCAGGCGTGAGCCGGGCCCTGTCGCGGCTGGAAGAAAAGCTGGGCGCAAGCCTGCTGACCCGCACCACGCGGCGCATGGACCTGACCGAAGAAGGCCAGACCTTTCTCGAACAGGCGCGCAATATCCTGGCCGCGATGGAGCAAGCCGAGGAGGCGGTGCGGGCACGCACGCAAAAGCCGGTCGGCAAGCTGCGCGTGGATGCGGCCGCGCCGTTCATGCTCCATTGCGTGGTGCCGCATGTGGGCGCTTTCCGGGAAGAGTATCCCGAGATCGAGCTGGAGCTGACCACCAATGACCGCTTCATCGACCTGGTGGAACAGCGCACCGACATCGCCATCCGCATCGGCGAGCTGCAGGATTCCACGCTGCATGCCAAGCCGCTCAGTTCGGCACGCCTGAACATCGTCGCCAGTCCCGGTTATCTGGCGCGCCATGGTGAACCCAAATCGGTGGAGGAGTTGGAGCAGCATCTGCTGATTGGATTCTCCCTGCCCGAATCGCTCAACAATTGGCCGTTGCTGCATGCCGGCGGCGACCGCTATCCGACCAGGCCGGCGATTCGCGCTTCCAGCGGCGAGACCATTCGCCAACTGGCATTGCACGGGCAGGGCATCGCTTCGCTGTCCAATTTCATGTCGGATGCCGATATTGCCTCCGGCCGGCTGGTCAAGCTGCTTGAGCCTGCATACAGCGGTTACCAGCAAAAGATTTCGGCGGTCTATTACCGCAATACCCAACTATCGAGGCGCATCAGCTGCTTTTTGGACTTTTTACAATGTAAGCTCTGATCCGCCCTCCAGCCAGGCAACAAATTGCCGTAATTCAGGTCACAGCGCCATTCGCGGTTACGCCGGGGGAAACCACCGGCAACTGCGCCACAACAAGATCGATCCGGAGAACAAGATGAAGCAAACGGAAGCCTGCATGGCCGCAGCATGGAACGCCAGGACGAAGCAGATGCTGCCGGCGCGGGCCGGTACCGGGCCGGCCAGGCGGGTATCCATCCGCAAGGTGCTCAATGGGTTCAGCGCATTCGGCGCGAGCCTGCTGGCAATCGGCGCCTTGGCCGGCATGGCCCTGTCGCCCTCGATCGCTGTGGCGGCCAGTGCGACCGTTACCGGTTTTTCGCCGCAGGGTGAGGTGGCGCGCATTCGCCAGGTGCGGGCGCGGTTTTCCGAGTCCATGGTCAAGTTCGGCGATCCCAAGGCCGGCTCGCCCTTCGACGTCGATTGTCCGGTGGCCGGCAGTTCGCGTTGGGCGGATGACAAGAACTGGATCTTCGACTTCGAACGCGACCTGCCGCCCGGCACAAGCTGCAGCTTCAGCCTGCGCATAGGAACGAAATCGGTGGCCGGCAGCCCGGTCGGCGGCAAAGGGCGCTTCCAGTTCAGCACCGGCGGCCCGTCCGTGACGCGTGCGCAACCGTATGCCGGCGCGCGCATCGCGGAAGACCAGGCGTTCATCCTGTTCCAGAATGGCGCGGCGACGGAAGCTTCGGTGCGCGACCATCTTTATTGCGAAGCCGAAGGCATCAATGAGCGTATCCCCACCAAACCGCTGGCTGAAGGCGACCGCAAGGCGTTGCTGAAGGAATTCGCCAAGAACGTCGATCCTGCTTCGGTCACCACGGTGCAATGCCAGCAGCGCCTGCCCAATGACGCCCATGTGCAACTGGTGTGGGATCGCGGCATCGCCGCCGCTAACGCGCCATCCATCGTGACCGCGCAGCCGCAGGTGTTCAAGTTCCAGGTGCGCAGCGAATTCACCGCCGGCTTCAGTTGTCAGCGCGAGAATGCCAATGCCGCTTGTTCGCCCATCCTGCCGGTGACGCTGTCGTTCTCTTCGCCGGTGCCGCGCAAGCTGGCTGCGCAAATTGTGATGAACACCACTACCGGCAAGATCAAGCCCGACCTGAACCCGAACGAGCAGGGCGAGACCATCCGCGATCTCAGCTTCAAGCCGCCGTTCCCGGAAAAATCCGAATTCACGATCACGCTGCCAACCGGCTTCCAGGACGAGGATGGCCGCACGCTGGGCAATGCCGGGTCCTTTCCGCTGAAGTCGGCGCTGGCAGACTTTCCGCCGCTGGCCAAATTCCCTGCGGCGACGTTCGGCATCATCGAACTCAATGCCGACCCGGCCTTGCCGGTGACTTTGCGCCGTGTCGAAGCCGGTTTGCAGGTGCGCGGCGCAGATGGTAAAGCCATGCCCGGCAAGGTGGCCGACCTCAAGGTCGATGGCGACAAGGGCGTCATCGCCTGGCTTGCCCGCTTGAACAAATACCACGAGAAATGGGGCGACCCGAAGAAGGTCGATTCGCGCAGCATCAGCCTGCTGCAGAAGGAACCGGGCGTGAAGAAGCTCGACCTGCCGCCGCTGAAGGAGGCCAAGGACGGCGTGTGGCCCTTTGAAGTGGTCGGCATTCCGCTGCCGGACCCGGGGTTCTACGTGGTTGAACTGGAATCGCAGAAGCTCGGCGCTTCGCTTCTTGGCAAACCGCAGCCGATGTATGTGCGCACCAGTGCATTGGTGACCAACCTTGCCGTCCACGTGAAGCTGGGCCGGGTCAACGGCGCCGTATGGGTGACCCGTCTGGACAATGCCAAACCGGTTGCCGACGCCGATGTGCGTGTGTCCAATTGCGACGGCACGCAGCTGTGGCAAGGCCGGACCGACGCCAACGGCGTGGCCATCATGCCGGCCCTGGAAGACGCCTGCGCCAGCCGGCCCTACAGTCAAGCGAATGAGGGCAGCATCAGTGGCCTGTTTGTCAGCGCCCGCAAGACGGATGAGAAAGGCCGCGCCGACATGGCTTTCGCGCTGAGTTCGTGGAACGATGGCATCGAGTCCTGGCGTTTCAATCTGCCGACCGATACCGGCAAGGTCGCCACTACGCGCGCCACCACCATCTTCGACCGCACGTTGTTCCGCGCGGGCGAAACGGTATCGATGAAGCATGTGATCCGTACCGAAACCATGCAAGGCTTCGGTACGCTGCGCAAGGAAGACCTGCCCACGCGCGTGCGCATCACCCACCAGGGCAGCGGCCAGGAGTTCCAGTTCCCGCTGGTCTGGCGAGGACAGAAGAGTTCGGAAACCGTATTTGCCTTGCCCAAGCAGGCCAAGCTTGGCATCTACGACGTGGTGCTGGACGATGGCAAGGTCAACGCCAACAGCCAGGATGCGGACAATAACCAGGCCGAGGGCGAGCGGGGCTGGTATGGCGGGCGCCGCACCTACTACACCGGCAGCTTCCGCGTCGAGGAGTTCCGCCTGCCGCTGATGCAGGGCCGCATCACGCCGCCCAAGGGCGCGCAGGTCGCCATCAAGGAATTGCCGCTCGACCTGCAGCTGAATTACATCAATGGCGGCGGTGCTGCCGGCCAGAACGTGAGCGTCTCCAGCCTGGTGCGTTCGCGCAGCGTCAGCATCGGCGGCTACGACGGTTTCTCCTTCGAGCCGCCGCGCGCCGATGACAGCAGCAATGCCGACGACCAGAAGATCGTGGCCGACAAGCTGTCCGTCACGCTGGACAAGAATGGCGCCGGGCGCACGGTGATCGCCAGGCTGCCGGCCTCTTCGCGGGCGCAGGAGCTGGTCACGGAGATGACTTACAGCGATCCCAACGGCGAGGTGCAGACCATCTCCACCACCACGCCGCTGTGGCCGTCCGGTGTGGTGGTCGGCCTGCGCGCCGGCAACTGGATTTCGGTCAAGAAGAAACTGACGCTGACGGCCGTGACGCTCGACACTGCCGGCCAGCCGCAGGCCGATGTGCCGGTCGAGATCCGCGCCATCGCGCGCAAGACCAACTCGCACCGCAAGCGCATGGTCGGCGGTTTTTATGCTTACGAAAACGAC
Organism: Herbaspirillum chlorophenolicum; assembly: GCF_001189955.1. Taxonomy (GTDB): domain Bacteria; phylum Pseudomonadota; class Gammaproteobacteria; order Burkholderiales; family Burkholderiaceae_D; genus Herbaspirillum; species Herbaspirillum chlorophenolicum. The sequence goes on along the minus strand of NZ_LFLT01000011.1, from coordinate 72,232 downwards.
CAGAGCACGCAAGACCTCGGCAAGCTGTGCTCGGGCAAGAGCGACCGCCACGGCATGTTCATGTGCGACACCGAATTGTCGGAACCGGGCAATGTCGATGTGATCGCTTCTGCCAAGGATGCGCGCGGCAATGCCGCCGCAGCGTATTCGTCGGTGTGGGTGACCGGCCGTGGCGAACTGTGGTTCGAGGGCGAGAACCAGGACCGCATCGACATCCTGCCGGAGAAGAAGAGCTACCAGCCCGGCGATACCGCCAAGTTCCAGGTGCGCATGCCGTTCCGCTACGCCACCGCGCTGGTGGCGGTGGAGCGCGAAGGCGTGATCGATACGCAGGTGGTGCAATTGTCGGGGCAGGACCCGACCATCGCCGTGCCGGTGAAGGCCGGGTATGGGCCTAACGTTTATGTTTCCGTGCTGGCCGTGCGCGGGCGCATGCGCGAGGTGCCGTGGTATTCCTTCTTCCTGTGGGGATGGAAGGAGCCGATCAACTGGTGGCATGAGTTCCGCGAATACCAGGCGCCGGGCCCCATCGTCGACCTCTCCAAGCCGGCCTGGAAGTTCGGTATTGCCGAGATCAACGTCGGCGAGGCCGGGCATAAGCTGCAAGTGACGGTGAGCGCCGACAAGCCGGCCTATCCGATCCGGGCCACGGCCAAGGTGACGGTGCAGGTCAAGCTGCCCGACGGCAAGCCGGCGGCCGGCGCCGAATTCGCGCTGGCGGCGGTGGACGAGGCCTTGCTCGAACTGCAGCCCAACACCAGCTGGGATGTGCTGCATGCGATGCTGCAGCGGCGCAGCTATGGCGTGGAAACCTCGACTGCGCAGATGCAGGTGGTGGGCAAGCGCCACTACGGCAAGAAAGCCACGCCGGCGGGCGGCGGCGGCGGCCGGGCGCCCACGCGCGAACTGTTCGACACGCTGCTGCTGTGGAAACCCAATGTGACGCTGGACGCTGAAGGCCGCGCGCAGCTTGAGGTGCCGTTGAACGATGCACTGACCTCGTTCCGCATCGTCGCCGTGGCCGAAAGCGGCGCCGGCTACTTCGGCACCGGCAGCATCAATATCCGCTCGACCCAGGACGTGCAGGTCATCTCCGGCTTGCCGCCGCTGGTGCGCGAAGGCGACAGCTTCAGCGGCATGGTCACGGTGCGCAACACCACCACGCACGACATGAAGATCAAGGTGACGGCGCGTGCCCAGGGCAACCTGCCTGCTTCAGCGCTGAGCCTGCCGGACCGCGAAGTGGCGGTGGCGGCCGGCCAGTCGGCCGAGGTGGCGTGGCCGGTGCAGGTGCCGGAAGGCATTGCGCAACTGGCCTGGGAAATCGGCGCGCAGGAGCAGGGCGGACAAAACGCCAAGGATGCGATGAAGTTCAGCCAGCGCGTGTTGCCGGCAGTGCCGGTCACGGTGCAACAGGCCACGCTGTTCCAGCTCGACAAGAGCGCTGCCATCAGCGTCGCCCAGCCCGCAGGCAGCCTGCCGGGACGCGGCGGCCTGGCGGCAACGATCAGGCCCAGCCTGGCCGGCGGTACCGAAGCGTTGACGCGCTACTTCACCGACTATCCGTTCTCTTGCCTGGAGCAGAAAACCTCCAAGGCCATCGGCCTGCGCGACGAGGCCGGCTGGCAGAAGATCGCCGCCGACTTGCCGACCTATCTCGACGGTGACGGCCTGGCGTATTACTTCCCGCCATCGGACAGCGGCGCGCGGCGCGGCAGCGATACGCTGACCGCCTACCTGCTGGCGGCCACCAGCGAGGCCGGCTATGCGATCCCGCAGCAAAGCCGCGACAAGATGCTGGAGGGGTTGGCCAACTTCGTCGAAGGGCGCGTCACGCGCGATTTCTGGTCGCCGCAAAAAGACCTGGACGTGCGCAAGCTGGCCGCGCTGGAGGCGCTGTCGCGCTACAACCGTGTGCAGCCCGCCATGCTCGGCTCGCTGCAGATCAATCCCAACCAGTGGCCGACTTCCGGGCTGCTGGACTGGATCGCACTGTTGCAGCGTGTCCCTGCCATCCCCGAGCGCCAGAAGAAGCTTGATGAAGCGGAACAGATCCTGCGCGCACGCCTGAACTTCCAGGGCACGCGCATGGGCTTCTCCAGCGAAGAGGGCGATTACTGGTGGTGGCTGATGAGCGGCGGCGATGCCAATGCCAACCGCCTGATCCTGCTGGAACTGAACAATCCGGCCTGGCGCGAAGACATGCCGCGCCTGGTGGCCGGTGCGATCGGACGCCAGCAGCGCGGCCATTGGAACACCACTACCGCCAATGTCTGGGGCAGCCTGGCGCTGGAGAAATTCGCGCGCAAGTTCGAGAGTGAGCCAGTCAGCGGCAGCACGCGCGCCACGGTGGAGCAGGGTGGGGCAACGGTCGCGACCCAGGCCCTGGCATGGAGCGGAGCCGCCACCGGCGGCAAGCTGCAATTGCCCTGGCCCAAGGCCGATGCCGCGGGTGGCGCCGTGCGTTTCACGCAGGAAGGAAGCGGCAAGCCGTGGGTGACGCTGCAAAGCCTGGCTGCGGTGCCGCTGGCGCAGCCGTTCTCCAGCGGCTACCGGATCACGCGCAAGGTAGAAGCGGTGGAGCAGAAGCAGGCCGGGAGCTACACCCGTGGCGACGTGCTGCGCGTGACGCTGGATATCGATGCCCAGACCGACATGACCTGGGTGGTGGTCACCGATCCGGTGCCGGGAGGCGCATCGCTGCTGGGTTCCGGGCTGGGCCGCGATTCGGCCATCGCCCAGGGCGACCAGGACAAGCCGCGTGATCGCGGTTTGGGTTGGCTGGCCTATGAGGAGCGCAGCTTCGAAGGCTATCGCGCCTACTACGAGTCCATGCCCAAGGGCCGTACCAGCATCAGCTACACGGTGCGCCTGAACAACGCCGGTGAATTCAATTTGCCGCCGACGCGGGTCGAGGCGATGTATGCACCGGAAATGTTCGGCGAAATTCCGAACAGCAAGATCGTGATCAAGGCGCCGTAGCAAGGCGCCGGGAAGATGAGAGAAATGGCCACTGGCATGTTTGCCCGATGCAGGACAGTCAAGGCGCTGCGCACGCTGATGCTGGCGACGGCGTTGCTGGCGCCTTTGGCTGCGCATGCCGTGCCCAGTTTCGCCGACGTGAAGCGGGATTTCCTGCCATCCGAGGCCAGCCTCTATGACCGTCACGGCGAGCTGCTGCAACAGCAGCGCGTCAATATGGAAGAACGCAAGCTGGCATGGGTCGGGCTGGAGGATGTGTCGCCGGCGCTGCGCAATGCGCTGGTGGCGTCGGAAGACCGGCGCTTCTACCAGCATAGCGGCATCGACTGGAGCGCGGTGGCCGCATCCGCCTGGGGCAACCTGTGGCATACGCGCACGCGCGGCGCTTCTACCATCACCATGCAACTGGCCGGACTGATCGATGCCGACCTGCGCCGCAAGTCTTCCGCGCGTTCCGTCACGCAAAAGATCTCGCAAGCGTTTGTCGCGCAGGCGCTGGAGCGCTCGTGGCGCAAGGACCAGATCCTGGAGGCCTATCTCAACATGGTGGCGTTCCGCGGCGAGCTGGTCGGCGTACATGCGCTGTCGCGTGTGATGTTCGGCAAGCATCCGAGCGGCCTCAACCAGAGCGAGGCGGCCATCGCCGTGGCGCTGATCCGCGCGCCCAATGCGACGCCGCGGCGCGTATTCGAACGCGCCTGCGCAATCCTGAAAGAGGAACGCGTGCCGGAGCAATGCAATGGCCTGGATGGCGCCACCGAGCTGGCATTGGCGCTCGCCAATACCCGCCGCGATTTGCCGGGCGCCAGCGATGCGCCGCAGCTGGCTCCCCATCTGGCGCGCAAGCTGCTCACGCAACCCGGCCAGCAATTGCGCTCGACGCTGGACGCCAGCCTGCAGCGCTTCGCTTCGCAAGCCTTGCGCCGGCAACTGGCCGGTCTGGTCGAGCGCAACATCGAAGACGGCGCGGTGATCGTGATCGACAACGCTAGCGGCGAGGTGCTGGCCTGGGTCGGCTCCAGCGGCAGCGCGCTGTCGGCGGCGGCCAACGTCGACGGCGTGGTGTCGCAGCGCCAGGCCGGTTCCACGCTGAAGCCTTTCCTGTATGAGCTGGCGATCGAAAAGAAATGGATGACCGCCGCCTCGCTGCTGGACGATTCGCCGGTCAACCTCGCCACCTCGGCCGGGCTCTACATTCCGCAGAACTACGACAAGCAATTCAAGGGCTTGGTCAGCCTGCGCACCGCGCTGGGCTCGTCGCTCAACATCCCGGCCGTGCGCACGCTGGTGACGGTGACGCCGGAACGTTTCTTCCAGCGGCTGCAGGCACTGGGTTTCAATCTGCGCGAGAGCGGAGACTATTACGGCTACAGTCTGGCGCTGGGCAGCGCCGACGTGACGCTGGCCAATCTCGCCAATGCTTATCGTGCGCTGGCCAACCAGGGACGCTATTCGCCATTGCGCACCCGCCTGAATGAGGGCAAGGCGCCGGTTCGGTTTGCCCAGGCCATGGACCCCGATGCTTCGTTCATCATCGGCGACATCCTCTCCGACCGTAGCGCCCGCGCAAGGACTTTCGGATTGGAAAATGCGCTGTCCACGCGTGTCTGGACTGCGGTCAAGACGGGAACGTCGAAGGACATGCGCGATAACTGGTGCGTCGGTTACTCGGCGCGCTATACGGTCGGGGTGTGGGTCGGCAACGCGTCGGGGGCGCCGATGTGGGACGTGTCAGGCGTGACCGGCGCAGCGCCGGTGTGGCAGGAAGTGATGCAATACCTGCATGCGGGCAGGCCGGATGCGGCGCCGGCGAAGCCTGCGAACGTGGCGGCACGCGCCATCCGCTATGAAGGCGATGTCGAGGCGGCACGCACCGAATACTTCTTGCCGGGCACCGCGCAGTCCGACATCCGCATTGCCCGCGCGCGCGAGATCCGTCCTGCCATCACTTATCCCACTACCGGGATGCTGGCGGCACTCGATCCCGACATTCCGCCGGCACGCCAACGCATCCGGTTCCGCACGCAAGGAGCGCCTGCAGGCAGCCGCTGGGTGCTGGATGGCAAAGTGATTCCCGATGCCATCATGCGTGCCGGTCGTGCGCATGTGCGGCAGGTTGCGGTCAATACTTCTGTGGACATGGATCAGGAGCTGGCTTATGACTGGATGCCATGGCCCGGCAAGCATGTGCTCGCACTGCAGGACAAGTCGGGAGAGGAGCTTGATAGCATCCGGTTTGAAGTGCGCGGCGCGGTGGAGCGGCCGCAGGAAAAAGTGAAAAAGAAATAAGGGGGCGTCGCTGCAGCGGAAAGCATGCTGCCGATGCCGAGCTGCGAAAAGTGGGACCGGAAAAGACAAAAGCCGGTTGAACAATGCTCAACCGGCTTTTAAATCCTGGTGCCCACGGAGGGACTCGAACCCCCACACCTCGCGGCACATGGACCTGAACCATGCGCGTCTACCAATTCCGCCACGTGGGCCTTATCAGACACTGCGGTAAAGCCGCTGTGCTTGAAAGAGGCTGCATATTAAGGGTAATTGAACGAGTGGTCAACAGGGGATTGAATTTTTTACGGATTTTTTTGCGAGGCAGGTCAAACGATATACGGATCAGGCTTTCACTATGACGGCCAGTGAAACAAAACTCCGCATATCGGGCAACCCGCCGCTTTGCACGGGATCCCTGGTTTAGCCATTCGATTCATGGTGCGGCGGGCTTTGCATGCGCGTGCGCACGAAAGAGCCGGCCAGCGCGGCAGCCATCGCCGCTGTCAAGGCGCCCAGCAGGAACGCGAGGCGATAGCCGCCATTGAGTGCGGTAACAGCATCGGCGCCCGCGGCGGCCAGGCCGGCGGTGCAGCTCGCCGCCAGGCTTGCCAGGATGGCGAGGCCCAGGGCGCCGCCCATCATGAACGATGTGTTGACGATGCCGGAGGCCAGGCCCGACTCCTCGACGGCCACGTCGCTCATCGCAGCCAGCAGTACGGGATTGAACGCCACTCCCGCGCCCAGGCCGATCAGCAGCATGCCCGGCAGCACGTCCGCCATGAAGCCGCCGTCGACCGGCGCACGCGCAAACAGCGCCAGCCCGGCCGCAGCCACCAGCAGCCCCAGGGATAATGGGATGCGAATCCCGAAGCGCATCACCAGCTTGGCCGACAACCCCAGCGAAAGCACCGCCATGGGGATGCTGGCGGGAAGGAAGGCCAGCCCCACCTGCATGGCGCTGTAGTTCAGCACACGCTGAAGATAAAGTGCCGAGATGAAGGACCAGGCAAACAGGGAAGCCGCCCACATCACTCCCACCACGTTGGCGGCGGCTACGTTGCGCAACGCCATTATGTGCAGCGGCATGAGCGGATGCGAGACGCGCGATTCGATGACCAGGAACGCGATCGCCAGCAGCAGGGAGATGGCCAGCTGGGCCAGCGTTTGCACGGAGAGCCAGCCGGCTTCATTGGCATGTACCACGGTGTAGACCGCCAGCATCAGCGATGCGGTCACGGCGATGGCGCCCGCCACATCCAGCTTGACGCGAACGGCCAGCGGCTTGTCCGCGGGCAGGAGCGCTACGCATGCGGCATAGACCGCCAGTCCGATCGGCAGGTTGACCAGGAAAATCCAGTGCCAGTTGAAGGCGCTGGTCAGCAGCCCGCCCAGCAGCACGCCGATGGTGCCGCCGCCGGCGGCGACGAATCCGTAGATGCCCATGGCCTTGGCACGATCCCCCGGCGAGGTGAACAGGCGCATGATGAGCGACAGCGATACCGCCGACACCAGGGCGCCGCCGAATCCCTGCACAGCGCGCGCCGTAACCAGCAGCACTTGCGAGTTCGCCAGCCCGCACGCGGTCGATGCCAGCGTGAACAGCGCAATCCCCAGCAGGAACAGCTTGCGCTGCCCGAACAGGTCGCCCAGCCGGCCACCCAGCAGGAGGAAGCCGCCGAAGGTCAGCATGTAGGCGTTGACCACCCACACCAGCGAGGTTTCGCTAAAGCCGAGGTCGGACCGGATGGAGGGCAGCGCGACATTCACGATGGTCGTATCCAGCACGATCATCAGCACGCCAAGGCAGAGTACGGTAAGAGCGATCCAGCGTTTGCTTTCGTCGGTGTTATGCGTCATGGAAGCGTTCCTGTCGGGGCGGCGCCATTTCATTGATGAGGCGCCAGGGTGTCATCGGGACGGTTGATTGCGCCAAGGGCGGGAGATTCGTGGAAACTCAGTCGGCCACTTTACTACAACCGCCGTCTTCATTCGTGGCTCCAAAAAAACGGCGACCGCAAGGGCCGCCGTTTTTTTCGCAGAGGGGAAGACAAGCTCAACCGCCCAGATACGCTTCCACTACCTTCGGATTGCCCAGCAGGTTGGCGCCGGTATCTTCCAGCACGATCTTGCCGGTTTCCAGCACGTAGCCGCGTTGCGCGATGCGCAGTGCCTGGCGCACGTTCTGTTCCACCAGCAGCACCGTCATGTCGGTCTTGTTGATCTCCTTCACGATGCGGAATATTTCCTGGATGATCAGCGGGGCCAGGCCCATCGACGGTTCGTCCAGCAGCAGCACCTTGGGTTTGGCCATCAGCGCGCGGCCGATCGCCAGCATCTGCTGCTCGCCGCCGGAGAGGTTGCCGGCCAGGCCTGCGGCGCGGTTCTTCAGCACCGGGAACAGCGAATACACCCACTCCAGGTCGCGCGCCACGCCATCCTTATCCTTGCGGGTATAGGCGCCCAGCGCGAGGTTTTCTTCAACGGTTAGCGTGGTCAGCGTGGCGCGGCCTTCGGCCACCTGCACCACGCCGGATTCGACGATCTTGTGCGGCGACAGCTGCACCAGGTCCTGGCCGTTGAAGAGCACGCGGCCGCGCTGTGCCTTCACCAGTCCCGAGATGGCCAGCAGCGAGGTGCTCTTGCCGGCGCCGTTGGCGCCGACCAGCGCGGTGATCTCGCCTTCGTTCAAGGTCAGGCTGATACCCTTGACCGCTTCAATGTGGCCGTAGGCGACGGCCAGGTCCTCGACCTGCAGGATGGGTTTGCTGTTGCCTGTCATGCTTCTTCCTTGCCGAGGTAGGCCTCGATCACTTCCTGGTTGTTCTTGATCTGGTCCGGCGTGCCTTCGGCGATGATCTTGCCGAAGTTGAGCACCGCGATGCGCTCGCACAGGCCCATCACGAAGCGCATGTCGTGCTCGATCATGAAGATCGAGAAGCCGCGCTGCTTGATGTTGACGATCTCGGCCATCAGTTCGGTCTTCTCGGCCGGGTTCATGCCGGCCACCGGCTCATCCAGCAACAGCAGCTTGGGCTTGGTCGCCAGTGCGCGGGCGAACTCCAGCTTGCGCTGTTCGCCGTAGGAGAGGCTGTCGGCCAGCATGTGCGCCTTGTGCTCCAGGCGTACCCAGGACAGCAGCTCCAGTGCGCGCTCGCGCGCTTCCTTTTCGGCCTTGCGGAAGCCGCCCAGGTTGAACAGCATGCCGGCCACGCCATAGTTGAGGTGGTCGTGCATGCCGACCACCACGTTTTCCAGCAGCGTCATTTCCTTGAACACGCGGATGTTCTGGAAGGTGCGGGCGATGCCGCGCTCGGTGATCTTGTGCGGGGCGACTTCGCCGATATCTTCGCCGTTGAAGGCGATGCTGCCGGAGGAGGCGCGCAGCAGGCCGGTGATGAGGTTGAAGACGGTGGTCTTGCCGGCGCCATTGGGGCCGATCAGGCCGAAGATCTCGCCTTCGCGGACGTTGAAATCGACGCCTTGCAGCACCTGCAGGCCGCCGAAGTTCTTGCTGATCTGCTTGAGTTCTAAGAGCATCACTTCACCTTCTTGTCTGCAGCGTTGCGGCCCAGGATCGCGCGGATGCGGCGCGGGTCCCAGATGCCCTTGGGCAGGTAGAGCACCACCAGGATCAGGATCAGGCCGTTGATGGCCAGCCGGAAGTCCTTGAAGTGGCGCAGTACTTCGGGCAGCAGCGAGAGGATGGTCGAGCCGATCATCGGACCGATCAGGTTGCTGGTGCCGCCGAAGACCGCCATGGTCAGGATGTCGACCGCGTTCTCGAAGCCGTAGTTGTTGGGGCCGATGGTGAAGGTGAAGTGGGCGTTCAGGCCGCCGGCCACGCCGGCGATCGCCGCGCCGATGACAAAGGCCAGCAGCTTGTAGCCGGCCACGTTTACGCCCATCAGGCGCGCCGCCACTTCATCTTCCTTGATCGCTTCGAAGGCGCGTCCGGTCTTGGAGCGGCGCAGGCGCGCGAGGCAATAGATGGTCACGCCCAGCAGCAGCACGATGTGCCACCACTCGGTGAGCGGCGGCACGCCGTTCAGGCCCATGGGGCCGCCCGTGATATCCAGGTTCAGCACGATCACGCGCACCACTTCGCCGAAGCCCAGCGTCGCCATCGCGAGGTAGACGCCCGAGAGGCGCAGGGTCGGGATGCCGATCACCAATGCCACCAGCGAAGGCAGCACGCCGCCCGCGGCCAGCGCGACGGGGAAGGGCATGTCGAACTGCATGGTCAAGAGCGACGCGGTATAGGCGCCGATGCCCATGAACGCCGCATTGGCCAGCGACAGCAAGCCGCACGACAGCGTCACGTAGATCGAGAGGGCTAGCATGGCGTTGACGCCGATGCTGAAAATGACTGTGTTGTAGGTGGCCCAGAAACCATCCCACCATTCCATAAAGCTCATGGTCTTATGCCTTTCTTTCCAGCACTTTGCCAAACATGCCGGACGGCTTGACCAGCAGGATCAGGAACAGGAGGCCGAAGGCCACCGCATCGCGGAAGTCGCTCGAGATATAGGCTACCGTCAGCACCTCGGCGAAACCGAGGAACAGGCCGCCGATCATCGCGCCGCGGATGTCGCCCATGCCACCCAGGATGATCACGGCGATGCCCTTGTGCAGCATCGGCTGGCCCATGAAGGGCGAGATCGCGTTGAAGGACACGCCTACCAGCACGCCAGCAGCGCCGCCCAACGCGGCAGCCGCGAACGAGGTCAGCAGGAACAGGCCCTCGACGTTGATGCCCAGCAGGTAAGCCGCCTTGGGCGACTCGGCGATGGCGCGCAGCGCGCGGCCGAGCTGCGTCTTGCGCATCACGGCCAGCAGCACCACCATCAGCACGAAGGCGATCACCACGATGGCCACTTGCACCGCGGTGATGTGCAGGTTGCCCAGGCTGACGCTTTCTTCGGGGATGGTGCCGACCGGGAAGCGCTTGTTCTCGGCGCCGAACAGGCCTTGCGAGATGTTGGTGATCATGATGGCCACGCCGATGGTGGCGATCATCGGGATCAGGTGGGGCGCATTGCGTTTGCGCAGCGGCTTCAGGACCAGCACGTCGATGACCAGGCCGAGCAGGCCGGTGGCGACCATGGCCAGGATCAGCGCCAGCCACAGCGGCAGCGCCATTTGCTCGACCAGCAGCAGGGCGGCATAGCTGCCCAGCATGAAGATCGCACCGTGCGAAAGGTTGATCACGCCCAGCACGCCGAAGACCAGCGTGAAACCGAGCGCGAAGAGCGCATACACGCTGCCCAGCGAAAGGGCATTGATGAGCTGTTGTTCTAACATAGAGCCTGCGATAGGTAATGGGAATTGCTCTCGCGCCTGGGGTGTCCCGGTCAGGCGGGCGATGTATCCCTCGTTACATCGGAAGTGCGGCTCTTTCTAAGAGCCTGTTCTGGTTTCCGTTCTGTTCAAACCGGATGGCAGCCGGCGGTCCTTGGTACGTCTGCAGTGAGGCGCATGACCGGCCAGGGCCGGTCATGCGGTACTGCAACTCAGGAGAGTTTCGCTGCGTGCTTGCGTATTGCCGGCGCTGAATTACTTCAGCAGGACGAACTTGCCGCCCTTGGCGATATTGACGATCGCTTCCTGGTCGGCGTCGAAGCCCACCTGCTTGCCAGCGACTGCCGGAGCGGGACGGAACGCAAACTTGCCGGTTGCGCCTTCGATCTTCACCGAGGGCAGCGCTTTGCGCACGGCGTCGCGGTCGTTGGCCAGGTTGCCAGTCAGCTTCACGTTCTTCAGCGCGTCGGCCATGATGTACAGGGCGTCATACGCTTGCGCCGCGAACTGGTCGGGATCGGAACCGAACTTGGCCTTGTAGGCTGCGATGAATGCCTTGTTGACCGGGGTCAGGTTTTCCGACGACCAGGGGCTGCCCATCAGGGTGTTGTCGCCGGCGTCCTTGGCGATTTCGAACAGCTTCGGCGAGTTCAGGCCGTTGCCGCCGATGAAGGGCTGCTTCATGCCCAGCGCGCGGGTCTGCAGGATGATGTTGGCGGCTTCTTCAGCCAGGCAGGAGCAGACGATGGCGTCTGGGTTGCCGGCTTTGATCTTGGTCAGCTGGGCCTTGAAGTCGACGTCGCCCTTGGCATAGGCCTCGGTGGTGGTGGTCGGGATCTTCTGCTGTTCCAGCGTGGCCTTGAAGACATCGTAGCCCGACTTGGTGAAGGCGTCGTCGTTACCGTAGATCACGGCGACCTTCTTGATGTCGAAATGCTTCACGGCAGCCTTCACGGTGACTGGCAGCACGTCGGCTTCCATCACGGAGTTGCGGAAGGTGAAGGGGCCCATCGCGGTGATGCCGTCAGCGGTGTTGCTGGTGCCGAAAGCCACGACCTTGGCGGCGTTGGCGATCGGGTCGGCAGCGAAGGCCGAGTTCGACAGGGTGGGGCCGAATACTGCCAGCACCTTGTCCTGGAAGATCAGTTTCTTGAAGACGTTGATGGCTTCTTCTTTCTTGCCTTGTTCGTCTTCAATGACCAGGGCCAGCTTGCTGCCGTTGACGCCGCCCTTGGCGTTGACTTCCTCGGCGGCCAGCGTGAAGCCGTTCTTGATGGCCACGCCGTACTTGGCGGCCGGGCCGGTCAGCGCTTCAGCAACGCCCAGCTTGATGTCGGCGGCCATGACGCCGTGCGACAGGGTAGCGCCCAACAGCAGCGCGGGAATGGTCTTGAGCATGGTATTGATTTGCATCGAGTTCTCTCCTCAGTTAGATATTTTTAGGAGCCGCCCTCCCGTCCTCGCGCACGCGCGATTCTTCGAAGCGATTCCTTCATCGAGGATGATGCAAAGATGCCCGGGATAGCGGGACTTGTGCTCCATCCTCTGAAGACCGTTTTGCGGCCTCTTTCGATACAGCCGGCACAGCATACCTCAAAAGTATGCGGCGCCGGCTTTTACAACCCGCCGCGATGCGCCCGGGTAGGGTGCGCCGCAGCAGCATGCGAATTCCATCCCCGTGGGAATGGCGGGTGGTGCTTGTTTCAGTTCTTCAATTCGTTGCGGATATGCGCAATGGCCGCACGCACCTGGTTGGGCGCGGTGCCGCCGATGTGGTCGCGCGCGGCGACCGAACCTTCCAGCGTCAGTACCTCGAACACGTCTTCGCCGACCAGCGACGAGAACGCGCGCAGTTCGTCCAGCGACAGGTCGGCCAGGTCGCAGCCGCGATCCACGCAGGTACGCACCGCATGCGCGACGGCTTCATGGGCGTCGCGGAAGGGCAGGCCCTTCTTGACCAGGTAGTCGGCCAGGTCGGTGGCGGTGGCGTAGCCTTGCAGCGCAGCGGCGCGCATGGCGTCTGGCTTGACGGTGATGCCGCGCGCCATGTCAGCGAAGATGCGCAGCGTGTCGGTCAGGGTGTCGACGGTGTCGAACAGCGGTTCCTTGTCTTCCTGGTTGTCCTTGTTGTAGGCCAGCGGCTGGCCCTTCATCAGGGTCAGCAGCGACACCAGGTGGCCGTTGACGCGGCCGGTCTTGCCGCGCGCCAGTTCGGGAACGTCCGGATTCTTCTTCTGCGGCATGATCGACGAGCCGGTGCAGAAGCGGTCGGCGATGTCGATGAAGCCCACACGCGGGCTCATCCAGATCACCAGCTCTTCCGACATGCGCGAGATGTGGGTCATCACCAGCGCGGCGGCGGCGCAGAATTCGATGGCGAAGTCGCGGTCGGAGACGGCGTCCAGCGAGTTGCGGCAGACGTCGTCGAAGCCGAGGGTCTTGGCTACGCGCAGGCGGTCGATCGGGAAGGTGGTGCCGGCCAGGGCGGCGGCGCCCAGCGGCAGGCGGTTGATGCGCTTGCGGGCATCGGCCATGCGCTCGGCGTCGCGGCCGAACATCTCGACATAGGCCAGCACGTGGTGGCCGAAGGTGATCGGTTGCGCCACCTGCATGTGGGTGAAGCCCGGCAGGATGGTGTCGGCGTGCTGTTCGGCCAAATCCAGCAGGGCCAGGCGCAGCTCGCGCAGCAGGCCGATGATGTCGTCCACGGCGCCGCGCATGTAGAGGCGGATGTCGGTGGCGACCTGGTCGTTGCGCGAGCGGCCGGTGTGCAGGCGCTTGCCGGCATCGCCGACCAGTTCGGTCAGGCGTTTTTCAATGTTCAGGTGGACGTCTTCCAGATCCAGCAGCCATTCGAACTTGCCGGCGTCGATTTCGCCCTTGATCTGCGCCATGCCGCGCTGGATTTCAGCGTAGTCGGCGGCGCTGATGATGCCCTGGTGGGCCAGCATTTCGGCGTGGGCCAGCGAGCCCTGGATGTCGACCTGGGCCAGGCGGTTGTCGAAAAAGACCGATGCGGTATAGCGCTTGACGAGGTCGGAGACGGGTTCAGAAAAGCGAGCCGACCAGGCCTCACCTTTTTTCGAAAATTGGTCTGTCATATAGGGAATTCCGGAGAATGGGCGATTATAGCAAGCGCAGCAGCGTCAAGCCACGTCGCGGCAGCTGGAAATGCTGCGTGCCGCAGCTTTTTCGCATCTGCGGCACAGAGGCATGCACGCTTTTTCCATCATTCCCTTGCCGGATTCTCATCTCCTGATGATCTGTTTTTGCAGTGTTTCCCAGTGGCATTGTTTGTGCTTGTTGTTTCTGTACAGCCTCTTTTGCAAAGCGTAAAAAGCTTGCACGATTGGCAAATCAAGCCGCTATACTCGAATCGCGATGACTGGCCTGGTTAACTGGGATGCAAGCGGAAAGTTAAACGGCGCTCGCTGAGAGATTGGAAAGATGTTCGGGGGTCGTCTTATACAATACAGGAGAAATAGTCATGAACCTGGAAGCACTGTTTCAGCAGCAAACCGCATTGCCGAGCATTCCCAAGGTGGTGCAGGAAGTCATCGAAAGCTTCAACAACGAATCCGTCTCGATTGAAGAGATCGGCAAGAAACTGGCGGCAGACCAGGTGCTCAGCGCCAAGATCCTGCGCCTGGCCAATTCATCCTACTACCATGTCTCGCGCACCATCGGCACTGTCGAGGATGCGGTGCTGATGCTGGGATTCATGACCGTACGCACACTCGTGGTCAGCGCCGGCATGGCGGGCAGCTTCAAGAAGCTGCCGGGGGTGGACCTGAAGCTGTTCTGGCGCTATAGCCTGGATACCGCCATCATCGCCAAATGGCTGGCCAAGCGGGTCAAGGCCAATTCCGATTTCGCGTTCACCGTCGGCCTGATGCACGCCATCGGCCAATTGGTGATGCATGCCGGCATGCCGGAGCAGGCGCTGCAGGTGGACAAGGTCGCGGGGCCGCTGGATGCGCGCCGCCTGGATGTGGAGCGCAAGTCTTTCGGCTACGATTTTTCCGATGTCGGCGCCGAACTGGCCAAGCGCTGGCGCTTCCCGGATGAATTCTCGCAGGTGATCAAGGCTTTCCCGCAGCCGCTGGAAGGCAAGTTCGACCAGTTCGCCGCCATCGTGCATTTGGCCGCCTGGCGTGCCCGCGCCGAAGAGAACAAATATTCGGCCGACGAGCTGGAGTCGACTTTCCCGTCTGACGTGGCCGGGAAGCTGGGACTGACGCTGGAAACCTTTACTGAGGACATGCCGCCGCTGGCAGAGCTGGGCGAGGGCATGCAGGAATTGATCAGCTGACGCACTAATCACTGCAAAAAGAAAATGCCGGCATACCAAAGTGTGCCGGCATTTTTGTTTGGTCAGGGTGTCGCGTGGAAGTTCGAGGACGGCTTTAGAACGTCTTAGTTGAGCTTGGCTTCGAGAAAATTCAGCATCGAACGGTAGGCCATCGCGCGTGCGTCCGGGTTGCTGCCGCTGGTCACGCCCGATCCGGGCTTGCCGATGCCGTTGATGTCCATGCGCACATGCACCGGCAGGCCGGGAGCATCGAAGTCATGGTAAGTGTCCGGATACAGGCGCAAGGCGATTTCGGTGTCGCTGCCTTCCATTTTCTTTTCCATCGCTTCGCACGCCTGGGGCGGCGTCCAGTCGTCGTTCTCGCCCATCAGGATCAGCAGCGGCGCTGCCGGTTTGAACGGCGTGCCGGGCTTGGCGTAGGGCTGGCAGTTCGGATAAAAGGCGACCGCGGCGCGCGGCTGCACCTTGCGCACGGCAACATCCGTGTCGGCCAGGTTCATCGCGGCCAGCACGGTGCTGGCGCCGTGCGACCAGCCCAGCAGCGCTACGCGCGACATGTCGACATCCGGTTGGGAGGTGACCCAGTGCAGCGCCGCCTGTACGTCGTAACGCCGGTTCATGACGCTGGCTTCGCGCTGGGCGGCGCTGTCCTGGCAGGTCGAGCGCCGGCCGCGCGGCGTGAAGCTGTCCGGGAACAGCACGTTGTAGCCGGCATCGGTCAGCGCGCGCGCCATGGCCAGGTGGCGCGGCGTGAATTCGCCCTTGCCGTCGCGGATCATGCTGTACAGGCCGCCGCAGCCATGCAGGGCGATCACGGTCGGGAACTTGCCCTTCTTGTCCGTGGGCAGCGACTTGCGCGCCTTGATCCACACGCCATACAGCGCGGTGGCTTTGCCGCCTTTGCCATCGACGCTGGTCAGCGAGACGCGTTCGGCGACCAGCGGCGGCGGTGGCGGTGCGGCGTTGGGCGCAGCCTGGACGAGCATGGGCGTGGCCGCAAAAAAGAGAGCGCCGACGCAAAACGAGACGAGAGATTTTCCCGAGATACGCATGTTGTGTAATTCCCCGTATCGATACCCGCGCCGCCGTTCTCGACTTGTCCCCACGGGCCGTGAATGTTGATTTTTCAATAAAACCAGCATCCCGGCTGCGGCAGCTGCGGTTGAAACCTTGATGAGATTCCATTTTACAAAATTGGAGGGCTGCGCAGAGGTTCCGGCCGATTTTTGCAGTGCAAAAAACTGATTCGGCGCATGAAAAAAACTCAGCTGTACGGCAGGCGCAACACAGTTGCCTGATCGTCCAATACAACCCTGACCAAACGTTAACGGCAAGGAAACGGAGTTCTTGAGACGGAGCGTTTCATCTTTTTGAAAAGCCGCTGATGGACGGCACGCGCCGGCCTGTCATGGGGCGGCGTCAAGGGGGAAGGGAGGAACGGTATGGCCGGCGTGGCCATACCGTGGTACGAACAACAACAATCAGCCGGTATTGCGCAAGCCGGCGGCGACGCCGTTGATGGTGAGGTGAATGCCGCGCTGCACGCGCTCTTCCGGCGCCCGGCCTGCGGCGATGGTGGTGCGGTAGCGCTTGATCAGTTCGACCTGCAGGTGGTTGAGCGGGTCGAGATAGGCAAAGCGGTTCTTGATCGAACGCGCCAGCAGCGGGTTGGCGACCAGGCGTTCCTTGCTGCCGGTGATGGTGCTGAGCATGGCGCTGGTGCGTTCATGCTCATCGGCGATGCGTCCAAAGATGGCGTTGCGCAGCTTGCGGTCGGCCACCAGCCCGGCATAGCGCGACGCCACGGCGAGGTCGGTCTTGGACAGCACCATGTCCATGTTGGACAGCAGGGCGGCGAAGAATGGCCATTCCTTGCACATTCCGCGCAGCGTGGCCAGGCGGCGGGCGGTTTCCTTGGCATTGCCGGCATCGGCCAGCCAGCCCGAGACCGCGCTGCCAAAACCATACCAGCCCGGGAACAGCAGGCGGCACTGGCCCCAGGAGAAGCCCCAGGGGATCGCGCGCAGGTCTTCGATGCGCTGGGTTGCTTTGCGCGAGGCCGGGCGCGAGCCGATGTTGAGCTGGGCGATCTCGGCGATCGGCGTGGCTGCGAAGAAGTAGTCGGTGAAGCCCGGCGTTTCGTAGACCAGGTTGCGATAAGCGCGGTAGGCGCGTTCGGAAAGCTCTTCCATCACGCGTTCGTATTCGGCCAGCTTGCGGGTTTCCTTGGCATCGGTGGCCTGCGGCATCAGGCTGGCTTCCAGCGTGGCGGCAACCAGCAGTTCCAGGTTGCGGCGTCCGATTTCCGGATTGGAAAACTTGGAGGCGATGATTTCGCCCTGCTCAGTCAGGCGGATCTGGCCGTTCACGGTACCCGGCGGCTGCGCCAGGATGGCCTGGTAGCTGGGGCCGCCGCCGCGGCCGACGGTACCGCCGCGGCCGTGGAACAGGCGCAGCTTGACGCCGGCCTCATTGAACAGCTCGACCAGTTGGTTCTCGGCCTTGTACAGCTCCCAGTTGGAGGTCAGGAAGCCGCCATCCTTGTTGGAGTCCGAATAGCCCAGCATGACTTCCTGCAGCTTGCCTTGCTTGGCGATGAGCGGCTTGACCTGCGGCAGCGTCAGCCAGCCACGCATGATGTCGGACGCGCAGCGCAGGTCGGGGATGGTCTCGAACAGCGGGATCACCATCAGCTCCAGTTCCTTCAACTGGTTGCCTTCGATGTGCAGCAGGCCGGTTTCCTTTTGCAGCAGCAGCACTTCCAGCAAGTCGGACAGGGTCTCGGTGTGCGAGATGATGTAGTTGCGGATGGCGCGCTCGCCATAACGGCGGCGGATTTCGCGCGCAGTGCGCAGGATGGTCAGCTCGGAATTGGTTTCGTCGGCGTATTCCAGGTAAGGCGAGTACAGCAGGCGCGGCTTGCTTAGCTCGCTCAGCAGCAACGCCACCTTGCGCTCTTCGGCCAGGCCCGCGTAGTCGCTTTCGACCTGGGCCTTGGCGAATAGCTCGGCCAGCACGCGTTCGTGGATGTCCGAGCTCTGGCGCATGTCCAGCGTGGCCAGGTGGAAGCCGAAGATTTCCACCGCACGCTTCAGGCCGGCCAGGCGCGGCTTGACCAGCACGGCGCCGTGGTTGGCCTGCAGCGAGGCGACCAGCACGTCCAGTTCGGCCACGCATTCCTGCGGTGCGCCGTAAGGGGCGGCGGCGCCCACTTCCTGGCGCAGGATGTTGACTACGCCCAGCGCGCGGGCGGTGGCCGCCAGGCGCGCGTACACGCCGATCAGCGCACGGCGGTAGGGTTCGTCGGCGCGGTGGTCGGAATGGTCGGGCGAGGCGGCGGCCAGCGCCAGCAGTTCCGGGCTGGCATCCACCATCAGCGTCGAGATCGACAGCTCGGCGCCCAGCGTGTGCACTTCTTCCAGGTAGTAGTCGAAGATGGTGGTGGACTGGCGCTTCAGCGCATGCTGCATGGTGCCGGCGTTGACGTTGGGATTGCCGTCGCGGTCGCCGCCGATCCAGCTGCCCATCTGCAGGTAAGGCGGCAGTTCGGCGATGGCGCGCGATTTGGTGCGCGAGGGGAACTGGCTGTCGATTTCGCCTTCGATGTCGTCGTACAGCGCGGGCAGTTCGCGCAGGAAGGTGATGCGGTAGTAGGACAGGGCGTTTTCGATTTCATCGGCCACCGTCAGCTTGGTGTAGCGCAGCATGCGCGTCTGCCACAGTGTGGCGATGCGCGCGCGCAGCAGTTCGGTATTGTGGCGCAGCTCCTTGGGCGTGAGCGGGCTGTCGCGTTCGGCCACCAGGCGCGCGATTTCGTGCTCGGCATCGAGGATGCTCTTGCGCTGTACTTCGGTGGGGTGGGCGGTCAGCACCGGCGAGACCAGCGCATCCTTCAGGAAGGAGCGCACCTGCGCGCCGGAAACGCCGGTATCGTCCAGCCGCGAGAGCGCATAGGCCACGCTGCCGGGCTGCGGCGCCGAACCGGCCAGCAAGTGCGCGCGGCGACGGCGGTTGTGGTGCTGGTCTTCGGCAATATTGGCCAGGTGCGAAAAATACGAGAATGCACGCACCACGGAATTGGTCTGGTCGCGTGTGAGCTTCTTGAGCAGCTTGTCGAGCTCGGCGCCGGCCTTGGCGTCGGATTCGCGGCGAAAGCGCACGGCAGTCTGGCGGATGGTTTCGACCACATCGAAGACCTCATCGCCTTCCTGTTCACGCACCACTTCGCCGAGCAGGCGGCCCAGGAGGCGGATGTCCTCTTTCAGCGGCGCGTCTTTGTCGGTGCTGCGGGCGGTTTTGGTGGCGGTGACGGCGTTGGAGTTGCCGGAACGAGCGGTGGATGGGGCGGAGCGGGCACTGCGTTTAGTTTGATTTGTAGTTGCCATGATCAACGATTGCTGCGGTTTTCAAAGGAGAAAGTCGTGCTTGTGGATCGAACTGCCGAAATGCTGCGTGACTGCTGCGTGCTAGAATTTGTCTCGATATTTTTATGTATTTAAATTTAAATTTCAGTCTGGAATCGCCGGTCGCCTGCTTTGCTCTGCCTCCTCTGCCGCGGGTGCCACGACTGAATTGGAAAGCCCGTCTTGAAAGAATCCCTTCCTTCCAGCATCGTCATCGTGTCCCGTGAAAGCCGTCTTGCCATGTGGCAGGCTGAATACGTGCGCGACCGTCTCGCGGCATTATATCCGCAGTGCAGCATCAGTATCCTCGGCACCACCACGCGCGGCGACCAGATTCTCGACCGCACGCTGTCCAAGGTCGGCGGCAAGGGCTTGTTCGTCAAGGAACTGGAGGTGGCAATGGCCGAAGGGCGTGCCGACCTCGCCGTGCATTGCCTGAAGGATATGCCGATGGAGTTGCCGGAAGGATTCGAGCTGGCGGCCATCCTGGAGCGCGAAGACCCGCGCGACGCCTTTGTCTCCAACGACTTTGCCTCGCTGGACGAGCTGCCGGCCGGCGCCGTCGTCGGCACCAGCAGCCTGCGTCGCCAGGCCATGATCGCCGCGCGCTATCCGCAACTGGTGGTCAAGCCGCTGCGCGGCAACCTCGATACACGCCTGTCCAAGCTCGACCGCGGCGACTACGCCGCCATCATCCTGGCCGTGGCCGGCTTGAACCGCCTTGGCCTGAAACAGCGCATCCGCGCCTATCTCGATCCCGAACAAAGTTTGCCTTCACCGGGCCAAGGCACGCTGGCCATCGAAATCCCGGCCGGCCACGACGACATCAAGCGCTGGCTGGCGCCGCTGCATGACGATATCGCTGCCGTGGCTTCGGCCGCCGAGCGCTCGGTGTCGCGCATCTTCGGCGGCAGCTGCCAGATTCCGCTGGCGGCGTACGCCACCGTCGACGGCCAGCGTTTGCATTTGCGCGCCATGATCGCCACGCCCGATGGCAGCCGCATCGCCGCGGCCGAGGCCGAGGGCTCCGTCGACGCGCCCGAGGCATTGGGCGAACAGGTTGCAGGCTTGCTCAAGGCGCAGGATGCCGATGCGATTCTCGCGGCCTGCAAGGCGCAGGCCGATGCCGATCCATCCTGATCCGTCCGCCGTTGCGCCGGTCGTCGTCACGCGGCCGCTGCAGCAGGCGACGGCTTTCGCCGCCCAGGTCGAAGCGCTGGGGCGCCGGGTTGAAATCTTTCCCTTGCTGGCCATCGAGCCGGTAGAAGACACGGCCGAACTGCAGGCCGCGCTTGGCCGGCTGGACGCATTCGCATTGGCGGTGTTCGTCAGCCCCAATGCCATCGATGCGGCATTGCGTCTGCTGCCCAGATGGCCGCAACAAGTGGCGATCGGCATTGTCGGCGAGGGCAGCCGCGTCGCCTTGCGCGCGCATGGCATCGATGGCGGCAATGCCGTCATCTTTGGCCCGCAGCGCACCGACAAGATGGATTCCGAGGAATTGCTCAAGGCGCTGCCGCTGGAACAGTTGCGCGGCAAGCGCGCGCTGATCGTGCGCGGCCAGGCCGGCCGCGATTTCCTTGGCGAGGCGTTGCAGGGGCAGGGCATCGTGGTTGAATACGTCACGGCCTATCGCCGTCTCATGCCACCGCTGGATGCGCGCAATCGGGCGCAATTGCTGGCGCTTGCGGATGCCGGCGCCGACTGGGTCATCACCAGTTCCGAGGCATTGCGCAATTTGCTTGAGTTGGCAAGACTAGCCGGAGGGGATGATCGTGTGGTAAAACTGCAACGACAGAGAATCTTCGTTTCGCACCACAGGATCGCGCAGACCGCCCAGTCATTGGGCTTTTGCAGCGTAATCCTGACCGGTTCGGGCGACGAACGACTACTTGCCGCGTTACAATCCAGCCCATGAACGAACAGCAATCCACACCAGAGCCAAATCTGCCGGAGACTAAGCCGGAGGCGAGTTATACCAGCCCTGCGAGCTCCCCTTATTTTTCATCCGCGCCGGACGGCACTGCGGTATTGCGCAGGAGGATGCGCATCCTGACCGTGCTGCTGTTGCTGGTGATCGCCGCATTGGCTGCGCAATGGTGGGTGTCGCACACCGAACTGCGCAGCTTGCGCAACGAGGTCGCCCAGCGCCTGCAAAGCGGCGACAACACCAATAACGAGGTCAAGGGCGTACTCAAGGCCGTTCAGGAAAACACCAAGGAACTCCAGGCCAAGGTCAGCGTGCTCGACAGCAAGCAGGCCGAGTCGCAAAGCCAGCAACTGGCCCTGGAGCAGATGTACCAGGACCTGAACAAGAACCGCGACGACTGGGCACTCTCCGAGATCGAGGAAGTGCTGTCCACCGCCGACCAGCAGCTGGAGCTCGCCGGCAATGTGCAGGGGGCGCTGATCGCCCTGCAGAATGCCGACAAGAGCCTGTCGCGTTCCGACAAGCCGCAATTCATCGCCATCCGCCGCGCCATCGCGCGCGACATCGACCGCCTGAAGGCATTGCCGACCGTGGACATCGCCGGCATCGCCGTGCGCCTGGACAGCGCCATCGGCCAGGTCGACAACATGCCGCTGCTGGTAGATGAGAAGCCGGTCGAGTCGGCCACCGAACCCAAGCGTTCGCTGCCGGTGAAGCCGGCCAAGGCCGCCAACGGCAAGGCTGCCAAGGACGGCAAGGCGGCAGATACTCCCGTCGAGCCATCGGTCTGGTCGCAATGGCTGGCCAGCGCACAGGGCACATGGCAGAGCATGAGCACCGAGATGTGGGCCGAATTGAAGCAACTGGTGCGCATCCGCGAAGTGCAGACGCCGGATGCGATCCTGCTGTCGCCGGGCCAGGCCTACTTCGTGCGCGAGAACCTGAAGCTGCGCCTGCTCAACGCGCGCCTGGCGCTGCTCTCGCGCAACGAGTTCGCCTTCCGTAACGACTTGTCGGCCGCCCAGGACAATATCGCCAAGTATTTCGACACCCGCGCCAAGCAGGTACAGACGACGCAGGCGCTGCTCAAGCAAGTGCAGGGCAGCAACCTGTCCATCCAGATGCCCTCGCTGGCCGAAAGCCTGAATGCGGTGCGCAACTACAAAGCCCGTCGCTGAGCGGATGACGGAATAGCGATATGAAAATACTGCTCTGGCTTCTTACCCTGTTCGCGTCCGCCATCGGCCTGGCCGTGCTGGCGCGCTTCAATCCGGGCAACGTGGTGCTGTTCTACCCGCCGTACCGCCTGGATCTCTCGCTGAACTTCTTCATCTTCCTGGCGCTGGCGCTGTTCCTGGCGATCTACGTGGTCATCCGCGCCGTGCGCCTGACCCAGAAACTGCCCGGCCGCGTGATCGCCTACCGCCGCGCCAAGCGTGAGAACGAAAGCAACAAGGCCTTGCGCGATGCCCTGAAAGCTTACTTCGAGGGCCGTTTCGGTCAGGCTGAAAAGTCCGCCACCCGCGCCTCCGAGCTGCTTGAAAACGCCGGCATCTCGGCCCTGATCGGCGCCCGCGCCGCGCACCGCATGCGCCAGGGCGACCGCCGCGATATCTGGCTGGCCAGCACCGAGGTCGATCCCACGCTCAAGGCCGCGCGCCTGATGACCGCACTTGAGCTGCAAGTGGACGAACACCAGTTCAAGCAGGCACTGGAAACCGTGGAAGAGCTCAACGCCAACGGCACGCGCCACATCCAGGCCCTGCAATGGGCGCTCAAGGCCAACCAGCAAGCCAAGAACTGGACCGAAGTGCTGCGCCTGGTGCAGACGCTGGACAAGCGCAATGCGCTGCATCCGGCCCTGTCCAACCGCCTGCGCGAAATGTCTTACGACGCGTTGCTGTCGGACCGTTCGCACGATGCCGAGTCGATCCGCCTGCTGTGGGCGGGCGTGCCTAACGCCGACAAGCTGAAACCCTTCATTGCCGCGTGCGCGGCCCATGCCTTCTCCAGCCGCGGCTTGCACGATGAGGCGCGCACCTTGCTGGAGCGCGCCCTGGCCGCCGATTGGGATATCCGCTTGCTGCGCGCCTACCGCGAGTCGACCGCCGAAGCCGGTTCTGCGGCTTTGCTGGCGCAGATCGAGCATTGCGAATCCTGGCTGGCCAAGAACCCGACCGATGCCGAGCTGGCGCTGACGCTGGGCATGTTCTGCCTGCGCCAGAAGCTGTGGGGCAAGGCACAGCGCCATCTGGAGCAGGCGCTGTCGGACGCCATCGAGCCGCGCACCGTGCGCGAATCGCACCTGGCGCTGGCGCAGCTGCACGAGGCACTGGACCAGTTCGAACAGGCAGCGGCGCATTACAAGCAGTGCGCGCTGGCGACGGCGATCCGCTGATCGCGGACGTTACCGGTTGAGAACGAAGGCGGAAGAGGCTGCGGCCCTTCCGCCTTTTTCTTTGGCGTCACGGCATCGTCATGCTGGCGTAAGTTGTTGCCGGCATAGTGTGCCTATGCGTTGGCAATGGCGGCTTGCGGCCGGGTTCTTGGCCGGATTGCACGGCTTTTCCTGTCGGACAGGGCCTGAATTCGAACAGAAAGCCGCTATAATTGCCGTTTTCTGCGTAATTCGGCGGTGTATTCGCCAATCCAGAAGCCTGCTTTCCGTTTTCTTTCCCCTTTAGTGAGAAATCTCCCATGAGCCTGAACAACGTCCCCGCCGGCCGCGACCTGCCGAATGACTTCAACGTGATCATCGAGATCCCGATGAACGCCGATCCGATCAAGTACGAAGTGGACAAGGACACCGGCGCGATCTTCGTCGACCGTTTCATGGGCACCGCCATGCACTACCCGTGCAACTACGGCTACGTCCCGCAGACCCTGTCGCAAGACGGCGACCCGGTGGACGTGCTGGTGATTACCCCGTTCCCGCTGTTCCCAGGCGTGGTGGTGCGCTGCCGCCCGATCGGCGTGTTGAAGATGACCGACGAATCCGGCGTCGACGCCAAGCTGCTGGCCGTGCCGGTCGACAAGATCCTGCCGATCTACACCCACTGGCAAAAGCCGGAAGACATGAACGAACTGCGCCTGAACCAGATCAAGCACTTCTTTGAACACTACAAGGACCTGGAAAAGGGCAAGTGGGTCAAGGTCGACGGCTGGGAAGGTCCGGAAGCGGCGCGCGCCGAGATCCTGGCTGGCGTGGAAGCGTACAAGAACGCTGCCAAGTAAGTTGTTGGTTGAGTCAGTATCCGAATGCCGGCCAGTGGCCGGCTTTTTTTATGCGTAGCTTCTTTGCACACCATGCAAGTACGCTACTGGAGCAGAATGAAAAACGCCCGGTCAGGTATTGCCTGCCGGGCGTTTTTTACTGCATCAGGCCGATAGCCGGTACTCAATCCAGCTTGGCCGCATGCTCCCGTGTCGCATGGAACACGACTTCGGGCCAGCGTTCCTGCGTCAGGCGCAGGTTCACGCCCGAGCTGGCCAGGTAGGCCAGGTTGCCGGCCGCATCGAACGCCAGGTTGGCGCCCGCCGAGGATTTTTCAAAGTCGGCCAGTTTCTTCTTGTCGTCGCAAGTGATCCAGCGCGCACTGCTGATGCTGGTGCCTTCGAACACGGCATCGACGCCGTATTCGTTCAACAGGCGGCTCGCCACCACTTCGAACTGCAGCACGCCGACCGCGCCCAGGATCAGGTCGCTGCCGGTGACCGGCTTGAACACCTGCACCGCGCCTTCTTCACCCAACTGCTGCAGGCCCTTGTGCAATTGCTTGATCTTCAGCGGATTGCGGATACGCGCCACGCGGAAGAAATCCGGCGCGAAGTAGGGGATGCCGGTGAACTGCAGCATCTCGCCTTCGGAGAAGCTGTCGCCGATCTGCATGTTGCCGTGGTTGGGCAGGCCGATGATATCGCCGGCATACGCTTCTTCCACCTGTTCGCGGCTGGAAGCCATGAAGGTCACCACCGACGACACCTTGATGTCGCGGTTCAGGCGCAGGTGCTTCAGTTTCATGCCGCGTTCGAAGCGGCCCGAGCACACGCGCAGGAAGGCGATACGGTCGCGGTGCGCCGGGTCCATATTGGCCTGGATCTTGAACACGAAGCCCGAGAACGGCTCTTCGGTCGGCGTGACGCTGCGCACGGTGGCGTCGCGACCGCCGGGGGCAGGCGCCCAGTCCAGCAGCGCATTGAGGATCTCGCGCACGCCGAAGTTGTTGATGGCGGAACCGAAGAACACCGGAGTCTGGATGCCGGCCAGGAAGTCGTCCAGGTTGAATGGGTGCGATGCGCCATGCACCAGCTCGACTTCCATTTTCAGTTGTTCGATTTCCAGCGGGAACATCTCGACCAGCTTGGGGTTGTCGATGCCCTTAATGATCTCGACATTTCCGTCGGCGCGTTCCTCGCCAGCCTTGAACAGCATGATCTCATCGCGCAGCAGGTGGTACACGCCGCGGAAATTCTTGCCCATGCCGATCGGCCAGGTCACCGGCGCGCACTGGATCTTCAGCACCGATTCCAGCTCATCCAGCAATTCCAGCGGATCGCGCGTTTCGCGGTCCATCTTGTTCATGAAGGTGATGATGGGCGTATTGCGCATGCGGCAGACGTTGAGCAGCTTGATGGTCTGCTCTTCCACGCCCTTGGCCGCGTCGATCACCATCAGCGCCGAGTCGACCGCGGTCAGCACGCGGTAGGTATCTTCCGAAAAGTCCTGGTGGCCCGGGGTGTCGAGCAGGTTCACCACGTGGTCGCGGTATTCGAACTGCATCACCGAGCTGGCTACCGAGATGCCGCGCTGCTTTTCGATCTCCATCCAGTCCGAAGTCGCATGGCGGCCGCTCTTGCGCGCCTTGACGGTGCCCGCCAGCTGGATCGCGCCCGAGAACAGCAGCAGCTTTTCAGTCAGCGTGGTCTTGCCCGCGTCAGGGTGGGAGATGATGCCGAAGGTCCGGCGGCGCTTCACTTCGCGCGCGATCAGTTCGGTCGATACCTTGCGGTTGCCGCCCTCGTTGGCTTCGGCGGCCGCATTGGCGCCGGTGATGTCGTTGCTTGGTTCTTGCATGTCGGATATGTCGGTTCAGGTCGGGACGCCGGAGAAACGAAAAACGGCAGGCCGGCGCCGCGCTTCCCGAGCGGCGGCCAATGAAAAAAGGGCTGGAAAATCCAACCCTTGACTGGCCTTGCGTGCACCGACGTCAATGGCCGGCGCAGCATGTTCGGAAAGCTCTGGAAAGAGCGTGATTATAGCTTATCCGGGATGCCCGGACCTATCTTTGCCAGCTGGAAATGCCGTCCGGCTGGCTTTGTTGCACCATCGGAACGCCACTCCCGGTTACTTATCGTCGCGCCGTTCCTCAATCCGACGTTCCGGCGGGCGCTGTTCGCGCTGCTGTTGCTGCGGCCGGGCTTGTTGTTCCCGATACACCTGCTCCTGTTGCTGGCGGACTTGCTGGACCTGGCGCTGCTGTTCACGTGCCTGTTGCTGCACTTGGTATTGTTGCGCCTGCTGCTCCCGCTGACGCTGCTGGTTATTGGCTTGTTGCTCCCGCTGGCGCTGCTGCTCTTGCACCTGTTGTTCCCGTTGCTGTTGCTGCGCCTGGATTTCCCGCGTCTGGTTGGCTTGCTGTTCGCGCACCTGGCGCTGGCGGGCCTGGTCTTCCTGGATGACGCGCTGCTGCGGATTGGCTGCAGGCGGCATGAAGGGGCGATCCGGGCGGTTGCCAAACTCGGGGCGTGGCTGCTGTTGCGGCTGTGGAACGGGTTGCGCCTGCTGCGGACGGGCGGCATTGGCGGGCAGGGCATTCGGCCGTTGCTGGGCGCGCGGGCTGTCATAGCGGCTATCGTGGCGCCACACCACCGGCCCCTGGTTGGCCCCCGCATTGCGGTTCACCGTCACATTGTTGGTCACATTATTGTTGGTGATATTGGTGATGCGGGTCTGCGTCACCATCATCTGCCGATGGCGCCAGTCCGGACGCGCCTCGCCGAAAGCGGCGCGCATCACGCCAATGCCGATCCCGCCGCCGAACGTGATGCTGGCCGTGACGCCCGGATTGTAGTGGGGCGGGCGATAGCGTGGCGGCGGAGCCCAGTACACCGGCGGGTTCGAAGGCCACCACCAGCTGCCATAGACCACCACCGGATTGTAGTAGGGCACATAGATCACTTGAGGATCGACAGGTTCGATGACGATCACGTTGTCATCCACCAGCACGCGCTGCTGCGGGCTGGTCTGCAACGAGCCGGCTACCTGTGCGCGTTCGCGCAGGTCTTGCACGGTGTCCATCACGGCGGCTTGTTGCGTGAGGAAGGCCTGGCCCAGTTGCTGCATCCAGTCGAGGCGATCGTTCATCATCGCCAGCACGGACGGGAACTGCACCAGCGACTTCACGCTGGGATCCCAGGGCATGGGCGCGACGGCACGCGCCAGGTCATCGCCTTGCAAGCCGGGACGGGCTTCGACGAAGCGCTGCGCCTGCACCACTTCCAGCGGATAGGTGGACGCCATCAGCACCTGCCCCAGCAGGGAGTCGGGATACAGCGCCACCGGCGCCAGCATCTGGTCCAGTTGTTCCTGCGAGTAGCTTGCCGGCCCAGGCGGGTAGGCGGAATAAGCGGATTGCGCTTGTACGGCAGGCATGCCGGATACCAGTGAAAACACCAGGCAGGCAGCCCAGGCCAGAGTTTTCTTGTTCATATCGTCCTCCTGTCTTTTGTACTGTGCGCAGAGACGCCAATCAAACGCCAAGCCTCGCGCATGCACGGTAAGCCTATGGTCGTCCAGGATGGCGCGGGCAGGTGTAACGGGATTGCAAGCGATGTTTCAAGGCCCCCGGCTTGGGCAAAGGTGCATTTCCTTTATGGCAACTGCTGCATCGCAGCTATGTGCTGTGGCATGATGACGGCCAATGTCTCGCACTGGAAGCTCATCCGTTTCCATTGCAAAAACTTAGTGCAAAGGAATATAAATAATATGAGCGAACACCTCATCTGGCGCCGCGACGATCTTGTCATCGATACCGATCCAAACCGCCTGAACATCTCCTTGGTGCACGATGTGCTGACGCATTCGACATGGGCCGGCGGCATCGGCATCGACACCGTGCGCACGTCGATCGCCAACAGTTTGTGCTTCGGCATGTACCGCGGCAGCCAGCAGGTCGGTTTCGCACGCGTCGTGACCGACCATGCGACTTTCGGTTATTTGTGCGACGTGTTCGTCGTCGATGGACAAAGGGGACACGGGCTGGGACGCTGGCTGATCGAATCGTGCAACCAGCATCCCACGCTGCTCAAGCTCAGGCGAGTCATGCTGACGACATCTTCCGCACCGTGGCTATATGCGCGCTGCGGTTTCGAGGCGATTGCCCGTGGCGATTTCGTGTGGCACATCTCGCGGCCGGACATCTATACCAAGGTAGAGAAGGCTGAGTAATGGAGTTGCAGCCTGCTGAATACGATTGAAATAGTTCATTCTTTTTTGAGAACACCCTATGACAAGCACTCAAGCAAACGGCCCTTTTGACGTCAAGCTAAGTCCCGAACCTCTTAGCGGCGTTGCGGAAGGAACAGGCCTCGGACGCATGTCCCTCAACAAGAAGTTCGACGGCGACCTCGTAGCGGCCAGCCAGGGTGAAATGCTTTCTTTCCGTAGCAGCGAGCCGGGTTCGGCAGGCTATGTGGCGATGGAAACGGTAACCGGCACTTTGCATGGCCGTCATGGCAGTTTCGTGTTGCAGCACAGTTCCACAATGACGCGAGGCGTACCCGAGCAGTCTATTAGCGTCGTGCCGGATTCCGGTACCGGGGATCTTGCAGGATTGGCCGGCCGTATGATTATCATCATTGCTGAAGGCCAGCATTCTTATAAGTTTGACTACACGCTTCCCTGAGTCCCATTGTCAATTTGCTCCATACAGAATGTATCGCTTGGGTGCTTGTGGACATGAGAGTACGGCGCGGGAGTTTCAGCCAAAAAACTGCAGGCGATTGGTTTGATGCGCGCTTGGTACGCTTTTCGTACACCGCAGAAGGATTGAGATTGACTGGGGGAAACTGGCCTGCCCTAAGGGAATCGAACCCCTAACCTATGGCTTAGAAGGCCATTGCTCTATCCGGTTGAGCTAAGGGCAGAAACGCAAGCCGTTTCTTTTTCGCGCTTTCGATGAGGCCGGAAAGCTTGTCGAAACGATTGCGGAAATGAAAACGGGCTGTCGCATGACAGCCCGTTTTGATGTGTGGTCGGAGTACAAGGATTCGAACCTTGGACCCCCTGGTCCCAAACCAGGTGCGCTACCGGGCTGCGCTACACTCCGAGAAGCGAGATAATAGCCTGATCACGCATGCAGGTCAACCTGCTGGGACGATTTTATTTTCCGTCGGTGATTATTCGTGCGTTCGATCCTTGCGGTGCGGTGGTGTTCTGTTCCGGCGTCCACGGGCAGATGTAGGTATTGCTGTTTCCATAGTAGTCCCCGGCGGCATGTGCAGTGACGCAGAGGAGTGCGGTTGTCGTCGTCCGCCACAAGGGCTCAACCTGGCGCAACTGCTGCAAAGGCCATTGCTCCGATGGGCCTTGCGTGGCGAGATCGCTCAAGCGTAACTTGCGCGTCCACTCGGAGGCTGCATCAAGAAAAGGAGACGAGTCCAAGCGCTCTCTTGAAGGCTCAGTGTGTGCCGTAGATGCGGCGAAAAATGTAGCGTAGAGCGTAATTGTGCTCAAGAAGCGTACCGCGGACATGATGGATTCTCCATAGAACACGGTCATGGATTGCCAAATGGTCCGTGTGTTCACTGGCACACAGGTGAAAGTCTTGAAAATTATTGAATTTCCAATGTTTTCAATGATTCACCCATCGATCATTCGAGCAAGGTGTTTCTGCCACGCTGATTTCCACCAGCAGTTTCTTGATCTCCGGCACGCATGAGCCGCAGTTGCCGCCGGCTTTCAGGCAGGCGGTGACTTCGCCGACTTCCTTCAGGCCCTTGCTGCGGATGGCGTCGCAGATCGTGTTGCGGCCCACGCCGAAGCAGGAGCACACCGTCGGCCCGGCATCGGCGCCTTTTTCGATCGGTTGCCCTACCAGCAGGCCGACGCGGTCGGCTTCTTCCAATTGTTGCTTAGCGAACAGGCCGGCCAGCCACGAGCGCGAGGGCAGGTCGGGGCGGGCCGACATGAAAATGCACATGTCGATACGGTCGTTCACCACGTGCACCGCGCGGTAGGTGCCGTCGGTCAGGTCTTCGTATTCCAGCCAGTCGGCTTCCGGATCGTCCACGCCCAGCAGCTTGCGCGCCCATGCCGCATGGTCGGTGATGTTGCTGCGGCCGGCCAGCTCAAAGCGGGTGAAGTCGCGGCCCTGCACGCGGGTCCAATGCGTGATGTCGTCCAATGCCAGTTCGTGCCGGGTCAGGATGAAGCCGTGCCATGCAACGCGGAACTCCTCGATCGCCACCGGCGTGTGCTTGAATTCCGGCTCACCCGAGACCGGGTCGACCACCGGGTTGACCAGCGCGCCCACGCGCGCATCCGAGGCCGACTGGTCGTTCCAGTGGATCGGCACGAACACGCTGCCGCGCGGAATGCCGCCGCCGTGCTGCACGCGCGCCACCATCGCGCCCCAGCGGCTGGAAATACGCGCCAGGCCGCCTTCGCGCACGCCATACAGCAGCGCATCCTGCGGGTGGATGTCGATGAAGGATTCGGGGATGTGGTTGGCCAGCGTGGCCGACTTGCCGGTGCGCGTCATGGTGTGCCAATGGTCGCGCACGCGGCCGGTGTTGAGCACCAGCGGGAAGTCGTCGCAAGTCTTGTGGGCCGGGCTGCGCGGCGCGGTCGCCACGAAGCGTGCGCGGCCGTCGGCGTGCGTGAAGCGCAAGTCTTCCAGCACGCGTGCGGTGCCGGCCACGCTGCCGTCGGAGAGGCGCTGCACCGGCCACTGGATCGGCTGCAAGGCGTCGTACTGTGGCTTGCCGATACCGGCCAGGCCTGCCAGGTTGAAGACGCGGCGGCTCTTGGCGGCGCCGCCGACAGCGGCCTCGGGCTCGCCGTTGCGGTGTGCCGACAGGCGTGCGTGTTCATCGAAGATGGCATGCGGGCCATCGAAGTGGAAACCGTCGAAGCCCATGCGTCGGGCCACGTCGCAGATGATTTCCCAGTCCGGGCGCGCCTCGCCCGGCGCCAGCAGGAAACTGCGCTGGCGCGAGATGCGGCGCTCCGAATTGGTGACCGTGCCATCCTTCTCGCCCCAGCCCAGCGCCGGCAGCAGCACATGGGCGAAGGTGTTGGTATCGGTCTTTTCGATGATGTCGGAAGACACCACCAGTTCGCATTTCTCCAGCGCGCGTCGCACCAGGTCGGCGTCCGGCAGGCTGACCATGGGATTGGTGGCCATTACCCAGACCGCCTTCACGCGCCCGTCCTCGATCGCGCGGAACAGGTCGACCGCTTTGTAGCCCGGCTGGTCGGCGATGCGCGGCGAGGCCCAGAAGCCTTGCACGATGTCGCGGTGGACGGCGTTGTCCAGGTCCATGTGCGCGGCCAGCATGTTGGCCAGGCCGCCGACTTCGCGTCCGCCCATCGCGTTGGGCTGGCCGGTGATCGAGAACGGCCCCATGCCCGGTTTGCCGATGCGGCCGGTGATCAGGTGGCAGTTGATGATGCTGTTGACCTTGTCGGTGCCGGCCGAGGACTGGTTCACGCCCATCGAGAAACCGGTGACGACTTTCTCCGTCCCGGCGAAGGCTTCGTAGAAGCCCAGCAAGTCCGCCAGGTCGACCTTGCAGATGCGCGCCACCGTGGCGGGATCGGCGCAGTCGGCGTCGGCCACTGCCAGTGCTTCGTTCAGGCCGTTGGTGTGCGCCTCGATAAAGGCGTTGTCGCGCGCGCCGCGATGCGCCAGGTAGCTCATCAGGCCGTTGAACAGCCACACATCGGTGCCGGCCTTGACCGGCAGGTGCAGGTCGGCCAGCTCGCAAGTGGCGGTGCGGCGCGGGTCGATCACCACCAGCCTGGCGTGCGGTTTGGTTTCCTTGATCCTGGCGATGCGCTGGAACAGGATGGGGTGGCACCACGCCGCGTTGGAGCCGACCAGCACCACCATGTCGGCCAGTTCCAAATCCTCATAGGCCAGCGGCACCAGGTCTTCACCGAAGGCGCGCTTGTGGCCGGCCACCGCCGACGACATGCACAGGCGCGAATTGGTGTCGATGTTGGCGCTGCCGATGTAGCCCTTCATCAGCTTGTTGGCGATGTAGTAGTCCTCGGTCAGCAACTGGCCGGAGACGTACAGCGCCACCGCATCCGGGCCGTGTTCGGCGACGATGGCGGAAAACGTCGACGCCACCGTATCGAGCGCCTCGTCCCAGGCGACGCGGCGCATGTTGCCGTCGGCGCCGCGCATCTTCGGGTACAGCAGGCGGCCATCGAGGTCGACCGTTTCGCCCAGCGCCGAACCCTTCACGCACAGCCGGCCCTGGTTGGCCGGATGCAGCTCGTCGCCCTTGATGCCGATGCTGCCGTCCTGCTTCATCGAGGCCGATACGCCGCAGCCCACGCCGCAGTAAGGGCAGGTGGTCTGGGTCGTGGCGACGGCAATTGCGATCGGGGTTTGGGACAGGTTCACGTAGTCGATCCTCTCATGCTGCCTTCATGCACATCGCCTGCCCGAAGGGAAGCTCGCGCCGGAAGGCGGAAATGTCGCGCCCGCTCTGGATCAGGTCGAAATACCACGGGCCATCCTTGACGTCGCCGTACAGCACCGCACCCACCAGCCGGCTGCCGCGCAGCACCAGGCGCTTGTAGACGCCGCGCCGAGGGTCGCGCAGCACCAGGTCTTCGGTGTCTTCCGCGCCGATGAAGTCGCCCGCCGAATAGAGGTCCACGCCGGTCACCTTGAGTTTGGTGGCGGTGGCTTGCTGCACGTAGCGGCGATGGCCGGCGCCGGCCAGGTGCGCGCCGCAGACGCGCGCCTGGTCCCAGATCGGCGCCACCAACCCGAAGGTCGCCTTGCGATGCTGCACGCACTCGCCCACCGCGTAGATGCGCGGATCGTAAGTCTGCAGCGTATCGTCGACGATGATGGCGCGCTCGCAATGCAGGCCGGCCGATTTGGCCAGCGCGATATTGGGACGAACGCCGGCGGTCATCACCACCAGGTCGGCGGGAATTTCACTGCCGTCCTTGAAACGTACGGCGCTCACCCGATCCGGGCCGACGATCTCGGCGGTGCTGGCATTGAGCAGGAAGCGCAGACCCTTGGCTTCCAGCGCCTTCTTCAGCAGTTCTGCGGCCGGCTTGTCCAGTTGCTGGTTCATCAGCGTATCGGTGACATGCACCACGGTCACTTCCATGCCCTGGCGCATCAGGCCGTTGGCCGCTTCCAGCCCGAGCAGGCCGCCGCCGATCACCACTGCGTGGCGGTGCGTGCGCGCCGCTTCCAGCATGGCATCGACATCCTGGATATCGCGGAAGGCGATCACGCCCGGCAGCGCATGGCCCGGCACCGGGATGATGAACGGGGTGGAACCGGTGGCCAGCAGCAGCCGGTCGTATTGTACTTCGACACCGCTCCTGGAACGCACCGCGCGGCGGCGGCGGTCGATGTGT
The DNA here is from genome assembly GCF_001189955.1 of Herbaspirillum chlorophenolicum. Taxonomy (GTDB): domain Bacteria; phylum Pseudomonadota; class Gammaproteobacteria; order Burkholderiales; family Burkholderiaceae_D; genus Herbaspirillum; species Herbaspirillum chlorophenolicum. Next base: position 38,420 of record NZ_LFLT01000011.1, on the reverse strand, counting down.
TCGACCGGGTCGCCGGCGTGCAGCGTGATGCCGTTCTGCGCATACCACTCGCGCGTGTTGAGCATGATGTCGTCGATGCTCTTGTCGCCGGCCAGCACCGGCGAGAGCATGATGCGGTTGTAGTTGCCGTGCGGCTCGGCGCCGAACACGGTGATGTCGTACAGTTCCGGCGCCAGCTTCAGCAATTCCTCCACCGTGCGCATGCCGGCCATGCCGTTGCCGATGACGACCAGCGCGGGTTTGCCATCCTTGTCGGCCGGGGCGTCCATGTCAGGCGCCGATCCAGACGCGGCCGGCTTCGATGCGGGCCGGCCATGCGGTGACCGAATTGGCCGGCTCTTCCAGGCATTCGCCGGTCTGCAGGTCGAAGTGCTGCTTGTAGATCGGCGAAGCCACCACGATGCGCTCGCCCAGGTTGCCGACCAGTCCGCGCGAAAGCACCGACGCTTCCGAGTTGGGATCGTAATTGCCGATGGCGAAGACGCGGGCTTCCTTGCCGCCGCCGGTGGTGTCGATCACGTGGAACACTGCCACCTGCTCGCCGTTCACTAGCGCGCAGACGCCGGTGTTGGGCACGATATCGCCCAGGTCGCAGATGGGCGTCCAGTGCTTGATTTGTTGGTCGCTGTGCATGGATGGCTCCTGTTGCTGTTTGCTTAGGCCGGTTCGGCCACTACCGGGATATCCAGCAGCTTCTTTTCCGCCATCGTGGCCGGCCGGATCTGGCCGCGTTCCTCGACGAACTGGATGTTGCCGTCGGCGGCTTTGCTGTTGACGAAGTGGCGGAAGCGCTTGCGGGTTTCCGGATCGGTCACGGCCTTCTTCCATTCGCATTCGTAGGTGTCGACCACGTGCTGCATCTCGGTTTCCAGCTCGGCGGCGATGCCCAGCTTGTCGTCGATGACCACGCTCTTCAAGTAGTCGATGCCGCCTTCCAGGTTTTCGCGCCAGGTGCTGGTGCGTTGAAGGCGGTCGGCGGTGCGCACGTAGAACATCAGGAAGCGGTCGACGTAGCGCACCAGGGTTTCTTCATCGAGGTCGGAGGCGATCAGTTCGGCATGGCGCGGCTTCATGCCGCCGTTGCCGCATACGTACAGGTTCCAGCCTTTCTCGGTGGCGATGATGCCGACATCCTTGCCCTGGGCCTCGGCGCATTCGCGGGTACAGCCGGAGACGCCGAACTTGATCTTGTGCGGCGAGCGCAGGCCCTTGTAGCGGTTCTCCAGGCGCACCGCGAAGCCCACGCTGTCGCCCACGCCGTAGCGGCACCAGGTCGATCCCACGCAGGACTTCACCGTGCGCAGCGACTTGCCGTAGGCGTGCCCGGTCTCGAAGCCGGCGGCGATCAGTTCTTCCCAGATGTCGGGCAACTGGTCCACGCGCGCGCCGAACAGGTCCACGCGCTGGCCGCCGGTGATCTTGGTGTACAGGCCATACTTCTTGGCAATCTGGCCGACAGCGATCAGGCCATCGGGCGTCACCTCGCCGCCGGCCATGCGCGGCACCACCGAGTAGGTACCGTCCTTCTGGATGTTGCCGAGGAAGTAGTCGTTGGAGTCCTGCAGGCTGGCATGCTCCTTTTTCAGCACGAACTCGTTCCAGACCGATGCCAGCACACTGGCGGCAAGCGGCTTGCAGATGTCGCAGCCGAGTCCCTTGCCATGCTTTTCCAGCAGTTCATCGAAGCTCTGGACCTTGCCCACGCGCACCAGGTGGTAGATCTCCTGGCGCGAGTAGGGGAAGTGTTCGCAGACATGGTTGTTGACGGCCAGGCCTTGCTTCTTCATCTCGGCCTTCATCACCTGCGTCACCAGCGGTACGCAGCCACCGCAGGTGGCGCCGGCCTTGGTGCAGGCCTTCAGTTCGCCGATGGTGGTGGCGCCCGCGGCGACCGCCGCGCACAACTGGCCCTTGGAGACGTTGTTGCAAGAGCAGATCTGTGCCGACTCCGGTAGCGCATCCACGCCAAGGCCCGGCTTGGCCTTGCCGTCGGACTGCGGCAGGATCAGGAACTCCGGCGACTCCGGCAGTTCGATCTTGTTCAGCATCATCTGCAGCAGCGTGCCGTACTCGGCGGCGTCGCCCACCATCACCGCGCCCAGCAGGTGCTTGCCGGATTCGGAAACCACGATCTTCTTGTAGATCTGGCGGCGCTCGTCGGTGAACTGGAAGGAGCGGCTGCCGGCCTCCTTGCCGTGCGCATCGCCGATGCTGGCCACGTCCACGCCCATCAGTTTCAGCTTGGTGCTCATGTCGGCGCCGGTGAACTGCGGCAGTTCGGCCGTTTCATCTAGGTGCGACAGCAGGTGTTTGGCGGCGATGCGGGCCATGTCGTAGCCGGGCGCCACCAGGCCGAAGATGCGGCCATTCCACAGCGCGCACTCACCGATGGCGTAGACGCTCGGGTCGGAGGTCAGGCAACTGTTGTCGATCACCACGCCGCCGCGCTCGCCAACCGAGAGCCCGCAATCGCGCGCCAGTTCATCGCGCGGACGAATGCCGGCGGAGAACACGATCATGTCGGTTTCCAGGTGCGAGCCGTCCTCGAAGTTCATGCGGTGGGTGTGGGTCTTGCCGTCGACGATGTCGACCGTGTTCTTTTGCGTATGCGCGGTCACGCCCAGGTCGGCGATTTTCTGGCGCAGGATGCGGCCGCCGCTGTCGTCGACCTGCACCGCCATCAGGCGCGGCGCGAATTCGACCACGTGGGTATCCAGCTTCATGTCGCGTAGCGCCTTGGCACATTCCAGGCCCAGCAGGCCGCCGCCGATGACCACGCCGCTCTTGGAACGGTTGCCGCATTCCAGCATCGCTTCCAGGTCTTCGATGGTGCGGTAGACGAAGCAATCGCGGCGCTGGTTACCGGCCACCGTCGGCACAAAAGGGTAGGAGCCGGTCGCCAGGATCAGCTTGTCGTAGGCCAGCGTTTCTTCCGCGCCGTTGACATTGACCAGCACGGTCTTGGCCACGCAATCGATATGCTGGGCCTTGGCGTTGAGTTTGAGGTCGAACTGCACCGGGCTTTTGCCGTCGTCGAAGAAGCCCGGCGCCACCAGCGACAGGTCGTCGGCGCTCTTGCCGGCGAAGAATTCGGAGAGGTGGACACGGTCGTAGGCCGGGCGCGGCTCTTCGCACAGGATGGTGACCTTGAGGTTGGGTGTGCCGCTCTCGGCCAGGCATTCCAGGAACTTGTGGCCGACCATGCCGTGGCCGATGACGATGATGTTCATGCTCATGTTGGGTTGCTCCTCAGGCTGCTACCTTGTTGTCGGCCAGTACCGGGCCGTCGCTCTTGTCCGATGCCGTGAAGCGCACCGCCACCGCGCACAGCGCCGAGATGGTGACCAGCACACCCAGCATCGACAGCGTCTGTTGCGTATTGCCGATCCCTTTCATCAGGAAACCCGCGGCTACCGCACCGACGTTGCCGCCGGCGCCGATGATGCCGGCCACGCCGCCGAGTGCCTTGCGGTCGATGAAGGGCACCAGTGCATAGGTGGCGCCACAGGCCATGTGAGTGAACAGGCCGAAGCACAGCATCGCGACTATCGCGCCGGCGACGCTGCCGGAATGGGCGAACCACAGCAGGCCCAGGCCTTCGCCGAGCATCATCACGAACAGCAGCGTGGCGCGGCGATTGAGGCCGCCGGCGGCCGCCACCTTGTCCGAAATAAAGCCGCCCAGCGCGCGGGCGAACAGCGCCAGCAGGCCGAAGCTGGCAGCGGCCATGCCGGCCGCTTCGAATGACAGCTTGAAGTGGTCGACGTAATAGATGGCGGCGATGTTGTGGATGAATATCTCCACGCCGAAGCAGGCGCCGTAGGTGACGAACAGCATCCACACGCGGTAATTGCCGGCGGCGGTACGGAAGCTTGCCCAACCACCTTTCTTGCCGCTTTCGATGTTGACGCCGGTGGCACGCAGCTCGTCGAAATTGCCTTCCGGGCAATCCTGGGTGTAGCGCCAGTAGAGCGCGGCCATGATGAGCATGAGCACGCCCGGTACCAGCAGCGCCACGCGCCAGCCCCAGCCGTGCGAGACGCCCAGCATCATCAGCGCCGCCACCAGCAGCGGCATCACGGCCTGCGCCACGCCGCCGCCGGCATTGCCCCAGCCGGCGGTCGCCGCGTTGGCGGTGCCCACTACGTTGGGGGCGAACATCACCGAGGTGTGGTACTGCGTGATCACGAAGCTGGCGCCCACCGCGCCGATCAAGAGGCGGAAGAACAGGAAGCTTTCGTAGCTTTGCGAGAAGGCCACGCCGATGACCGGCACTGCGCCCGCCAGCAGCAGGCCGGTGTAGGCCTTGCGCGGCCCGAAGCGGTCGCACATCGGGCCGATCACCAGGCGCACCAGGATGGTCACGGCCACGGCGGCGATGTTGATGTTGGCGATCTGGCCGGCGCTGAGATTGAACTCGCCCTTGATTACCGGCATCAGCGGCGCGCAGGCGAACCAGGCAAAAAAGCAGACGAAGAAAGCCATCCAGGTCAGATGGAAGGCGCGCATCTGGGGCGTGCCCAGCGAAAACAACGCGATACGGTTTGCTTTGCTCATGTTTGGTCCCTAAAAGCAAAAAGGCGCCCGCTTAAGCCCGGGCACATTGCCTCGGGTCAAGCGGACGCCATTGTCCTTGTGCGCTGCAGATCCATCGTTAGACCAGCATCAGAAATTGGTGGGATCGCCTTTGATCCTGAGGGGGTTAATGCAAAGCCCGTGCCAGCGATCAAAATCGGCTGAAAAGCGCCGCCGGATGCGGTTTACAGAGCGAGGGGGAGGAAGAAGGTCGGGGACGCAGCAAAACGGATGGAGATGGATATGTATCATTCCATGATGTATTGCAGTGCATGCTGCGCGCAAATGGTGCGGTGCGCTGAATGGTTTTGGACAAGGCGAGCTCGGCTTTCGTGCGCGCTTGCCAGCCGGGCAGGCGCCCGGATCAGCGGGGCTGGAATGCAATGATCCCCATCCCCGCCAGCGCCACGGCCACGCCGGCCACGTCCCAGGCCGATGGGCGGATACCGTCAACCAGCCATAGCCAGGCAATCGCTGCCGCGATGTACATGCCGCCATAGGCGGCATACACGCGCCCGGAGGCTGCATCGTGCAAGGTCAGCAGCCACGCAAACAATGCCAGGCTGACTGCGGCCGGCAGCAGCAGCCATGCGGAACGGCCTTGCTGGAGCCAAAGGTAGGGGAGGTAGCAGCCGACGATTTCGGCCAGGGCGGTGAAAAGGTAGAGCAGCAGGGTTTTTATCACGGTTGTTTTTCTGTAGTCGTATTCAGTCTGTCGCCGTCAGTCATCATCGCGCAAATCGATGTCGTTGCGCTCGCTGTCGCTTTTCCTCATCCAGCGATGGTGGAGGGCGTTCTCGATTTTGCGTCCGGCTGTAAACAGCACCAGGATCAGTGCAGTCGTCATCAACGCCACTTTCCACCAGCCGATACCGCACACGATGCCCACCGCAGCCGTGACCCAGATCGAAGCCGCCGTGGTCAGTCCGCGCACTTTCTCGGTGGCCTTTTCATGAATGATCACGCCGGCGCCGAGAAAGCCGATGCCGGTGATCACGCCCTGGATCGCGCGGCTGGCCGCGTCGTGGCCATAGCCGTCGGCAGTGAGTGCGAAGTTCATGCTGGCCATGGTCGCCAGTGCCGAACCCAGCGCCACCAGGCCAAGCGTCTTGATGCCGCTGGGCTTGCCGCGCAGGTTATGGTCGACGCCGATGGCGCAGCCGATCAGCATGGCAATGAGCAGACGCAGGAAAATTTCGAAGTGGTCGCTCATGGTATCTGCCTGATGAATGTCAGTTAGTCAGTTAAATAAGTTGCGTAATTTTTTACGTGCATACAACAACAGCAAGGCACCTTCCGGCAGTGCCTTGCTGATTTTTGAGCATTCAGATTTTAGTGTCTTTTAACCTTGCCTTGGATTTATCTCTACTTAAGGGCGTATCGGGCGTCTCATTGCGAAACAGGCTCGTTACCCAGATACGGTTGCGTCATCTGCTCACCGAAGATCTGGCGGCATAGGGTGTCGACGATGGCGATGGAGCGGCTGGTGCCGGTGGTCGGCTGCTTGTGCGTGAGCCGGTAGCAGATGTATGGGGGAGGCGGGGCCGTCAGTTCACGGATCATGTAAGGCCCCTTGTCCAGCGCGGTGCGCGCCAGCCACAAGGGCACGATGGCCCACTGGCTGGGATGGTGCAGCATGGAAAGGATCAGGTGCCCGCTATCGAGCTTGATGCGCGACGGCGTCAGGGGATCCCACCACTGGTCGTGCCAGGCATCGAAACGGCGGCCCCAGGGAACGAACAGTTCGTGGTCCGCAGACAAGTCCTGCGGGCGTACCGTCTTGTCTTTCGCCGTTGCCTTGCCCGCCAGGCTCAGGACGACCATGGGGGAAGAGAAGAACACTTCCGCGTCGACGTTGGCCAGGCTGCGCTCGCGCAGGGTAAAGGCCAGATCCAGTTGTCGCTGGTCAATCTTTTCGTACATCTCGTCGGAGTGCAGCGTGCGGATTTCCATCTTCATCGACGGATGCTCGGCATGCAGCGCGCGGTACAGGCGCGGCAGCACGAACACGTTCAGGCTGTCTACTGCACCGATGGTCAGCGACAGCCGTGGGCCTTGCGAACCGAGGATTTTGGCTTCGCGCGAAATCAGGTTCCATTGCTCGGCCAGTGTCGCAAACTCTTCGCCGCTGGGTGTGAGCTTCACCTGCCGCATGCCTTTTCCTCGTTCGATCAGCTGCATGCCGAGTTCATCTTCCAGGGCCTTGATCCGCTTGCTGACCGTGGTTTGCGTCAGGTTGAGTTCTTCCGCGGCGGCGCTCAGGCTACCGCTGCGGATGATGGCGAGGAAGGTCTCGATGGCTTGTGAAAACATGGTTTCCGAAGGGATGGGCAGAGGGCGTTGATGGGAATAATAGTCTTTTTGCGACTATTTTATGGTCATATTTGTCATTTTACTGGCAAAAATATCCTATTTAGAATTCGCCAAAAGACGCGTGAGAGCCATTGCGGCAATCACAAGATACGCGCCCACCACACCAGCCATATCCGCGTGTGGCAACGATAATCACATTTGGAGATACCGGATGAACCAACCCTTGGCCGATGCCGCCGCATCCACTGCTTCGACGACTGCAAGGCCGACCCGTTTTCGCTGGGTCGTGGCGGGACTGATTTTCCTGATCTATACGATCGCCGCGGCCGACCGCGCCAACATCGGCGTGGCGCTGCCTTTCATCCGCAAGGAATTCGCGATGAGCAACACGGAGGCGGGCGCCTTGCTGAGCCTGTTCCTGTTCGCTTATGCGCTGGCGCAGTTGCCGTCGGGTTTTGCCACCAGCCGGTTCGGCGTGCGCCGCATCTTCTCGGGCGCGATGATCCTGACCTCGGTGTTTACCGGCATGATCGGCACCACCACCTCGATCCTCGGCCTGAAGATCTACCGCTTCGCCCTGGGGTTGGCGGAAGGCCCCCTGCCGGTGGGGATCGCCGCCACCATCAACAACTGGTTTCCGCCGCATGAAAAGGGTACGGCCAGCGGGATCTTCCTGTCCGCGGTGAAGTTCGGTCCGGTGATCGTGCCGCCGATCTGCGCGGTCATCATCGCCATGTGGGGCTGGCGCGAGATCTTCATCTTCTTCGCCGTGCCCGGCATCATTTTTTCCATCATCTGGTTTTTCCTGGTCACCAACCATCCTTCGCAAAGCAAGCATGTGTCGGCGGCGGAACTGGATTACATCACCGGTTCGGCCACCCCGGCGCAACAGTCGGCTGCTGCGGTGGCTGCCCATAAGGCCGCGCCCGCCTGGCTGGACAAGTTCGTGCGTGCCCGCAAGCTGGCTCCGCTGACCGACAGCAAGAGCGTGTTCCGCTCGTGGAACGTGCTGGGCTGCGCGCTGGGCTACTGCTTCCAGCTCGGCATTTCGAATGTGCTGCTGGCATGGATTCCGACATACCTGCTGAGCGTGAAGAAATTCTCGGTCATGAATATGGGCTTCGTCGCCGCCGCGCCCTGGGTGGGAGCGGTGATCGGCAATCTGCTGGGCGGCCTGGTATCCGACCGCCTGCTGGCCAAGCGCCGCAAGCCCGGCATGATGCTGTCGGCATTGGCCACGGCGGGCATGATGTATGCGCTGATCAATTCGCCGGCCGATCCGGTGGGCTATGGGCTGCTGCTGTTTGCGACCGGCGTGCTGCTGAGTTTCGGTTTTTCCGCTTACATGGCGTACCCGATGGGCGTGGCCGACAAGAAGACTTTTCCTATCGCCAGTTCCGTGGTCAACATGGGCGGCCAGATCGGCGGCGCCATCGCTCCGCTGGCGACCGGGATGCTGCTCGACAGCTATGGCTGGGACTACGTGTTCGCCTTCATGGCGATCGGCTCGCTGGCCAGTTTCGTGGTGCTGTTGACGATTGCCGAACCGGTCGATGCATGACCGCGAAGCATCTCTTCCGATTCACAACCTGAGGCCAACCATGAGCAACCCGTCTTTCCTCATCCATCCTGCGCCGGCCGTGGCCGAGGCTGGTGTCGTCGATGCCCTGCGCGGTATCGTGGTCTCGCACCTGAGCGATAACCTGCAGCGCCTGTCCGGTGTGACCGGCTTGCAGCGTATTCATCGTTCCACGAAACTGGTCGGCACGGCCTTCACGCTGAAGACGCGGCCGGGCGACAACCTGCTGATCTACAAGGCGCTGACGATGATGCAGCCGGGCCATGTGCTGGTGGTCGATGGCGGCGGCGAGGCCAGCAACGCGCTGGTCGGCGAGCTGATCATGCTCTACGCGCAGCAACGCGGTTGCGCCGGTTTTGTGATCGATGCCGCCGTGCGCGACACGGCAGCTTTTTATGCCGCCGACTTTCCCTGCTACGCACGCGCCACCAGCCATCGTGGCCCGTACAAGAACGGCCCCGGGCAGATCAATGTGCCGGTTTCCATCGATGGCCAGGTGGTTTGCCCGGGCGACCTGATCGTCGGCGATGAAGACGGCATCGTTAGTTTCCCGCAAGCCGGCGCCGCAGGGCTGATCGACGCCGCCCGCAAGACCGCCGACAACGAAGAGGCGATCAAGGCCGAGATCGCCAACGGCAAGGTTGAACAGGCGTGGCTCGACAAGGTGCTCAAGCCCTTCGGTCTTTAAACGCCGCCAACTCCATCAAGGAGGGCAGTTCCTGCCCTCCCGGTATTCCCCCAGCGTATCCCGGATGCCTGGGCCATACTTACGTATGGTCCGGAGGCAGGAACTCATTTCATCAATCGCCGGGAGATGCGTTCCTGAGCCTGTTCAAGGCCTCGGCCGGCACAATCAAAAACTATTCTGACGGAGAACATGTTGAGCAGATCGATGAAACGTTTCCTGTCGCTGCACGATTTCGAAAAGGCCGCCAAAGACCGGCTTCCCGTTCCGCTGTATGCCTATGTCTCGGGCGCGGTCGAAGACGAGCAGTCCATCAACGCCAACCGCAGCGCCTTCCGCCGCTATGCCTTCAGGCCGGATGTGCTGGTCAACGTCTCCCGGATCGATACATCGGTGACGCTGCTGGGCAAGCGCTACGTTTCTCCGGCCGGCATCGCACCGATGGGCTTGTCGTCGATGACCAGTTACCGCGGCGATGTCGCGATGGCCGTGGCGGCGCGCAAGGCCGGCGCCTTGTGCATCATGAGCGGGTCCTCGCTGATCCGGCTGGAAGAGGTCATGGACGCGGCCCCGGGCACCTGGTTCCAGGCGTACCTGCCCGGGCGGCAGGACCAGATCGATGCACTGATCGTCCGGGTTGCCGCAGCAGGCGTGGAAACCCTGGTGCTGACGGTCGATACCCCGGTCGCGGCCAATCGCGAGAACAATATCCGCGCCGGCTTCTCGACGCCGCTGCGTCCGAGCCTCTCGCTGGCATGGCAAGGCGTGTCGCATCCCCGCTGGCTGTTTGGCACCTTCATCAAGACGCTGCTGCGGCACGGCATGCCGCATTTCGAAAACAACTACGCCACGCGCGGCGCGCCCATCATGTCGTCCAATGTGCTGCGCGATTTCTCCGACCGTGGCCACCTGAACTGGACGCATGCTGCCGATGTGCGCAGGCAATGGAAGGGGCCGATGGTGATCAAGGGCATCCTCAACCCGGCCGACGCCAGGCGCGCCAGGGAAATGGGGGCGGACGCGGTCATCGTGTCCAACCACGGCGGACGCCAGCTGGATGGCAGCGTGGCGCCGCTGCTGGTGCTGCCGGAGATCGTCGAGGCCGCCGGCAGCATGCCGGTCATGATCGATAGCGGCGTGCGGCGCGGCACCGATGTCTTGAAGGCGTTGGCGCTGGGCGCCAAGGCCGCCTGGATCGGCCGCCCCTTCAACTATGCGGCCACCGTGGGCGGCGAGGCGGGGGTCAGCCATGCATTGAAGCTGATCCATGACGAGATCAGGCGCGACATGGGGCTGCTGGGCGTGACCAGCCTCGAGGCCATCAGGCGGGACCATCTTGCCGATGCATGATGTCGATACATGAGGCCGGTGCGCCAATGGCTGCCGCCGTATAATCCCCGGCATTTCCCCCCGTTGGTTTTCCTTTTTCCGGTGAACAGATGATCAACCCCGCGCACTTTGACCTTCAATCGTTGCGGATCTTCCTGCTGGTCGCGGATGCCGGCAGCCTGACCCGCGCGGCCGAGCGCGCACACATGACCTTGTCGGCGGTGAGCAAGCGCATCGCCGAGCTGGAAAAGAACATCGATTGCGAATTGCTGGTGCGCCTGCCGCGCGGCATCGAGCTTACGCCTGCGGGCGTGGGCTTGCTGGAGCATGCGCGGCGCGTGGTGGACCAGGTCAACCGCATGGCCGGTGAAATGGGAGATTACGCGGTAGGGGTGCGCGGGCATGTGCGGATGTGGGTCAATACGTCCGCGGTGGTGCAATTCCTGCCGCACGATCTCCCCGCTTTTTTGGCGGACAACCCGGGCGTGCATATCGGCCTGGAAGAAAAACTGAGCAGCGAGATCATCGAAGCCCTGGGGCACGGCCGTACCGATATCGGCGTGTTCGCCGACAACGTCCCGGCGCCGGGCATCGAGAAGCGGCCTTACCGCAGCGACCGGCTGGTGCTGCTGGTGCCGCGCGGGCACGCGCTGGACGGCCGCGATGAAGTGGCCTTCGTCGATACCCTGGAGTACGACTATGTGGGCCTCAACGAAGGCAGCTCGCTGCTGGCCAGGCTGGTCAATGCCGCCGTGGCGGCCGAGAGGACGCTGCGCATCCGCATCCAGGTGAGCAGCTTCGACGGCATCTGCCGCATGATCGAGGCCGGCCTGGGCATCGGTATCTTGCCGCTGGCGGCGGTGCGGCCGGAAATCCTCGGCACCCGCCTGAGCGCCATCAACCTGACCGATGGCTGGGCCAGCCGCAGGCTGTGGGTCGGCAAGTCGGCAGCCGCAGTGCAGCCGGAGGCGGCCCGGCTGTTCGACTTCCTCTCCGCGCAGCAGGCATAGCCGATACCGGCCGGCGCGGCCGATCCTTTCCATTCCGGAAAGGGTCTTTTACCAAATCGACATTTTCCATTGCGGCCGACAGGTCCAACATGCAGGCATGAATCACCATGTTGGAGTAGGCATGTCCAAACCGTTAGACGGCATCCGTGTGCTGGAGCTGGGGCAACTGATCGCCGGCCCGTTCGCGGCGAAGATGCTGGCCGAATTCGGCGCCGATGTCATCAAGGTCGAGCCGCCGGGCACCGGCGACCCGTTGCGCAAATGGCGCCTGATGCATGAAGGCACCTCGGTCTGGTGGGCCGCGCAGTCGCGCAACAAGCGCTCGCTGACGCTGGACCTGCGCCAGCCGCAGGCGCAGGAGGTGATCCGCAAACTGGTGCGCGAGACCGATGTGCTGGTCGAGAATTTCCGTCCCGGCATGCTGGAAGAGTGGGGGCTGGGCTGGGACGAGCTGCATGGCATCAACCCGCGCCTGGTGATGCTGCGCGTGTCCGGCTACGGCCAGACCGGCCCTTACCGCGACCGCCCCGGCTTTGGCGTCATCGGCGAGGCCATGGGCGGCCTGCGCCATCTCAGCGGCGAACCGGGACGCACGCCGGTGCGCGTGGGCGTGTCCATCGGCGACTCGCTGTCGGCGCTGCATGGGGTGATTGGCGTCCTGCTGGCGCTGCGCCAGCGCGACCAGCACGATGGGCAAGGGCAGATGATCGACGTCGCGCTCTACGAGTCGGTGTTCAACATGATGGAAAGCCTGTTGCCCGAGCATTCGGTCTTCGGCGCGGTGCGCCAGCCGGCCGGCAGCAGCCTGCCCGGTATTGCGCCCAGCAATGCCTACCGCTGCGCCGATGGCAAGTACGCGCTGATTGCCGGCAATGGCGACAGCATCTTCCGGCGCCTGATGGAAGCCATCGGCCGCAACGACCTGGCCGACGACCCGGCACTGGCGCATAACGATGGCCGCGTCAGGCAAGTGGCGCGCATCGATGCCGCCATCGGTGAATGGACTGCCCGCCATGGCCTGGATGATGTACTGGACGCGCTGAACCGGGCCCGCATCCCGTCCGGGAAGATTTACGACGTTGCCGATATCGCCGGCGATCCGCACTATCAGGCGCGCGGCATGCTGCTGGATGCGGAGCTGGACGATGGCACCCCGGTCAAGCTGCCGGGCGTGCTGCCCAAGCTCAGCGCCACGCCCGGCAGCGTGGAAAGCCCGGCGCCGCGCCTGGGCCAGCATACCGACGAGATCCTCGACGGCTTGGGCATTTCCGAAAGCACGCGTGCCGAATGGCGCGCGCGCAACATCATCTGACATCAGGAGCGGAGTAATGGCACAGCAACTGAACGGCGCCGCGCGCGGCAAGCGCATCTACATCCAGGAGGTCGCCACGCGCGACGGCTTCCAGAACGAATCCGCCTTCATCGAGACCGATGACAAGGTGGCGTTGATCGACCATCTCTCCGATTGCGGTTTCGCCAAAATCGAAGCCACTTCGTTCACATCGCCGCGCGCCATTCCCGCGTTGCGCGACGCCGAAGCCGTGATGCATCGCATCCGGCGCAAGGCGGGCGTGGTCTACACCGTGCTGGTGCCCAATGTGCGCGGCGCCGAACGCGCCTTGTCGTGCAATGTGGACGAGGTCAACCTGGTGATGTCGACCAGCGAGAACCACAACCGCGCCAACCTGCGCATGAGTCGCGAGCAGTCGTTCGCCCAGTTGAAAGACGTGGTCGCGGCGGTGCGCGGCACCGGCGTGGCGATCAACGTTTCCCTTTCCACCGTCTTCGGCTGCCCGATGGAGGGCGATATCGACGAGGCCGAAGTGCTGCGCTGGATGGCGCGTTTTGCCGAAATGGGGGTGAACGGCTTCACGCTGTGCGATACCACCGGCATGGCCTATCCCAGCCAGGTGGAACAGTTGTGCGGACATGCGCGCCATGTCTTCCCGCACATCGAACTCACGCTGCATTTCCACAATACCCGCGGCATGGCGCTGGCCAATGCGCTGGCGGCGATCGCGGCGGGCATCGACCGTTTCGATTCCTCGCTGGGCGGCCTGGGCGGATGCCCTTATGCGCCCGGCGCCACCGGCAATGTCTGTACCGAAGACCTGGTGCATATGCTGGAACTGATGGGTTACGACACCGGCATCGACTTGCCGGCATTGCTGCAGGCCGCCGGACGCCTGCCGAGGCTGGTCGGGCATGACGTGCCGAGCCAGGTGCTCAAGGCCGGACGCCGGCTGGACCTGCATGCGCGCCCGGCTTATCTGGACGAAGCCGAACGCAGCAAGGAGCTGGCATGAACCTGATCGATCATCTCGACCATCTGGTGCTGACCTGCGTGGACCCGGTGGCTACCGAACGTTTTTACGTCGATGTGCTGGGCATGCAACTGGAAACCTTTGGCGAGGGCCGCAAGGCTTTCCGCTTCGGCAACCAGAAGATCAACCTGCACGTGCGCGGCAAGGAGTTCGAACCGAAGGCGCACCTGCCGGCGCCGGGCGCGCTGGACTTGTGCTTCATGGCGGCGGTGCCGCTGGAACAAGTGATCGAACGCCTGCAGCAACGGCAATGGCCGATCATCGAAGGGCCGGTACTGCGTACCGGCGCCACGCAAAAAATACGCTCGGTCTATGTGCGCGATCCGGACCTGAACCTGATCGAGATATCGGAACCGGCATAAACAATCATGTCGCCCGGTGCGGGCGGCATCGTTCCATCTGGAGGAGACAAATGAAACCATCTTCGGCATATCCGTTGCCGCGGGACTATCGCCTCAATGTTGAAGACCTGAGAGTGGTGGCGCGCGGCATGCAGCGGCCCGAGTGCGTATTGGCGCTGGAAAACGGCGAGCTGCTGGCTTCGCATGGCGGCGGTGGCTATAGCCGCGTGCTGACCGACGGCAATGTGCGCCATGTGCTGCCGGCCGCAGGGCGGGGCGCGCAGGCGGGACGCGCTTATGTTCCCAACGGCATCGCACTGGCGCCGGATGGCCGCGTGCTGTTCGCCGACCTGGGCGCCGGGCAGGGTGGAATTTTCGCGCTGGCCGCCGACGGCGCATTGGAATATGCAGTGGAAAGCATCGAAGGCAAGCCGCTGCCGCCCAGCAATTACGTTACCGTCGATGCCGGCGGCACGTTGTGGCTGACGGTCAGCACACGCCGGCAGCCGCGCAGCGAAGCATGGACACCGACGGTGGCCGACGGCTTCATTGCCGTACTGGACAGTGATGGCGCGCGCATCGTCGCCGATGGCCTGGGCTATACCAATGAAATAGCGTTTTCTCCCGATGGCCGCTGGGTCTATGTGAATGAAACCTATGCACAGTGCGTTAGCCGTTTCGCGCTGCTGCCGGGGCCGGCGCTGGGGCCCAGGGAGGTCGTGGCGCGGCTGGGCGGCGCCAACCTGCCGGACGGCCTGACGTTCGATGCGCATGGCGGACTGTGGCTGACCTGCATCGCCAGCAACCGCCTGTTGGTGGTGCGCCCGGATGGCGAAGTGCAGACCGTGCTGGAAGATACCGATCCCGAACATGAAGCGCTGGTGGCGCAAGGCGTGCAAACCGGCACCCTGCAGCACGCCACCATGCAGACCGCCGGCCGCTCGCGGCTGGGCAACATGTCCAGCCTGGCTTTCGGCGGCAAGGACTTGCGCACGGCTTACCTGGGTTGCCTGCTGGACGATGCGATCCGCGCCTTCGACAGCCCGGTGCCTGGATTGCCGACTGCGCATTGGAGGCGAACCGTTTCAGGCTGAGCATCGAAGAGATAAAAGAAGAGGGCGCAGCGGTCGGCGCCCCGCATTTGCAATGCAAAAAAATGCCGCGCGACGGCAGCAACAACAAGAATAACCAAGACAAACAGGAGAAGGAGACATCATGTCCGACATCGAACGCAGCACCATGCGCAAGGTCATCCGGCGTTTCGCGCCGTTGCTGACCCTTTGCTTCATCGCGGCCTTTCTGGACCGCGTCAACGTCGGTTTCGCGGCCATCACCATGAACAAGGACCTGGGCCTCAGCTCGGCTGCCTTCGGGCTTGGGGCAGGGCTGTTTTTCCTCGGCTACTTCTTTTTTGAAGTGCCGTCCAACATGGCGCTGGAACGTTTTGGCGCGCGCCTGTGGATTGCGCGCATCATGCTGAGCTGGGGCATCCTGTCCGGTGCCACCGCCTTCGTGCAGGGGGAAACCAGTTTCTATATCGTGCGCGTCCTGTTGGGCATTGCCGAGGCAGGTTTCTTTCCCGGTGTGATTTTCTTCCTTACGCTGTGGCTGCCCAAGTCTTACCGCGCGGGCGTGGTGGGTTCCTTCATGGCGGCCATGCCGCTGGCCAGCGTGTTCGGCTCGCCGGTGTCGGGTTTGCTGATGTCGCTTGACGGCATGTTCGGCATGCATGGCTGGCAGCTGATGTTCCTGATCGAGGCGGCGCCGTCCATCGTGCTGGCTTTCGTCGTGCTGAAGGTACTGCGCGATTCGCCGGACGATGCGGAATGGCTGAGCGCGGCCGAGAAGCAGTGGCTCAAGGGCACGCTGGAGCAGGAACGCCGCGAACATCAGGTCGTGGTCAGCCATGGCCTGATGAACATCGTGCGCAGCCCGGTCATTTGGCTGCTGGCGGTGGCGTACTTTGGGGTGACCGGTTTCAACTACGGCATGAGCTTCTTCTTGCCGCAGATCGTCAAAGGCTTCGACCTGACGCTGGTACAGACCGGTTTCGTCAGCGCCTTGCCCTTCGTCGCCGGTGCGGTCGGCATGATCTGGTGGAGCAAGCGTTCCGACCGTTCGGGCGAGCGCCGCTTCCACACGCTGTTCCCGCTGGTGCTTGCCGTGATCGGGCTGGGCGGTTCGACGCTGGTGGCGGCTCCGGTGCTCAAGCTGGCCTTGCTGTGCCTGGCCAGCTTCGGTGTGTTTTCAGCGTTGCCGGTGTTCTGGACGCTGCCGCCAACCATCCTGGGCCCGGCGGCGCTGGCGGCTGGTATTGCGGCGATCAATTCGATCGGTAATTTGTCGGGCTTCGTCAATCCTTACGTGGTGGGCAAGATCAAGGACGCCACGGGGAGCTTTGGCGGCGGCTTGCAGGTGATTGCATTGTTTGGCGTGATCGCCATTGCGATTCTCTTCGTTGTCACAGGCCGCCATCAGCAACGCAAGGATCCGGTGGATGGCAGTGCCGCTACGGCAGGGCATCGCAGCTGAATCGTTGGTGCCGGGCCATGAAAAAAACCGCCGCTACGAATGGCATCGCAGCGGCGGTTTTTCTTGTCTTCACTTAACTTGACGGTATTGCGCGATCAAGCCTTCGTTCTGCTTTGCCAATTCAGCTTCTTGGCCGTGAAGAGGCTACCTTGGACTTGATCTCTTCATTTGCAGCGTCTTCTACGGATTGCCGGTACCGTGCGGCATTTTCACGATTGATCTGGTATTGCTCTTCTGCATGGTCATAGGCCAATTGCTCCGCAGGCGACCTGCCGCAGCCGCAGATTGCCACTGCACAGGCGGCTACGATCAGGAACTGGCGCATTTTTGTCTCCATCATATTTATTGCTTCTTGGAAAAGAATACTCCATTTGTTTCCAAGCGGCAAACATGGCTTGAGCCAAGTCCTTCAGCGTGCGGTTTCGAGCGATGCATTCGGTGTGGGAACTTGTCACTGTTTGGACGTTTGGGAATATCGCCGGGGTGAAATAATCTGGCGACGCTCAGTTAGTCGCAAGAGCGTACGTGCTAAAGAAAATCTCAAAAACCAAATCAGCATTGTCGGAGGAGAAAATGAACAAGTTCTTCTTGGTCTCAGGTGCGGTGCTCTTGCTCTTGTCGGGATGTGCATCAATGAACGGCGCGGAGCCGCCCATTGGCGAAGCGGCCTGCCACAAGACAGACGAGAAGGAAATCGCGGCATTGTTTGATCGCTGGAATGCCTCGCTGCAAACGAACGACCCTAAAGCGGTAGCGGCCAACTATGCGGAAGATGCCATCCTGCTGCCGACGGTATCGAGCAAGCCAAGGCTGACAACGGCCGAGCGCATCGATTACTTCGAGCACTTCCTGCAGAACAAACCGGTCGGCGCCATCGACATGCGCCGCATTTATATCGGTTGCAATACTGCAGTGGATGCCGGCCTATATACCTTCGCGCTGAAAGCAAGGTCGATCGATGTGCATGCGCGCTATACCTATACGTATCGCTGGGATGGCCGGCAATGGCTGATTACCAGCCACCACTCATCGGTGCTGCCGCCGTTGCCGTAACAGGCCGGCAGTCAGTTTTACAGATGCAGAAACGCCCGATGCATCGCATCGGGCGTTTTTATTTCAGGGCATTCTGCTGCCGTCGTTGAGAATAGACGCCCGGCATTTGGATCAATCATCACGGATGATCCAAGGTTGCTATTATGAGGTTTCATTCATATGACGCATCTGATCCAGCGTCCCCGGAGATAAGCCCATGAGAGACCTGCCGCCCACTGCCACGTTACGTGCCTTCGAAGTCGCTACCCGGCATGCCACTTTCACTTCCGCAGCGGACGAACTGCACGTCACCCAAAGCGCGGTCAGTCATCAGCTCAGGCATCTCGAGGAACTCTGGGGAGTGCAGCTGTTCCAGCGCGGCAAGTCGCTGACACTCACACCCGCAGGGGCGGCGCTGGCTCCGGTGGTGCGCGAATTCATCATGAAGCTTGAGGCGACGCTGGCCGACTTGCGCGAGCAAAAGGGACGCGTGCGGCTCAAGGTCAGTACCACCTATTCCTTCGCACTGAAGTGGCTGTTGCCGAGGCTGCCGGGCCTGGCCCGGCAGCATCCGGAAATCCTGGTCACGCTGGAGACCACTGACGCCGCCATCAACTTCACGCCGGCGGAACCCGATGTGGCGATCCGCTTCGGCACCGGGAATTACCCCAGCCTGTATTCCGAGTTCCTGTTCCGGGAGCAGATTTTCCCGGTGGCCAATCCGCCATTGCTGGAACGCCTGGGTATGCCGCGCAAGCCGGCCGACCTGCTGCGCTATCCGCTGCTGACGCGCGCCGGCGCGGACATGGTGCCGAAATGGGACCTGTGGTTCCAGCAGGCCGGCGTAGCCGTATCCGCCTTCAGGGAAAGCGTGCGCTTCGCCGACACCAACATGACCATCGAAGCTGCGTTGCTGGGGCAGGGCGTGGCGCTAGCGCGCAGCGGGCACGTAGAGAATGAACTCGCCGACGGCAGCCTGGTCAGGTTGTTCAACGTTCCGCTGCCATCGCCGCTGGCCTACTACTTCGTCTGCCCGAAAGGGATCGAGGCCCAGCCGCACGTTGTCGCCTTCCGTGAGTGGATCATGGCCGAATCCGTCAGGGCCGGGGAGGGCTACTGACCGTTGGCGCCTCGCATGAGTATTTGCTCATGCCTCGATGAGGAGACTTCGCTTTAGTCCTGGCGCAGGCATGCTTACCATGGCGCATGCCTTTTCACATTGTCTTACTCGTTCTCTTCGCAGCGTCGTTGCATGCCGGCTGGAATGCGCTGCTGCGCGCCGGTGAAGATCGACTGTGGTCGATGACCGTCATGTGCCTGGCGGTCGCCATCACCAGCACCATCGCTGCCTTGTTCCTTGCTCCTCCCGCCAGCGCCAGCTGGAGCTATGCCGCGCTCTCGGCCGTGCTGCACGTCGGCTACAACCTGTTTCTCGTGCGCAGTTACCGGTCCGGCGACCTCGGCCAAACCTATCCGATCGCGCGCGGTTGCTCCCCCATCCTGGTGACCATCGGGGCGTCTCTGTTCGCCGGCGAGAAGGTAGGGGCGGTCGCCATGCTGGGGATCGCGCTGGTGTCGGGCGGGATCATTTTCCTCGCGTTCAAAGGCCGCAAGCTCCAGGTTCCCAGTCTGCCGTATGCCTTGGGCACCGGCTGCTTCATCGCCGCCTACAGCGTGGCGGACGGCATCGGCGTACGCCTTTCGGGGGCGCCGATGGCCTATACCGCGTGGATGTCTGCGCTGTGGGGAATCCTGATGCCGGCGGTCTATGTAGGCCTGCGCGGGACTCGCAGCCTGTTCTCGGTCCGCCCTGGTTTCGGTACGGCCTTCGCCGGCGGCCTGGTGTCGCTGCTGGCCTACGGTATTGTCATCTACGCCATGTCCGGTGCGCCCATGGGGGCCGTATCGGCACTGCGCGAAACCAGCGTGCTGTTCGCGGCGCTGATCGGCTACCTGTTCCTGGGCGAATCCCTGAGCATTCCGCGGCTGCTGGCCTGCGCGGCGATCGCCACCGGCACCGTCATGATCGGCTAGCCATTTTGCCGCTCGGATCCGGATGGGGCATACGGTTTTATTTCACCAAACAAAGGCTCTGCAATGCATACCGATACACAAGCGCCGGTCATCCTCATCACCGGTGGCAGTCGCGGCATGGGCGCGGCAACCGCGCGGCTGGCTGCCATCCAGGGCTACGACGTGGCGCTGAGCTACGTCTCCAGCGCGTCTGCGGCCCAGGCGGTCGCAGCCGATGTGCGCAAGCTCGGGCGGCGCGCCCTGGCCATGCAGGCCGACAGCGCCGACCCGGTGCAGGTAGCACGGCTGTTCGATGCAATCGACGGCGAATTCGGCCGTATCGACGTGCTGGTCAACAACGCCGCCATTCTCGAGCGGCAGTCGCGGCTGGAAGACCTGGGCTTTGCGCGGATGCAGCGTGTCTTCGCGGTCAACGCGATCGGCCCCATCCTGTGTGCGCAGCAAGCGGTCAGGCGCATGGCCTATCGCCACAACGGGCGTGGGGGCGTGGTGATCAACATCTCGTCGGCGTCCGCCCGGCTCGGCAGTCCGAACGAATACGTCGACTATGCGGCTTCCAAGGGCGCACTGGAGACCTTCACCACCGGATTCGCCAAGGAAGTGGCGCGCGAAGGGATACGCGTGAATTGCATCCGCCCCGGGCACATCTACACCGAGATGCACGCGAGCGGCGGCGAGCCGGGCAGGGTAGATCGCGTCAAGGATTCAATTCCTATGGGCCGGGGCGGCCAGCCGGAAGAGGTTGCCCGCGCCGTCCTGTGGCTGGCGAGCGCGGAGGCCTCCTTCATCACTGGTACTTTCCTCGATGTTACCGGCGGCAAGTGATGGATTGCCGTACGTTCTGCCGATTTGAAGATGCCTGCTTCTGGCGGAGGGGGCAGCCAGTGGGCTGAATCGCCCGCGGTTTTATAGACACATCCAGACCCTGCAGTTCGGTTTGACGAAGGCGGCGCCATTAATGACGCCGGCCTTTCCGCAGGTCTCAATCGGCATGCATGTGTATTCCATGAAGTGGCTCACAGCATTTCCAGTGCCAGCGCAGTCGCTTCGCCACCTCCAATACAAAGGCTGGCGACGCCTTTCTTCCCGCCCGTTTTCCTGAGCGCCCCCAGGAGGGTGACCAGGATGCGTGCGCCGGAAGCGCCGATGGGATGCCCCAAGGCACAGGCGCCGCCGTGGATGTTGACCTTTTCCAGATCGAGCCCCAAGTCGCAGGCGGCGGCCATGGGCACGACGGCAAAGGCTTCGTTGATTTCGAACAGGTCGATGTCGTCCACCGCCAGCCCTGTTTTCTGGAACAACTTCCTGATGGCGCCGACGGGCGCCGAGGGGAATTTCTCGGGAGCGCCGGCATAAGCGACGTGGCCCAGGATACGCGCAATCGGCGTCAATCCCAGTTTTTGCGCGGTCGATTCCCGGGTCAGCACCAGGGCTGCGGCGCCATCGGAGATGGAGGACGAATTGGCTGCCGTGACCGTCCCGCCAGCCTTGAACGCCGGCTTGAGGGTAGGGACGCGCTCCAGATTCACGGAAAATGGCCCTTCGTCTTTATCGACGACCGTCGTGCCCTTTTTGCCCTGGATGGTGACCGGCGCCATTTCCCAGTCGAAACTGCCGTCCAGGCTGGCGTTCTTGGCGCGCAAGGTGGAGCGGATGGCATACGCGTCCTGGTCTTCGCGGGAGAACCGATAGTCCGCAGCGCATTCTTCGGCAAAGGTGCCCATGAGGCGGCCGCGGTTCTCATCCGAGTACGCATCTTCCAACCCATCGAGGAACATGTGGTCCAGCAGCTTGTCATGGCCAAGCCGGTAGCCGCGACGGGCTTTCGGCAGGAGATACGGGGCATTCGTCATCGACTCCATGCCGCCGGCGACAACCACGGAAGATGAGCCCGCCAGGATGCTGTCGTGGCCGAACATCACTGCCAGCATTCCCGATCCGCAGACCTTGTGGATGGTCGAGCAGGTGGCACTCTCGGGCAGTCCGGAGCGCAGGGCGGCCTGGCGCGCCGGCGCCTGGCCCAATCCGGCCTGCAGCACGCATCCCATCAAGACTTGCTCGACTGATTCAGGCTGGATGCCGGCACGGGCGACTGCCGCTTCGATGGCATAGCCGCCGAGCTGCGGGGCGGTCAGGTCAGCGAATGCTCCTTGAAGGCCGCCCATCGGCGTCCTGGCTGCGGAAACAATGACGACTGGGTCGTACGACATTTGTATCTCCTGTTGAGTGGAACTTTTATGGGAATGGATAACGAGGCGGCAGATAATTTTACTTGGCTGCCATGCGCAGCGCACCGTCCATGCGAATGACTTCCCCATTCAGATAGCGGTTTTCCAGAATGTGGTTTACCAGTGAGGCAAATTCGGATGGTTTGCCCAGGCGCGGCGGGAACGGAACCATCTTCCCCAGAGATGAAAGAACCTCGGGCGGCATCTCCAGCATCATCGGTGTTTCGATGATGCCGGGGGCAATGGTCATTATCCGGATGCCGTACCGCGCCAGCTCGCGCGCCAGCGGCAAGGTCATCGCGACAACGCCGCCTTTGGACGCAGCATAGGCCGCTTGTCCAACCTGGCCATCAAAGGCGGCAATCGAAGCGGTATTGATGATGACGCCGCGTTCACCGCTCTCATCGGGCTCGCCGCCGCTGATGGCCTCAACCGCCAGTCGAACCATATTGAACGTGCCGATGAGGTTGATGTTCACCGCGCGGATAAAGCTATCCAGTCGGTGAACACCTTCCTTGCCCAATACCTTCTCGGCTGGTGCAATGCCTGCGCAGTTGATAAGGCCTGCGACGTTCCCCATGGACTTGGCCACGGAGAAGGCTTCCAGCGCGCTGCTTTCGTTCGTGACATCTGTTTGGACGAACTTCGCATGGCCGCCCAGTGCCGCTTCTGCTTTGGCGCCCGCCACCGGATTCACGTCTGCCAGCACGACCTTGCCGCCTGCGGCGACAATTGCCCGGGCCGCAGCAGACCCCAATCCGGATGCGCCACCGGTCACGACATACACACCAGCCTTGATACCCATTGCAACTCCTTAAGTCTTATATGAAACGTTTTGTGCCTGTGGGGGCGGCGTTGCGACCGACCGGTCTCCGGACAGGTTATGGTTGATGAGCATCACTGCCACGGCGCCAACCAGGCCGGCGACGGCGATGCCAAAGAAGTTCTGTTCGAGAGGCAGTTGCAAGGCAACCAGGGCGCCAATCAAGACCGGCGCGATGATGGCGCCCAGGCGGCCGACACCGGATGCGAAGCCGACGCCGGTGGAGCGGATGGCTACCGGATAGAACTCGCCGGCGTAGGCATAGGCAAGGAGCTGGGTTCCCAGGGTCGATGCGCCAACGATGAAGACCACCACGAACAGCAGCCAGGTTTCCTTGGTGAAGCCCATCAATGTCAGGGACACGGCGCCGACGATGTAGAAGGCAACGAGCACATGCTTGATGTTGAACTTGTCGCCCAGCCAGCCGCCTCCGACGGCGCCGACCATGGCGCCGAAGTTGAAGACCAGGACGAAGTTCAATGCCGAACCCAGGCTGTAGCCGGCCATGGCCATGAGCTTGGTGAGCCAGGAACTCAGGGAGTAGACCATGAACAGGCCAGTGAAATAGGCCACCCAAATCATCAGGGTGCTGAAGCCGCGGCCGTTGGCGAACAGCATCCTGACCGGGGCGTTGGCGACGCGCTCTGCCATCGGCAGCACGAACTCTTCGTTGCCGCTCAAGCGAAGGCTGGGGTCGATTTTCCTGGCGATCTTTGCCAGCTCGCCCTGGAGGCCCTTACGGTGCAACGTCGCCATGGATTCAGGCATGGTCTTCAGGATGAAGGGGATCAGGAGAACAGGCAGGCCAGCCACAAAGAAAACGGATTGCCAGCCATATGCCTCAATCAGCTGTTTTCCGGTCAGTGCGACCAGAACCCCGCCTACGGAATAGCCCGCGAACACAAGGGTGACGAGACGCGCCCGGACTTTCACCGGAGAAAACTCTCCCATCTGCGCAGTCACTACCGGCAGCACGCCTCCAATGCCCAGGCCCGCCAGGAAGCGAAGCACGCTGAAGGTAATCGGGTCGTGGGCGAGGCCGGCGGCCGCAGTGAAGGCGCTGAAAGTGCCCACACCGACAGCCAGCATGAGCGGACGGCCGATCTTGTCGGCCAGGGTGCCGAAGAACATGGCACCGAACATCATGCCGAACAGTGCGGAGCTCGCCATGAATCCCGCCTTTGATGCATCCACGCCCATTTCCTTCATGATGGATGGAAGGGCGGCGCCGACCACGGCAAGGTCGTAGCCATCAAGGACGAGAATCAACACGCCCCAGAAAAGTATCAAGCGGTGGAACTTATTAAATTTGGCCCCGTTGGCCAACTTGATCACGTCGATTTGTTGCATGTCGTCCTCCTTGTTTTATTGTGGGTACTACTTGCTATAGAACTTCGCGAATGAAGCAACTCCGTCACGTTTGGTGACCAGCGTGTTTTCGATTTTTTCGGGATCCGCATGGCCGAGGCTCATTCCGACCACGAACTTTTCATCGGGGGCGAAGCCGAGCTCGGCGGCAATAATCTTGTGGTACTTCATGAATGCGGCTTGGGGGCAGGTGCTCAAGCCGTGCGCCCGCGCGGCCACCATGATGTTTTGCATGAACATGCCGTAATCCAGTAGGCTTCCTTGCTGCATCACCCTGTCGATGGTGAAGAGCAGGCCCACCGGGGCGCCGAAAAACGAATAGTTCCGCCCGTGCTGCGCATGCATTCGCGCCTTGTCGCCTTTTTCGATGCCAAGCAGGCCATAGAGATTCCAGCCGACATCGCGGCGCCTATCGATGTACGGGGACCTCCATTCGGTTGGGTAGTATTCCCATTCGTCCTGGTGCTGCGCTGCCAATGCTGGGTTGTCATCGACTTCGCGGATGGCGGAGCACAGCCGGTCTTTTGCGCTGCCTGTGACTACATGCACCCGCCATGGCTGCAGATTCACCCCGGTGGCTGCAAACCGGGCGACATCGAGAATCTCCTCGATCTTTTCCCTGGGTACTTCGGTTGGAAGAAAGGCGCGCACACTGCGTCTTGTTGCAATGGCCCATTCAACCGCCTCGCGCAGCATGTCCTCATTCATTACCGGGGGAAGTCCCTCACGGTTCATCTTCGTCTCCTTGTTTTTATGTCGCCGATGGGTATCGGTTTAGTGCCGGAGATTAGTAGCGATGAGGGATATGTGCTGTCCTGTTCAAGACATTGTCTTGAGTAAGACATTTGAAATGGGAGGTGTCACAAATGATGGGTAATGTCTTGTTCAAGACAGTCTGAACTCACACTCCGCAACTACATTTGCTGGTAACGGCAGCCATATGCCACCAAAGAATTCCAATAAATTCAGGAGACGTGAAATGCAAGAATCCATCTATGGGAAGGGGCTGTCCCAAACCGCCGCCAACCATGTTCCGCTGACCCCACTGCACTTTCTGGATCGCAGCGCAGACCAATATGGTGACCGTATTGCGGTTATCCATGGAGGGTTGCGCCAGACCTGGCGCGAGACCCGCGCGCGTTGCCGAAAGCTGGCCAGCGCGCTTGTGAAGCGCGGCGTTCGGCGCGGGGATACGGTGTCAATCCTGGCGCCCAATACGCCAGCCATGCTGGAGTCCCATTTCGGCATCCCGCTTAGCGGCGCCGTGCTGAACAGCATCAACTGCCGCTTGGATGCCGACGGTGTTCGCTTCATCCTGAAGCATGGCGAATGCAAGATTCTCCTGGTCGACCGCGAATTCTCCGACCTGGTGTCTCGTGCGATTGCGGACTTGCCATCGAAGCCTCTCATCGTCGATATCAATGACACCGAGGCGCCGCCGGGGCGGGCAATTGGCGAGCTGGACTATGAAAGCTTGCTCAACGAGGGAGATGCCGGCTTCGAAGGCGTGTGGCCTGCCAACGAATGGGATGCCATCGCATTGAACTACACGTCCGGCACCACTTCTGACCCGAAAGGAGTGGTGCCGAGCCATCGCGGTACCTACGTCATGAGCATGTCGCAGTTGACGGACTGGGGCATGCCGCGCAATCCGACCTATCTCTGGACCCTGCCGATGTTCCACGCCAACGGCTGGTGCTTCACCTGGGCTATCACAGCCGCGGCCGGAACCCATGTCTGCATGCGCAAGGTCACGGCGAAGGCCATTTTCGATTCCATTGCGGACCACGGCGTCGACCACTTCTGTGCGGCGCCGATTGTGCTTTCCTCGATTGCAAACGCACCCGATCCGGAAAGGCGTCCGCTGCCGCGAAGCGTCCGGATCCGTACCGCCGGTTCGCCGCCGCCGGCTGCGGTGCTGAAAGCAGTCCTGGCCTTGGGTTTTGAAGTCGAACATGTGTACGGCATTACGGAGGCATCCGGCACGCCGGTCAGCAGCTACATCAATCCTGAATGGGCGAAGCTCGACAAGGATGAGCAGGCGCGCCTGATGGCGCGGCAAGGTAATCGCTCGGCCGCTCTTGAGGGCCTGATGGTGGCCGACCCGGAAACCTTGGAACCGGTGCCGTTCGATGGCAAGACCCAGGGGGAGCTTCTGCTCAAAGGGAATGTCGTGATGAAGGGCTACCTGAAGAATGAGGAAGCGACGAGAAACGCCTTCTCCGGCGGCTGGTTCCACACGGGCGATGTGGCGGTTGTGCACCCCGATGGGTATGTGCAAATTACCGACCGTTCCAAGGACGTCATCATCTCGGGCGGGGAAAACATTTCTTCTGTCGAGGTCGAAGATGTCCTGCACGGCCATCCTGCCGTGCTAATCGCAGCGGTGGTTTCGCAGCCCGATGCGAAATGGGGGGAGACGCCATGCGCCTTCATCGAGCTGAAGGCAGGTGTTGCTGAGCCTACGGGGGCGGAAATCATCTCGTTCTGCCGCGAACGTTTGGCCCACTTCAAGTGCCCGAAGAAGGTCGTCTTCTGTTCGCTCCCGAAGACGGGTACCGGAAAGATTCAGAAATTCCGCTTGCGGGAGCTTGCCGGAAGCCAGGCTGCCATTACCGAACTTGCAAAAGCCGGATGAAGAAAAGGCGCCTGACCGGCGCCTTTTCTTTAATGGGGGCAAGCCTGCTCATTCATCGTGATGAGCAAACTTTCTTAGCCTGGGCAAATCGAGAATGACTACCGAGCCGTACTCGACCGATAGTAGCTTCATGTCGGCCAATTCACGTAAGGCCTTGTTGGTATTTTGCCGGGAGAGTCCTGACAGCCGGCCAATCTCTTCCTGGGAGAGCGGGAGCGTTTGCTCTGTCGACGGATAGAGCTGCGGATTGAACAGTTCGGACAAACAGAAGGCGACCCTCGCAGAGGCCTCTCTCAAGCGACGATTTTCTACCAGCGCGACGTAGTAGCCGCAACGCCAGTTCAATTGGTCGATGACGAAGCGGCTGAATGATGTGCTTTGCTGCAGCAGCCATTCAAAAGTCTGTTTGGGAACGAAGGCCAGCTTGCTATCGCGAATGGCCACAATCGAATAAGGCCGCGGCTCGTTCTTCAAGACGGCGCCTTCACCAAACCATGAACCGCTGGGAACACCGGCGAAGGTCGTCGATCGTCCATCCTGGGCCACGGTATCGACTTTGATCATGCCCTCGATCAGGCCGAACCAATGGTCTGCCGGCGTGCCGCGCGGATAAATGATGGCTCCGCTGGGAAACGATTTCTCGTAGATGTCGTGCCGCAGGCGGGCCATCTGCTCTGCCGTCAACGTGGCCGGCCAGCGAGATTTTTCCAGAAGGGTAGTGAGTTCAGGTGATAGTGACATTGCCGAAACGGACGATGATATGTGCATACGATATTGACCAATATACCCGGTGAAGTAAATAGCAATATCGAAGTTATTGATGCGCGCTTCAAGCTCTTGGATACGCTGCTGATCCGGCGTATAGCCTTGCTCTGCGACATAACTCCTGGCGTTCCTGTTGAGGCTGATGCATCCACCTGTAGTAACTGAATGGCATGCTTCTACATACCTATCGTTGTTGTCTCAAACCAGACTGCGGCCTCTTGTTTGAACCCGAGGTAAACGATCATCTTTGCTTTGTCATCAAATACCTTTCCATCGAGAGTATTCTTGCCTAAATTGGTGTTCGGGTTAATTCGAATACTAGAGATAAGGATGTGGCCGGATAGGCTATTTGCAAATCTGGAATGATTTCCTGCTTGGAATCTTGGTGTTTGCATTTCGTGTTTTGTTGGGCATTCCTTACTTGGCTACGAAAATGGAAAAGCTAACAGGCATATAAAAGGAGTTAAACGATGACACGAGTTCGCGTTAATGGCTTCACCGTCTCGCTCGATGGCTACGGAGCAGGGCCGAATCAAGACATCAACAATCCGCTCGGCGTTGGCGGGACGGAGCTGCACCAGTGGCTAGTCCCAACACGCACGTTCCAGCGTGCCTTGTTCGGCAAGGACGGCGGTACGGCTGGGGTTGACGATGATTTCGCTGCCCGCAGCTTCCAGAATGTCGGGGCCTGGATTCTGGGAAGAAATATGTTTTCCCCCAATCGTGGGGACTGGCCGGACACAAACTGGAAAGGCTGGTGGGGAGACAATCCACCGTATCACGTTCCAGTCTTCATCTTGACCCACTATGCTCGGCCCTCCATCGAGATGGAGGGCGGAACCACATTCCACTTCGTAACCGGAGGCATTCGTGAAGCGCTCGATCGTGCACGCGAGGCTGCGGCCGGAATGGACGTGCGGATCGGCGGCGGAGCAGACACAATCCGGCAGTATCTCCGCGAGGGCCTCATTGATGAACTGCACATTGCTATCTCGCCGGTCCTGCTTGGCCGGGGAGAGCCGCTGTTCGAAGGGATTGACTTGCGGACTATGGGATACGAATGCGTGGAATTCGTGGCGTCGGAGAAGGCCACGCATGTCGTTCTGCGGCGACAAGGGCATACGGGAGCCTAAGCATGCGTTGTGAAGGTATTGGCCCCTTAAACAAACGCTGTCAGATGTAGAAATTCTCATTGAGAAACAAGTGTCGATTTTCTCGCAGAATTTCCCCTCTCCATTTGACCCAGCTTCCACAGTGGTCCAAATCTCCCGCTCGCTATCTTGAGTAGGATTGTGGTCTAGACATGGGGCAACTTAGGATGCAAAGTTCCTAGGAAAGAGGGGCAGCTTTGAATGCAACTCAACAGATTGGATTGAGGAATTTGAAGTGTATGCGCACAGCTATCATCCTCCTTTGGCTGATCGGCCTCTCAGTATTGACGATTGGATACGGTTAATTCCGGTGCACGCTTATCTATGTAGTGGTTTAACTAGTCCGGACGCCGCCCCAGCTTGCCCAGCGCCATGCGTACCGCGCCGTGCTGGATGGTCAGAGCCGGAGAGTCGTGGAGGGCGCCCAGGTATTTCTCGCGGAATTCGGTATGGCTGGCCGGTGACGGGCCGATCAGTTTTTCCAGCGTGGATTTGAAGACGAACAACTCTTCATCGGTCGGGGCCGTTTTTTCATCCAGCCGTTCGTCGATCTCGACCATGAATTCCGACAGGATGCGCAGCCAGGCGAAGTCGGGATGGGTGGTCACTAGCTGCAGATGGTCGAAAGGCGCGTGACTGGTAGTCGATCAGCAGCTTGTGCAATTTGCGCAGATCCGAAGCCAGTTGGTGGAGGTTCTTACGATTCGAATCGTTCATTCGATGTTCCTTTCTTACGTTCTTGTCTGGCGATTTATGCCGTCACCGGGATGGTGACATAGCAAGATCATGGGTAGCGTATTGCTGCACTGCTGCGTGCGCCAGACCGCCGTATTTCTAACCAAAAAGCCAGCGCTGTACGAGGCGCGTATAGCGAGGCATGATCACATAGACCATCAAAAAGACCATCACTCCTGTCACGGCAAGCGTAGTCAGCGGCGTGATCGGAGGAGCGCCTAGTGCGGCAAGGCATGGCGCAACGATGGACGGTACCAGGAGCGCAAGCGGGTAGATGGCGGACCAGGTAAGCAGGTATTGTTTCCATCGAACCGGCAGCTTGGCTTTCGCTCCCGTAGGTGCGAACCAGAAGTCCAAGCCGCTGCTGACGAAGAAATCGTCCCCGGTGACGAACATGGGCTGGGCCTGCCTGATCAGCCGGGCTCGGTCCTGGGAGTCCAGCCACAGCTTGAGGTGCTCGGTTGTGTCGAAGCGGACCACAACGGTGTAGGCTTCCGAAAGCCCTGGAATCGGCCGGACGATATGCCAATCAAGGTAGCCTGGCGAGGCCTTGCATAGCGGGGCGATCTCTTCCAGCCAGCGTTCGTACTCCGCATGCTTGTGCGTACGCACGCGATGCGTGACGACGACTGTGGCGCCCTGGTCGCCGGTTGGCTGATTTTTTGCCGGTACAGTGTTCATGATAGGTGTTCCGATGTAATTGCACGATGGTGCCCGACCATGCGGATTATGCCCAAAGCGGCCGAAGCGTGGTGACTCCGGCGCTGCGGATCAGCTAGCGGGCGGACGTTGGAACAGCAGGTAGTTGCCGGTCTGTGTCCCTTGTCGGCGCAATGCCTTGCCGAGTGCAATTTGCCGTGGCTCCCAGTTCTTCAGCGCGGCATCGATATTATCCGGCGTAGCCGATAGCGCATCTGCCAGGTCCAGCGCATTGGAAGCTGCCTTCGATGTGCTGGCTGCCGTGTGTGGACGCGGTATTGCGCTTGCATCTCCGAGAATGACGACACGGCCTGCCACCATCTGGTCCGATGCAAGATCGCGGATTGCTTGCGCGAAGGGTTGCCGTGTCGCTTCGACGATGGCGCTAAATCCTGGCGGCAGCAATGCACGGGCTTCTTCGTGGACATGCTTGACCCAGTGTTCGGCGAGCATTCCTTCTGGAATCGAATAGCCGCGCTGCCGGCCGTCCCGGTCGGTCATGATTCGGGCCAGTTGATCCGGATCGGCCACACGGTACCAGACCCAGTTGTAGAACCGGTGACCCGGACGCACGTCATTGTTTCCCCCGGGCACCAGGTAGCCCAGGATGTGCGAGCCGGTGTTGTTGGCAAAACCAAAGTCTCCATGCAGGGATTCCCGCGCGGCTGCGGGCATTTCGTCTTCGGGAACCAGTCCGCGCCAGGCCAGATAGCCGGCATAGGAGGGTACCTGCTGGGGCCAGAGCTGCTGGCGCACCGTCGAATTTCCGCCGTCCGCCCCGATGAGCAGATCGCCTATTTCATCAGTGCCGTCGGCAAAGTGGGCGGTGACTTTGTTGGCGGCGCTATCCTGTTCGATTCGGGTCAGCACTTTGGCTTGGTGGTAGTGCGCATCGCCGAAGGCAGAGCGCAGTGTCGTGTAGATCAGCGACCACGAGGTTTGCGTCTGGGGCGCATATTGCCTGGAACGAATGCTGCCGTCCGGCCGGAATACGACGCGATGCTCCGAAGGCACCCCGAGGCTGATCGCGCTCAAGTCGATGCCCGTGCGGCGGAGCGCTTCGACCACATCCGGTTGCAGCACGATGCCGCCGCCGCGGCTGTCGAGGTCGTGGGCCGAACGCTCGAAGATGTCGACGTCCCAACCGATGCTGCGCAGCAGGTTGCCGGCGAACAGGCCGCCGAGCGAGCCGCCGATGACCAGGGCGCGCGGCCGGGGCGACGGATCGGGAACAGAGTAGGAATGGCTGGACATGGAAGGCTCTCCTTGAGGAAATGCCAGCACTATGCGCCCATTTTATTTTGGTGATAATTCCATCTTTTTCGCGATCTTCTTTGCGTTTTACGCAAAGACTGGCTGGCGCAAGCCGGCTCCCTCCGAGCGGTGTTACGCCTGTGGCTGCGCGTAGCGCTCCCAATAGGGCGGCGAGCCGAAATGCTGCGCCAGGAAATCCAGGAAGGCCGCCAGCTTCCTGGAGCCGCGCCGGTTCTGCTGATACACCGCCCAGACCGCGCCTTCGTCGGCGCCGATGGCCGGCGACCATTCTTCGAGAACCGGTAGCAGGCGTCCCGCGGAGATATCTTCACCGACCAGCCAGGTCGGCATGAGCAACAGGCCGGCGCCGCCGATGGCGGCTTCGCGCAGCAGCTCGGAACCGTTGGCGCGCAAGTTGCCCGAGACCGCTACTTTTTCCGTCTTGCCGGCGCGTGTCAGGGACCAGGTACTGGTGGCCGTGGCATAGTCGAACAGCAGGCAGTTGTGCCTGGACAGATCGCCGGGCTGGGCGGGGGCGCCATGTTCGCCGAGATAATCCTGGCTGGCGCATATCACGCGCCGATGCGGCGCGAGCTTGCGCGCGACCAGGTTCTCGGAGGCCGGCGAACCCAGGCGGATGGCGACGTCGATGCGGTCTTCGACCAGATTGGCGATGGCGTCGCTGAGCCGGATGTCCAGGCGCATGCCCGGGTATTGGCGGAACAAGGCCGGCAAGGCGGGCGCCACGTGCAGCCTGCCGAAAGCGACCGGCAGCGAGACCCGCAGCAGGCCGCTGGGCGGGCCGGCCAGCTCGCTCACGGAGCGGTCGGCGTTGCCGAGCTCTTCCAGGATCCTGCGCGCATCCTCGTAATATTGTTGCCCCGCCTCAGTCAGCGTGACGGTACGGGTGGAGCGGTTCAGCAGGGGCGTGCCCAGGCTGTTTTCCAGCGCGTCCAACTGCCGCGTCAGTGACGATGGCGCCAACCCCAGGCGGCGCGCCGCCGGCGCGAAGCCGCCATGTTCGACAACCGCCAGCAGGGCGTTCAACGCAGCAAATTTGTCCAAGACATTCTCCCCTCAAGCTTTGCGTCAGACGCAAAGAACATGTCGGATTCTAATGGATTATCATCTCGAATCGAATGGCGCAAGATGAAGGCCGTAATTCAATCAACCTGGAGATTGTTATGGAGCTGAACATTAGCATCACGTCCGATTTCATCTGCCCCTGGTGCTTCGTCGCGGAGCGCCGGCTGGCCAAGGCGCTGGCCATGCTGCCCGAAGGCGTTGCTGTCCGCGCACACTGGCGCCCCTTTGAGCTCAATCAGGACATGCCCGCCCAAGGAATGGATCGCAGGACTTACCGGACAATGAAATTTGGCAGCTGGGAGCGCAGCCAGGCCATGGATGAGCATACCGTGCAAGCCGCGCAAGGCGAAGGGATCGCATTCGACTATGCGGCTATCGTGAAGACGCCCAATACTTTCCTCGCACATCGCCTGATGCAACTGGCTGAACGCGAAGGCGTCGCCACAGCTGTGGCCGGTGCGGTGTTTGCCGCTTACTTCGAACAGGGGCGCGACATTGGCGAAGCCAACGTGCTGGTAGACATCGCTGCTGAAAACGGGCTGGATCGCGAAGCGGCTGCCACTTTCCTTGGCAGTGATGACGGTGCGCGCGAGGTGCGTGCCGCGCAACAGGCGATGCGGGCCAGCGGCGTGCGCAGCGTTCCCATGATCGATACCGGGGCGGAGGTGGTGAGTGGCGCGCAAACCATCGAGCATTTCGAGAGAGCTCTACAGCGCGCTGCAGAGTCGTTCAATGCCTGTGAGGACGGGATGTGTTCCCTGGACTGATGGCTTGGCCAGACGCAGGAACCGATCAATGCCAACTGGAGCGAGCTAATGCCGCATTTTAATTCTGCTTACGCCGAGGTGTTCAAAGCGGGTGAGTTGACGCTGGGTTTGATGACGCCATTGGGCGATGACAAGCGCGATCTTGCCGTCATGGACGATCAATTCCGCTTGGCGGCAATGGCCGATGAATTGGGTTTTGGTGCTCTGTGGGTACGCGATGTTCCGCTGATGATTCCGCAGGGGGACGACAACACCGCCAGCAATCTCGACGACCCGTTCATCTGGCTGGCGGGCATGGCCGGCGCGACCAAGAGGATCGCATTGGGTACCGCAGCCGCGGTGCTGACGCTGCGCCACCCGCTTCATCTGGCGAAGACGGCGCTGAGCATGGATCGGCTGAGCAAGGGACGTTTTATTTTGGGGCTTGGTTCGGGCGACCGGCCGGCCGAATTTTCTGCCTTCCGGCAGGATCCGGAAACGAGAGCCGAGGTGTACCGGGAGCGCTGGGCGCTGCTGCGTTCGGCATTGAATTCATCGCCTGAACGGCGCGCAGCGCTCAGATCGGCTACCGGCGGGTTCGACATCATGGGCCCGCCCGCCGGCGACATTCCAATGGTCGTCGTGGGATCGGCGCGCCAATCCTTGCAGTGGATTGCAGGTAATGCCGATGCCTGGGCAACCTATCATCGGGAGCAAGAACGGCAGCAAGGGCGGATCGGGCTATGGCGCCAGTCGCTTGAGCAAAAAGGGGAGAGTTTGGGAAAACCGTTTATCCAGTCGCTCCAGTTGGAGCTGAAGAGCGATCCGGATGCAGTGGCGGAGCCCCTGGAACTGGGATTGCGTACCGGCCGCAATGGATTGCGCAGTTATTTGGCGAGCCTGAAGTCGATGGACGTGAGCCATGCCATCCTTAATCTGACGCTCGGGCAGCGCCATGCGGAAGACGTTATCGAGGAAATCGGCAGGTATGTCCTTCCCGGCTGTTCCCTCTTGGAGTGACCCCCTCGGGTTGGGCCAAGGGTGATCGAGAAACTAGGCTGCTTGCCGCAGGCGCGTGGTGAAGTGCTCAGAGTGAGCACGCCAACGCCAGCACTGAGCAGTGAGGGAGGCATGAACCTTGATGGTATATGTGTGCCTCCGTGGATCAGGGTGTTTCCGGGCGGATGCGGTCCGTCGAGAGAAAATGCGAAGCGCGACACTGGGAGTGCCTCCGGTGGGCGTGCAGCGACAGTGTGCCGAATGGTTGGTCGGCCGACCGGGGGGAGCGTCTTTTACTATCCAGTTGATCGAGATGCAGCCGTGGACCAATCGGCCGTTGCATCAATGGTGACGCGGCGACCGTATTGCCCGGATCTAAAAGGTAGGAACAAGGTGTCGAACAATAGAGCCGTTTTTTAGTAAAACGGCTCTATTTTTATGTGGGATTCTATGTGAGATTCAACGAATATTGTTTTGTAAATCGTTGATTTTACTGTGATCGTGGCGGAGGCTGTGTATTTCGAATCGCTTGTTCGTAGATGTTCGTATCTATTCGAAATTGATTAGTAAGTTATTGAATTAAAATAAAAAATACGCTATCTATTGTGCGCACTTCTTCGCCGATATATGCTCCTATCCAACATTAATTTGTGGGTAAATTTGGGGGTAGAGATTGGGACGCTCAGTTATACGGAGACTTTCTGTATTAGCCGTAAATGCGAAGAAGGAGCCCGGCTACTATGCTGACGGTGATGGGCTCTATTTGCAGGTTTCGGCATCTGGGTCTAAGTCCTGGATTCTGCGATATCGGCTTAACGGCAAGTCGCGTGAAATGGGATTGGGATCACTGACTACATTTTTGCTTGCCGAGGCGCGCGAGCGATGCCGAAATTTCCGCCAGTTGCTTGCGGACGGAATCGATCCCATTGAACATCGCCAGGCCGAGCGGCAGAACAATATAGATGCCGCTGGGCTTCGCCGGACATTTGAAGAATGCGCTATCGATTATCAGCGCCTACATGCTGACGGGTGGAAAAATGCTAAGCACGCGAGCCAATGGATCAATACGCTGACGATGCACGTGTTCCCGGTATTTGGAAAGAAGGACATCTCCGATGTATCGAAGGCTGATGTCCTGAAGGCCCTGGAGCCGATATGGACCACCAAAGCCGAGACTGCGGCACGGGTCCGCCAAAGAATACGGGCCGTCTTAGATTGGGCTGCAGCGAGAGACTACCGAAGGAATCATGATCCGCATTTATGGGACCAAGTGGCGCGCTCGCTACCGAAAACCAAGGATGTGAAAAGGGTGGCTCATTTTGCGTCGTGTCCGTATTCGAGGATCGCCGAGGTAATACAGAATTTTCGGTCATCGACCGCCAGTCTGCGAGTCAAGGACGCCCTGGAGTTCATCATTCTAACCGCCGCTCGCTCAGGAGAAGTCAGGGGCGCCATCTGGTCTGAGGTTGATTTGGACATGAAGCGCTGGACCATTCCTGGGGAAAGAATGAAGGCAGGCAGAGAGCATCGGGTTCCCCTTTCGGCACGCGCGATCGAGATCCTGGAGGCGCAGGAGCGCGGCGGTCCGGCTGACCTTGTTTTTCCAAGCGACAAAGGTAAGGTCTATAGTGACATGACATTCACTATGCTCTTACGGCGCTTAGATTACGATTTTACGGTACACGGCTTTCGCTCGACTTTCCGAGACTGGAGTGCAGAACAGACTGCGTTTCCGCGGGAGGTTTGTGAGGCCGCTCTTGCGCACGTTACAAAGGATGCAACCGAGGCCGCTTATTTTCGGAGCGATCTTTTTGAGAAGCGCAGGAAACTCATGGATGTATGGGCAACTTATGTTCAGGCCGTTTCTGCCGCGGCCAATGAGGATTGAGAGGAGGGCGGCGATTTGCCGCCTCTCTCCAACTTTTGAAGGTTGACTCGCCGCAATTGCTTGCGGGGAGGGGCGTGGGGATACACCGTTTATGTTGTGTGCTTGCCATGTAAAGCAGTTTTAACGCTTTTTTATTGAAAAGTGTACGTTATTTGGGTATAGTTTGTCTATGAAAGCGACTTTCAAAGAAACAAAGTTGTTTGAGGCAACCCGTGGAGATTATTTCACCGATGACGAATACGGGGATTTTCAGCAAGAGCTGATGAAAAATCCCGAGGCCGGTAAGGTTATTCAGGGAACCGGTGGCCTACGCAAGGTGAGGGTGGCTGACCCCCAGCGCGGGAAGGGAAAGCGCGGTGGTCTGAGGGTTATTTACTACTTCTTGGATAGTGCAAGTCAGTTTTGGATGTTTGCTGTCTACGACAAAGACGAGGCAGATGATTTGAGTGCGGATGAGCGCAAGACCTTGAAGAAGTTGTTGGCCGCTGAGTTAGCAAAGAGGAGCAAACCATGAAGAAGCGGAATCTGTTCAATGAATTGGTGGCTGGGTTCCAGGACCTGGCTGATGAGCGTCAGGGTAAAACAACCTTGCGGACGGTTAAGGCCGAGCTGAAGACTCAGCCGGTGGAGATTTCGTCTGGTGAGATTAAGCAGGTTCGGGAGTCTCGGAAGCTGTCCCAGGCGGTGATGGCTGGGCGTCTGCGCGTGAACCTGCGCACTTATCAGAATTGGGAGCAAGGTACTGCTAAGCCGAACACGCAAGCGGCCGTTTTGATCAAGTTAGTTGAAAAGAACCCCAAACTTTTAGAGGATCTGGCTGAGCTGGCTTGATCTGAATAGAGTACTTTCGCAAAGCCACCTTCGGGTGGCTTTTTTATTGAAAAATTCTGTGTGTGTGGGGGGGGGCAGAATCTGCATTGGTTCAGAACTTGCCGGCATTCCCGCATCTGGCTCCAAGAATGCTTAGGAGGGGCAGGATAGCGCGATACCGGAAATCCGGTATCGGTCGTGCCTCCTCAAACTGAGGATGGACAAGAAAGGGGGATTCGTGAGGTGGCCAGTCTGCGCGGTTCATAGTTTTATGAACGGTCATGCCAATGAGCCGAGTTGTATTAGAGAGCTTCACACACCTAAGTTTTTAGGCGAACGACTCATGAGAAATACCGCAGCGAGTTAGGAGGGATCAAGGCGCGATAAGAGGTGTTTGCGCTGTGAGATGGCTGTGCCACGCTGATTGAGCTCCATGAAGAGTCAATCTCCTTAAATTTGAGGCGGTCCGCAACGTCGATCTGTCCCAATTTTCAGGGAGCGGGTGCAAAGGTGCTTGGAGCTGATGCTCCTAACGTTTTAGGATCTCAAAAATACGGCTATAAAACCGCAAATTTCCGAATTGGTTCTGGAACTGGAAACTACAGGAATTCCTGTAGTTAAAAAGGAAGGCTGGGACATTGGCATTCTCGATGCTCTGTCTGAAGGGCGTCGCGTTTCGCTACCCCCTTGCCGTGATTGGTCATCGCCTTGGCTTAGCTAATCCGAGTGGCCGCCGATGAATCGGAGTTGGCGTCTCGCTGAGTACGACGTAATCTCGCTCTCTCAACTTGAGGAAGTGAGGGTTTGGCAGGGGCAGATTTGAAAACCGACCC
The DNA here is from genome assembly GCF_001189955.1 of Herbaspirillum chlorophenolicum. Lineage (GTDB taxonomy): Bacteria > Pseudomonadota > Gammaproteobacteria > Burkholderiales > Burkholderiaceae_D > Herbaspirillum > Herbaspirillum chlorophenolicum. Next base: position 643 of record NZ_LFLT01000011.1, on the reverse strand, counting down.
GTTAATAACTACGAAATTTTCGTAGTGGGCCAGTAGGTGCGAGTTCTTGCTTTGATTGGATACCCGGAATTCCGGTTATCGATTTTTCGTGGGGTATCAGGATTACGAGGTTTTTTCCAAATCCAGAAAAAACCTAAAGAATACCTCACCGAGAATAGTCATGCCCTGATTTCCAAAACCGGCAATCTGCCGGTTTTGGCGCTCATCATCGTCCAGACGCCGCGTCATGATCAGTGAGAAGAGAATGAATATTCTCCGCAGAAGAGCCAGGCAATATGCCTAAGCGGCACCACCTTCGGAATTTAAGAGGCACCACCCAATCTCCCGAAGTGGAGCCTAGTTCACGCTATCGGCGCCACTCTCTATCTCACGGGGTAATCGCTCTTCTCTGCCTCCTGTAGCCTACCCTTGATATTCGTCGCAGCCAGTCGCTGACGACGAAGCGAAGGCTCACGCAGGGTCGTCCTGATGGATTTTCACAGGTGGCGATCGGTGGGGCAGGACCCGTTGCACGAATGCAAGGGCGCCGTCTTCAGTTGGGAACCGGCCGACGATATGCTTCGGAGCCCGTTTCGTTTTCGAGAGTTTAAGCCGCTCCACCAAGCGTTGTAGGCCATCGTCATCGCTACTGATGATGTAGCGG
>NZ_LFLT01000109.1 GCF_001189955.1 Herbaspirillum chlorophenolicum | reverse complement strand
TTATTACCCCTTGTCGTTCATACATAGTTTCATCATCGCAACAACGATTGTTTTCCACATGGAAATTGATCGCGAGATAAATCCCATTCTTGGAATCAACCGGTGTAACGGTGTAACAAGCGTTACACCGTTACATCTGCGATCCAATATCTCAGTAGCGTCCATCGCCCCCTCCAATTCAACAAGCAGATAGAACGAGGACCGTCACAGCACGCTATATAAATAGCGGGCTCGATTTTTTTCAACCTGCTTAAATCAGGTTGTCAGCAATTTGACAGATAATTAAGTAGAGTTTGAAACTCTGCAATAATTTAGATCAGCAAATGTTGCACCTTAATTGTTTTTTTTGGTAATTATCTCTTTAACAATGATCGATCTTAAAGAAGTTGGCGACATTTTGAACCACTGGAAAATCAAGCGATGTTTCCAAGAATGAAACATTGAAATCATCGCTAGCAAACTTAATGAATAGAAATTCTTGAAGTGGTTGGGTACCCGTGCACGCAGGCCAGGCACTGTAGTTAAGTTGGAAATCGGGCAGATGCGTTGAATAAATAAATCAGGAAAGCTTCTTCTCACATTACGCCACACTATTTTTTCGAAATTTTATAAATAAATCACAGCCATCAGTAGCTGCGTAGTACAAAGCATAGGAAAAAAAGTAATGAGTACTACAGTCGCGCAATTTGCTCTGGAACTGAAAATGCCGGCAGATCTGTTGTTGTCGCAGCTAAGTTCAGCAGGAGTCGAAAAAAAATCTGCATCCGAGCAGATCACTCGTGAAGATAAGGATCAACTGCTGGAGCACTTACGCAGGACTCGCGGTGCATCTCAAAACGGAGAAAAGAAGAAAATTACGCTGGTCCGAAAGGAGAACACTTCTCCAAATACATCACCGAAGCCGAGACACGTCGAGATAGACCGTCAGAAGAATAAATTTTATGTGGAGCAAGACGGAAGTAAGACGGCTCTTGAACTTACATTGAACGAACCAAGTGTTACCGATGTTTCCATTGAAAATCTTGGCCTTTTACCGGATCCAAAATCGACTAAGAATATTCGGTGGCAAAAACTTCAATCTGTTGAAATAAAAAACTTCAAGGCGATTGATTCACTTAAATTATCCCTAGCAGACGTGACTGTAATGGTGGGGCCCAATGGTTCAGGAAAATCATCCGTGCTTCAGGCAATTCATTGGGTCGCACGGGCAGCCAGCTATATTCCGCCAAAGAATCAAAATGAAGTTATCGCTTTTGATCGACTGGACTACTCCCCATCGAGCGAGCCTCTAAAGACGGCCCACAAGAAAGAACTCTCATCCGATAGAGGTACCCCCCCAACGTCTGTCGTCTTTAATCACGGCCCCGCTGAAGATGGCGCTACTGCTGCCGCAAATATCAAAATTTGGGCGGCGCGAAATCGCAGTGGAATATCTGTACATATAGAGGGCGGAACAGCGGTCACACCTTTCAAACAGCGTGAAGAAGTCATCACTGCGTACATTCCTGGATTGGCCGGACTTTCAGAGGCTGAAACCATTCTAGTCCAACCATTACTACGGCGAAGAGCCGCGAGCGGTGACGCGGGAGGAGTTCTGCGAAATGTACTTTTTAATATAGCAAGTAGGCAAGCGGGCGAGCAAGACAACGAACTGGCTAGACAGCGAGTTAGCAAATTAAATGAGCTGATACAGATCATTCATCCTGACGTTCAATTGGAGGTCAGTTTCAACGATCGGGAAGATATCAATATTCAAGCTCTCTTTGATGATCGTCTTCTCGCGGGAACTAAACGCCCTCTAGAAGCCGCTGCCACCGGCGTGCTACAAGTTGTGCAAATATTTGCATATCTGATTCTCTTCCGCCCCAAGCTGCTTTTAATTGACGAGCCCGATGCACACTTACATCCCGACAAACAAGAACGCCTGATAGAAGCCCTTGAGCAAGCAGCCGCGGAATTTCATGTTCAAGTTATCTTGACGACACACAGCCCTCATATTGTCCGCGCAGCATCCCCCAGCACTAACTTGGTATGGGTCAATGAAGGGAAAGTAGTCGAACAAGAGGAAGACTCGATTCGCGCACTTCTTGGCTGGGGAGGCCTCGATAAGAAAATACTGTTTTTTGTCGAAGACGAAGATGATCTGGCAATCCGGTCGATACTACGCCAGTGGCCTCAACTCTACCGCCAACTCACAATATGCCGATGCTTTGGGATAGATAATTTACCGAAAAATGCGCTGTTGAAGGGCCTATTAAACGAGAATTCATTTGGCATAAAAGCGTTGATCCACCGAGACCGCGATTTTATGACCGAGGATGAAGGTGAGCTTTGGAGCAAGCGCTATTCTGCAAAAGATACATTCACTTGGATCACTGACCATGTGGATGTTGAAGCATACTTTTGTCAGCCGGAATATCTAGCAGCTGTCTTCAATATATCTAAAGACACAGCGGATAGCTGGATTGCTGCAGCAATCAAAAATTGCAGCAAGACAAAAGAACTCTTCCTAGAAAAACGTAAAATTATTAACCGCTTACTTCATGAAAATGGAGGTAGCCCGCTCTCTGAAACACTTTGGAAAGAATGTGGGGAAATCTCCGCTGGAACGATTTTGGGAAAAACACTCCATAAAGCGCTAAAGACAATAGTGAAAGAAAATAAATACGACGAAAAACAGCTTGATAGATTTTTTATTCCTCGGGACTTTGCTATGGCGCCCAGCCTTAAATCCATTCTCGAGAAGATATTGAATTAGAGCGGGTCTTTTGAAGGTTACTTTTCAAGATCAGCATGAGTCAGAATTGGATGAAATTTAGGCCCTTAATGTTCAGTTTTGGACGCAATTCAACAATCTAGAGTCATCGAGCGTAACTCAGCCTAGCAGTGGCGCTTAGCTGAGTTTATTTTCTGGCCTCAAGCAATGCGATCAACCGTTCCAC
>NZ_LFLT01000108.1 GCF_001189955.1 Herbaspirillum chlorophenolicum | reverse complement strand
ATGTCTTGAACAGTACCTATGTCGTTTAACGGCAAATCCAGTACCAGACCTCGATAGCGAAGTGCCCGAACGACATGTTTCGCGCCATCCGCCCCCGATAGGGGGCGGAGCAGTGGATAACACTCTCGACGAAACCCAACGGGATGCCCTGGTCGACCGTGGCAGTGAGGTACGATGGCGACACAGGAGTCGAGCGCGTGGGTGATGGTTCGAAGTGAATCAGTGGAAATGAGGGGCAGGTCTGCGGGTAGGACCAGCCAACCGGCCGCGCCTTCCGTTGCCTTAACCCCCGCAGCAATGGTGTCCCCCATGCCGCCTTCAATATCTGTCACGAGTAACCATTCGAGACCACTCGCGCGCACGGCGGATAGTGTGTGCTCCAGCACCGACAGCTCTCCCAACTTTGCATCGAGCTTGCTGCCGGACCCACCAGATTCAACGAATCTCCGTCCAACGCCGGATGCGAGGACAAGTATCACCACACCTGTGTATGTGCTTCCCACTTACGGTGTTGCCCGCTTTGAACGTACTGCTTCAGCGGTCACAGAGCCTTCTTTGTCACCGAAGTGCTCAACCACATAGTTCGCTACGGCGGCGACATCAGCATCCGAGTAGGCAGAACCAAATCCGGGCATTTGATGTACTTGGCCGCCGATGCGGATGCTAGTTCCCTTCAGGATTACCTGGGTCAACGCAGTACCGGTCGGGTCGTTCACTGCGCGACTACCAACTAAGGACGCATATTGAGACTGGCGGCCGGCACCATTCCATTGGTGGCACCCTGCACAGTCTGCGGCAAACAGTTGCTTGCCACGCAGGTTTTCAACCCGTTGAGAGGCTGCAGGTAAAACGGCGTTGGACGCAGTTGCTCCCACCGGCTGGAGATTTACTGTTTCCTGACGTTCTCCGGTAGCCGGCGCCACCTGGCGCATATACGCCACAAGCGAGTTGATATCGCTAGGCGTCATGTATTGCAGGCTGTGTTCGACTACTTCAGCCATAGGTCCTGCAGCGGAGCTGCGACCAGGCGCATGCCCTGTCGACAGATAGCCCCGGAGCTGTTCGTCGGACCATGCGCCGATACCGTAAGCCTGGTCTTGAGTGGTGTTATATGCCTTCCATCCTTCGATTTCGGCACCTGACAGGTAGTCTTTCGACTTCATCGCAAAACCTGCGTTTCGGGGAGTGTGGCACTCACCGCAGTGGCCTAGAGCTGTTGCTAGATATGCGCCGCGATTCCAGAGCGTTCCCTCTGACTCATTCGTTACGAAGCGCTTTTCACGGAAAAACACCAGATTCCATGCTTCCATCCCCCAGCGCTGATTAAACGGGAACGACAGAGTGGTCGCAGGTGGAGCTTGTTTCACCGGCTCCAACGTAGACAGATACTTCTTGATAGCGAGGACATCATCGCGACTCATCGCCGCGTATGAGGTGTATGGCATGGCCGGGTACAAATGGCCTTGAGAGCCGACACCCTGACGAACAGCCCTGATGAACGCTTCATCACTCCATTTACCCAAGCCGGTCTCTTCATCGGGCGTCAGGTTGGTAGCGTAGATTGTTCCGAACGGTAGGTGAAATGCTCGCCCTCCGGCGTATGGCTTCCCACCTCGTGCTGTATGGCATGCGATGCAATCCGCCGCCCTCGCCAGATACTCTCCACGAGACATATTGATAGGCAGGTCGCTTGGTGTACCCGCAACAGGAGGGACAGGCTCTGGTCCAGTCGGACGAAGCCACGAGGTTGCTGCAAGGGCGCCAACGACAAGCACCAACAAGACAGCGACATATTTTAGTAATTTCATATGGTGTAGGAGCGAGTGCCAGGATTACAAAGGACATGCCCAGCGGACGGTACAAAGGAGCCAAGAGGTTGCGACAGACTGCGCTAGCACCAGCAGAGCTAACGCAGCTGCATACTCAAGCCAACGCCGATTTCTCATTGTTCTGAGGGATGCCTCAAGTGGACGCCTTTGAGACCAAGCTGTTGGAATCCAGCGGAAGCGTGCGAATGCGCTTTCCCGTAATTGAGGTAAGTGCATTCACGATGGCCGGTGCCGTAGGTGGAGTACCGGGCTCGCCAATGCCGCTCGGGTCCTTATTAGAGGCAACGGCATACACCTCGACCTTGGGCATAGAATTCATCCGGACGACGGGGTAATCGTGGAAGTTACTCTCGACCACGTGCCCATCCTTGAATGTAATTCCATGTTTGAGGAAGGACATGCCGAATGTGATACCACCCTCGACTTGGGACACAAGGTTGTCTGGATTGATAACCACCCCACAGTCCACCGCACAGACAACACGGTCTACCGTGAATGAGCCGTCTGGATAAAGCGTCACTTCTGCCACTTGCGCAACATGCGTGTGAAAGGATTCATGCACGGCGATACCGCGTCCTCGGCGTCCGCCGTTCTTTGCAGCTGCTAGAGGCTTTCCCCAACCAGATTTTTCTGCCGCCAGATTGAGCACAGCCAAGTCACGTGGGCTGTCGCGTAAAAGCTCACGACGCAACACCAGTGGGTCCTTGTTGGCAGCAGCAGCTACTTCGTCAATCATTGTCTCGACGGCAAACGCAGAATGGGTATGGCCAACGGAACGAATCCAAGCAACAGGAATTGGAAAGTCAGACCGTGAATGTTGGTCAACACGGAAATTTGGAATGAAATAGCCCGTGTCATGTGCGCCTTCGACGAGGCTACCGTCAACCGCTGTAGGTGATGCAAGAGGGCCGAAACTTTGCCCAACGATATGCTGGTGCCAAGAGACCAGATTGCCGGAACCATCTAAGATTGCTCTGACTTTGTGAACGGTCAACGGTCGGTATTGAACGCCTCGCATATCGTCCTCACGCATCCAAACCAGTTTCACAGGAGCGGTGACGCCCGCTGCTCGAGCCGCCTTTGCGATTCGGACGGCCTGTCGAACAAAGTCTGACCGCGGATTTGCCCGGCGGCCGAAGCTACCGCCTGCATAAAGTTGATGCAGAGTTACTTGCCCAAGGGAGAATCCGAGTTC
>NZ_LFLT01000107.1 GCF_001189955.1 Herbaspirillum chlorophenolicum | reverse complement strand
CTGCGGGATCAATGGCCGTGTGGGGTCCAGTGGGTATGCCAGCAAGCCCCATCCTCCGCTTCCGCCGGGAGGAGTGAATCGGCCGAGGTATGCGGTCATTTGGTACAGGTCCTCACGCTGCGGCCCATTCGGGGAATTCGCCGATGGGTGAAGAGGCTTGTACTTTGCGTCAACCACTCCTCTGACAGTGGCGCCAGAGTAGAGAATAGCATCGGGTATTAATCCGCCCAGGCCTTGACCCGTGACATCGCTGTAAAGCAGGCTTCTGATCGTCGACTTCTCTCGGGTACCATGCGTAACCGATAGTGGCGATGCGGCTTTTCTGAGCACGCTGAGCACATACATTTCCCACAACTCCGCGACGTCAAGCAGGACGCCCTTGGTTTCACCGCTAGCATCAATGTCGGCAGCGAGACCCCGTCGATTTGCAATCTGCCTGGATAGCTCAGCGACAGGTGCGAAACCGGCGGTGATCGGCGTATAGCGTATCCGGTCAAGTTCAGCCTTCGTCGGGACGCGTGGGCGGGCACCGGTGACGGCCATCAGTTGAGGAAGGAGCTCCTTCGCCCGCGTCGGAAGCCACTTTTCGTCAGGCACCCCGAGCCAGCGTCGTAGAACTTCATAAGCGGCGACGATAGCATCGGATGCCGCGTGATCCAGCGAACGCTCTGAACGGATAGAAACGACTTGTCCGCCGCCTGTAGCGATCAAACGTAGTGACGCCGCGACATCGAGACGCCCCCTGATCGCCACGCCTTTTGTCGCCACTTCGCGGCGAAGTGCAGGCAGCCCATGCCGGGCAGCCTCGACGAAGCCGTGCACCCAAACTGACGCCAACAATTGAGCAATGAAAGACTCATCCTCTCGCAGTTTCCCGGGTGTGCTGGTCAGTACGACCGACGTTGCCTCAAAAAGCCAGTTCCGTAGCGTCGCCAGACCAAAACGCGGTTGAATTGTCAGGCTGTGCCCCTCAAAAGATAACGAACCAACGTATCGGCCGGCCCACCATGTCCCGTCCCAGGCGCAGTAGACAATCGGCTCGTCGTCGTCCCGCTCGCCGGACATTGGCACGACAAGCTCCGCGGCGCGAACATGGGTTGCCAACTTGCGGAGCCAGAGAGCCTCGGCGGCCGTCGGCTGAGGGGAAAATGGCGAACAATCACGCGCTGTAAGGTTCACTCGACCACCGGTGGCTTGAGAAAGACTTTGGACAGCCGGTCGAGCTCGGTATTGCGTGCAGTCGCGTCGAGTCCTGCCAGGTACTGCTCCAGCAAAGGGCGAAGAGACAGATTCCACACTTGCAGAACAGGCTCCAGAGGATCTCCTTTCTTGTTCCAAAGGTAGTTCTGCTTGCGCGTTGGCCGGGAGCCGAGGAAATTGCGCAAGAATACGACCACGTCAAGCAGGTAGGTATGCCCGATCTCATACTGCGCGCCGAGCAGCGTGCTGTCATGAATCTCCTTGTTCAACGACTTCGCCGCTGCGGCCAACTTGCGGAAGTCCGGCTCGACCCGTGACCAGTCCAGGTCAGATTTTAGGTCGCGCCATTTGGCTTCGGCAGCACCTATCAGCGCCTCGGCGTCAAACGGGCACAGCAGCCACAGGAAACGGCGGCGCAACGCGAAATCGATCTGCTCAATGGACTGGTCGATCAGGTTCATGGTGCCAATCACGAACAGATCGTCGGGGATGCGCAGCGTCATTGCTGAGTCATCTCCGTTGCGTGCGGGAAGCTCAATCGTCTGGTTGCGATCCTCCAGTAATGAAAAACACTCACCAAGCATCCGGCTCAGATCCGTCCGGTTCATTTCATCCAGAATCAGGATGTGCGGCAGACGCTCTGCTCGGGGTTTCCGGTCGATATCTTTGATCAGTTTGGGGAGGTAGCCTGCACGATACTCTGTGCTGCCGTCAGTCGAAATATGAAGCGCACGGATAAAGTCCTCATAGCTGTAAGCGGGGTGCAGTTGCAGCCGATGCACATTATCGCGGATCGCCGCCTCAAGCGCGGGTTGCGATTGAAAGTACCGGGCGGGCCCCATCTGGCTCAATGCCGCAGAGCGGATGACGCGCTCAGCCAGCTTCTTGGCCCGGAACGTCTTACCAGTTCCGGGCGGTCCGTAGAGAACGATCTGCTTCTTGTGCTGGATAATCTCCAGTGGTGCACCTTCTGATTCTCCCTCGCTGTCGTCATACCATGCCTCAACCAATGGCGACCAGTAGAAATCCAGCTTTTGGTTGGGCAGTAACTTTTCAAGCGCGTGACGTATAGCCAGGATTACCCGGTCGTCATCTTCTGACTCGGCCGCAGCAAGCCCGGAGAATGCCTTGATCACCCGGCGTTTATGATTGCCGCTGGCAATGCGTTCGAAGTGCTCGGGGAACATGAGGTGAAGAAGCATGTGCCGAAGCTGCTTCGACTCCGCATCCTCAATGCTGTCCACAATTTCCTGAAAGAGCCACGCATCTGCGGCTACCTCTGCCTGACGATCTTGTGGCAGCTTTTTCCAAGCAATGGCGAGCTCGATCAGAAAGGCAATTTCGAAGGGGCGTCGGGTATTGTAGCCCTGGCCGCCACTGCCGATCCCAGTAGCGAACGCGCTCGAAAAAAGGTGATCCTCTGGCAGGCTGCCACCTCCCCAACTGAGAACCTCGTTCACTACTTGTCGCTTGCGAGCGCCACCGACACTAGACGGAAACAAGAAGTAGACACTCAAAATTTCTGCGGCAAGCCGGATCACGTCCTCTCCAGCTTGCCCGATCTGATCCTTGAGCTTGACGATGAACGACCGGTCACCCGTGTCCAGATTGGTAACAAATGCCTTGTGAAGCCGCTCCAGCAAATCGGGACGCCATATGGAGGCATCACCGAGCGATAGCGAGCCATCTTTCAGCAGGCAGTTAGCTCGAAAGGCATCAGCTGCCTGGTAGATCTTGCTAGTGTCGCGTTCTGAGTAGCGCGCCATATTTCCCCTCATTTTTTGTGGACTTCGAATACCGCTCCCGGAGCGAGCGGCTAATTTCCGGTATCGTCTGACGGACTTTCACGTTTTACTGGCAGAGAA
>NZ_LFLT01000106.1 GCF_001189955.1 Herbaspirillum chlorophenolicum | reverse complement strand
CTACTGATGATGTAGCGGTCGGCGTTTAGCGCTAGCACGTCGTTCATGCGGTCCACCTGCTCTGGGCGTGCGATACCAGTGCCTCGGCGCCCCTTGTTTCCCATCAGCGAGATCAGGCAGTTAGCCGTCAGGGGGAAGAGAATCATAGCCTCCTCTGAACCGAAGCCAACGTGGCTGTCGCCGAAACGGGATTCCAACACCACTGGCGAGTCTGAGGTCACGTACCGCGATTGAGGATCAATTGGTCTGATAATTTGCAGATCTCTGGGTATCAGTGAGTCGATGATTACCCGCCACAGGCGGAGGTTTTCCATCAGAGCCGATTGTGGATCCACTTCGATAACGTACTGCCCACCGCGAACAAACTTCACGAGCCCCTCTGCCTCCGCCAGCAGTTCGACTTGCGTGCGGTGCTCCCCCTTCTCGCGGTACATAGCAGCGAGCAGCTTCATCGTCCGCTCCACGGACTCGGTGGCGACCTGAGCTACGACATCAACGAAGCCGGCCTTCACTAGCTTCGCCTCTGTCATGGCGCCCGGTGTTCGTAACTCCGCGAAGGCGATGAAGCTTATCAAGAACTCCACATCGGTATCCGTGTAGCCCTTTGCCGCTTCGAATCGAGGGATCGCGTTCGCTAGCCCGGCTTCGACCTGCGAGAGCATCTCTTCAATTTCATAGCGCCGACGCCCTTGGTTGTCCTCGAAGGTGTATATATGCGTTTCTAGACCAGTATTCTCCACCGTCTGACGCCTCGTGATCCCGGTATGACGATCAAATACGGCTACTCCCCCATCGGTTGAGAAGCCCTTCTGGTACATGCGGGGGAGGTAGTGCTGTCTCTTGGGCCCCTGCAGTTTTGGCGTCGTCTTCATAGCGAATAAGGCTGGCTCCGCTTATAGATAATGGGTGGTGCCCATTAAATACATTCGGTGGCGCTCGTTATATCGGCAAGGTGGCGCTTTCAGCGGAGAATTGCTGGCTCCGCTTAAATCGCCAAGGTGGCTCCTTTACGGAGAATACTCAAGAAGGCTTCATTCACCTCTTGAAACGTGTTCGAGATAGTTCCGGCGCACGAAACACGAATCAAGAGGTTGCATCCTTATTTGTTTTTGGTCGGCGGCTTGCTGGGTTTAAGAGCCGGCGTATTGCCGGGAGTCGCTTTGTTATCGCGCCGACGTTGATCGGGCAGGCCAGTTGATTTAGCAATTGGCTTTGGACCAGGTTTAAGTGCCATTATTAATCTCCTTTAGATGTCGTAAAAGTTTTTCCAGAACAACAGGTGAAGATTGATTGGAATTGGCCGAACACCAGAAAAAGAACACCCAGAAAGAGCTGCGATTGCACTATCTGAGTCCCCTCATTGAGACGCCAAATTCACAGTTTTACATATTAGTGCTTTGCAAGCTCTACTGCAAACATGCTCTGAGATGGGATGCGGAACGTTACTTTATCCTAGGCAGCATGGAGCGCTTGGAAGAAGGAGAAATGTCTTTGGATTATTCGAGACATAGGCAAAGCAAGAATTCCTGCTTTGATTGGAACTAATTTTTCGTTGAAAACAGGCGCCAATCGAGGTGCTTGTCACCCTGAGAATTGTAGATAAAGATCTACTAACGCTATTAATACTTGCGACAGAGCTGCCAGTGCGGCCCAAACAGCTGCTTGTTTGTTTAACGTCGATTGTAATTCCACAGTAGGGAAAAAGTCTGTCCCGTCATTCGTAATAATTTGATTACCATAGAATGGAACGTTGTCGGGATCTGGATCTGCAGCAGCAATGCGGGCCACGGAAGAACGATACCAATACCAAGCGGAGAGAGCACCCAAAATGACGGTTGCAAGAGTCAGCGCGAGTTTGATTTTAAGAATCATAGTTTGGTCGGCTGTTTGAGTGATTAGATCCGCCAACTTAGTAGCAAGTCGCTAGATTTACTCGGGTAACGATTGAACTAGCTCCGCGATAGCCGATGCTTTCCATACTGTTCCGATATCTGAGTCGCTTCGGATTCTGCCGGAGTAAATTCCGATAAAGCGAGAGATTTCATATGAGTAGGTAGTTGTTCCGAATCCACCCTCTAAATGCGCGATCCCGGTGGCCCGATATGCAAAAACTGGGGATCCAGACTGACCAGGGCGAGTACGGCAATCTATCAGTATCTGGGGTACTCCATCGTAATCAAGATGTGGCTCGGATGCGAGGAATCCCGTTGCCCAGATTGGAAGTGAGCCAGGCCCCGTCAAGCCAAATGGAAATCCAATTACGCTCACCGGTTCGGCCGGTGCCATCTTGATGGGTACGCCCACCGAGGCCGGATCAATAGGATGGATTATTGCACCTAGGGTGTTGGTCACCTTCAGTGCGACAAAATCAGCCGTTTTTCCTAACTCCGGATGCTCAAACCAGAGCGGCTCATCGTTGGCCAAGAGCGGCTCCCGATGCGACACGAATTCGCCAGGGCTATCGGCCTTGTTGTAGCGGATGACGACATTATTGGGAATTCCAGCGCGCGCCGATAGACACGTCCCGGTATGCTGATCACATCCGGTGACGTTGTGGCGATTGGTTATCAAGTACATTCCATTTCGCCCGCGAGCAATAAACCCAGTGCCACTAGATAAGCACATCTCGCCAAAGTACATTTCGATGCGGAGTGATTGAAGCGACGGCGTTGCAATATCCATATTGTGTCTTTGGGTTTGATGATTTGTTCTTGTGGCCACCACGCGCCATCAAATTTCACTTGGGAATCTTCACCACCCAAACGGAATGCAGCATCTTCAAAGTCGGGTACGAAGAATTTATCATGCCTCTGATACAAGCCAATCGGGAATGCCCTTCGATTAGATGTAATGGCGCCTTCATATGTTCGCCTCCGCTTCTAGGCGCTATGACATGGGACGCGTCTTGCGCAACAATGATCGGAACGGGGAAGGTGCCGTGCCCCAGCATAAACCGGCCTAGCCGAGTTTGGGCGCGCGGCTTGTCGGTGACAAATTCTACTCCTTCTGCATCTAGCTCCTGAATCCATGTGAGGATATGATCGATGGCTAGTATTCGGTCGTTGGAGAAGGTCTCTAAGC
>NZ_LFLT01000105.1 GCF_001189955.1 Herbaspirillum chlorophenolicum | reverse complement strand
ATGTCAACCAGCGCCACATGAGCCTGGAACAACTAGACAACGCTTGTCGCGACCTTACGGAGCTGTACCTTCGATTGGAACTTCCGAAACTCTGGGGCGATGGAACGAAGGTGGCCGCTGACGGCACACAATACGATTTTTACGAACAAAATCTGCTTGTAGGCATGCACTTCCGATACAAGCGGATGGGGGCCGTGGCATATCGCCATGTGGCAGATAATTACATCGCAAATTTCCGCAGTTTTATTCCGCCGGGAATGCTGGAAGCGATATATGTCATTGAAGGTCTGATGAAAGCGGGTCTAAGCGTCCAGCCTGATACGGTCTATTCCGACACGCACGGACAGTCTGAGGTCGTATTTGCATTCACCTATCTGAATGGCATCCAGCTAATGCCTCGAATTCGTAACTGGAAGGATCTGAAATTCTATAAAGCGGACAAGACCACTAAGTACAAGCACATCGACAGGCTATTTAGCGATGTTGTTGACTGGAAATTAATCCAGAACCACTGGCAAGATCTCATGCAAGTAGCGATCTCGATCCAGCAAGGAAAGGTGGCGTCTCCGATGCTCCTTCGAAAATTGAGTCATGACGGCCGCCACAATCGACTCTTTGCGGCTGCAAGGGAGCTGGGCAGAGTACTGCGCACCATCTACCTGTTACGCTGGATCTCGCAAAAGGAGATGCGTCAAGAAGTAACTGCTACGACCAACAAAATCGAGTCTTACCATGCGTTCACCAAATGGCTCGATTTTGGCGGTGACGTCATCACCGAAAACGACTTGAACGAGCAGCAAAAGAGAGTGAGATATATCGACCTGGTGGCTTCCGCAGTCATTTTGCAGAACACGGTGGATATGATGCGAATTATCCAGGAGCTTTATGCAGAAGGTGAGCAAATTGCCGTTGAAGATGCAACATATATGAGCCCATATGGCACGACGGGCGTCAAACGCTTCGGAAATTATTTCCTTGATATGAAGCGTCCGCCGGAGGCTTGGCTTAAGGAGGCACTATTCAAACAGGCTGCAAAAAGAGCGAGGGCGGAAGCACCGAAAGGCGCAGAGGGAGTCGCATGACTAAAGAACACGAAACCATAAAAACTGCCTATGGCCTGGTAGATAACGATGCCCTAAAGAAACTTCAGCAGGAATTCGACACTTCGGCTTTATTAACTATCGTCGACGAACTTGATAAGGTCATAGATTTGCTGCGTTCAGAGGATGGACTGCGCGACGAAATACTTCGCTTGCATGGGATGGCTCACACCGTCTTGAACGGCGCCGGTCTCTCTGTGCCGACAGGGGAGGACTCATTACCAGAGATGGTATTTGACACAATCAGCTGCGTTCAACGCGTCGTAGGGATTATGCGTGGTTGGCAGCGATCAATAGAGCCCCTTGAGGCGCTCGGGCCAAAAGAATGATTAAGTTATAAAGGCGACTTTCTTTATTACTTTAAGGCTTATGTATGAACATTAGCCTTATCTCGGCTGGACCTCTATAGAAGAGCGCGGGATACAGAACAAGCGCGATCCCTGCCAGGGAAGTCAGATTGCCGACAATACTGCGTACTGCTACGGGAATCGCATGAAAACGCGCCCTCATCGCATTGGCAGAAACCGCCAGACAGCATCCGGCAAGCAACTCCCAGAATCGGGCGAATGAATTGTAAAAGGCCGATGTAGCCTGCCTTGAATCAAGCAGGTGCTGGCCAAAAAAATAGGAAAGCAATGCTAACGCAGCCACCACGACAAACTTCCACTTGATCCGCTCCGCTCTTAACAACAACACGAAAAGGGCGGGAAAGATCAGATAGAACTGCTCCTCGACACCCAGCGACCAAGTATGAAGCAACGGCTTGATTTCGGCAGCTGGTGAAAAATAGCCGACATCTCTCAAAAAATACCAATTCGATCCCAGTGCCAAAAATGCCAGCAAACTACCGCCGAAATCCTGATATTCCTGAATATAAAGCCGTTTGGTAAACCATATCGCACACGCCAGCAAGACAACCGCCGCCGCAGGAGCCAGGCGCCTGATTCGCCGCAGATAAAAATCAGAAAAGGTGAAGCGCCCCGAGCCAACTTCATTGATAAGCAGGTTACTTATCAGATAACCTGAAATGACAAAAAAGACATCTACGCCGACATAGCCGCCCGGCAACCAAGGAAAATTGGCGTGATAAATAACAACCAATAAGACCGCAATCGCTCTGAGGCCATCAATATCCGGCCGATAACCTGCAGCATTTCCCCCTACTTCACGCCCAATATAATTGTTGTTCATGCCCCAGCCGCCCACTTGCTTTTATAAAGGAAGGCGCCATTCTATGGTTACATCTTAAGTTAAGCAAATCATCCAATTTTGAAGTATTGGTTTAGTTTGGCTCGTTGGTCGTTACAAAATGTTTGCGAACGATTCCTGTCATCATCAAGACTCCAAACATGGCTATTAATACCTGCCTACCGCTCCTAAGTAACGAACAAAGTCGGTCGCGATGGTGAATTCACCGAACCTCGCATCAAGATTTTGCTTATTAAGAAGATGGACGAAGCCGTACTCTAGTCACCCTACTTCAACGGAACTTGCCCCCATCACCGAGAGATATTGTGATTCTACGAAAGGTGCGTACTGCTTTAGGTATTAGGGCAATTTCACACCCGTCGCTCTGAATGACCATGTTTGCGAATTGAAGCCAGCGCTCTGCCCCCAAAATCTGATATTCCTCGGTGAGCATTCACCGCCTATGCTGCGTAGCTGCCAATATCCGGCCTAGAACTGCATTTTGAAACCAGCCGTAGCGGACGCGCTATAACCACCCTTAAGATCGCTGTCAGCAGCAATTTCTCCGTAGATGGAGTAGCGCTCACCCCAGGCATAGTCTCCGCCCACTCCCACACCGGCCCAGGTGCGCCCTTGGCGAGTGTCAAACGGTGTCCCCGACACAATCACCCGGGTGCCGTTGAGGAGTTCGCGTTTAAGATTGATCAGACTATACAAGTTGAGCCGGCGCATCTGTCCGGTAGCGTCCCGCGAATTGGTTTGGTAGTCGAACGCAAGGCCGAGCCGTCCTTGCAAACTCTCCCCCTTGTCACTGTCGACTTGCGCAGCAAACCGGTCCTTGAAGCCGAAAC
>NZ_LFLT01000104.1 GCF_001189955.1 Herbaspirillum chlorophenolicum | reverse complement strand
CCTCAGATGTATTGATAAAGGAAAGCAGCTCTAAGCCAGAAGGCCTGAAGACAGCTATCGGTAGCTTGGTAGAAAAACTGATCGAAAATAATCAGTATGAACCTGATCATCCGGCAGATATTGCGGATGCAGCTGTCTTAATGGCCGCAGACGGCTATGGCGCAGGAAAAATTGTTGGCTTTGAAGGTACTACTGAAGTAGTAATTAGAACGTCAGATTCTCAACGCAGTTTTTTGTTTACAAAAGACCCCATACCATCAGATTTGGTAAAAATTACAACCATTCAATTCTCAAGCGTTAGCGAAGAGAGGGATATGAGGCATTAATGAAAATATATTATGCCTTTCGAGTTTTCTTTGTCAGCGTTGAATTTCTCATTGCTACTGTAGCCTTAGTTACGGTATCGTTCTTCGAAAAAAATGTAGACGTTCTTGTTGGAATGCTCAACATAAGTAGTGAAATCGGGAAGTATTTTATTCTTTTGCCTGGTGCTGTAATTGTTTGGGTACTGAAAGAAGGAAAAGATTTTCTCGGCAGTGATAAGAAGCTGATGAATTGGCCTGACTACTGGAGACTCAAGATCCACGTATTTACTGCATACATATACGTTGTGATTTTTTTTGTTATGGCAGCCCTTCCTGAGATAACAAAAATTGGGATCGCAAGTGGTCTAGGCTTGATCCTTTTTGCTTCGGGAGTAATAGGATGTTTATGGGCTGCTGCGAGTCTATACTTTGCTCAAATAACAGCAAAAGAAATTCTGAATCAGGAATTTCAGGACTAATCGAGCAATGGTAAATATTCTTGAGGGCTCAAGCTCTTGAGGTCACGCCAAGATAAGATAGTTGTAACCTTTGTTTGTTCGCAGCTCAGAGGACTGCTGATGCCAGTTTTCGTGCTCGTTATCTGAAACGGGATCTGTTAAACACATCCTTCACTGCACACAATTAGAGAGAGGGGGGGGTGATGGCAATTCGCAAAGAAAAGGAAATACGTCGAGAGCATATAGAGCAAGCAGCGTTGTTTTGGGAGGAAAATCCTGGCTACAACGGATTTCGTGACAGCACAACATATGATGTGCTGGTTGATGGTAGGCCTTATCCACCAAAGGCTATAGCGGCAATTTCAAGTAAGCTCGCTGGCCTTGGTGAATTGATGCCATGGGATTTTGCTGGGGTCAAAGACGGAAAGTGGCACAGACTATTTAAGTCCCTCGGTTTTCTTATCGTTCCGAAAGGAACTGTCGCCACGCAGGTTTCGGAAATAGGTCAGAGCGCATTCATTGAGTCAGATATCGAGGAAATTGAACGGGTGCATCAAGATAACCCGACTGTTAGAGCGACTCTCGTGATGGCGAGATTGGGTCAGGGGAAGTATCGGAAGGAGCTGCTAGCGTTGTGGGGGGGGAAGTGTGCAGTGACCGGTTGTGCAGTAAGTGAGGTGCTTCGTGCATCTCACGCAAAACCGTGGCGTATTTCTGATGATAACGAGCGCCTCGATCCAAACAATGGGTTACCGCTCGTTGCAAATCTAGACGCTTTATTTGACGCAGGGCTCATTGGCTTCGACGAAGACGGGAAGATGCACATTTCTGAGCAGCTCGGGGATGAGGAAACTCTGCTTGATGGTATTCCGCGTCACCTGCGCGTGACGCCCAATATGGAACAAGCGAGCTATTTAGAAGAGCATCTAGTGAATGTCTTCCAGTGCGAAGATGAAAAGCTGTTTCCTGATTTTTAGGAAAAGAAATGAGCCGCAAAAAATTCATACTGGCTAACGGGGCCATCTGTGCCAACTGGACATGGAGTTGGTCATTTGTAAATCACAATGAGAAATTCATCATATTTGGTGCATGGGATACTAACACCAAGGAAAATGGCGCTCTGATCTTCAGTGAGAAATGGCAACGTAAGCGGAATGGAAGTAAGCGACCAGCCTATCCTCAGTCGAGAGAACACATTCGTTTAATAGAGGAGGAAGGATATTCTTTGAAGGTGTTTCGCATTATTTTCTCTGATGAAAAGCAAGATGCGGAAGGCGACGGCCCTTCAACTATCAAAGGCTTCGAAAGAGTACTGTCGAATAAGTATTTGAAAAAAGTGGGTGTCAATTGGTATGCGGTCGATGATCAATATCTATCTGCTCCTGAAGAGCTTGATCCATCACTGAAATATATTGAAGGAACAGTATTTCAGGTCTTGATTAACGCTTACGAACGTAATTTAGAGGCGCGAGAAAAATGTTTGGATCACTACGGCTACAGATGTAGCGTCTGCTCATTTGATTTCGAAGAAGAGTATGGAGCTCTAGGCAAACGTTTTATTCACGTGCATCACTTGATTCCTCTCGCTGAAGTAGGGAGGGAATATGAAGTTGATCCGATTCGAGACTTACGCCCCTTGTGTCCGAATTGCCATGCAATGATTCATCGAGGGGGAACTGTGCGATCTATTGAGAAACTTCAGGAGATTCGGCAGGAGGCACGAAAATAGGTGTCGCAATGGAACGAGTCGGATCAATGGCTTCGCTTCCAAGTGATTGTGGCCCTGTCGGCAATGACATTGAGGTTAATGTCATCAGAATTTTCAGTGATCCTGTAGCCGGGAATCTGGCACTGGTAGCCAATGCAGGAGGCTCAGTTCTGGTTCGTCAACGAGACTTGAAATAACCATCACCCACTTCTCTCGAAGCTTATGGCGTAGAGACAAAACAAGCAGGAAGTCGCAATGGACAATAGCCCAGTTCTCAACTGGGCTATTTTTTGTGCTGTTCATTTGATTAATCCTGCTGGAATCTTGGAACCACAATCCAAGGTTCACCGTCTTTCTGGATCAACCGATCACGGTCATAACGTCCATTTTTCTTGTTTTCGAAAACCACCTCCGACTTTGGGATAAGTGAATATTTGATGGATATATAAACAACATCAATCACTTATCCTTTTTTGAATCCCGGGTGGGTGGATGGTTGGGATCAGTCTATGGGAACCCAATTGGAGAACATTTTCCGGGTCCCAAATTGGGAAGGTACCTTGAGAAGATAAATGGCAAAGGAATTCCAGAAGATTCCTCTGTTGATTTATCAGGAGTGAGCTTTGACAGGTGGGGATGGTACTGGGATGGGATAACGAGATTGGATCAGGAAGTCTTATTAACCAATCCCGTTTTCCTTTGTGGAGTCTGGATAAAACCTACGACTC
>NZ_LFLT01000103.1 GCF_001189955.1 Herbaspirillum chlorophenolicum | reverse complement strand
GTCCGAATCACTTCAATCGGCTCCCCATTTTCGACATAAGGGGCATACATCACCTGCTCATAAGCGCTAATAGATGAAATAGTCCCAGAATCGCAAATCCGCAGGCTGTGCCAATGGCTCCATACTCGCATGTACCAGCGTCTCGTCCAAATCGAATACAACTAGTTTAACGGGTATGGTATGCGGCAATCGTTTCTCTCTAATGTCGTCTTCTGGCCGGTGGCGGACTAACTATCGCTGACAATATCCTCCAAATCGTTGTAGGAGGCCGGATACGTGTTCAAGCCAAAAATGTTCAGACTGATAAAATTCCCGATACATAAATAACAAGATTTAGGGTGGGGAAATGTATCTATTAAAGCATCTGGAACGTGAAGTCGCGGGCGATAAGAACGATGTGGCAATACAGTTGTTGTACAAGCCATGGCAAATTGAAGAAGGCCTTTTGACGCGGCATTTTCCCTCATCATTGGTACGGCAATACAAAAAGCTGCAAGAGATGTGCCGTGGCGCGTTGGGGTTGCCTGTACCCAAGCGCTTGTTGCGCCATCGGCTGGCAGAAATGCGCGTTCACGTCTATATGACCACTAAGCAAGGTGCATTGCACGAGATGGACGACCTCGCGCTACACCAGATGGAGCAGTATGCGGGGCAGGCACGTGAAGATCTACATGAAATCAATGTCGTATTTGACGACCTGCAGAGAGAGGTGCAGATCGCCTTCTCCGCGCTGTACTTGTACGCCGAGGCGTTCTTCTATTTGCTTACCAAGGTGACGACGCAGGGGGCTTCAAAATTTCGCCTGGAAATTGATGTATCGGAGGATCTGAGGGAGGGATTGCGGCTCTATTGGTTCGGGCATCACGCCGCTTTTCAGAGCAATTTAGCCGACATGTTCTGGCGAGAAGCGACAATAGATATCATCGAAGAAGAGTATGACAGTCTCGAGCAAGCCGTCAAATCACGTGCGCCGGCTTTTTTGGACTTTGTCGATATGAGTATCGATAAGGTCTTGTCGCTGCATCCGCAGTTCATTGGATTGATCGCCAACGAAGACAAAACGATCTATTTGCAATTACGGCGTCGCGCCGAACTGATCGTCTACTTCTTCTTGAAGAGCCATTTCACGACATTGAAAGAGCGAAGAACCAATTTTGACCCGATTTCTGATACGACATTCGCCGAAGAATATGATTTGGAAACGGTTAAGAGCGCTGGTTTTTCTGCAGCTGAAATTCAGATGCTACTTAGCGATTCAGTATCGAAAGGTGCTGGAGACATGCTGCTGGCGATGATGCCGGAAGGGGCGCTCAAGTTAAAGAATCTATCGTTGCGGTATTCCTTGGGGCTCTACATCTCGCCTCTCCTCAAGGTAATGCCACATCGCGGAGATTGGTTTGATAAGCAATACATCTCCCTTTATGTCGCCCAACGTGTACGAAACTCACGCTTTGCTTTTGCCGGAGAAGTAAAGGCAGGTCGAGAGGAAGAGGAAAAATACGATATTGACCTGTTTGTGATCGACTATGAATTGGACCGAATCTACTTCTGTCAGGTGAAACATCGCGTTAAAACCCAACACGCCTATCTACGTGATGAGTTGAAAGAGTTTTCAATTGGCGGACAATTCAAGGACGCGATGCGGCAGTTAGATTCGGCAAAGCGCCAATTGGGATCTCCTAAGTTATTGGAGAGGGTTCGAGGATCGCTGCAGCGAGCTAGTGTTCGGGAGTCCTTCCTTGCTAAAGTGGACTCGGAATTTTTGGTCAAAAATACAGGCTTTATTGTGATCCACAATGTGGAGAACCTTGATTTCGCTGTCAAGGATGGTGTGGCGCTCTATGAATGGAATACGTTTAGGAATTTACTAAAGAGTGAGACAACTTTGCATTCCAAGGCCGATGTCAAGACGGTCAAGACTAAATTGACGAAAGTGGCATTGGATAAAGTCGGTGATCTGACAAAAGCATACGCGGCGTGGAATGATGCGATCGATCCCGCGAACCCGCTTAATTTTGGAAAGAACGTGGAGAATAAGTTAGGGACCTATCTTCATCTCTTCACGAAGTGGGAGATTGCGATGGGTAAAACTCAATTAATAGCTTATAGCGGAAAGGATTTTCGCTACCCACTGTTATAGCAAAAAAGAAAAACGCATCAACTAAGTGAAAGACAATTCCAGGAGCTAATTCGCGGTATTGATGATCATGAGGTGCTTGCGTTGCTGGCGTCACTAAAATACCGGCCACCGGCATCGCAGGCTACGCTTCCGGCAACCACCCCAGCTCTATTGCGGCTTGCCGCATGGACTAATTTTAAGTCCGGACCAGTTGTTTCAGGCCGGTCATGCGGCCGTCATTCAGTTGCTGCCATCTGAGTTCAAAAGAGCGTAGTTAAGAAAAGGGGGAGGGATGTTTGAGAAAATCGTGTTAAAGAGGTTGATCGACGGCCCGCCGATATCGCTTGGAGAGTTAGCTGAAGCGCTGCTCTTCTACCAGAATGTCCATTTGGTTCTGGACCACTCAACCTTGAGCCACCTGATTGAGAGTATTCGAATGGAGGGGCTTCTGAGCTTGCTCGGAAGAAAAAATGTCACTGCGGTTTACTGCGAAGAGACACTCGGGATCAGCACGACCAAGCGTGGCGTATTCGAATATCACACGCCTATTGGCTTCTACTTGTCTGGGGACGCAACTGGCGCCGTCGCTAATAATCGTCGAGAGAGGTTATATCTCACGCTAGCTCGCTATGGCTACGACAAGAAACAGCGAGAGCGCCTGGCATCAATTTTCATAGCCAAAGTTCCGATGAAACGCCTGACGGCCGATGATTTCGTCAAAGGAGGCGTGATCAAGGCAATGGTGAAGGGTTTAACTAATGCTCCATATCTCCAGGCAGCCACGCGAAAAATAGTTGAAAACACTGTTGGTGCGGAAGATATTCGGCATGACTTCAAGATTGATTTGTTTGAGTCTGAACAGGAATACATTGTTACCACTGATCTTGACATCAATGCTATCAACAACAATAGAGCAAGATTCTCGCCGACGTTAGATGCAATTACCAAAGCCTCAATTCTGACTGAGCTTTTAGCAGCCACCACCGATACGCATCTGGCGGCTTACTACGGTGGTGAGTTATACACATCGAAGATCAGCTCGGAAGTCATCAAGGTGCGTCACGCGATGTTATTGACACGGATTGGTATCGACCGGCGTGAACTTGATAATTTCCATGAAATCGTACTTCCCAACAGCCCATCGCTTAGCGAGGTTATAAATAGCGGCGAGAAGACCTTTGATGACTTCTTGCGGGTCTTGGATAAATCACAGAAGTTTAGAGAGTGGATTGGCGGAATTAGCCCCGACGCGAATATCGTTTCGGAATACATGACGAGTGTCACGTCGGTTGACTGGATAAGCGGTGTAAAAGGAAAGATCTTGCGCTATGTCCTTGGCGGTGCGGTCGGTACTGCGACGGGAGATATCGGCGGGCTAGCGATTGGAGC
>NZ_LFLT01000102.1 GCF_001189955.1 Herbaspirillum chlorophenolicum | reverse complement strand
TTTGCGCACGGCGACATCTTGATGGTGGGGGCGATGGTGGGCTTGAGCCTGCTCAAGTTGGTGCAGCAGCATGCGCCGCAGTTGCCGGGGATCGTGCAACTGGTCATTGCCATCGTCGGGGCCATTCCGGTGTGTATCGTGGTCAGCCTGGTGATCGAGCGGGTGGCCTACCGGCCGCTGCGCAACGCGCCGCGCCTGGCGCCGCTGATCACCGCCATCGGCGTGTCGATCCTGCTGCAGACGATCGCCATGATGCTGTGGGGCCGCAGCCCCTTGCCGTTCCCGCAGGTCATGCCGTCAGATCCGGTGCATATCGCCGGCGCGCTGATCTCGCCGACCCAGATCATGCTGCTGGCGCTGGCGGTGCTGGCCATGCTGGGGCTGGTGCTGATCGTGGAGAAGACCAAGATGGGCCGCGCCATGCGGGCCACCGCCGAGAACCCGCGCATTGCCGGGCTGATGGGGGTGGATTCGAATAAGGTGATCGTGGTCACGTTCGCCATCGGCGCGGCCCTGGCGGCCATTGCCGGGGTGATGTGGGCGGCCAACTACTCGACGGCGCAGTTCGCCATGGGCTTCGTGCCCGGCCTGAAGGCCTTCTCGGCGGCGGTGCTGGGCGGCATCGGCAATATCTACGGCGCCATGCTGGGTGGCATCCTGCTGGGCCTGATCGAAAGCCTGGGGGCCGGCTACATCGGCGACCTCACGGGCGACTTCCTGGGCAGCAACTACCAGGACATCTTCGCCTTCATCGTGCTGATCATCGTGCTGACCCTGCGCCCCTCCGGCATCATGGGTGAGCGCGTGGCAGACCGCGCCTAAGCCTTAACCCACATTCAAAGAAGAGAAGACAAATGGCTCTCCTATCCTTCGACATGAAGCGCAATCCGAAGCAGGCGCGCACCAGCTTGCTGGTGCTGCTGGCGCTGATGATCGTGTTCCCCTTCATCGCGCAACAGTTCGGCAACTCCTGGGTGCGCATCATGGACATGGCCCTGCTCTACATCATGCTGGCGCTGGGCCTGAACGTGGTGGTGGGCTTCGCCGGCCTGCTGGACCTGGGCTATATCGCGTTCTATGCGATTGGCGCCTATACCGCGGGTTTGTTGGCCTCACCGCAGTTCGCCGCCGTGCTGGAGTCGTTTGTGAACACCTACCCGGCGGTGGGCAACTTCCTGGTCATGGTGTGCGGCCCGGAGATCGTGCAGAACGGCATCCACCTGTCGCTGTGGGTGATCGTGCCCTTGTCGGCCCTGATCGCCGCCATCTTCGGCGCCCTGCTGGGGGCGCCGACCCTGAAGCTGCGCGGCGACTACCTGGCCATTGTGACGCTGGGCTTCGGGGAGATCATCCGCATCTTCATGAACAACCTGAACGCCCCGGTCAACATCACCAACGGCCCGCAAGGCATCAACCTGATCGACCCGATCCGGGTGTTCGGCGTGTCATTGGCCGGTGAGCCGGGCTCGGGCTCGATGGTCAAGGTCTTCGGCATGACCACGCCCTCGGTGAACGCCTACTACTTCCTGTTCCTGCTGTTGTGCATTGCCGTGATCTTCTTCTCGATCCGGCTGCAGGATTCGCGCCTGGGCCGTGCCTGGGTGGCCATCCGCGAGGATGAGATCGCCGCCAAGGCGATGGGCATCAACACCCGTAACGTCAAGCTGCTGGCGTTTGCCATGGGCGCCTCCTTCGGCGGCGTGGCCGGGGCCATGTTCGCGTCCTTCCAGGGGTTTGTGTCGCCGGAATCGTTCTCGCTGACCGAGTCCATCGCGGTGCTGGCCATGGTGGTGCTGGGCGGCATCGGCCACATCCCCGGCGTGGTGCTGGGCGGGGTGATCCTGGCGGCGCTGCCGGAAGTGCTGCGCCACGTGGTCGAACCGCTGCAGATGAGCCTGTTCGGTAAAGTCTGGATCGATGCCGAAGTGCTGCGCCAGCTGCTGTACGGCCTGGCCATGGTGGTGATCATGCTGACCCGCCCGGCCGGCCTGTGGCCGTCGCCGCGCCATGAAGACCGCCCGGAGGCGGACCACCCCCACAGCGGCGCCGCCACCGGCGAAGTCAAAGCTTAAGCAGAAAGCAGGAGAACGACCATGACACAAACACTGCTCAAGATCCGCGACGTGAGCAAGCGCTTCGGCGGCCTGCAAGCCCTCAACGGTGTCGGCATCACCATCGAGAAGGGGCAGATCTACGGCCTGATCGGCCCCAACGGCGCCGGCAAGACGACCTTCTTCAACGTCATCACCGGGCTGTACCAGCCCGACACCGGCAGCTTCGAGCTGGACGGCAAGCCGTATTCCCCGAGCGCACCGCATGAGGTGGCCAAGGCCGGCATTGCCCGCACCTTCCAGAACATCCGCCTGTTCGGCGACATGACGGTGCTGGAGAACGTGATGGTGGGCTGCCACGTGCGCACCAAACAGAACGTCTTCGGCGCGGTGTTCCGCCACAAGGCCGCGCGCGACGAGGAGGCCGCCATCCGCGCCAAATCGCAAGCCTTGCTGGACTTCGTGGGCATCGGCCAGTTTGCCAAGAGAACGGCGCGGCACCTGTCGTACGGCGACCAGCGACGGCTGGAGATCGCCCGTGCGCTGGCCACCGACCCGCAGCTGCTGGCGCTGGACGAACCGGCGGCGGGCATGAACGCCACCGAGAAGCTGGGCCTGCGGGAACTGCTGGTCAAAATCCAGAAGGAAGGCAAGACCATCCTGCTGATCGAACACGACGTCAAACTGATGATGGGGCTGTGCAACCGCATCACGGTATTGGACTACGGCAAGCCGATTGCCGAGGGCGTGCCGGCGGAGGTGCAGAAGAACCCGGCCGTGATTGAGGCCTATCTGGGCGCAGGCCACTAAGCGGAACACAGAACATGACAACAAACATCTTAAAAGTCGAGCAGCTGAGCGTGGCCTACGGCGGCATCCAGGCGGTGAAGGGCATCAGCCTGGAGGTCAACGAAGGCGAACTGGTGACCTTGATCGGGGCCAACGGGGCCGGCAAAACCACGACCTTGAAGGCGATCACGGGGACCTTGCCGGCCAGCAAGGTGGACGGGCATATTGAATACCTGGGCAGCGCCTTGAAAGGCAAGAAATCCTTCGAGCTGGTCAAGGACAAGCTGGCGATGGTGCCGGAGGGGCGGGGCGTCTTTACCCGCATGAGCATCCAGGAGAACCTGCTCATGGGCGCCTACACCAGCAATGACAAGGGGCAGATTGCGGCCGACATCGACAAGTGGTTCGAGGTCTTCCCGCGCCTGAAGGAACGGGCGGCGCAGATGGCGGGGACCTTGTCGGGTGGGGAACAGCAGATGCTGGCCATGGCGCGTGCGCTGATGAGCCACCCGACGCTGCTGCTGCTGGATGAACCGTCGATGGGCTTGTCGCCGATCATGGTGGAGAAGATCTTTGAGGTGATCCGCAATGTATCGGCGCAGGGGATCACGATCCTGCTGGTGGAGCAGAACGCCAAGCTGGCGCTGGAGGCGGCGCACCGGGGGTATGTGATGGAGTCGGGGCTGATCACGATGAATGGCAATGCCCGGGACATGCTCAACGATCCGCGGGTGAAGGCGGCGTATCTGGGCGAGGGCTG
>NZ_LFLT01000101.1 GCF_001189955.1 Herbaspirillum chlorophenolicum | reverse complement strand
CTCATGAGCCGAGCTGGGGACACTAATTATCCCACTCGACCGTAATCGAAAAATTCGCGCCATCGAAATCAATATCGCCTACGAGCTCAGTCTCCAGGGCGGAAAGCATGCCGCTTCGCCATTCGCCGCGGCACTTACCCAAATTCATATTTATCGAGAGAAATCGAAATGACCAATCACGTTGAACCCGGCAATGCCATCGCCCATCCGGAAACTACCAAAATCGGGCGCCGCGGCTTGCTTAAATTAACTGGCGCTAGCATCGCCGCATTAGGAGTTGGAATTATGTCTTCAAACCAAGCAAACGCTGAATCGAAAGGTTCGCTGCAACTCACCGACAACGGCTTATTGTGGGATAAGACGTTTCCCAAGAGCGACAAAGTCGACCACAAGAAAGTTCGCTTCACAAATCGCTATGGCATCTCTCTGTCGGGTGACCTCTATCAGCCGAAGAATGCAAGCGGGAAGCTGGCAGCTATTGTCGTAAGTGGCCCGTTCGGCGCCGTCAAGGAACAGTCCTCGGGACTGTACGCCCAAACCATGGCCGAGCGCGGTTTTGTCACGTTGGCCTTCGACCCGTCCTACACTGGCGAGAGTGGCGGTGAGCCACGCAACATTGCTTCACCGGATATCAACACGGAAGACTTCAGCGCGGCGGTCGACTTTATCGGCCTGCTGCCTTCCGTCGACCGTGAGCGTGTCGGCATCATCGGCATTTGCGGTTGGGGTGGTATGGCCCTGAATGCCGCAGCCATTGATAAGCGCGTCAAAGCTGTCGTAGCGAGCACGATGTACGACATGACTCGCGTGATGTCCAAGGGCTATAACGACAGCGTAACGCTGAGCGAACGCACGAAGACGTTGGAGCAATTGGGCCAACAGCGCTGGAAGGACGCGGATAATGGTTCACCGGCATACGGTCCTGTAATGAATCAGCTGAAGGGCGGCGAAGCTCAGTTCCTGGTGGAATATCACGACTATTACAGGACACCACGCGGCTTCCATCCTCGGTCAGTCAATTCGAACGGCTCGTGGACGGTAACGATGCCTCTGTCGTTCTTGAACATGCCCATCCTGTCATACATCAAGGAAATCTCACCACGCCCAGCGCTGTTGATTCATGGCGAGAAGGCCCACTCCCGCTACTTCAGTGAAACTGCGTACGCTAACGCTGCCGAGCCGAAAGAACTGATGATTATCCCGGGCGCCGTCCATACGGATTTGTACGACCGCGTCGATGTCATTCCATTCGAAAAAATGGCCACGTTCTTCCGGACTAATCTGAAGTAAAACATAGGCCCGCTTCATGCGGGCCTATTTCTTTTCTTCCATTCCATTTCGCCCCGACTGCGGCTTCCTACCGCGCGGGTTGATTTTGACCGGTACGGAGTCTCCGTACGTCTTCCACCACTCGGTCAAGGCGGCCATTGTTGGTCCAAGCCCTTTTGCCTTGGCGGTAATTTCGTATTCAACGCGGGCGGGTACCTCAGGGAAGACGGTGCGAAGCACCAATCCATCGGCTTCCAGCTCTCGAAGCTGAGCGGTGAGCATATGTTGAGTCACACCTGGGATAGCTTTGCGCAGCTCTCCGAAGCGGTAAATCCGCTGATTCAGCAACCACATAATTTCCAACTTCCACTTTCCAGACAGCAAAGAAAATGCTCTCCGCATTTCTTCGTGCATGTTGATTCCTTCATCGTCGCTAGTCTTATTTTCCATACTAAGTGTCCGTAATTCATCCTTCTTGTTGAGATTCACCTTAGAGGACATCATCGCTCATGTTGCATCAAATTTTCCCTCTAGGAATGAACTATGACCGAACAAATTATTTACTGGGGTAGCACCCTCGCGCTTTGCGCGCTCTATCTAGCTTCCGCGACACTTTACGTTGCCAGGAAAGATTGGACACGTAAAGAAATTGGCGCTCTGGGCTATCCAACCTATCTTGTAAGTCCACTAGCAGTCGCAAAATTTCTCGCCGTATTGGTTATCGCTGTAAGACCGACCGCTGGCATCAGCGACCTAGCTTACGCAGGCATTTTCTTTCATCTAATTCTCTCTGGCTTGGCGCATTTCGGCGTGCATAGACCACGTAACGCTATTCCCGCATTTATCGGACTAATCCTGCTCGTCACGTCTTTCATAAGCCAGAACGCTGTTCGTTCCCTTCCGTCTCCCTATGGATTAGGCGCGCAAACAATCCATACAATCACTTTCTAAACGGAGAGCATAATGAGTCGACTAACAGGGAAGGTTGCAATCGTTACAGGAGCTGGGCGTGGGATAGGTCGCGCTACGGCCAAACTATTTGCAGCAGAAGGCGCAAAAGTAGCTGTGCTTTCGCGTACAGCCAAAAATGTGGAAGCTGTAGTATCTGAAATCGAAGAACGCGGTGGTTCTGCTCTTGGTATCGTGTGCGATATCGCAGAATCATCTCAAATTGAGGACGCTGTTCGCGAGACTTCTGCGGTATACGGTCGTATAGACATCTTGGTCAACAATGCCTTTGACCCTTCGGCGGTCAATGCGTCCATTCTTGATTTGTCAACAAACCAATTGCAGCGAAATTTTGAGCTCGGTCCCATTTCATACTTGCGGACAATGCAAACCTGCTACCCCTACCTCAAAGCAAGTGGAGAAGGGCGTGTCATCAATTTCGCGTCGCTAGCCGGAGTCATCGGTATGACAAACTATGGCCCTTACAACATGGCAAAAGAAGCGATACGAGCATTAACTCGAACCGCGGCGCGTGAGTGGGGAGCAGACAAAATCACCGTGAATAATATTTTGCCTATTGCAGACACTTGGGGAGCTGCAGCATCCAACGCACCACCGCCAGGAAACGTTCTTGCTCGCTACGGTTCACCGGATGAGGACATTGCACCGGTCGCAGCGTTTCTTGCATCCAAAGATGCACAGTTCTTAACGGGATATAGCCTCACTCCAGATGGAGGCATGATTATCGACAGTGCTCGCTGAGATATCAGAGGAAGTGTGCTCACTTGGGCACACATTCCCTTGATGAGAGGCGAAGCCTCCACCCGCGAATCGCCTTACTTGGCTTCCGAGATGACCTTCCCGAAGAAGACCTGATTCCGCTCGGCCAAATCGCCGACCTTGGTCTGAAAATCCTTGATATAAGGTTTGGCGAAGTGATTATCGAGGTCTGCCTGTGAGCGCCATGCTTCATAGAGGAACAACGAGCCATCAGCTTCCTCATAAATGTTGTAGGTAAGGTTGCCCTCTTCGGCATTAGTTGGTTTTACGAGAGCGCTGAGCGCCTCGCGGAGTGCAACCTCTTTACCTTTCCTGGGACGCTTGATGCTGCAGATATGAACGGTCGATGCCGCCTTCGCATCAATTGCCGTTCCTGCGGCTTTGGATGTCGCGGCTACCAGCTTACCGAAGTGAGCATCGTTGGCTCCTTCCAGCAAGGTCGCACTTTTTTTGACGAAATCCTGAATGTACGGCTTCTTGAAGTGGCGCTCTAAATCAGCTTGAGAACGCCACACTTCATGGAGGAAGAATCCTCCATTTTTTTCCTGATACACGTCATAGGTGATATGACCTTCCTCGGTGCGTGTAGGCTTCACCAAAGACAACAGCGCGCTGCGTAGCTCCTCGGCTTTGCCCTTTTGCGGGAACATGACAGCACAAATGTTTACCGTATATTGGCTGTGTACCTCCTCAGCGCTTGCTGTCGGCAACATCGAGAACATCATTCCCGATGCGATGAGACTTCCAAGTATTTTTGTGTGCTTCATTCATTCGCCTGGTAAGTAAGGGAGAAAGCTCCGCTCAAACGGTGCCTACC
>NZ_LFLT01000100.1 GCF_001189955.1 Herbaspirillum chlorophenolicum | reverse complement strand
GCCTGCCCGATCACTGTCAAGAAGGCGATTTCCAAGGTCGAAGGCGTCAGCAAAGTTGACGTGACTTTCGAGACACGCCAAGCGGTCGTCACCTTCGACGATGCCAAGACCAGCGTGCAGAAGCTGACCAAGGCAACCGCAGACGCGGGCTATCCGTCCAGCGTCAAGCAGTGAGTCACTGAAAACGGCACCGCAGCACAACGGACGTCATTGTCTGGCGCCACAAACGATAAAGGATCTGTTGCATGACCCATCTAAAAATCACCGGCATGACTTGCGACTCGTGCGCGGCGCACGTCAAGGAAGCGCTGGAAAAAGTGCCAGGCGTGCAGTCGGCGCTGGTGTCCTATCCGAAGGGCACAGCGCAACTCGCCATCGTGCCGGGCACATCGCCGGACGCGCTGACTGCCGCCGTGGCCGGACTGGGCTACAAGGCAACGCTAGCCGATGCGCCACTGGCGGACAACCGCGTCGGACTGCTCGACAAGGTGCGGGGATGGATGGCCGCCGCCGAAAAGCACAGTGGCAACGAGCCCCCGGTGCAGGTAGCGGTCATTGGCAGCGGTGGAGCCGCGATGGCGGCGGCGCTGAAAGCCGTCGAGCAAGGCGCGCAGGTCACGCTGATCGAGCGCGGCACCATCGGCGGCACCTGCGTCAATGTCGGCTGTGTGCCGTCCAAGATCATGATCCGCGCCGCCCACATCGCCCATCTGCGCCGGGAAAGCCCGTTCGATGGCGGTATTGCGGCAACTGTGCCTACGATTGACCGCAGTAAGCTGCTGGCCCAGCAGCAGGCCCGCGTCGACGAACTGCGGCACGCCAAGTACGAAGGCATCCTGGGCGGTAATCCGGCCATCACCGTTGTGCACGGTGAGGCGCGCTTCAAGGACGACCAGAGCCTTACCGTCCGTTTGAACGAGGGTGGCGAGCGCGTCGTGATGTTCGACCGCTGCCTGGTCGCCACGGGTGCCAGCCCGGCGGTCCCGCCGATTCCGGGCTTGAAAGAGTCACCCTACTGGACTTCCACCGAGGCCCTGGCGAGCGACACCATTCCCGAACGCCTTGCCGTAATCGGCTCGTCGGTGGTGGCGCTGGAGCTGGCGCAAGCCTTTGCCCGGCTGGGCAGCAAGGTCACGGTCCTGGCGCGCAATACCTTGTTCTTCCGTGAAGACCCGGCCATCGGCGAGGCGGTGACAGCCGCTTTCCGTGCCGAGGGCATCGAGGTGCTGGAGCACACGCAAGCCAGCCAGGTCGCCCATATGGACGGTGAATTCGTGCTGACCACCACGCACGGTGAATTGCGCGCCGACAAACTGCTGGTTGCCACCGGTCGGACACCGAACACGCGCAGCCTCGCGCTGGACGCAGCGGGGGTCACTGTCAATGCGCAAGGTGCCATCGCCATCGACCAAGGCATGCGCACGAGCAACCCGAACATCTACGCGGCCGGCGACTGCACCGACCAGCCGCAGTTCGTCTATGTGGCGGCAGCGGCCGGCACCCGTGCCGCGATCAACATGACCGGCGGCGATGCGGCGCTCGACCTGACCGCAATGCCGGCCGTGGTGTTCACCGATCCGCAAGTGGCGACCGTGGGCTACAGCGAGGCGGAAGCCCACCACGACGGGATCGAGACCGACAGCCGCACCTTGACCTTGGACAACGTGCCGCGTGCGCTCGCCAACTTCGACACACGCGGCTTCATCAAGTTGGTTATCGAGGAAGGCAGCCATCGGCTGATCGGCGTACAGGCGGTCGCGCCGGAAGCGGGTGAACTGATCCAGACGGCGGCTCTGGCCATTCGCAACCGCATGACGGTGCAGGAACTGGCCGACCAGTTGTTCCCCTACCTGACGATGGTCGAGGGGTTGAAGCTCGCGGCGCAGACCTTCAACAAGGATGTGAAGCAGCTTTCCTGCTGCGCCGGGTGAGAAAAAGGAGGTGTTCAATGAACGCCTACACGGTGTCCCGGCTGGCTCTTGATGCCGGGGTGAGCGTGCATATCGTGCGCGACTACCTGCTGCGCGGATTGCTGCGCCCGGTCGAACGTGATACAGTCGTCGCGCTGGGAGGGCGCCTGTTGTCCAAAGGCCATCTGTGAACACTGACTTAACCCCCGAACGTTCCATCCATGAGATCCACGCCATGAAGGAGATCCACGCCATGAAGCTTTATCGAGATTTCACACAGCAAGAAGAGATCGATCGCGAGTACGACTGCGAGTCCGCACTCGACATGCCGCCGTACATCGATTGGTTCGTCACGAACAGTGCTCGCGCGCGAACGGAGCTGGAATGCCGGCCCGATCAGCGGTTCGGGCCTACGCTCGACGAGACCGTGGACGTCTTCCCGGCCAGCAAGCCGGGGGCGCCAGTGCTGGTGTTCATTCACGGTGGCTGGTGGCGCGCCCACGACAGCAAACTGTTCAGCTTGGTCGCTTGCGGACCGGTGGTGCGTGGCGTCACAGTCGTCGTCACGAACTATTCGCTATGTCCCAAGGTGTCCGTCTCGGAAATCACGCGCCAGAGCCGCGCGGCGCTGGCTTGGGTGTACCAGAACGCGACTCGCTTCAACGGTGACCCGAGCCGAATCTTTGTCGCTGGGCATTCGGCTGGTGGTCATCAGGTGGGGATGCTCGCGCTGACCGATTGGGCCGGCGACTATGGGCTGCCAGCCGACCTGATCAAGGGCGGCCTCCCAATCAGCGGCCTGTTCGACCTGACGCCGTTCCGCTACTCGTGGCTGCAGCCCAAACTGCTGCTGACGCACGATGTCATCGCGCGGGAGAGCCCCCTGTTTCACGTTCCCGCTGATACATCTGGCTTCCCGATGGTCATCACGTTGGGGGGCGACGAGTCGGCCGAGTTCCACCGGCAGTCAGCGACCTTCGCCGAGGCGTGGCGGGCCGGTGGCGCCGACGTGCAAACGCTCGACCAACCCGGTAAGAACCACATGACTGCCATCGGTGGCTTCGAGGATCCGGACAGTCCGTTGACCCGCGCGATGCTGGACCTCATTGAACGCACCGGAAAGACCGCTTGATGAAGCGGTTGAATGCAGTGACCCCCAAGATTCGACAAGACATCAATGAACACTTCTGCGGCATCCAAGACCATGCCTTCAAACGATAACGACTGGGAGCGGCTGGTCCAGGCCGACCGGGTGCACCGCAACGTGTACATCGAACCGGCCATCTTTTCCCTGGAGATGGACCGCGTCTTCGCCGGAAGCTGGGTGTACCTGCTGCATGAGAGCGAGATCCCCACCACCAACGACTTTCGCCAGGTATGGCTCGGCACCCGAGAACTGGTGGCCGCTCGCGGTGAGGACGGTGGTATCCACGTCTTCTTCAACCGCTGTTCACACCGCGGCGCCACCGTCTGCCGCGAGCATCAGGGCAACGCTTCGCATTTCACCTGCCCCTATCACGGCTGGCGATTCGACAATCGCGGGCAACTGTTCGCCATTCCGGCCCGTAACGCGTATGGACCGGTGTTCAAGTCGCGCGACATGCATCTGGCCCGGCCGGCCCAGGTGGCTTCCTACAACGGCTTCGTGTTCGCTACGCTCAATCCGGATGCCAGTCCGCTCGCTGACCATCTGGGGTCGTCTCAGAAAACGGAAAATAAAGCACGCTAAGGCATAGCCGAACCTGCCAAGCTTGCTCCACCCTGTAGTGACGCGATCAGCGGGCAGGAAACGTTCCCCCTTCGCGCATGGCAGGCGCACACCAACTCAGACAGCACGGCCTCCATGCGCGCCAGGTCAGCCATTTTCTCGCGCACGTCCTTGAGCTTGTGCTCGGCCAGACTGCTGGCTTCCTCGCAATGGGTGCCATCCTCCAGC
>NZ_LFLT01000010.1 GCF_001189955.1 Herbaspirillum chlorophenolicum | reverse complement strand
CATTTGGACGCCCCGGTGAGATCGTGAACAGGTTCTCAGTCTCTACTACAATCCCTGTCAGCCCTCTTCTTTCAAGGTGAACGCCTCATGAAATCATCCAAATCGGTCTTCCTGCTGGTGGCGCTGGTGTGCATCGCGCTGCTCGGTTTTGCCATGTACCTGC
Organism: Herbaspirillum chlorophenolicum; assembly: GCF_001189955.1. Lineage (GTDB taxonomy): Bacteria > Pseudomonadota > Gammaproteobacteria > Burkholderiales > Burkholderiaceae_D > Herbaspirillum > Herbaspirillum chlorophenolicum. The sequence continues at coordinate 145,727 of NZ_LFLT01000010.1, read as the reverse complement.
AAATCGTCGAAGAAATGCAGCCCTGCCCGCTGTGCGTGATCCAGCGCTACATGTTCGTGCTGGTCGCGGCATTTTCGCTGATCGGCTATTTCATGCCGGCCCCGGCACGCCGCGCCAGCGCCGCGCTCGGCTTGCTGGCCGCGCTGTGCGGCGCCGGCACCGCCATCTGGCACCTGTACGTGAAGGCGCACCCGGGCGTGTCCTGCACCACCGACCCGCTGGAAACCGCGCTCAATCAACTGCCCACCGCCAAACTCTTGCCGCAGATGTTCACCGCCGACGGTTTTTGCTCGGCGCCGTGGCCACCGATATTCGGCCTGCAGATCCCGACCTGGTCGCTGATCTGGTTCGTCGTGCTCGGCCTGGTGCTGCTGCGCCTGGTGTTCAAGCGCAACTGAACCCCTTCCCATGAGCGGACATGCATCCAACCTGGCCGGCTGCAGCCTGGCGACGGTGTTGAAGGTGGCGCCGCTGGATGCGCTCGAAAACCGTATCCTGCTGTGCCACGCGCTCAAGCTGACGCGGGTGCAGCTGATCACCCAGTCTGAACGGCGGCTGGATATCGCCGAGGCGGATGCCTTGGCAACCCTGTTCGAGCGCCGCTTGCACGGCGAGCCGATCGCCTACATCGTCGGCGCGCGCGAATTCTATGGGCTGGACTTCCGCGTCACGCCGGATGTATTGATTCCCCGCCCCGATACCGAACTGCTGGTGGAGCTGGCGCTGGAACGCCTGCCGCCCAATGGCCGATTGCTGGACATGGGCACCGGCTCGGGCGCCATCGCAGTGGCGGTTGCCCACACCCGGCCCGATGCCTGGGTGGCCGCGCTCGACGCCAGCGCCGCCGCGCTGGAGGTGGCGCGCGGCAATGCGCTGGCGAACGGCACACGCGTGGATTTCATGCTGAGCGACTGGTATCAGGCGCTGGACACCGCCGCATCATTCGATGTCATCGCCTCCAACCCGCCCTATATCGTCGAAGGCGACGCCCACCTGTCGCAAGGCGACCTGCGCTTCGAGCCGGTCGATGCGCTCACCGATCATGCTGATGGCCTGTCGGACCTGCGTAGCATCATCAGCGGCGCATCCGCGCACCTGAGGGCCGGAGGCTGGCTGCTGATGGAGCATGGTTACGACCAGGCGGCCACCGTGCGGGCCTTGCTGTCCGGAGCCGGCTTTGCCGAGGTGCAGAGCTGGCGTGACCTGGCAGGAATTGAGCGGGTGACCGGCGGCAGGCTGGCTTAGACGAACAAAAGCCGCCGGGTCCCGACTTCCATCAGGCCCCGGCGGCTTGCAACGGCGCGTCAAATTCTCACGCCGCTTTCTTTCCTCCTCCGTCCGGTCCGGATGGCGCATCCACTATCGCGATGTCCCGTAACTCCGGATGTTCGATCATCTTCAGCAACGACGCTTCCTTCTGCTTCGCCGCCTTCAGGTGGCGTTCCTTCACGTGCCCATAACCGCGAATATCTTCCGGGATGCGCGCCACCGCAATGACCTGTGCCAGGTTACCCGCTGTGAGCTTGCCCAGCAGCCGCGACATAGTCGTGCGGTACTCATCGATCAGCGCCCGCTCCTGCTTGCGCTCGGCGGTATAGCCGAAGGGATCGAAGGCGGTGCCGCGCAGGAAGCGTAATTTCGCCAGCACGCCGAAGGCCGGCATCATCCATGAACCGTACTGCTGCTTGACCAGGTGGCCGTCAACGTCATGCTTGGCCAGCAGCGGTGGCGCCAGGTGGAATTTGACCTGGTAGTCGCCTTCGAACATGGAAGCGATCTTGTCGTGGAAAGCGCCATCGGTGTAAAGCCGTGCGACCTCGTATTCGTCCTTGTACGCCATCAGCTTGAACAGGTATTGCGCCACGGCCTGGGTCAGCCTCAGCCCCTTTCCGGCGTCGCCCAACGCACTCTCGGCGCTGCGCACTTGCTGCACGAAATCGCTGTAGCGGCGCGCGTAGGCGGCGTTCTGGTAGGACGTCAGGAAGCCGATACGACGCTCCACCGTCTCCTCCAGCGTCGGCGCACGCTTGAACTCGATGACCTGCGCCGTCATGCCGTTGCGCTTGGCGGCGTTCAACACGGTATCGATATCGTGCGCGGCCACGCGGCCCCAGGCGAAGGCCTGCTTGTTGAAGTCCACCTGCAGCGCATTGAGCTCGATGGCGCGCAGCAAGGCGGCTTCCGACAGCGGCACCCAGCCCTTCTGCCAGGCGTAGCCCAGCATGAACATGTTGGTAGCGATAGCGTCGCCCATCAGCGCAGTGGCGATATGGCCGGCATCGACCAGCGCCACGTTATCGCGCCCGCAAGCCTTGGAGATTTCCCCTTCGCTGGAAGCGGCCGGGAATTGCCAGTCGGGGTTGCGCACGAAAGCGGCCGTGGGCATCTGGGTCGAATTGACGGCCGCATGCGTGCGTCCTTCGCCCATGCGCGACAAGGCATCGCGTCCGGCGGTGACGATCACGTCGCAGCCGATCACCAGGTCTGCCGCGCCGGTGCCCACGCGGGTCGAATAAAGATGGTCGGGACTGTCGGCCACGCGCACGTGCGACATCACCGGCCCGCCCTTCTGCGCCAGCCCGCTCATGTCCAGCACCGAGCACACGCGCCCTTCCACATGCGCAGCCATGGCGATGATCTGGCCGATGGTGATGACGCCGGTGCCACCCACGCCGGTCACCAGGATGCCGTAGGGATCGGCCAGCGACGGCAGTACCGGTTCAGGCAGTTTGGGCATGGCCGGCGTTGCCTCCGCACCCGGCTGCACCCGCGCCGGCTTCTTCAGCTTGCCGCCTTCGACGGTGACGAAGCTGGGGCAGAAGCCGGTGACGCAAGAGTAGTCCTTGTTGCACGAGGACTGGTTGATCTGGCGCTTGCGGCCGAATTCGGTTTCCAGCGGCTCCACCGACAGGCAATTCGACTGCACGCTGCAGTCGCCGCAGCCTTCGCATACTGCCTCATTGATCACGGCGCGCTTGGCGGGGTCGGGATAGGCATTGCGTTTGCGGCGGCGGCGCTTTTCCGAGGCGCAGGTCTGGTCGTAGATCATGGCCGAAACGCCCGTCACTTCGCGCAATTCGCGCTGCACGGCGTCGAGTTCGCTGCGGTGGCGGATGGTGATGCCTTCGGCCCATTTGGTATCGGCTGGGTACTTGTCGGGTTCGTCGGTGACGACGATGATCGGGCTGACATTCTCCGCCGCCAGTTGCCGCGAGATCATCGCGGGATCGAGCGGGCCGTCGAACTCCTGGCCGCCGGTCATGGCCACCGCATCGTTGTAGAGGATCTTGTAGGTGATGTTGACCTTGGCCGCGACCGAGGCGCGCACTGCCAGCAAACCCGAATGGAAATAGGTGCCGTCGCCGAGATTGGCGAACACGTGCTTCTCGCTGGTGAACGGCGCCTGGCCAACCCAGGTCACGCCTTCGCCGCCCATGTGGGTGAAGATGCTGGACTCGCGATCCATCCAGGTCACCATGTAATGGCAGCCGATGCCGGCCAGGCCGCGGCTGCCGTCGGGCAGCTTGGTCGAGGTATTGTGCGGGCAGCCCGAACAGAAATGCGGGATGCGGTCCTTGTTGGGATCGGGCTTGGTGCTGATGTTGAGCGTGGCTTCCTTGGCTTCAAGGAAGGCGACACGGGCGCGCACACGCTGCTCGACCGGATGGCCGGCGAAGTAGCGCGAGATGCGCGTGGCGATGGCGCGCGCGATCTGCGCCGGGTTCAGTTCGTAGGTGGCCGGCAGCAGCCAGTTGCCATGCCCATCGCGCTGCGAGCCGCTCCATTCGCCGGTGTCGTCGAACTTGCCGACCACGCGCGGGCGCACGTCGTCGCGCCAGTTGTAGAGTTCTTCCTTCAGTTGGTATTCGAGGATCTGGCGCTTCTCTTCCACCACCAGGATCTCTTCCAGCCCCTGCGCGAACTCACGCACGCCTTCGGCTTCCAGCGGCCAGGTCATGCCGACCTTGTAGAGGCGGATGCCGATATCGCGCGCGACCTGTTCATCGATGCCGAGGTCGTCCAGCGCCTGGCGCGTATCGAGGTAGGACTTGCCGGCGGTGATGATGCCGATCTTGGCGCGCGGACTGTCCCAGACGATCTGGTTGAGCTTGTTGACGCGCGCGTAGGCCAATGCGGCATACCACTTGTAGTTGTTCATCCGCGCTTCCTGCGCGAGCACGGTGTCGGGCTGGCGGATGTTGAGGCCGTCCGGCGGCAGCGCGAAGTCTTGCGGCAACTGGATCTGCACGCGGTCCGGATCGATCATCACCGACATGCCGGATTCGACCAGGTCGGTCACGCATTTCATCGCCACCCACAGGCCGGTGTAGCGGCTCATGGCCCAACCGTGCAAGCCGTAGTCGAGGTACTCCTGCACCGTGGACGGATACAGCACCGGGATGCCGCAGGCCTTGAGGATGTGCTCGCTCTGGTGGGCGGTGGTGGATGACTTGGCGGCGTGGTCGTCGCCGGCGATCACCAGCACGCCGCCGTGCGCGGAGGTACCGGCCATGTTGGCGTGCTTGAAGACGTCGCCGCAGCGGTCCACGCCCGGCCCCTTGCCATACCACAGCGAGAACACGCCGTCGTGCTGCGCGCCGGGGAACAGGTTGACCTGCTGCGTGCCCCATACGCTGGTGGCGGCAAGGTCTTCGTTCATGCCCGGATGGAACTTGACCTGGTGGGCATCGAGATATTTTTTCGCCTTCTCGGCGGTCTGGTCAACCGAGCCCAGCGGCGAGCCGCGATAGCCGGTGACGAAGCCGGCAGTGTTGAGGCCGGCGCGGCGGTCGGCCTCACGCTGCAGCATCGGCAGGCGCACCAGCGCCTGGATGCCGGTCATGAAAACGCGGCCGCGTTCGAGGGTGTATTTGTCGTCCAGCGTGACGTCTTCCAGCAATAGACGCTGGCTGGATGGTAGGGGTGCGTTCATGCGGTCTCCGTGCCAAAAATCGTGTTCTTGGTTTCACATGCGCCTGTGCCGCTGAGCTTGGTGTGGGCCTGGCTTCACGGGCGGTCAAAACGCCGGCGCCTTGTGGGCGCAGGTTTATTTCTATTTATGAAATCAAGGTAGCACAACGATGAAGGGCCCGCTACGCGCGTCGCAGCAGGGTTTCCGGCGTTTTTGAGCGTTCTTTTGGCAAGCCGGAAACAATTCCGCAAGTCCTGCGGGAAGAGGGAGTTTGCAAAGAAGAAAATGCCGGAAAGAGGAAAACAACAATATTTCCGGCTGTGAAAAAAGAGGCAAGTTGTTACAACCAAGACGTGAATGTAACAACCGGTAAAAGAAATTGGACGGGCGACGCGACTGGCGTTTAATAAGAATCACTTGAACAGCGATTGAATGGTATCCACTCTCTGTGCAAGGTTCCTCCCCTCTAGTGTTGAAAGCACCACTAGCTCGCGGATCTGGCCTCCCCTGTCAGATCCGCTTTTTTATTCCCGCCGCTATTCTTCGTGCGCCCGGATCAGCGGTTCGGCGGCAAATTGGTCTCGCCCGCCAGCAGCGTATCGGCCGGCAGCGCCTGCCGCGTTTTCAGCCGTTCGTAGAAAGGCGTGAAATCGGGTTCGGTATCGTTGAACAGTTGCTCGAAATCACGGATCACGAAATAGGTTTCCTGATACGAGTCGATCTTGTACTGCGTGCGCATGATGCGCTCGACCTGGAACGGGATGCGGCGCGGCTGGTCGCTGGACAGGCAATACTCGACCTCGCCGCCCGAGGAGAGGATGCCGGCGCCGTAGATGCGCAGCCCCTGCTCGCTCTGGATCAGGCCGAACTCGATGGTGTACCAGTACAAGCGCGCCAGATAGGCCAAACCATCCAGCTTGAGCGCCTTCAGGCCGCCCTTGCCGTATTCCTGCAGATGGTCGGCGAAGATCGGGTTGAACAGCAGCGGCACATGGCCGAAGAAGTCGTGGAAGACGTCCGGCTCGACGATGTAGTCGAACTCACGCTCTTCGCGCAGCCAGACGGTGACCGGGAAGCGTCGGTTGGCCAGGTGTTCGAAGAAGGTCTGGTCCGGCACCAGGCCGGGCACGGCGACCAGTTGCCAGCCGGTCGCCTTGTACAAGGCTTCGGTGGTACGGTCGAAGCGCGGGATGCCTTGCGAGACATCAAGCGCCTTCAGGCTGTCGATAAAGACATCGCAGGCGCGGCCGGGGATCAGTTTGGCCTGGCGCTCATACAGGCGGCGCCAGCGGGCGTGCTGCTCAGGGGTGTAGCTGTCCCAGTTCTGCGCCACCACGTAGTTGGCATCTGCCTGGCTGTAGTCGCCGCGCAATGCGCCGCTGTCGGATTTTGTCGCGACAGTGGCGAAAAAGTCGTCGGTGTTGGGATTGGTGCTCATGGCAAATCCGTTTTGAATCAAAGTGAAGTGGATATTATGCGCCGCATTGCGTCTCCGGTCATGCGGACGACGCAATGCGCTGGCGGAATCAGGTCTTGCCGCCGCTCCCTTTATCCTTGCCGCCAATGCCCGTCACGCGCGCGCCCCATTTGAGCAAAGCCTTGAAATTGGCCTTGATGATGTAGTCCAGCATGGCGGCCTGTTCTTCCATCGCCTCCTGGAACACGGTGGCCGAATTGGCGGGGCTGATCTTAAGGTAGGCATCGGCCTCGCCGTAGTCGCGATGGATGTCCATCCCGGCCTTTTGGGCAATGTGCATCATCACCTTGTTGGATGACAGGCAGTGCATGTAGAGCGTGTCGACGTCGGCGTTGCGGCAGCGCATGGACGCCCGCAGGAACAGTTTGGTGCCCACGCCCAGGCCGCGTGCGGCAGCGGAAACGGAGACGCCGAACTCGGCCACCACCGGCTTGATGGTGGCGCCGCTGATGCGCGAACTCTCGCGCGGCGCGAATGCCAGGTGGCCCACGCCCAGCAGGCGCAGCCTGCGGTCGTACACACCGAACACGGTATCGCGCGCGAAGTCGATGTTCTCCACGTAGCGGGTCACCATGTCGTCCGACAGCTTGGAACCGAAACGCAGCAGCCGGTCCTTGTCCTCCAGTGCCAGGAAGTGGCGCAGCAGGTGGCGGCGCGACTTCGGCGACAGCTCCTTGACGAACACCATCGGCCTTTCGGCCTTGTGCTGCGGGTCGGCATGCGGCGCAACGCCGTCAGCCTCTTGCTTGCCGCCCAGACGCTTGAGCCAGGAGAAAAAGGAATCAGCCATATTCTCAGCCCTGTTCCGGCGGCCGGTGGGCGGCGACGAAAACCTCTACCTTCGCGCTGCGCGCGGCATGGATCGCCTCCTGGATCTTCTGCGGCTGCGCCTGGTACTGGCCTGCGATGGCGCCGGCATCGATGTCTTGCGCCGCCTTCAACGCCCCTTCCAGGTAAGCGGCCTGCGGAAAAGGCTTGCCCTCGAAACCGGTGCGGCCACGGTGGTCGGCTTCCGACGCACGCAGCATATCGGCGAAGCGCTGCGGCTTGCGGAATGCATCGCAGCGCGAAAACAGCGTCACCAGCGTCGCCGGGCGCATCTCGAAAGCGCGGCCGACATTGCCGTGCTCGCGCGCGGTCATCAGCGCCAGGTCGCGGCAGTCGCCCGGCACCTTCAGGCGTGCGCAGACCTGTTCTGCCAGCTGCACGCTGCGCGCCTCATGGCCATGGTGGCGCGGCCACATCTCGGGCGGCGTGGCGCCCTTGCCCAGGTCGTGCATCAATGCGGCGAAGCGGACCGGCAACGCATAGCCTTGTCCGGCCGCCCAATCGATGACCAGCATCACATGCACACCGGTATCGATCTCGGGATGCCATTTCTCCGGCTGCGGCACGCCCCACAAGGCATCCAGTTCCGGCATGATGCGCGCCAGCGCACCGCAGCCGCGCAGCACCTCGAACATGCGCGAAGGCTTGGCCTCCATCAGGCCGCGTGCGATCTCCTGCCAGACGCGCTCGGGCACCAGGGCATCGACCTCCCCATCGTCGACCATCCGGCGCATCAGCGCATTGGTTTCAGGCGCCACGCTGAAATCGGCGAAGCGGGCGGCAAAACGCGCCAGGCGCAGGATGCGCACCGGGTCTTCGATGAAGGCGTCGGAAACATGGCGGAAGATGCGGCGCTCGATGTCCGCCTGGCCATGATAGGGATCGACCAGCGTACCGTCCTCGTCCTGGGCGATGGCGTTGATGGTGAGGTCGCGCCGCGCCAAGTCGTCTTCCAGCGTAACGTCGGGCGCGGCATGGAAAGCGAAGCCCTTGTAGCCGGGCGCGGTCTTGCGCTCGGTGCGCGCCAGCGCGTACTCCTCATGCGTATCCGGATGCAGGAACACCGGGAAATCCTTGCCCACAGGGCGAAAACCCTGCGCCAGCATCTCCTCTGGCGTGGCGCCGACCACCACGTGGTCGCGGTCCTTCACCGGCAAGCCGAGCAAGCCGTCGCGCACTGCGCCGCCGACGGTGTAGGTCTTCATCATTTGTGGTTGGGAAGGATTTCCTTCTCGGCCAATGCCTCGGCAATCCAGCGCGCCACGGCAGGATGCGCCTTGACGCGGTCGGCGTAGGCTTGCAGCGCCGGCGCCAGGGGTACCTGGTAGCTGGTGAAGCGCATCACCACCGGCGCATAGAAAGCGTCGGCAATCGAGAAGTCCCCAAACAGGAATTCATGGTGGCCGAACTGCGACAGGCATTCTTCCCAGATTTCGCAAACGCGGCCGATGTCGGCCTGCGCTTCGGGCGTGCGCCCCTGGCCCGGATAGCGGCCGCGGATATCCATGCTCATGGCGCTGCGCAGGCCCATGAAGCCGGAGTGCATTTCGGCACTGATGCTGCGCGCAATGGCGCGCGCGTCGGTGCGCCCGGGCCACAGGCTGCGGTCCGGGAATTGCTCGGCCAGGTATTCGCAGATGGACAGCGAATCCCAGATCGCGATGTCGCCATCCAGCAGTACCGGCACCCGGCCGGAACCGGTATAGCGGGCGATCTCGGAGACAGTGTCGGGCTGGTCCAGCAGCACGCGCACTTCCTTGAAGGGAATGTCGAAAGCGGTCATCACCACCCAGGGACGCATCGACCACGACGAGTAATTCTTGTTGCCGATCACCAGCGTGGGCATATGGCGGCCAGCCTTGCGCAGCGTTTCGGACAATACCGGATCGAGTTCTGTGTCTTGCATAAGGGCTCTTTTCTTTGGATCGAAAAATGGCGCAAATGGCGCGAATGTCTCAGCGCCTTGCGTTGCTGCGAAAAATGTCGAATTGGCGCTGCGCGTCGCGCGGTGCAAGGCAGGCCTGCGCAACGTCTTCCAGCGCCGTGGGAACCAGTCCCAGTTCCGGCGCGATGGGTCCGGACATGACATTGTCTACCCGCATCGAAGCGACATTGTCGCGGCTCATCAGCTTGCCGGGCAAGTGTTCCAGCATCCAGGCCTGCAACAGGCCCAGCGCCGTCGGCAAGGCGACAATGGGGCGCATATGGCCGCAATACCAGCCGGCCAGCTGTACCAGTTCGCGCAGGCTGTACTGATTCGGCCCGGCCAGCGCATATACCTTGCCGCCGATATGCGGCAGCGTGATCGCTTTCCCGAAAGCCTGTGCCACATCGCCTACGTAGACCGGCTGAAAACGCGCCTCGGCGCTGCCCAGCGGGATCACCGGAAAACGCCGCTGCAGGCCGGCGAACAGGTTGAGAAAATGGTCGTCCTCGCCGAATACGACAGAAGGCCGGAAGATGGCGACCTCCAGGCCGGACGCCGCCAGCGCTTCACGCTCGCCGGCCGCCTTGGAGCGCTGGTACATCGACGGGCCATGCGCATCGGCGCCCAGCGCACTCATGTGCAGGTAACGCGGCACGCCGTGCCGCACGCAGGCGGCGACGATGCGGCGTGGCAGGATCACGTGCTGCCGTTCGAAATCCGGGCCATAAGGCTGGCCGCGGCGTGCCGGCCGCGAATGCAGGATGCCGACCAGGTTGATGACCACGTCCGCCTCGGCCACCAGTTGCGACAGCACGGCATCGTCGTGGATATCGGCCTGCACCACCGACACCACCGGTGACACCAGCAGGTGCTTGGCGCGCTCGTAGCGGCGCGTGGGCACCATGACGCGGTAATCGGTGGTGCTGCCCAACAGCCGCACCAGCCGTGTGCCGATGAAGCCTGAGCCGCCAATGACGAGGATTTTGCGTACTGCCATGTTGCGCCTCCTGTATCCGTACGCCGTCGGCGTTGCTGCGGCCCGGTTCGAATCAGGGCAGGTCGGTGGCGACGTTGGAGTTAGGCGCCACCGTGCCCATGCGTTGCTTGAGCGATTGCGGACGGTTCTCAAACATGGCCGCATAGTACGTCGCATTGGACATCACGTTCTTGACATAGCCCCGGGTTTCGTTGAATGGGATGATCTCGGCGAAGATCGCCCCCTCGACCGTGCGCGGCAACGTCGCGCGCCAGGTGCGCGGACGTCCCGGCCCCGCGTTATAGCCGGCGGTGGCCAAGGTTTCGGAACCGTCCAGGTTGCTCAACACCATGTTGAGATAACTGGTGCCCAGCAGCAGGTTGGTGTTGATATCGTTGACCTGGTCCGAGGTGAATTCGGTCATGCCGATCTTCTTGGCGACGAACTTGGCGGTGGCAGGCATCAACTGCATCAGGCCGGAGGCGCCGACGTGCGAGCGTGCGCTCTTGATGAAGCGCGACTCCTGGCGGATCAGGCCGTAGATCCAGGCATTTTCCATCCCCAGCGGACGCGTCGCCGCGTTCATCTCCGGCAAATGCGGCGCAGGGAAACGCTGGGTGAAGTCGAATTCGGCGCGGGTGCGGTCGGAGGTATTGACCATGCGGTCCAGCACGTCACTCTGGCGCGCATATTCGGCCGCGGCCAGCAGTTGGCGGTCAGTCATCTTGCGCAGCTCCCAGTTCCACTCGCGGATCGCCTCGAAGCGCAAATTGAGCTGGTAGAACCTGAGCGAACGCTGGAAGCCGGCATTCTGCGAATAGAGGGCGATTTCGCCGGCCGTCGGCGGCATCGGCCCCGGCGGGATAGTGATCTTCTGGCCCAACTCTTCCAGCGCCAGCTGGCCATAGAAGCTGAAGTTGGCGGAGATCGATTCGAACAGGCGGCGCGCGGCGTCGTTCTGGCCGTCTTCCTTCAGCGCGCGGCCGAGCCAGTAGACCCAGGTAATATCGTTGCGCAGCGCCACCGGCATGCTCTCGATAGTCGTACGCACGGTCTTCCAGTCACCTGCGCGCAGCGCCATGCGCACCTTCCATTGCAGCGCATCCTGCGTGAGCAGCGCATCCTTGGTCTTGCGCCAGTAATCCGGCGCTTCCGGCGCCAGCTTGTAGGAAGCCGCCAGCGCAATCTGGGCCCAGCCTTGCGCGACTTCCTGTGCCGTCATCTGGCGAGCGCGGTCGCTGAGGTAGGAGGCGGCCTGGGCCGGATTGCTCTTGGCGATACGGCCCAGCGCAATGATGTAGAGCTGGTGGTTGGCAGCGCCGCTGCCGGGGCCCTTGGCCAGCATCAGCGCGGGCTTGTCCATGACCTGTTGCACGGTGACGTCGCCATTGTCGACCAGCACGGAAGCACGGCGCGCGACGGTGGTGTTGCCGTTCTCGGCGGCCTGGCGGATCTGGAACCAGACGTCGGCATCGGTGAACTGGCCGTTCTGCGCCAGCGTGGCGATCAGGTCGCTGCAGCCCTGGCCGTAATCCTTGGGGGATACCAGCAGCGCGCGCGCCTCGTCGGCGACGTTGGCGCCTTTGAGTGCGCGCGAGTTGAGGGCGAAGCATTTGACCTGGACGTCGTCGTCCAAGATGAACTTGGGATACTGCTCGTCGAACAAGGTCCAGTTGCCGGTCTTGCCCAGCGCCAGCAGCCAGTCGTTGCGCAGGCGGTCGACCAGGGCCTGGCCATCGTAACGGGCCATGAAGTCGCGGATCTCCTGCTCGCTGGCTGAATAGTCACGCACGCGCGGTTTGAGCCGATAATAGTCGACATACGACGGCAGGTCGTAGCCCGACAAGCGCCCGGCCAAGTCCTGCGCCAGCGCGCCATTGTCGCTGGCGGCCGCTTGCCGCAGTGCAAGGAAGATGTCATCCGGAGAAGCATCGGGCGACAGACGCTTTTGCGCCTGGGCTCCGGGCATGGCGCCCAACGCCGCGCCGATGGCCACGACCAATGAGACTGCCAGCGGACGCAGGCATTTGCCGAGCAAATAATTCTTCAGGCGCATTCTTGTACAACCTAGTGTGAATGAAACAGACAACGGAACAGATGACGACACCAAGCATAGCATGCGGCACCCACGCGCCGGACCGGGAAAGCGCCTTGGACAAGAAGCTGAAAAAGGCCTTGCGCGCCGACCTGCTGGCACGCCGCAAAGCCCTGGACGCGCATGGCAAGGCGGTCTCGGATGAACTGATCGGCCACCGCGTGCTGGCATGGTGCCTGGCGCATGGCATCGCCAGCATCGGGGTCTATTATCCTATCCACCGGGAACCGGACCTGGTTGCCGCTTATAACGCGCTGGCCGCGCGTGGCGTGCACCTGTCTTTGCCGATCGTCACCGATAAAGATGCGCCCCTGGAATTTCGCCGCTGGCTGCCCGGTGAAGTACTGAGAAAAGACGCACTGGGAACGCTGGTTCCAGGCGAAGAAGCGCCGGTAGTGCAACCGCAGGCCCTGCTGGTGCCCTGCGTCGGCTTCAATGCCGCCGGCATGCGGCTGGGCTATGGCGGCGGATTTTACGACCGCACGCTGGCCGGCCCGCACCGTCCGCTGGCCGTGGGGGTGTGCTATGCCTTTGGGCTGGTGGAGTTCGATGCCGAGCAGCACGACATGCCGCTCGACCTGGTGTTGACCGATGCTGTCAGATAAACATTGCTAATAAAACGACAATAAAAAATCCGGACATCTGTCCGGATTTTTTATTACTGCGGCTTTCCTACCTTACTTGACCAAGCGCTGCCAGACCGCCTGCGTCGGCCCGGCCTGGTTGAGCGAATAGAAATGCAGGCCAGGCGCGCCACCGGCCAACAGTCGTTCGCACAACTGGCTGACCACATCCAGCCCGAAAGCGCGGATGGAGTCGACATCGTCGCCGTAGCTGGCCAGCTTGAGCCGTACCCAGCGCGGGATTTCCGTGCCGCACATGTCCGAGAAACGCACCAGCTGCGAGTAGTTGGTGATGGGCATGATGCCGGCGATGACCGGCACATCGGCGCCCAGCTTGGCAGCGTCTTCCACGAAGCGGAAATAGGCGTCCGCGTTGTAGAAGTATTGCGTGATGGCCGAGTCGGCGCCGGCCTTCACCTTGCGCACGTAGTTCTGCACATCGTCCTGCGGCGACTTGGCCTGCGGATGCATCTCGGGATAGGCCGCCACTTCGATATGGAACCAGTCGCCGGTTTCCGCACGCACGAATTCGACCAGCTCATTGGCATAGCGGAATTCGCTGGAGGCCTGGTCCATCGCACCATAGCCGCTGGGCAGGTCGCCGCGCAGCGCCACCAGGCGCTTGACGCCGTTGGCCTTGTAGTCATCCAGGATGGCACGCAGGCTGGCGCGCGAACTGCCGATGCAAGACAGGTGCGGCGCCGCCTCATGGCCTTCGGCGGTGATTTCGAGCACGGTATCACGCGTGCCCTGCTGGGTCGAGCCACCGGCGCCGAAGGTCACCGAGAAATACTTCGGCTGCAATTCGGCCAGCCTGGCGCGCGTGGCGCGCAGCTTTTCCGTCCCCTCCGGTGTCTTGGGCGGGAAAAATTCAATACTGAAATTATGCTTGTTCATCGGTTCGATCCGGATTTCAGCAACAGTGTAGACAAAGCCCAGGACACGATACTGTAGAGCAGCGCGCCGCCCACCGCCGACCAGAAACCGGCTACGTGGAAGCCGCCCACCAGTTGCGCCACCACCCAGAACATCAGGCCGTTGATGAGGAAGATGAACAGGCCCAGCGTGAGCAAGGTCACAGGCAGGGTCAGCACCACCAGCACGGGACGCACGATGGTATTGACGAAGCCCAGGATCAGCGCGGCCACCAGGGCGGAACCGAAACTGTCGACCTGAACCGAATGCATCAGGTAGGGAACGGCCAGCAGGGCCAGGGCATTGATCAGCCAGGTCAGCAATAACATAAGCATGGCATTTCCTTTCGGGCCTTGTCTGAATTAGGCGGGCTGCCACACGCATAACGACAACGTAATGGCAGCCCGGATGATACAGGCACGATCCGGCCGCAGCCCGACCGTGCACAACCGATCAGTAACGGTAGTGATCGGCCTTGTACGGACCTTCGGTCTTCACGCCAATATAAGCCGCTTGCTCTTCGGTCAGTGTGCTCAGTTGCGCATTGAGCTTCTTGAGCTGCAGGCGAGCGACCTTCTCGTCCAGATGCTTTGGCAAAGTGTAGACGCCGATCGGGTAGTTCTTGGTGTTCACGAACAGTTCGATCTGGGCGATGGTCTGGTTGGCGAAGGACGAGCTCATCACGTAGGACGGGTGGCCGGTGCCGCAGCCCAAGTTCACCAGACGGCCTTCGGCCAGCAGGATGATGCGCTTGCCATCCGGGAAGATGATGTGGTCGACTTGCGGCTTGATGTTTTCCCAGGTGTATTGCTTCAGCGCGGCGACTTCGATTTCATTGTCGAAGTGGCCGATGTTGCAGACGATGGCCTGGTCTTTCATCTTCTTCATGTGCTCATGGGTGATCACATGGTAGTTGCCGGTGCAGGTGACGAAGATGTCGCCGTGTTCGGCGGCGTAATCCATGGTCACCACGCGGTAGCCTTCCATGGCGGCCTGCAGTGCGCAGATCGGGTCGATCTCGGTGACCCAGACTTGCGCCGACAGTGCGCGCATGGCTTGTGCCGAGCCCTTGCCGACGTCACCGTAACCGGCGATGACGGCGATCTTGCCTGCGATCATGACGTCGGTGGCGCGCTTGATGCCGTCCACCAGCGACTCGCGGCAGCCGTACAGGTTGTCGAACTTGGACTTGGTGACCGAGTCGTTGACGTTGATGGCCGGGAAGGCCAGCTTGCCTTCCTTGTGCATCTGGTACAGGCGGTGCACGCCGGTGGTGGTCTCTTCGGTAACGCCCTTGATTTCCTTCAGGCGCTTGGAGTACCACGACGCATCCTTGGCCAGGTAGCGCTTGATGGAGTTGTACAGGCAGACCGCTTCTTCCGAATCCGGCTTGTCCAGCACCGAGATGTCCTTTTCTGCGCGCACGCCCAGGTGCAGCAGCACGGTGGCGTCGCCGCCGTCATCGAGGATCATGTTCGAATAGCCGCCATCGGTCCATTCGAAGATGCGGTGGGTGTAATCCCAGTATTCGTCCAGGTTCTCGCCCTTGACCGCGAACACCGGGGTGCCGTTGGCGGCGATGGCCGCAGCGGCATGGTCCTGGGTCGAGTAGATGTTGCAGGAAGCCCAGCGCACCTTGGCGCCCAGCGCTTCCAGCGTCTGGATCAGCACGGCGGTCTGGATGGTCATGTGCAGCGAGCCGGTGATGCGCGCGCCTTTCAGCGGCTGGGCAGCGGCAAACTCTTCGCGGATCGCCATCAGGCCCGGCATTTCGGTCTCGGCGATCTTGATTTCCTTGCGGCCCCAGTCGGCCAGGCCGATGTCGGCGATGATGTAGTCTTGGGATGCGGTAGTAGACATGGCAACGGCGTTGTTCACGCCCTCCTTTCGATAGAATCAGAAAAAAAGTAACGTGAGCGCGGTTGCTAGGCACCCTGGCGGGTACCTGCTCACCACAAGCAAGCCTGGCAGGATTTCCCTGTCGCAACGCTCCTTGCTGCAGTGAGGCATTGTGGAATCTTGCTGCCGTCCTCCCTGCATGCAATGCCAACGTGCAGGAACGGTGCGGAGGAAACTCCGCGGGAGGTGCATTTTAGCGCGCCGAAGGCGATTGGGAAACCCTTGCGGGCTCCCAATTGCTGCGCGTGAAGAAGAATTACAAGCCGGCGGCAGCGCGCAGTGCGGCGGCCTTGTCGGTGCGCTCCCAGCTGAATTCCGGCTCTTCGCGGCCGAAGTGGCCGTAAGCGGCGGTCTTGGCGTAGATCGGGCGCAGCAGGTCCAGCATCTGCACGATGCCCTTCGGACGCAGGTCAAAGTGCTCACGCACCAGGTGTTCCAGCTGCTCGTCGCTGATCTTGCCGGTGCCGAAGGTGGTCACCATCACCGAAGTCGGCTTGGCCACACCGATGGCGTAGGACACCTGGATCTGGCAGCGCTCGGCCAGGCCGGCAGCCACGATGTTCTTGGCCACGTAGCGGCCGGCGTAGGCAGCCGAACGGTCAACCTTGGACGGATCCTTGCCGGAGAACGCGCCGCCGCCGTGCGGAGCCGCGCCGCCGTAGGTGTCGACGATGATCTTGCGGCCGGTCAGGCCGCAGTCGCCTTGCGGGCCGCCGATGACGAAGCGGCCGGTCGGGTTGATCAGGTAGCGCGTGTTCTTCAGCCACTCGGCCGGCAGTACCGGGCGGATGATCTCTTCGATGGCGGCTTCATGGATAGCGCTTTGCTGCATTTCCGGCGAGTGCTGGGTCGACAGCACCACTGTATCGATCGCGACCGGCTTGCCATCGACGTATTTCAGCGTAACCTGCGACTTGGCGTCCGGGCGCAGCCATGGCAGGCGGCCGTCCTTGCGCAGTTGCGACTGGCGCTCGACGATGCGGTGCGCATAGTAGATCGCGGCAGGCATCAGTTCCGGAGTTTCGTTGCAGGCATAGCCGAACATCAGGCCCTGGTCGCCTGCGCCTTGCTCCAGATCGACGCCACGGCCCTCATCAACCCCTTGGGCGATGTCGGGCGATTGCTTGTCATAGGCGACCAATACGGCGCAGCTCTTGTAGTCGATGCCGAAGTCGGCGTTGTCGTAACCGATGCGTTTGATGGTTTCGCGCGCGACATCGATGTAGTCGACATTGGCGCGTGTGGTGATTTCACCGGCCAGCACAACCAGACCGGTGTTGCAGAGGGTTTCTGCAGCAACGCGGGATTGCGGGTCTTGGGTGAGAATGGCATCCAGAATCGCATCGGAAATCTGGTCGGCTACCTTGTCGGGATGGCCTTCGGAGACGGATTCGGAAGTGAAGAGAAATTCGTTGGACATACTGCAGCCTCTAACAATAAGTGATTAAACCCAGTCGCGGCCAATCATTTGTCGAGCCTGCGACGCTTTAGCGATATTTATACCCCGTCTCGCAAGTTGTCATTAACTCGACGGCATGTGCTATTTTACGCCTCTTGCGATTTTCTGCAATTTGACGGTTGTTTTTACAACCCTGTCCCCTGTTATCGGCACGTATGCTCGTTTCTTTATTCCGCCTGCTGTCTTTTCTTCCCTTGCCGGTTTTACACGCCATCGGGCTGGTAATGGGCTGGCTGGTATTTCTGGCATCGCCCTCCTACCGGCGGCGTTTCATTGACAACATCGAGCGCGCAGGCCACCGCCGCCATTTATATAAGGCGATCGGCGAAGCCGGGAAAGGCATGTTCGAATTGCCCTTCATCTGGTGCGGCAGCCCCGGCCGTGTGTTGCGCACCGCCCGTATCGAAGGATGGGAATTCGCCCAGAACGCCCTGGATGCCAAGTCCGGCCTCATCCTGCTTACCCCGCACCTGGGATGTTTCGAGATCACGGCGCAATCCGTGGCGCAAAATACCCGGCTCAGCGCGCTGTATCGCCCGCCGCGCAAGGCTGCCCTCAAGCCGCTGATCGAAGGGGCAAGGGCGCGCGCCAACCTGCACCTGGCTCCGGCCAACCTGGCAGGCGTGCGTATCCTGCTCAAGGCGCTGAAAAACGGCCAGGCCATCGGCCTGCTGCCCGACCAGGTACCGCAGAATGGCGAAGGCGTATGGGCCGATTTCTTTGGGAAACCGGCCTATACGATGACCCTGTCGGCCAAGCTGCACCAGATGAGCGGCGCGCCCATCGTGCTCGTCTACGCAGAACGGCTGTCGTGGGGGCGCGGTTACGCCGTGCGTTTCGTCCCCTTTGAAAGCGAGCTGGGCGATACTCCGCAACAACAGGCGCGCGCCATCAATGCCGCGATGGAAGCGCTGATCGCCCGATGCCCCGCCCAATATATATGGAGCTATAACCGCTACAAAGTACCGCCGGGCGTGGCAAAACCGGAGGAGATGCAATGAGGGCCCTGATCGGGCTCATGTGGCTGCTGCATTGGCTGCCGCTCCCCATCCTTGGCCGCCTTGGCGAGACACTGGGCTCGCTGCTCTATATGTACATGAGGCCGCGCCGGCGCATCACGCTGATCAATCTGCGCCTGTGCTTTCCTGAAAAGACCGAAGAAGAACGCCGCCAGATTGCCCGCGGGCATTTCCAGGCTTATGCCCGCAGCGCGCTGGAGCGCGGCATCCTGTGGTGGGCTTCCGAAGCGCGCCTCAAGCGCCTGATCCAGGTCGAGCCCGGCGTCCCCTTCGATACGATCAACAGCGGCCCCACCATCCTGCTGTGCCCACACTTCGTCTGCCTGGAGATCCCCGGCATCGCCCTGGTGCTCAACTCGGATTATTCGGTATGCACCATCTATGCCCGCCAGCAAAACAAGGTGGTCGACGATGCATTGCTCAAAGGCCGTTCGCGCTTCCGGCCGGTGACGCTGCTGTCGCGTGAGAAGGGCGTCAAACCCATCATCCGCGCCATGCGCGACGGCCTGCCCTTCATCATGCTGCCGGATATGGATTTCGGCATCCGCGACGCCGAGTTCGTCCCGTTCTTCGGCGTCCCCGCCGCCACCCTGACCTCCACCGCGCGCATTGCGGCGGCCACCGGCGCTAACGTGGTGCCTGTCATCACCACCTTCCTGCCAGGCTACCGCGGCTGGAAGACTACCTTCTACCCGGCCTGGACGGATTACCCGGGCGACGACGTCGTCGCCGCCACTCACCGCATGAACACCTTCATCGAAGAACGCGTGCGCGAAACCCCTGCCGAATACTTCTGGGCCCATAAGCGCTTCAAGACCCGCCCGCCCGGCGAACCCGATCCTTACCTCCGCGATACGGCCGGCTGAATAATCTTTCAGCCGCTCTCCCTGTAAAGGAGCGGCTCTGTCCATATAATGTCTTCATGAAGATCAAATTCACCAAGATGCACGGCGCCGGCAATGACTTCGTCGTGCTGGACGCCATCAACCAAGCCATTTTCCTCAGGCCCGACCAGTGGAAACTGATTGCCGACCGCCGCTTTGGCGTCGGTGCAGACCAGATGCTGGTTGTCGAAAAGGCCCACGGCGATGGCGTGGATTTCCGTTACCGCATCTACAACGCCGATGGCGGCGAGGTTGAGCAATGCGGCAACGGCGCACGCGCCTTCGTGAAGTTCGTGACCGACAAGGGCCTGACCGACAAGCGCGCGATCCGGGTTGAAACCATGTCGGGCATCATCGAACCCCGGCTGGAAGAAGATGGCCGCATCACCGTGGACATGGGCGCCCCGATCCTGACGCCCGCCGAAGTGCCGTTCGACAGCGCCGGCCTTGAGAGCCGCACGGAAGGCCTGGACACCCTGTGGCCACTGGATGTTGCCGGCAAGACAAACTGGATCTCAGTGGTATCGATGGGCAACCCGCATGCCGTGCAGGTGGTGACTGACACCGAAGCAGCCCCCGTCCTGCAGGATGGACCGCTGATCGAGCATCACCCGCGCTTCCCGCGACGGGTCAACGCCGGTTTCATGCAGATCGTCGACCGTCATCATGTGAACCTGCGTGTGTATGAGCGCGGCGCCGGTGAAACCTTGGCCTGCGGCACCGGCGCCTGTGCGGCAGTCGTGGCGGGGATTCGCCGTGGCCTGCTGGACTCGCCGGTAGCCGTGCAAACACATGGCGGTGTGCTCAGCATCGCCTGGCAGGGCGCCGGCCAGCCAGTCATGATGACCGGTCCCGCGGTATCGGTGTTCGAGGGCGAAATCGACTTGCCGGATTGATACCGGCGCAGATGGCTGAGGCCGTCGTGAATAAAAAATGGCTTGCCGAATGGCAAGCCATTTTGCGTAAGGGGGGAGTCTAATTAAGCTTCCGTACCCTGCTCCTCAGCCTCTTCGACGCTCGCCCCAGTATCGGGCACTGCCGCCTTCAAGCGATACAAGCGCTGCCGATAGTTGCCCTCCGGACCGAAAGGCCCGCAGTCCACGTCTTCGAACAAGCGGCCGATGCGGTTGAGCGCGCCGCGCTCTTCACCCGTCTCGACCATGATCAGACGGCGTTTGCTGCGTGCGTACTGGGCGCGGATGTCCACCATCAGGCAATGGCCGCAGTCCGCCTGCTTGAGGTCGAGCAGCAAGGCCTCCGGCCGCGTCAGCTTGAACAAGGCCGCCAGCTCGATGCGCGCCGCCAGGAAAGGGTAGGCATTGATGAGTTCGCGGGTCAGCTGCGCGCGCGCCTGCACCGCCCACGGCGCCGTGCCGGGACGGTCGGCAACCTTCTCCAGCAAGGATTGCGCCTGGACACTGCCCTGGGTAGCCGCCTTTTGCAGCCAGTAAAGGGCGCGCACATCATTGGCCGGATCGTCGCGGCGATTGCGCCAGGCCGTAACGCCGCACTCCAGTTGCGCCGCCATGTGCCCCATCTCCGCCGCACGCTCCAGGTAGTGCTGCACGTCCACCAGATTGCGCTGGGAAAATTCCGGTTTCAGGTAAATGCGCGACAAGGCATACCAGGCCGCCGCCATCCCCTGCTCCCCTGCCAGGGTCAACCAGCGGATCGCCTTCTTATAATTAGCCGAACCTCGCCCCGGGAATTGCCGCTCGCCCTGCTCATCCATCCGGCCATATAACAGCCCCAGCCCCAATTGGGCATCACGGTCCCCTGCCAATGCGGCGAGTTCCAGCAATTGCTGGACATACAACAAGTTGGGCTGCGCCTCCCCCAGTCGCACCTGAGCCAGACGCCTTAACAACCGCACGTTCTGTCCACCAAGGCTGGAAGCCAGCATCTCGGCCGGCGCATTCAGCTGGCTGGCCACTACCTCATATTGCCGGAGCAGTACATCGACCAGGGGCTCGGCGCGCCGGAGAAATCCGGGAATATCCGATTGGCTCCACGCAGCATCGGCCAAGGCATGCTGAGCCTGCTCGATGCCGGCGTCGGCGGCCTTTTGGGTCCACTGGCGGATTTCATCTTGCGGCCGGACTGCGGCAGGTTCCTGCTGCGCCGGCTCCACGCCAGCGGCAGTCCCTTCCTCACCGCTTGGGGCCGACTGCTGCTGCACCTCGGGGCTTTGCTGGGCCAGCAACCACTGGGCATCAGGATTGCCTTCGCGCGCCACTACCTCCAGCGCCCGGATCGCCTTCCTTTTAAGATCGGCGCTGATCTGCGCAACATTACCCAACACCAGCCGGGCAAACACCAGCCCGGCTTTGCTCAGTCCGGCATCGAATGCCCGCTCGTACCATAAGGCCGCATCCTGCGGCTTGGCCAAGGGCATTACCACCTCATAAGGAATATGTTGAGCGATCAGCATCCATGCATCTGCCAGGCCTTGGCGCGCAGCGCGCTCCAGCCAGTGAAATGCCGTCCCCAAACTCTGAGGCAAACCATTACCGCCAAACAGATAACGTTTACCCAGAGTAAGCTGCGCCTCGGCCTGCCCAGCCCGCGCAGCACGGATGATTGCGAGATCTTCTCGATTTGCCATTAGCCTTCCGTGATAGATCAGAAAACCAAAATTATGCCCCACAAATCACATTTTTTTAAAATTGAGAGCGAAACACCATAAATGCATCGTTTTAACAACAATACGACGCACGAAACGAATCGGAGCAAGTTTCTGCTCCGGAGACCGATAATAGGACCTGCTCCGCAAGCGAAAATCTGCCTCCATCGGATCCTTCGCATGGAAAGCGTTTGAAAAAAACAACACTCCACGACGAGTTTTACGCTTTCAACCAAAATTCAAGCCGCCAAACGACCAATCTGCGGCCATGCCAAATGAGAACCCTTAATGTCTCACCATCCGACTAGAAGTACGGATCCTCAAGACTATTTTTATAGAAGGATGTCAAATGAAAAAATCTCTGCTGGCACTGGCCGTTCTCGGCGCGTTCGCAGGTGCTGCTCAAGCACAAAGCTCCGTTACTATCTACGGTATCGTTGATACTGGCGTTGCTTACATTAGCAAGGTCCAAACCACCGGCACCAACACTGGCAGCAAGTTCGCACTGAACTCTGGCGTCATTCAAGGTTCGCGCATCGGCTTCAAGGGCGTTGAAGATCTGGGCGGCGGTCTGTCGGCAGTGTTCAACCTGGAAACCGGCTTCACCAACGACGATGGCGGCCTGCAAGGTGGCGACGCCGTGACTTCCAGCAACCTGTTCCGTCGTAAGTCGGTGGTCGGTCTGGCTGGTGGCTTCGGTACCGTTCTGGTTGGTCGTCAAACCGACTTCGCTGACACCATCAGCGCCTACACTGCTGTTGCTGACTTCGGCGGCCTGATCCAGAACTCCGGCTCGAACCTGAACCGTCTGCAAGGCGTTCGCACCAACAACTCGATCAGCTACACCACCAACAACCTGAGCGGCTTCACCGGTAACCTGATCTACGGTTTCGGCGAAACTGCTGGTAAGACTTCCGCTGGTCAATCCTTCGGCATCGGTGGTAAGTATGAAAACGGTCCTCTGGGTCTGGGCCTGAACTACTACCAATCCAAGGCTGGCTCGACTCCGTCGGACGTTAGCCTGATCCCGGCTAACTCGACCACCGCTAGCGTGTACACCAACGCCGCTAACGCTGGCAACTCCGCTCAGAAGGTCCTGAACGTGATTGGTTCGTACCAGTTCGGCCCGGCACGCGTGTACGCAAACTACTCGCGCGTCAAGCAAGACCTGAACACCTTCGGTACCCCTGGCTTCGCTCCGACTTCGGCTACCCTGGCTGTCTCGAAGAAGGCTGACCTGTACGAAATCGGTACTGCGTACGCTGTGAGCCCGTCGCTGAAGCTGCTGGCTGCTGTGCAACACGCACGTGCTGACTTCGACACCGTTAGCAACAAGGGTAAGCTGACTCAGATCTCCCTGGGTGCTGACTACTGGCTGTCGAAGCGTACTGACCTGTACGCTTTCGTGTCGAACATGCGTGCTTCCAACATGGTTAACCCTGGTATCACCGGTGGTTCGACTGGTTCCGATGCTAGCCAAACCGCTATCGTCACTGGTATCCGCCACAAGTTCTAATTTAAGGATTTGATGCCCGGCATGAAAATGTCGGTCTTCCATACTTGAGTTAAGACTGATTCGGGCTTGCATGAGCAATCATGCAAGCCCGTTTCTTATTCGGCACTACCCCTCAAACATATCTCTTCGGCTTTGATTCTTCATAGCCCACGCAGTCCCATAAAGAAGCACCCTCAGCGATTGTCAGTCTTTCCGATAGCGAGGATAATCTCGCGATACCTCAGGCATTGCCCACCGGCATGGAATGAAAACCATCCCGCCTGAAAAACTGCTGTGACACTCATACAAACAAACTAGCGATGACCACCCAACTGGACTCCGATCTGATTGCCGAATACCTGCTCGATCACCCTGGCTTCTTCGAAGAGCATGCAGAGTTGCTGTCGAAAATCAAATTGACCAGCCCGGTCATGGGCCGCGCGGTTTCCCTGCAAGAACGCCAGATGGAAATCCTGCGCGAAAAGATCAAGGTGCAGGAGCTGCACATGGCCGACCTGATGCGCATCGCCCAGGAAAACGACGAGATCACCAACAAGTTCCAGGCGTGGACGCGTGCCTTGCTGCTGGCGCGCAATGAGACAGACTTGCCGCACACGTTGATCGAACAGTTGAAAGAAACCTTCCATGTGCCGCAAGTCACCCTGCGCCTGTGGAATTTGGCCGAATCGCATTCCGCACAATGGTTCACCCAGTCGGTTTCGGAAGATGCGCAGATTTTCGCCAACGGTCTCTCCGCACCATTTTGCGGCCCCAACAAGGACTTCGAAGCAGCCTCATGGCTGGAAGACGCTGCCTCAGTCAAATCGGTTGCGATCCTGCCGCTGCGCGTCGGCGCTTCGCCGGACTCGTTCGGCCTGCTGGTGCTGGGCTCTTCCGACCCGAATCGCTTCACTTCGGATATGGGCACCGACTTCCTCACCCGCATCGGCGAAACTGCCAGCGCGGCACTGGCCTGCCTGCTGCGCTAAAAATGGGCCGCCCCATGCGGCCGCCTTATTTCGCCACGCCCGGGCAGCGTGGCACAGCCTGAAGAATGAGCGCCGATGGATACCGCCCCGCACTCGCTGATTCAGCAATACCTCTCCACGCTGCGCACCCAGCGCAAACTGTCCGCCCATACGACGGAAAACTATGGGCGCGACCTGCAAGAACTCCACAGCCTGCTGTCCACGTCGGCCAATCCGGCAATCGACGATGGCGCCCTGGATTTCCGTAAAACCAGCCAGGTCCAGATCAGAAAATGCGCGGCACAATTACACGCACGTGGGCTGAATGCACGATCGATCTCGCGCAAATTGTCGGCATGGCGCGGCTTTTTCGCCTGGCTGTCGATGGAAATCGAATTGAAGGCCAATCCGGTGGACGGCGTGAAGCCTCCCAAGAAAAGCAAGCCGCTGCCCAAGGCGCTGGCCGCCGATGATGCCATCCGGCTGGTGTCGCAGGGCAATCCCGGCAAAGATCCCTCTTCCACGATGGCCGCATGCAACCGCGCCATGTTTGAACTGCTGTATTCGAGCGGCCTGCGCGTGTCCGAACTGGCAACGATCGACATCGCCGACACCCGGGAAGGCGCTTATGAGTCGGCCGGCTGGATCGATCAGGAGAACGCCGAAGTCACCGTCACCGGCAAAGGCGACAAAAAACGCAAGGTGCCGGTAGGGCAAGCCGCCCTGCAAGCCATCGCCGACTGGCTGCCGATCCGCGCATCGCTGGTGAAAGCGGATGCGGGGCCTGATCGGCATGCCTTGTTCCTGACCGAGCGCGGCACGCGCATGTCCGCCCGTGTCACCCAATTGCGCCTGAAAATCCACGGCCAGGCGCTGGGCATGGCGAGCGATGTGCACCCGCACATGCTGCGCCACTCCTTCGCCTCCCACGTGCTGCAAAGCTCCGGCGACCTGCGTGCGGTGCAAGAAATGCTGGGGCACGCGTCCATCACCGCCACCCAGGTGTATACCGCCCTCGACTTCCAGCGCCTGGCACAGGTCTACGACCAGGCGCATCCCCGCGCAAAGAAAAACGGTCCCAAATAGGATCCATCGGCCCCTGCTGCACGGCGGCAGGAAACCCCATCATGCATCGGCTAAAATAGAGGATGAATGCTCGTCCCGTTTCCCCTCGTTTCTCATCACGTTAAGCCGCCCATGAAAGCCAAAGCCGCCGATACCCCAGCCAGCAGCCACAGCGCCCAGGCTGCCGCCATGGCCGCGCTGGCCCAAGCGCAGCTGCGCGAGGCCGGCGTACGCGTGACGCAGGCGCGCGTGAACGTATTGGGCGCATTGCTGGAAACCCGCAGCGCGGCCTCGCACCAGGATATCCAGGACCGCTTCGCCGGCATGGACCGCGTCACCCTGTATCGCGCGCTGGATTGCCTGACCGAAGCCGGCCTGGCGCACAAGATCTCCAGCGACGACCGCATCTTCCGTTACAGCGCGGGCGCCGATCATCCCGAACATGGCCTGCACGACCACTCGCACGGCAAACAACACCAGCACGGACATTTCAAGTGCACGCGCTGCGCGCGCGTATTCTGCCTGGACGCCAGCGATGGAACCGACTTCCTGGCCACCGTGCTGCCGGACGCCGACAAGCACCGCTCCACCGCCGCACAATTGCAATCGGCCCTGCGCAAGACACTAGGCAAGGGATTCCAAAGCCACGAAGTGGAATTGACCATCAAAGGCTGGTGTGCGGACTGCGCAGACTGAGTCCGGCAGCCATCCCGAATACCCGCCTTCTCAGCGCCGCGAACGCGCAGCGCCCAGCTTGGCCAGCCGCCGCGGCAGCTGCCTCACCGAACTCACCTTGACGTCAACGTAAGAAGGAAGGCGGCTACGCACGCGCTGCGCTGCCAGATGCCCCAGCATCGCATTGCCGATCAGGTACTGGGTCACCCAGGCAGTACGCACGCCCAGCTCGCGGGCAGTCTTCAGGTTGTCCACCGTATCTTCCACCAGGATGCAGCAGCGCGGGCTGACCTTCTCGCGCGCCAGCAACTTGCGCAGCATCAGGCGCGAAGGCTTGGGACGCAGCTGGCGGTGCACGTGCATGGACTCGATCGAGATGTGGCGCGAGAAATGCCGGTGCAGCCCAAGATGGCGCAGCAGCTCACGGGAATAGCGGCGCGGCGCGTTCGTCAACAGGATCTTGCGTCCCGGAAGCTGCTGCAGCCAACGCCCGATGCCGCGTTCGGCGCGCACCATTCCCAGCAAATCGTCGAACAAGTGCGCCTCGTGCAGGAAATCCTCGATGCGCACGCCATGGTGGCGCACCATTCCCAGCAGCGTCGCACCATACAGTTTCCAATAATGGCGGCGCAGGTGGTTGACTGCCTCCTCATCGCACGGATGGCCGCCCTGCTCCAGCACGCGCGTCATATAGCGGTTCATGTTGGCGTTGATAGCGGGGAAGATTGCGTGCGACGCGTTGTGCAGCGTGTTGTCGAGATCGAACAGCCAGAGCGGTGTAGTATTGGACGCCATAAATCAAACCATCCGCGCCCCGCAATGGGCGCGGCGATAACGATGCAAGAAAAGAAAGGCAAGCAGTGAAAGGCTTTGCGGGACGACTGATTATAGTGACATTGGCTTTGCTGTTCTGCTTTTATCTGCCGCAGGCGCGTGGCGCCGTACCTTCAGCCGCAACCGGCCAGGAACCGCCCAACCGCGGCGCGCTCTACAGGGTTTCCGACGGCCGCCACACGCTGCACCTGTTCGGCACCATCCACGTCGGCGCAAGCGACTTCTATCCTCTGGAAAAGCGCATCGCGCAAGCATTGAAGAAGGCCCCCGTACTGGCACTGGAACTGGACCCGCAAAACGCCGGCGCCCTGCAGGCGGCGGTGCAAAAATACGGCGTCTACCCGCCCGGCCAGCGCTTTGAAGACCATATCGACCCGGCACTGGCCCAGCGCACGATGGCCGCACTCAAACGCTACCAATTGCCCGCTGAGCAGATGCAAGGCTTGCGGCCATGGATGCTGGCCATGGCGCTGACCGTACAGGAATATGCCAGCAGCGGCTATCGCCCCGAACTGGCGGTGGACAACTACCTGGCCGGCGCCGCGCGCGCGCATGGCGCAAGAGTGGTGGAACTGGAAAGCGCCGAGCGGCAGATGTCCATCTTCGCCCGGCTGGACGCCGCGCACCAGACACAATTCCTGGGCGACACGCTCGATGAAATGGATAACGCCGACACCACCCGCAAGCTGACCGAACTGGTCGATGCCTGGCGCCATGCAGACAGCCGGGGTTTCGAGAACGCGCTGCAGGAAATGGAGCAAGACCAATCCTTCGCCAGCACCTTCACCCGCCATGCACTGCTGGACGAACGCAATCCGGACCTGGCTGACGGCATCGCTGCGTTGCTGGCCAAGCATGACAAAGCTGTCGCCGCCATCGGCATCCTGCACCTGGTGGGCCCGCACGGCGTGCCTGCACTGCTGAAAGCAAAGGGACTCAAGGTGGAGCAGCTTTACTGAGCCGCGTAACGGGCAAACCCGCCAGCCGGAAAACAAAAAAGGATGAGCAAGCTCATCCTTTTTCATTCCCGCAACCATTGCACATTGACGCCGGCCGCCGCCGGCGCCTGTGCGCTTAGAACCTGTTGACGATCTCGCCGGGAGTCGTAAACAGGTTCTTAGTGCGAACGGATCATCGTGCCGAAAGCCTGTTCGGTCAGCACTTCCAGCAGCAGCGAGTGCTCGATGCGGCCATCGATGATGTGCACGGTGTTCACGCCCGACTTGGCCGCGTCCAGCGCCGAGGAGATCTTCGGCAGCATGCCGCCGGAGATGGTGCCGTCGGCAAACATTTCGTCGATCTCGCGCGCCGACAGGTCGGTCAGCAGGTTGCCCGCCTTGTCCTGCACGCCGGCGATGTTGGTCATCATGATCAGTTTCTCGGCATGCAGGATTTCTGCGATCTTGCCGGCCACCACGTCGGCGTTGATGTTGTAGGCCTGGCCGTCATCGCCGAAGCCGATCGGCGAGATGATCGGAATAAAGGCGTCGTCCTGCAGCGCCTTGACCACTGCCGGGTTGATCGCCTCGATCTCGCCCACGAAACCGATGTCCAGGAACTGGCCCGGCTTCTCCTTGTCCGGCATCTGCATGCGGCGCGCACGGATCAGGCCGCCATCCTTGCCGGTCAGGCCCACCGCCTGGCCGCCGTAATGGTTGATCAGCATCACGATATCCTGCTGCACTTCGCCGCCCAGCACCCATTCCACCACTTCCATGGTCTCTTCGTCGGTAATGCGCATGCCCTGCACGAAGGTCCCCTGCTTGCCGATCTTCTTCAGCGCGGCATCGATTTGCGGGCCGCCGCCGTGCACCACCACCGGGTTCATGCCGACCAGCTTCAACAGGATCACATCGCGCGCGAAACCATGCTTCAGGCTTTCCTCGGTCATCGCATTGCCGCCGTATTTGACGACGATGGTCTTGCCGTGGAATTTACGGATGTACGGCAGCGCCTCAGCCAGGATTTCGGCTTTGATCTGTGGCGCAACATTGGTGAGGTCGGTGGTCATGGCGGTGTCCTGTGGGTGGAGGTGGGTTCTTGGGAACGCGATTTTACATGGAAAGAGGGATCCGTTTGTGAAGGCTGTGCGTTAATGGCAACGGGCCTGCAACGGAATGATCAGGCCGAACAAGCACGGATTTCCTGGTCCGGGAAGGCGCTCTTGATCTTGTCGAGCGCAGCGCGCGCATCCGGGGTCAGGTCGTGCAGCTGGAACACCTGCTTGCCGGCGCCGGAACGGCGGGCAATGATGCGCGCGCTGCGCACGCCCTTCGAAATCAACTGTCCGATGTAGGCCTTGGCCGCTTCCTCGGTGCGGAAGATGCCCAGCGAGACACCGTAGCGCAGTGCCGGATTGGGAAAGCTCTCGGGAATCACATAGAAGTCGCCGATGCCCAGGCGGCGCAGTTCGGCGGTACGGCGGTCGACGCCATCGCGGCCATCCTGCGGCGGGATGTAGACCATATGGCTGGTGACGTCCTGCGTCAGCTTCTGGACGATCTTGTCGCCCAGGTTGAGGCTGGCCAGTTGCGACGAAAAACGGCGTGCATCGGTCGCGCTGAAATTGCCGACCTCGGTACAGGACGGCGCGACGGCCACGGCAGCACGCTGGGGAGCGGTGGGCGGCGTCGGAGCTGTGGCCGGCGCGGTCGCAGCAGAGGCGACAGACGTGGCGCCGGACGCTTGCTCAGGCTTGGCGGCGTCGTCGGGCTGGGGTTGTGCGTCTTGTGTGCGAACCGGCGGCACCAGTTTCTGGCTGTTGGGCGGCAGGATGGACAGCAACTCCGGGCGCAACTGCTCGACCAGGCGCTGCGGCTCGCGGCGCTCGGAAGCGGCGGCGCCTAAATAGCCATGCTGCAATCCGAACAGGATGCCATTGCCGATCAGCAGTAGCCAAAAAAGCAATTTCAGCTTCATCCGCGCTTCCGTCTTCCTTTTCCTTGTCCAGTGAGACAGCCGGCCGTTCAGCCGCTGTAGACCATGGCCGCATAGAGGCCGATCAAGACCAGATTATCCACCTTTTCCAGCACCGTATCCCCCAGCCTCAGATGAGGAACCAGCACCTTGCCCGCGCCACCGGCCAGCACGCAGCGCAAGGCGCGTCCGGGGGCCAGGCGGCGGCGCTCGTCCAGCGCATGCTCGATGGCGCCGGCCTGCGCCGCGATACAGCCGGACACGATGGCATCCACCGTGTTGTCGGCAAATGGCTGCGCCGGCGGCGAAATGGCCTCGATCTGCGGTAGCTGCGCGGTAGACAACGCCAGTGAAGTCGCCATCGTGCCCAGCCCCGGCAGGATCATGCCGCCAACGAACACCCCTTCTGCGCTCACGGCATCGATCGTGGTTGCCGTGCCGCAAGTCGCAACCACCAGCTCTTGCCCGGGAAACAACGACCGCGCGCCGATGGCCGCGGCGAAGCGGTCGCAACCGAGCTGACCAGGGTTAGCGTAACCATTGCGCAGGCCGGCGCGCTCCGGCACCGAAGCGAACCATTCGACCGCAACATCGGCGCCAAAGGCCTGCGTCAATACGCTGCCCAGGGTCTCGCGCAAAGCCTGCCCCGCGACGTTGGATACGCACACGCGCGCCACTGCCAGCCCCAGTTGCTGCCATACGGTTGCCAACGACGCAGTCTCGCCGCGCGCCACCGCCCCTTGGTGCAGCCAGCGGCCAGTGCCGTCTTCGGCTGGAACCGCCCATTTGATCCGGGTATTCCCGGCGTCGATCAGCAGCATGCCCGCCATGCTTATTCCTGCAGCCGCAATGACAAATCACCGGCCAGCACCACTACTTGGCCGGCATCCGTGTCGATCAGGAAACGTCCCATCGCATCCACGCCCGCGGCGATGCCCTCATGCACGGTACGGCCGTGATCGAGTATTTTCACCGGCTGCCCGGCATACGAATGGAACGCTTGCCAGCGCTCGATGAAAGCACCAAAGCCACGCTGCTCGAACTCCACCAGCACATCGGCGAGCGAACTGGTGATGATGGCCAGCACCGTCTCGCGCGGCTGCTTCTGCAATTCAGGCGCAGCGCCGATGGCGCGGCCCAGTTCGAACTCCAGATCGGGCGGCACGGCCAGATTCAGGCCGATGCCGATGACCGTCCAGGTAGCATCGCTCGAACTGCCATCGGCAGCGGTCTCAATCAGCACCCCTGCCAGCTTGGCGCCATCGCGCAGCAAATCGTTGGGCCACTTCAGTTGCGCCTGTACGCCCAGCACCTGGAGCGCTTCGGCCAGCGCCACGCCCACTGCCAACGGCAATCCCAACAGCGCATGCAATGGCCGCTCGAAACGCCAGGCCAGCGAGAAGGTCAGCGAAGTCTCCGGCGCGGTGCGCCACGGGCGGCCGGCGCGGCCACGGCCGGCGGTCTGGCGATCGGCCACGCGCAATACCGGGAGCGCCAGGGTCGGCAGGCGATGCATCAGGTCGACGTTAGTCGAACCGGTGCACGCCACGGCCTCGACCACGATGCATTTGACGTTGGCGTTATCGGAGCCGGCCAGCAGCTTGGAGACGCGCTCGCCCTGAACCAGCATCTCACCGTCGCCGCGCTCGCGCGGGGCCGGTTCGGGCAAGGCTGCAGCCAACAAATTGGAAGTCTTGTTCATAGGCCGCATTGTAACGGCAGACGGCCACAAATCGCTGCCTGCCGCTCACAGGCAGGCCCGCCACGCAACACTTCCGCGCCATGTAAAGAGCCGCCCACGCAACGGCGATGGCCAATGAAATCGGTTACCCTCTGCCCCATGGAAGCCAAGCCCAACATGACAGCGGCATCGTCCAGCAAGCCGCCCCTCACGGTTCCCGCCGCCTCGTCCTTCGCGCGCGTGAGCCTCTTGGTGTACACGCTGCTGATCGTCTATGCCAGCTGGTATCCATTTTCCGGCTGGCGAGACATGGGCCTGGGGCCTTTCGATTATTTGTGGTCGCGCCTGCCTTATTACTGGACCGGCTTCGACATATGGACCAACATCGCCGGCTACGCCCCGTTGGGCATGCTGCTGGTGTTCGCCATGCATCCGCGCATTGCCCCGGCGTGGGCGATCTGGCCGGCCACGGCCGCC
This sequence comes from Herbaspirillum chlorophenolicum, assembly GCF_001189955.1. Lineage (GTDB taxonomy): Bacteria > Pseudomonadota > Gammaproteobacteria > Burkholderiales > Burkholderiaceae_D > Herbaspirillum > Herbaspirillum chlorophenolicum. Next base: position 113,979 of record NZ_LFLT01000010.1, on the reverse strand, counting down.
GGCGTCTTGCTGTCGGCCTGCATGGAGGCGGTGCAAACCTACCTGCCTACGCGCGTACCGTCCAACCTCGACCTGCTCACCAATTCCGCCGGCGCGTTTGCCGGGGCCTTGCTGGGCGCGGCTTGCAGCCGCTACTTCCTGCAGGAGAGCCGCTTCCTTTCCATGCGGCGGCGCTGGTTCTCCGGCGAAGCCAGCCGCGGGCTGGTGGTCGCCGGACTGTGGCCGCTGGCGCTGATCTACCCGCAAAACCACCTGTTCGGGCTGGGCCATCTGGTGCCGCCGCTGCTGGCCTTCTTCTCCGACCTGCTCGACACCCCTATCGACCTGGCCACCACCTGGATCAACAATGCCCAGCTCAGTGCCGAACAATACTGGCTGGCCGACGTCATCGTCACCGCCTGCGGCCTGACCGGCGCGGCGCTGCTGCTCTTGCTGCTGCTGCGCAAACAGGCGCCGCGCCGCGCGCTGGTGATGTTCTACCTGTTGGGCTGCATCGCCGTGAAATCCTTGGCCTGCGCACTGTTTTTCGCCCCGCAAAATGCCTTCGTCTGGGGTTCCGCCAGTTCGGCCGGCGGCATCGTGATCGGCGCCATGATGGTCACCGGCCTGTCATTCGCCCCGCCCACGGCACAACGGCGGCTGGCCGCGCTGGCGCTGATCATCAGCCTGGCGGTCACCAACGCGGTACCGGCCAACCCGTATTACATCTCCACGCTGGAGACCTGGGTGCAGGGTAAATTCCTCAACTTCGACGGCGCCGCACAGTTCCTGTCGGTGCTGTGGCCTTTCCTGGCGATCTGGTTCCTCTACCATCCGGTACACCGGAAACAAAAATGATCGGGGTGTATCATTACGCCCTGACATTCGGCCTTTCCCGCAACAGCAAGCGCATCAAGGCTGACAGCGCACTAACGCGCCAATTCCACTCTCGGGCGAACCCGCACATGAGCGACAAACCATTCTACGAACACCACGTTTTCTTCTGCCTCAACCAGCGCAAACCCGGCGAGCGCACCTGCTGCGCCGACAAGGGTGCGCAGGCCGCGCAGGAACATGCCAAAAAGCGCATCAAGCAACTCGACCTGGCGGGCGAGGGCCGTGTGCGCATCAACAAGGCCGGCTGCCTGGAGCGCTGCGAGGAAGGACCGGTCATGGTCATCTATCCACAAGGCACCTGGTACACCTATGTCGACAATGAAGACATCGACGAGATCATCGATACCCACATCGTCGGCGGCAAGACCGTCGACCGCCTGAAGATCTGAGCCTCCCCATTCCAAGCAAGCAATGAACGCACATACCCAGAATTTCATGATTGCCGGCGCCGTCGGCCAGCTCGAATGCGCGCTGGACCTGCCGGACCCAGAGACCTTCGCCGCGCCGGTCGGCCTGGCGCTGGTGGCCCATCCGCATCCGCTGTTCGGCGGCACCATGGACAACAAGGTGGCCCAGACGCTGGCGCGCACCTTCCTCGCATTGGGCTATATCGCCGTGCGCATGAATTTCCGCGGCGTCGGCAAATCCGAGGGCGTGCACGACCACGGCGCCGGCGAGACCGACGATATGGCGCTGCTGCTCAAGCACATGCGCACCCAATACCCGGACCTGCCGCTGGCGCTCGGCGGCTTTTCCTTCGGCACCTTCGTGCAGGCGCAATTGCAACAGCGCCTGCAAAAGGACGATCCGGCCAGCGCCGCCGAGCGCCTGGTGCTGGTAGGCACCGCCGCCGGCAAATGGCCGATGCCGACGGCGCCGGCCAACACCATCCTGATCCACGGCGAGCAGGACGACACCATTCCGCTGTCGGCCGTGCTCGACTGGGCGCGCCCGCAGGAGCTGCCGGTGGTGGTCATCCCCGGCTCGGATCATTTTTTTCACCGCAAGCTGCAACATATCAAGAACGTGGTGGTCGAAACCTGGCATCGCCGTCCGGCCCAGCCACAGGCCTGAGTTTCGGAAGCGCCGGCGGCGATGGGGTAAAACGCCGCCGTATGTGGTTTCCGTGAGGGGATCTTCAGGGAAGTCGATCCATTCAAATTGGGACGGAAGCCGCACGGCGTTTATAATTCCGGGCGTGCAGTTCGTCATGCAATTCCAGCAAATGTCTTTCCACTGCGTAGCAGCAACCGAACCCGCCCATCTTCTTTTCAAACTACAGCAACGATGTTTCCCCCTGCTGGCATTTTTTCTTTGGCACCGATGAAAAAAATATTTGCGGCCCTCGCCGCCACCGTCCTTTCGATTTCCGCCCTGTCCACCTCCGCGCAGACCCTGCCGCCACCGACCGTGGCCGCCAAGTCCTGGCTGTTGCTGGACGCCTCGTCCAATCAGGTGATCGCCTCTGCCGATGCCGACATGCGCGTCGAGCCGGCCTCGCTGACCAAGCTGATGACCGCCTACCTGGCCTTCGCCGCCCTGCGCGACAAGCGCCTGAGCGAGCCGCAGGAAGTCAGCGTCTCGGTGAACGCCTGGAAGGTCGATCCGAGCAGCTCCAAGATGTTCATCGAACCGAACAAGCCGGTGTCGATCGAGAACCTGCTGTTCGGCCTGATTTCGGTCTCGGGCAACGATGCAGCGGTGGCGGTGGCCGAAGCCGTGTCCGGCACCGAAGATGCCTTCGTGCAATTGATGAACCGCGAAGCGCAGCGCCAGGGCCTGACCAACACCCACTTCTCCAATCCGCACGGCCTGCCCAGCCCGGACACGTATACCACTGCGCATGACCTGGCCATCCTGTGCCGCAACCTGATCAACGACTTCCCCGAGTATTACAAGAAGTATTACTCGGTGAAAAAATTCACTTACAACAACATTACCCAGCCCAACCGCAACCGCCTGCTGTGGCTGGACCCGACGGTCGACGGCATGAAGACCGGCCACACCTCCAGCGCCGGCTATTCGCTGATCACCTCGGCCCACCGCCCGGTACCCAACGGCGAACGCCGCCTGATCTCGGTGGTGATCGGCACCGTGTCCGACCAGGTGCGCACGCAGGAAAGCCAGAAGCTGCTGAACTGGGGCTTCCAGAACTTCGACGCCGTGAAGCTGTACGCCAAGGGCCAGCCGGTCGACACGCCTGACGTGTGGAAGGGTTCGCAAGGCAAGATCAAGGTCGGCTTCAAGAACGACCTCTACATCACCATCCCCAAGGGCACTGCCGACAAGGTCAAGACCCACCTGGACCGCAATGACCCGCTGATCGCCCCGATCTCGGAAAACGCCAAGGTCGGTACCCTGAAGGTCACCATCGACGACAAGACCGTGGCTGAATTGCCGGTGGTCGCGCTGGAATCGGTCGGCCCGGCCGGCTTCTTCGGCCGCGCATGGGACTCGCTGCGCTTGATGTTCAAGTAAGCCGCAGTCTGCTTCAAATGAAAACGCCATCGGAGTCCGATGGCGTTTTTTTATGGTCGCCCGGATACCGGTTAAACGCTACTGGGCCTGGCCTTCACTGGGACGATAGAGGAAAATTCACCAATGCAGTTGTCCTCGCGAAAGTCAGGACCCAGCGTCTTGTGCCGCGCCTGACCTGCCATCATTCGTTCCGGCCAAGGGCTCAACCGGGAACCGCAAAAACAAAAACGCCACCGGTTTCCCGATGGCGTTCCCTTGCTGCCTGATGTGGCTGGTACTTACGCGGCGACCGCTTCCTTCTTCTCGGCCGGCGTCTCGTCGTCCACCGACGAGCGGATCAGGTGGTCGAAGGCGGACAGTGCAGCAGTAGCGCCCGCCCCCACGGCGATCACGATTTGCTTGTACGGCACCGTGGTCACATCGCCCGCAGCGAACACGCCGGGGATCGAAGTCTGGCCACGGGCGTCGATCTCGATCTCGCCATGCTTGCTCAATGCGATAGTGCCCTTGAGCCATTCGGTGTTGGGCACCAGGCCGATCTGGACGAACACGCCTTCCAGTTCGATGTGCTTGACCTCGCCGGTTTCGCGTTCCTTGTAGCTGATGCCGTTGACCTTCTTGCCGTCGCCGGTGATCTCGGTAGTCTGCGCCGACGTAATGATGGTCACGTTGGCCAGGCTCTTGAGCTTCTTCACCAGCACGGCATCGGCCTTCAGTTCCGCCGCGAACTCAAGCAGCGTGACATGGCTGACGATGCCGGCCAGGTCGATCGCCGCTTCCACGCCGGAGTTGCCGCCGCCGATCACCGACACGCGCTTGCCCTTGAACAGCGGGCCGTCGCAGTGCGGGCAGTAGGCCACGCCGTGGTTGCGGTATTCGCGCTCGCCCGGCACGTTGACTTCGCGCCAGCGGGCGCCGGTCGACAGGATCACGGTCTTGCCCTTCAGCACGCCGCCGTTGGCCAGCTTCACTTCGATCAGCTTGTCGCCTGCCACCAGTGCTTCGGCGCGCTGCACGTTCATGATGTCGACGTCATACGCCTTGACGTGCTGCTCCAGCGCAGTGGCGAATTGCGGGCCTTCGGTTTCCTTCACGGAGACGAAGTTCTCGATCGCCAGCGTATCCAGCACCTGGCCGCCGAAACGTTCAGCGACGACGCCGGTGCGGATGCCCTTGCGCGCCGCATAGATCGCGGCAGCTGCGCCGGCCGGGCCGCCACCGACGATCAGCACGTCATACGGCTCCTTGGCGCTCAACTCCTCACCCTTGCGGGCGGCGGCGCCGGTATCCAGCCGGGCGAGGATTTCCTCGACGCCGGTACGGCCCTGGCCGAACACTTCACCGTTCATGTAGACGGTCGGCACGGCCATGATCTGGCGCTGTTCGACTTCGCCCTGGAACAGCGCGCCGTCGATAGTCACCGAGCGGATGCGCGGGTTGATGATCGACATCACGTTCAGCGCCTGCACGACTTCCGGGCAGTTCTGGCAAGTCAGCGAGACGTAGGTCTCAAAGCTGTAGTCGCCATCCAGGTTCCTGATCTGCTCGATCACCTTGTCGTCGAGCTTGATCGGGTGGCCGCCGACCTGCAGCAGGGCCAGCACCAGCGAGGTAAATTCGTGGCCCATCGGGATGGCAGCAAATTCGATGCTGATATCGGTCCCGGGGCGGTTCAGTTTGAACGACGGGGTACGTGCGTTCGCGGCATCGCGTTGCTCGACCAGCTTGATGCGGTCTGACAGCAGCACGATTTCTTGCAGGAGTTCCTGCATCTCACGGGATTTGGCGCCATCATCCAGCGACGCGACGATCTCGATCGGCTGGGTGACCTTTTCCAGGTAGGCCTTCAATTGGGTCTTGAGATTGGCATCAAGCATGGTGATTCACTTCCTCTGTTGGGAGATTTCATAGCGTCCGGGCCGCGGCATCCACCTTGTGGGTTTCAGCCGCTTGCCGGGGCTGGCCCGGACGTGTACTTCCTTGGTATTACTTCAGGACTGCAATCGATCTGGCGATCGATTAGATCTTGCCGACCAGGTCCAGGCTCGGCTTCAGGGTTGCAGCGCCTTCTTCCCACTTGGCGGGGCAAACTTCACCCGGGTGCGAAGCGACGTACTGGGCAGCCTTGACCTTGCGCAGCAGTTCGGAAGCGTCGCGGCCGATGCCGTTGTCGTGGATTTCCAGGACCTTGATCTGGCCTTCCGGATTGATCACGAAAGTGCCGCGCAGTGCCAGGCCTTCTTCTTCGATCAGCACTTCGAAGTTGCGTGCCAGGGTAGCGGTCGGGTCGCCGACCAGCGGGTATTGGACCTTCTTGATGGCTTCCGAAGTGTCGTGCCATGCCTTGTGGGCGAAGTGGGTGTCGGTCGAGATGCCGTAGACTTCGACGCCCAGCTTCTTGAATTGCTCGTAGTTATTTGCCAGATCTTCCAGTTCGGTCGGGCAGACGAAGGTGAAGTCAGCCGGATAGAACACGAACACGGACCATTTGCCCTTCAGAGTCGCTTCGGAGATGTCGACGAACTTGCCATCGTGGTATGCAGTTGCCTTGAAAGGTTTGATAGTGGTGTTGATCAGGGACATATTTATTTCCTTTTTAGGGGGTTGAGTGAAGCAGTGGGAACAATAGTAAAACGCCAAACGAAATAGATCAATTTTATTTAATCAATATTTTTGATTGGATTTAACTATCGACATCAAGAGCAATGCTATCGATCCCGGTTGCGCGCGGGCATTGCATGCCCACCCGAATCACATGGCGGCGCAACACGTTTCTGCAAGCCGCCACATCGGTACATTCCGGCCGCGATCGCTTAACATTGAGGCAGCACCCTCCGGAGCTCAACAGCACGGTGGCGATGCCGCAGGACAAGAATCCCGCCGCAATGTTACTGCAAGGAAGCGCATTTTGTGCGCACTGCACCATCCGTCCACCGACCAACACCACGACCACCATGAGCGAGCACAAACCTGTCCCCGGCCATCGCGCCGACTACCGCCACTTCCATGCCATCCAGACGCGCTGGATGGATAACGACGTCTACGGCCACGTCAACAACGTCGTCTATTACAGCTGGTTCGACACCGCGGTGAATCATTACCTGGTGGCAAGCGGCGTGCTGGACATCGAACGCAGCCCGGTGATCGGTCTGGTGATCGAGACACGTTGCAATTATTTCGCTTCGGTGGCGTTTCCGGACCAGGTGGACGTCGGCGTGCGGGTGGCGCATGTAGGACGCAGCAGCGTGCGCTACGAGATCGGCATTTTCAAGGAAGGCGAAGACAGCGCTGCGGCCCAGGGACATTTTGTGCATGTTTATGTCGACCGGGAGTCGCGTCGGCCGGTGGACATCCCGGAGGCGATGCGCATGGCGCTGGCGGCGATTGCCGTCGGTTGAACGGCCGCCAAATGAAAACGCCCGCCGTGCAAACACGGCGGGCGCTCCATTCATCACGGGAAGAAGTGTCGGCACCTACCGGCACATGTCACTGTGCCATCAGGCAGCCAGTTGCTTCTCCAGCTTGCCCTTGACGCTTTCCAGCTCGCCCGGCAGCTTGTGCTTGAGCTTTTCGAACAGCTCCGCGTGCAGCTCCAGTTCCTTCTTCCATGCGGCCTTGTCGATGGAGGTGATGGTAGCGAACTGCTCGGCGGTGAAGTCGATGCCATCCCATTGCAGGTCGCCGAAACGCGGCGTGAAACCGAACAGGTGCTCGGTAGCGCCGGTCTTCACGCCTTGCGGATCTTCAATGCGGTCCAGCATCCACTTCAGCACGCGCATGTTGTCGCCGAAGCCCGGCCACACGAACTTGCCGTCGGCATCGGTACGGAACCAGTTGACGCAGTAGATCTTGGGCAGCTCGGCCGGCGAGGCGGCGATCTTCTTGCCGATGTCCAGCCAGTGCTGGAAGTACTCGCTCATGTTGTAGCCGGCAAACGGCAGCATCGCGAACGGGTCGCGGCGCACCACGCCCTGCTGGCCGACGGCCGCAGCGGTGGTTTCCGAACCCATGGTGGCGGCCATGTAGACGCCTTCCACCCAGTTGCGGGCTTCGGTCACCAGCGGCACGGTAGTGGAGCGGCGGCCGCCGAAGATGAAGGCCGAAATCGGCACGCCGGCCGGATCATCCCAGGCTGCGTCGATCACCGGGTTCTGGGTGGCGGCGACGGTGAAGCGTGCGTTCGGGTGCGCGGCCTTGCGGCCGGTTTCCTTGGCGATCGCCGGGGTCCAGTCCTTGCCCTGCCAGTCGATCAGATGCGCCGGGGCTTCCTTGGTCATTCCTTCCCACCAGACGTCGCCGTCATCGGTCAGCGCGACGTTGGTGAAGATGGTGTTGGCCGACACCGAGGCCATGCAGTTGTAGTTGCTCTTTTCGTTGGTGCCCGGAGCCACGCCGAAATAGCCGGCTTCCGGATTGATCGCGTACAGGCGGCCATCGGCGCCCGGCTTGATCCAGGCGATGTCGTCGCCGATGGTGGTGACCTTCCAGCCGCCGAACGCCTTGGGCGGAATCAGCATGGCGAAGTTGGTCTTGCCGCAAGCCGACGGGAAAGCCGCCGCGACATAGTGCTTCTTGCCTTCCGGCGATTCGACGCCGAGGATCAGCATGTGTTCAGCCAGCCAGCCCTGGGCGCGGCCCATGGTCGAGGCGATGCGCAGCGCGAAGCACTTCTTGCCCAGCAGGGCGTTGCCGCCGTAGCCCGAACCGTAGGACCAGATTTCGCGGGTTTCCGGATAGTGGACGATGTACTTGGTGGCATTGCATGGCCATGCCACGTCTTTCTGGCCGGCAGCCAGCGGTGCGCCGACCGTATGCACACAAGGCACGAAGTCGCCATCGGCGCCCAGCACGTCGTACACGGCCTTACCCATGCGGGTCATGATGCGCATGTTGACGGCGACGTAGGGGGAATCGGACAGTTCGACGCCGATGTGGGCGATCGGCGAACCCAGCGGGCCCATCGAGAACGGCACCACGTACAGCGTGCGGCCGGCCATGGAACCGTCGAACAGGCCGTTCAGGGTCTGGCGCATTTCGGCCGGGTCGGTCCAGTTGTTGGTCGGGCCGGCTTCTTCCTTGGTTTTGGAGCAGATGAAGGTGCGGTCTTCCACACGCGCCACGTCGGACGGGTCGGAGCAAGCCAGGTAGCTGTTCGGGCGCTTCTCCTGGTTCAGCTTCTTCATGGTGCCGGCGGCAACCATCTCGGCGCACAGGCGGTCGTATTCTTCCTGAGAGCCATCGCACCAGTAAATGCGAGCCGGCTTGGTCAGCGCGGCGATTTCCGCAACCCAGTTGATCAATTTCTGATGTTTGACGTACGCGGGTGCGTTGACTGCGGGAACGCCAGCCATGAGGGGTTGGTTCATAGGTTGTACCTCCAATGCCACAAAGTTAAAGAATTCGTCTTGGCACGGCAGGATCGTCGTCTGCTTGTAACTGGCGGGTAGATGTCAGGCGAAGGTTACGCCAGCCAGCGATACGGCGGTCTTGTCGATAGCGGCCACATCCGGGAATGTCGGCCGCAAGGCCCGCAGCCGTCGATGGGTGCGGGCTCCAGTCACTTTTCGACAGTCAAAAGTGAGAAAAAGTGGCAGCGATTGTACCCCGATAAAAAAGAATTTACTGAAATTTGTAGCGAAAAATACCCGAGTTATGTAGTGGGTAATTACAAATTAAAAAAAAACTGTTTTTTCATTACTCAACCGCATAACACGATTTTTCTCAAAATCCGCATGAACACTGGATTCTAGCGGTGTTGCGGGGAATTAGTCATTCACACGGAGAATATCTCACTGAAAAAATCAACAAAAATTTTCATCCAGCCCCGCATCCCGGGTTTTCGCGGCCAGAACATAACGAACCATCGAATTACTGCTCGCCATTCCGCAAATGCCTGTACTCCGCCCACTACTTCACAACGCCAAAGCCAGCGACGCCGGCCTTGGCGCCATTGGCCCGGACTCAATGCGGCCCATCGCTGCTGATTCTCAAAAAATATGCGAGTAAATCTCATTTTCACGAACACACTGCCATCATTGAACAATGCGTATGCCTGTGAAAAATCTCTCTACGGACAAACCGACCAAAGGATGCCTGCGCCGGCCTCAAGGGTCTGCCGAAATCCGGCAATCCCTTTATGATGTTGCCAGTGCGCCTCATCCGCCATTTCTGCGATGGGGCAGGTTCAAAAGGCAAAGCCACGGAGACCCTCATGAAAATTGCCATCCTCGACGACTACCAGGACGCCGTTCGCCACCTCGATTGCTTCCGCATGCTCGACGGCCACGACGTCAAGGTATTCAACAACAGCGTACGCGGCACGGGGCAACTGGCGGCGCGGCTGGCGCCCTTCGATGCGCTGGTGCTGATCCGTGAACGCACTTCGCTGAACAAGATGCTGCTGGAGAAACTGCCGCTGCTGAAACTGATTTCGCAAACCGGCAAGGTCAGCGGCCATGTCGATGTGGCTGCGGCCACCGAACGCGGCATCGCCATCGTTGAAGGCGTGGGCGACCCCACCGCACCGGCCGAACTGACATGGGCGCTGATCATGGCCGCCATGCGCCGCGTGCCGCAATATTGCCTCGCCTTGCGCGCCGGCGCCTGGCAGCAGGTGTCGGCCACGCCTCACCACAATACGATCGGCAGTGCCTTGAAAGGCCGCACGCTGGGCATCTGGGGCTACGGCAAGATCGGCCGCATGGTGGCCGGCTACGGCCGCGCCTTCGGCATGAAGGTGGTGATCTGGGGGCGCGATGCCAGCCGCGAACAGGCCGAAAAGGATGGATACGGCATCGCGGCCAGCAAGGAAGAATTTTTCAGCCAGGCCGATGTGCTGTCGCTGCACCTGCGCCTGAACGATGCCACGCGCGGCGCCGTCAAGGCGGCCGACCTGGCGCTGATGAAACCGACCGCCTGCTTCGTCAACACCAGCCGCGCCGAGCTGGTCGAGGCAAACGCGCTGGAAGCCGCATTGAACCAGGGCCACCCCGGCCTGGCCGCACTCGATGTGTATGAACAGGAACCGCTGCCGGTGGACTCGCCGTTACTGAAGATGGATAACGTGGTGGCGGCGCCCCACCTGGGCTACGTGGAAAAGGATGGCTACGAGCTGTACTTCCGCGCGGCCTTCCAGAACATCCTGGACTATGCCGCAGGCACACCCAAGAACGTACTCAATCCTGAGGCTCTGGGGTAATGCGGTAAGTAGTACGCACGGGCGGGTCGTACCGCAGCAGCGGCGACTTGCCCGATGTCCGCCATATATGCCGCCAGTCAGGCGGCCACGGCAGCGGCGGCCCGGCATATTCAGGCACGTTGCGGCGGATCGGGATGACCGGCAAGTGCTCCGGTATGTTGCCGTTGTCATGCCAGCCCAGGCTGAACGCATAATCGGGCAGCAGCGTGGCGCATACCATCTCGAACCAGTTGCTGTGTTCTTCGTCATTGCCCAGCGCTTGCGCCAGGCCTTGCGGGTCGAACTGCGCCAGCAGGTGCGCCAAGTCTTCCGGCGTTGCGCTGGGCGTATCGCCCCACCCCATCACCGGATTGAAATTGTAGTCGGCCCCCGAGCCGTACCAGCCTTCGCGCCAAGGCCGCTCTATCCATTGCCTCGGTCCGGTAAACAAGTGCCAGCGCCAATGCAGCCCGGAAGGCTTGGGCCAGCTGTACAGATAGAGCCGCTGATAACCGGTACGGTGCAACTCGCGCACCATTGCCATCAGCCGCGCATGCGGCATGCGATCCGGCGGAGCGCGGCGAAACAGGATCGGTGCGCCGTCCGCATGCTGGACCTCGTCGGACGACAGGTTGAGATCGAGCGTACGCACCTCGCTGCCAAAGCGCGCAGAAATCCAGCCCGTCAGCAAATTGACGGACACGATCACGCCATAACCGCGATGGCGATGAAAGATGACGGTGCCGGGCGCCAGTGGTTTCATATCAGTTTCATTATAAGGCTCATTTCCTGATGGGTTTCCCCACTACATCAGCGCCTCGTTCAAGTGACAAGTTGACATCGAAAATCCTGCCGCACACGTGACGCCTCTTCACACATGCCGCAAGGCAATAACGCTGAAGAACGATATAAATAATTCTCCACGTACAAGACAAATCCCGTGAACCGTTACCGGTTGGCACTGCGGGCGCATTGGCACGCAATTTGCAGATCCTCCTGTGCACAACACAAAAAAACAAACAACAGATGTCGGAAGATCCAACATCGCGGTTCGTTGGTCTTGCGGCGCTACCAGAGGGGCTCGACAACCATGCCAAATGCCACGGCCATACAGACGGAAACGTTTTTGCCTTACATGCGCGACGTCGCCAAATGCGAACAGTCGCTCCAGGAACTGAACCTGATGTGGCGCGTCATCGAAGCCTCGGCCAAGATGAACTGCCCCACGGAAGCCAAGACCATCCTCCCCACCATGGCCGCCACCCGCTCGGGATTTTCCCGGCTGGAACGCGAACTGGTGAGCAGCCTGGTGGAAGAAAAAGTACGCAACGTACTGGCCGAAATCGGCACCAAGGCGCAATACGTGATCGACATCGTGGTACGCAACCTGTTTGAGCGCACCGCCGACGTCGGCTTCCTGGCCACCGATCGCGAGCTGTGCAATTTCGTCGCCGGCATCACCGATTCGGCCGAGGCCGCACGCTATCGCCTGCGCGAGTACCGCAACAAATACACGGTATACGACGAAATCATCCTGACCGACACGGACGGCAACGTACTGGTGCAGATCGACCCGGCCACACCGCTGGAGCACACTGCCGATCCCTTGATCCAGCAGACGCTGGAATCCGAAACCTACGTCGAGACCTTCCGCGCGACCGACCTGCGCCCGTCCAAAGATCGTGCATTAATCTATTCGCGCCGCATGCACCATCCCCAAACTGGTGCGGTGATCGGCGTGCTATGCCTGTGTTTCCATTTTGAAGAAGAGATGGCCGGCATCTTCTGCGCACACCGCGATCCGGAAGCGCGCGCCAACATGCTGCTGCTGGACGGCGACAACCGCGTGATTTCAAGCGCCGACGCATTATGGATTCCACCCGGCACCGAAGTACCCGTCAACACCACCGGCCAGGCGCGCCTGATGATGTTTTGCGGCCGCGAATACCTGGTGCGTACCTTCGCCTCCGAAGGCTACCAGGGCTATCCGGGACCGGTGGGCTGGCAGGGGCAAGTCATGATTCCGGTCGAAGTCGCCTTTTCCGGCATCGTCAGCGACGTGCTCTCGCGCCTGTCGCCGGAGCTGGCGGAGGGCCTGCTGTCGCACGCGCATTCGTTCTGCCCGCCGTTGTACGACATCATGACCGCAGCCAAGACCATCCAGCGCATCGTCTGGAACGGCCAGGTGATGACCGCCGGCCAGCGCGGCGAAATGCTCAAGCTCAAGACCATCCTCGACCAGATCAGCGAAACCGGCAACCGCAGCAACGAGCTGTTCGCGCAGTCGATCCACGACCTGTACCAGACCGTGCTGTCGTCCAGCATGCGCGATGCGGAGTTCACGACCAGCCTGCTGGTCGACCTGCTCGACCGCAACCTCTACGAACGCTCGGACGACTGCCGCTGGTGGGCGCTCACGCCGGAGCTGCGCGCGGCGCTGGCGCAGCCGGCAATCGACGAAGCCACCACCGCCAGGCTGGCCGAGATCCTCGCCTACATCAACGGGCTGTACACGGTCTACACCCGCCTGTTCATCTATGACCGCAACGGCCGCATCATCGCCAGCACCGGCGACGATCTCGATAGCGTGGTCGGCAGCAGCATCGATGAAGCCACGCTGGCGCAGGTGGCCTCGCTGCGCAACCAGCAGCACTACCATGTCAGCGCCTTCGGCCCCAGCGCCTTGTACGGAGGGCAGGACACTTACATCTACCATGCGGCCGTGCGGGCACTGGACAATGATGACGAAGTGGTGGGCGGCATCGGCATCGTGTTCGACTCCGCGCCGGAGTTCCACAACATGCTGCGCGCAGGGCTGGCCGGCAAGGAAAAGATGAGCGCGTTCTACGTCAACCGCAGCGGGCGCATCCTCTCCAGCACCGACGATAGCCGCCCGGTAGGCAGCACGCTGGACATCGATCTCGCCATGCTGCAGCTGGCCAATGGCGAATGCAGCTCCGGCGTCACCTCGCATGACGGCCAATACGCCATCGTGGCGTGCAGCGCCTCCAACGGTTATCGCGAATTCAAGGTCAGCGACGGCTACAAGGAAGACGTGATCTCGGTGGTGTTCCAATGCTTTGGCGCGACCAACCAAGGCAGCCAGCAAAGCGCGTCCAGCGAATTCCTGCTGGAGAGCGGTGCCACGTCGTCGGAAGACCTGGAATACGCCACCTTCTTTTCCGACAACAGCCTGTTCGCCATCTCGGCGGCCAACGTGATGGAAGCCGTGCCGTTCTCCTCCGTACTGCCGACCTCGATGGGCAACCGCACCGAGCAGGTCGGCGTGCTCGGCCTGAACCACGACGACCAGCACAAGGAATTCGTCTGGGTATTCGACCTCGGCCACCTGATCCGCGGCACACGCTCGGCGGTGACCAGCAGCAGCCAGGTGATGATCGTGCGCCACGGTGCGCACACCATCGGCTTGCTGGTCGACGAGTTGCATGCCGTACCGCAGTTCAGCCCGGCGCAAATCACCCACACGCCGCTGGCCATGCAGGGCGACTCCATGCTGGTATCGCAGGTGATCAAGGCCAATGGCGGCAAGCTGCTGATCCAGGCCATCGAGGTCGAACGGCTGTTCGCCTACGTGATCGACGGCACCATTCCGCTGCCGCCGCCGGCACAGGAACTGGATGCATCTACTCAGGCCATGCCGGGGGAAAGGCAACTCATGGCGGCATAAGCCGCGACAAGTCTCGGGAGGGGGAGCGAAGGCGCCGTCCGTGTAAGATAACGGGCGGCGCCTTTTTTACTTCTGACAGGACAACCATGAGCCTACGCATCATCGCCACCGGCGGTACCTTCGACAAGCATTACGACGAGATCGCAGGACAGCTCGATTTCGGCGCCAGCCACCTGCCGCAAGTTATTTCCCGCGCGCGCATCACCGCCGAAGTGGCCCTGGAAGAATTGCCGCTGCTGGACTCGCTGGAAATGCAGGACGCGGATCGCCAGCGCATCCTCGCCAGTTGCCGCGATTCGTCCCAACGCGCCATCGTCATCGTGCACGGCACCGACACCATGCAACTGACTGCCCAAGTATTGGGCCAGGCGCAACTGGACAAGGCCATCGTGCTGACCGGCGCCATGATTCCCTACGAAATAGCCAACTCCGACGCACTCTTCAACTTCGGCTTTGCCTGCGGCGTGGCCCAGGTGCTGCAGCCCGGCGTCTATGTCGCCATGAACGGCCAGGTCTTCGCCTGGGACAAGGTGGCGAAGAACCGCAGCGCCGGCGTGTTCGAACAAACCCAATGAACCAAATGAACGGTGCGCCGTTCAGGCGCTCCCATGCATGCGCGCCCACTCGCGGCAGAATTCCAGCAATGCCGCCAGGCTGGGCGACGGCGCCCGGTGGCTGCTGACCACCATGTAGAAATGCCGGCGCAAGATCGGCAACGGCGTCGCCAATTCCACCAGCTTCCCCGATTCGATCAGGTCCTCCACCACCGCGCGCGACAGGCAACTGATGCCCAGGCCTTCGGCAGTGGCGCGCTTGATCGCTTCCGAATTGCCGAACTCGAATGAGGAAGGCAGGTAGTGCAGGTAGGGAATCAATGCATGCTCGACCGCTTCACGCGTGCCGGAACCCGCTTCGCGCAACAGCCAGTCGGCCTCGCGCAGCATCTTGAAACTGATCTTGCGGCCGCCGGCGACGATGGGATGATGCGGCGCGGCCACCACGATCAGCTCGTCAGTCATCCAGGGCTCCACGCTGACATCGCTGGCGTGGCACGGCCCTTCGATCAGCCCCGCATCGACGTCGAAATTGACCACCGCGTCGACGATGTCCGCCGTATTGGCCACCAGCGCACGCACGCGCGCTCCGGCGTGGAGCTTGCGGTAGGCCGCGATCATGGCCGGCAGCATGTAGCTGCCGATGGTGGTGGATGCGCCGATGTGCAGTTCGCTGCCGGAAGCCGGATCGGCGAACTGGCGCTCGATGGTGTGCGCCGCATCCAGCATGTGGCGCGCCTGAGGCAACAACAGCCGGCCGCTGTCGTTCAATACCAGGCGCTTGCCGACGCGGTCGAACAGTTGCACTCCGAGCAGGCTCTCCAATTCATTGAGCGAAGCACTGGCGGCCGACTGCGACAGCGCAACCAGCTCGGCCGCGGCCGTGGTGGAGCCGGACTGCGCCACCGCCAGGAAAATTTGCAGCTGCCTCAGGGTAATTTTCATGATTGCACCGATTGCGGTTGGCCTTGAATTAACCAGATAAACAGGTTGATATTAACAAAATAACGCGTTTTTCTTTTATATCGCCGGAGCGTAAAGTCCACCCATCATCAAAAACATCCAGGCAGAGAGCGAAATGCGTACCGCAAGCCATCTCCAAACCCTCCCGCCGGTCCTGCCCGGCCTCGCCCTGTCGGCCGCCGTGGCCTGGGCCGCCATGCACCTGGGCGATGTCGCCTGGCTGCAAGAGCATGGCTTTTCGGCGCTGACTGTCGCCATCGTGCTGGGGATCGTGCTGGGCAACACCCTTTACCCGCGCATCGCAGCGCCTTGCGGCGATGGCGTGCGCTTTTCCAAGCAAACCCTGCTGCGCGCCGGCATCATCCTCTACGGTTTCCGCCTGACGCTGCAGGACATCTCCCATGTCGGCCTGGCCGGCGTAGCAATCAACGCCGCCATGCTGCTGTCCACCTTCGGCCTGGCCTGGCTGGCGGGTGTGAAACTGCTGAAGCTGGACCGCGACGCGGCCTTGCTGATCGGCGCCGGCAGTTCGATCTGCGGCGCGGCTGCGGTGATGGCGACCGAGCCGGTGCTGCGCGCCCGCAGCGAACAGGTGACGGTGGCGGTATCGACCGTGGTCATCTTCGGTTCGCTGGCGATCTTCCTCTATCCGCTGCTCTACACCCTGCAGAGCGAACCGGCATGGGGCGCACGCTTGCCCGACTTCGGCATCTACATCGGCTCCACCGTGCATGAAGTGGCGCAAGTGCTGGCCGCCGCCCGCTCGATCGACCAGCACACCGCCGACACCGCGGTCATCACCAAGATGGTCCGGGTGATGATGCTGGCGCCGTTCCTGCTGATGCTGTCGATGAAGGCCGGCCCGTCTTCTTCCGGCCAACGCGGCAAGCTGTCCATCCCCTGGTTCGCATTCGCCTTCATCGGCGTGGTGGTGTTCAACTCGGTCATGCCGCTGCCCGCTGCCGTGGCCCAGCTGGTGCTGCAGGCCGATACGCTGCTCCTGGCGATGGCAATGGCCGCACTGGGCCTGACCACCCACCTGTCGGCGATCCGCAATGCGGGGATGAAGCCGATGATCCTGGGCGCCATATTGTTCGCCTGGCTGGTGATCGGAGGCGCGCTGGTCAATGGTGCGCTGGGCCGCCTGCTGGCCTGAACCGCAAGCCAAATGAAAAAGCGCGGGCCATTTTCCGGCCCGCGCTTTTTTTGTCTGCCGCTGCCGGCATGAAACCTCGCCTCAGTGCAAGGCGCCACGCAGCGTCAGTTCGCGAATGATGCGAATGGTGTCGATATCGGCCGCTTCATAGGCCGAACGGCGGAATTGGTTATAGAAGGCTTCGGCGCCGTCTTCGTCCTCGGGATGGCCGTCGTCGTATTCAAAACGCACGAACAACAAGCCGGCCTGCGGCTCTTCGATGGTCATGCTCATGCGTGAAGGCGGGATGTCGCCCTGGGCCGGCACTTCATAGAGCACCTGGATCTGCGGCAGGTAGGTCACGCGGTCATGGATCACCAGGTCGCCATAGCGCAGCTCGCGGCGCACGTTGTCCATGCTCTTGTCGGTCAGGCGGCAATCGTCCAGGTGCGGCATGAACAGCTTGGGCGCCTCGGCGCGCATGACCAGCCCGCGCCACAACTGCTCGCGCATCAGGGGATCGATCAGCGGGTTGAGCGGATCGTTGATCTGGATGAGATGGTTGAATTTCATGGCTCTGCTAATAATTTTCCGTTTACCGGTTTGCGGCATTGTCCCACATCGGGCGCAAACATCGCGACTGATACAATGGCGCGTTCTCCTGCCACCACCCCGCCCACCACGATCCGTATGTCCGCCCCCTCCTTCGGCCTGAACAAGCCTCAAAGCGAAGCTGTCCACTACATGACCGGGCCCTGCCTGGTGCTGGCCGGCGCCGGGTCGGGCAAGACGCGCGTGATCACGCAGAAGATCGCCCACTTGATCGAGAACTGCGGCTACGAATCCAAAAACATCGCAGCGCTGACCTTCACCAACAAGGCCGCGCTGGAAATGCAGGAACGCATCGCCAAGCTGCTCAAGGATCCCAAGCAGGCCAAGCACCTGACGGTCTCGACCTTCCACTCGCTGGGCGTGAAGATACTGCGGCAGGAGTCCCAGCATCTGGGGTTGAAGGACCGCTTTTCAATCATGGACAGCGATGATTGTTTTGCCCTGGTGCAAGAACTGGCAGTCACCACCGACAAGGCCATCATCCGCGGCATCCAGAACAGCATCTCGCTGTGGAAGAACGGCCTGGTCGATCCCGAGATCGCACTGAAAAACGCGCGCACCGAAGACGAGGCACAGGCAGCGCGCATCTTCCGCAGCTACGTCGCCACGCTCAAGGCCTACCAGGCGGTCGACTTCGACGACCTGATCCGCCTGCCGGTGGAACTGTTCCAGGCCAACGAACAAGTGCGCGACCGCTGGCAGCGCAAGCTGCGCTACCTGCTCATCGACGAATACCAGGACACCAACACCTGCCAGTACGAACTGGTGAAGCTGATGGTCACCGGCGTCGGCAAGAAACCGATGTTTACCGCCGTGGGCGACGACGACCAGGCCATCTATGCCTGGCGCGGCGCCACCATCGAGAACCTGAAGCTGCTGGGCGTGGATTTCCCCAATCTTCACCTGATCAAGCTGGAGCAAAATTACCGCTCCAGCACGCGCATCCTGCAGGCGGCCAACTCGGTCATCTCCAACAACCCCAAGCTGTTCGACAAGACCCTGTGGTCCGAACACGGCCTGGGCGACCCGATCAGCGTCATGGCCATGGACGACGAGGAAGCCGAGGCCGACCAGGTGGCGATCTCGCTGTCGGCGCATCGCTTCGAGCGCCACGCCAAGTTTTCCGATTACGCCATCCTGTACCGCGGCAACCACCAGGCGCGCATCTTCGAAAAGGCGCTGCGGCGCGAACGCATTCCCTACGTGATGTCGGGCGGCCAGAGCTACTTCGACCGCGCCGAGATCAAGGACATCATTGCCTACCTGCGCCTGATCGCCAACCAGGACGACGACCCGGCCTTCATCCGCGCAGTCACCACGCCGCGCCGCGGCGTCGGCCAAGCCACGCTGGAAGTGCTGGGCACGCTGGCCGGCCAATGGCAATGCTCGCTGTTCGAAGCGGTCTACAAGGGCGGCCTGGAAGACAAGCTGACCGACCGCCAGTTGCTGCCGCTGCGCAAGTTCTGCGACTTCATCAATGCGATGGAGCCGCGCGCCACCCGGCCCGGCCCCTCCGGCAGCGGCGAGAATGCCGCCAAGGTGCTGGACGACATGATGGAGGCCATCAACTATGAGTTCTACCTCTACGACTCCTTCGAAGAGCGCGCCGCCCAGGCCAGGTGGCAGAACGTGCTGGACTTCACCAACTGGCTCAAGGAACGCGCCTGCGGCGGACGCGACCGCGACGGCGAGGAAAAGAACCTGCTCGAAATCACGCAAATGGTAGCGCTGATGAGCATGCTTGAAGGCAAGGACGAGGAACAGGACGCGGTGCGCATGTCCACCCTGCACGCCTCCAAGGGCCTGGAGTTTCCGCACGTGTTCCTGGTCGGCGTGGAAGAAGGCATCCTGCCGCACAAGGGCGACCCCGACACCCCGCCCGAGGAAGCCGCCGCACGGGTGGAGGAAGAACGCCGCCTGATGTACGTGGGCATCACGCGCGCGCAACGCTCGCTGCACCTGTCCTGGTGCAAACGCCGCAAGCGCGCCAAGGAAATCATCGAGTGCCAGATCTCGCGTTTCGTGAAGGAGATGCGTCTGGACGAAGGCGAAGCAGTACCCCAGGAATCGGAAAAAATCACACCGCAGGCGCGCCTGGCCAACCTCAAAGCATTGCTGGCCAAACCGCGGCCCACGCCGGACCCGATCTGAGCGTGCTTTGCACAAGGGTTTCCCGACACACAACATTTACGCGCGCAGAACCGGAAAAACGTGGCTTTCAGGGCAAGGATCGATGCTTTTTGCCTGTAATTGCCCATCGCGGGTGCTGTCGCGGTTTACAATCTCGCCTGCAAAAAAATCCGGACGTTTCCTTTTGGCAAAAAGATAACGCCCGGCACATACCGACATTCGAATAAGGTTTTGAAGATGAACAACATGTTTTTCCGCCGTGCACGCGCGCTGGCGCTGACCGCCGGCTTCATCGGCATGCTGGGACTGGCCGCTTGCGGCAAGCAAGAAGACAAGGCCGCCGCGCCGCAAGCGTCGGCCCAGCCGCGCGTCTACCTGGTCGGCGTGGAATCGGCCTATGCGCCGTTCTCATCGGAAAACGAGCAGAAGACCGTGGTCGGCTTCGACATCGACGTGATGAAGGTACTGGCCAAGAAGATCGGCATCGAAGTGAAGTTCGTGCCGACCCCGTTCGAAAGCATCTTCAACTCCCTGGCCCAGGGCGACCTCGACCTGCTGATCTCGGCCATCACCATCACCGACGAGCGCAAGAAGTCGGTCAATTTTTCCGAGCCTTACTTCGTGGCGACCCAGGCCATCGCCGTCCTGGCCAATGACACCAAGGTCACCAAGATGGACGACCTGAAAACGCTGACCGTAGGCACCCAGAGCGGCACCTCCGGCGACGAGCTGGTACAGCAGGTGCTGGGCAAGAACAGCGCCAAGATCAAGCGCTTCGAATCGACCCCGCTGGCGTTGAAGGAACTGGAAAGCGGCGGCGTCGATGCGGTCGTGGCCGACGAGCCGGTGGTGAAGAACTACATCGCCAACAACCCCAACAGCAAGCTGCGCACCGTCAACGATCCCACCTTCCCGAAGGAAGACTATGGCATCGCCGTACGCCGCGATGACCCGGAACTGCTGGCCAAGGTCAACAAGGCCCTGGCCGAGATGAAGGCCGATGGCAGCTTCGCCGCCATCAGCACCCAGTATTTCGGCAAGTAAGCAAGGCATGACCCGGCGACGGCGGCGGCATGCCGCCGTCGTGTTTTTCTGACCCACCAATCGAGTCCGACATGGATTTCCGCTGGAGCATCATCCAAGGCTACGCGCCACTGTTCGCCAAGGGCGTCCTGATGACGCTGCAGGTGTCGCTGATCAGTATCGTGATCGGCACCCTGATCGGCCTCATGGTGGGCATGCTGCGCCTGTCGGAAGTCCGCCACGGCGGCTGGAAGTGGCCGCTGAAGCTGGGTCGCTGGATCGCCGGTTTCTACGTCGCCTTCTTCCGCGGCACTCCGCTGTTCGTGCAGATCATGCTGATCCACTTCGCGGTGATGCCGGTGCTGGTGCACCAGGAACACGGACTGATCATTTCCGGGGACCTGGCGCGCGTGATCAAGCAGGACTACGGCGCCTTCCTGTCGGGCACGGTGGCGCTCTCGCTCAATGCCGGCGCCTATATCTCCGAAATCTTCCGCGCCGGCATCCAGTCCATCGAACGCGGCCAGTCCTACGCCGCCGCCAGCCTGGGCATGAACTACGGGCTGACCATGCGCTACGTGGTGCTGCCGCAGGCGTTCCGCCGCATGCTGCCGCCGCTGGGCAACGAAGCCATCACCCTGCTCAAGGATTCCTCGCTGGTCTCGGCCATCGGCCTGGCCGAGCTGGCCTATGCCGCCCGTACCGTGGCCGGCACCTATGCGCGCTATTGGGAACCCTATATCACCATTTCCGTGATCTACTTCGCCATGACCATTTGCCTGGCGCTGGTGGTCGCCCGCCTGGAACACAAGTACAGCGCCCCCCACCGCCGCTGACCGGCCAACCGGCGCGGCCAGCGCGCCCCAAACAAGCATGCACAATTTATCTCCCCCCTCTTCCGGCCGCGCGCGCGTAGCCGTGATCGGCGCCGGCCCGGCCGGCCTGATGGCGGCCGAAGTGCTGGCGCAGCAAGGCGCAGACATAGATGTCGACATCTACGACGCCATGCCTTCGGCCGGCCGCAAGTTCCTGCTGGCAGGCGTCGGCGGCATGAACATCACGCATTCCGAACCGCAGCCGGACTTCCTGCCGCGCTACGGCAACCGCCGCGAACAACTGGCGCCCTTCATCCGCCGCTTCGACTCGGACCGCCTGCGCGCCTGGATCCACGCGCTCGGTATCGACACCTTCATCGGCAGCTCCGGCCGCGTGTTCCCGCTTGAAATGAAGGCAGCGCCGCTGCTGCGCGCATGGCTGCATCGGCTGCGCGAATCGGGCGTACGCTTCCACATGCGGCACCGCTGGCTGGGCTGGAACGAAGACGGTTCGCTGCGCCTGTCGGCGCCCGGAGGCGAGATCAGCGCACAAGCCGATGCCGTGGTGCTGGCCCTGGGCGGCGGCAGCTGGCCGCACCTGGGTTCGGATGGCGCCTGGGCGCCGCTACTGCAGCAAAAGCAAGTCGAAGTAGCGCCGCTGCAGCCCTCCAATTGCGGCTTCGACCTGGCCTGGAGCGAACATTTCCGCGAACGCTTCGCCGGCGAGCCGGTCAAGCCGGTGGTGGCCAGCGTGGCCCTGCCCAGCGGCGGCATGCACAACCGCCGCGGCGAGTTCATCGTCACCGCCGACGGCATCGAAGGCAGCCTGGTCTACGCCTTGTCGGCCAGCCTGCGCGACGCCATCGCCGCCGACGGGCAGGCGCACCTGTACCTCGACCTGTTGCCCGACTGGACGCTGGAAAAGGTACAGGCCGAACTGGCCCACCCACGCGGCGCGCGCTCCATGTCCAGCCACCTGCAAAGCCGTTTGCATCTGAAAGGCGTCAAGGCCGGCTTGCTGCGCGAACTTGTCAGCAAGGAAGACTTCGCCGACACCGCCAAACTGGCGCGCGCCATCAAGGCGCTGCCGCTGGCGCCGACGCGTCCGCGCCCGATCGAAGAAGCCATCAGCAGCGCAGGCGGCGTCAGCTTTGAAGCACTGGACGACGCATTGATGCTGCGCGCCCTGCCCGGCGTATTCTGCGCCGGCGAGATGCTGGACTGGGAAGCGCCCACCGGCGGCTACCTGCTGACCGCCTGCTTCGCCACCGGCCACGCCGTCGGCGCCGGTGTATTACACTGGCTGTCCACCCGAGAGCAGCAAGAGGAGCCACTGACGTGAGCAGCGAAGAACGCATCATCGATATTGAAATGAAGCTGGCGCACCAGGAGCACCTGGTCGACGAGCTCAACCAGGCCGTTTATCACCAGCAAAAGAAGATAGACGAACTGGAAATGCTGCTGGGTGCGCTGGCCAAGCGCTTCAAGGAGCTGGCCGACACCAGCCAGGATCGCGCCGCGGCCAACGAGAAGCCGCCCCACTACTGATCCGCGGGCGGCGTCCTGCCGCCCTTCCCCCCGCCATGCAATCCGATCGCCGCCGCATCGCCCACATCGACATGGATGCCTTCTATGCCTCGGTGGAGCTGCTGCGCTATCCCGAGCTGCGCGGCCAGCCGGTGGTGATCGGCGGCGGTGCGGCCACCAGGCCGGTCGAACTGCCCGACGGCAGCCGGCAATATTTCCGCATGCGCGACTACGCCGGACGCGGCGTAGTCACCACCTCCACCTACGAGGCGCGCGCACTGGGCGTATTCTCCGCCATGGGCATCATGAAGGCGGCACAACTGGCGCCGGACGCCATCCTGCTGCCGACCGACTTCGAGGCCTACCGCAAGTATTCGCGCCTGTTCAAGGAGGCAGTGGCCGGCATCGCGCCGCAGATCGAGGACCGCGGTATCGACGAGATCTACGTCGACCTGTCGGCCTGGCATGACGAAGCGGAAGAGGTCGCTCGCCGCATCAAGCAGGCAGTGCATGCCGCCACTTCGCTGACCTGCTCCATCGGCGTGGCCCCGAACAAGATGCTGGCCAAGATCTCGTCCGAACTGGATAAACCCGATGGACTCACCATCCTCACCCGCGACGACATCGAACGCCGCATCTGGCCGCTGGCCGCGCGCAAGATCAATGGCATCGGCCCCAAGGCCGCCGAGAAACTGGCTGCGCTCGGCATCGAGACCGTGGCCGACCTGGCCCAGGCGCAGCCCGAACTGCTGCGTGCGCACTTCGGCCGCAGCTACTCGGAATGGCTGGGGCGCGTCGCGCAGGGTATCGACGAGCGGCCGGTGCAGACCTATTCCGAACCCAAATCGATCAGCCGCGAGACCACCTTCGAACGCGACCTGCATGTGCGCGCCGACCGCGTCCAATTATCGGAGATCTTCACCGCGCTATGCGTGCGCCTGGCCGATGACTTGAAACGCAAAGGCTATGTCGGACGCACCATCGGCATCAAGCTCAAGTACGCGGACTTCCATGGCGTCACGCGCGACGTCACGCTGCCGGAACCGACCGGCGATGCCGCCGCGATCCGCCAGGCCGCCGGCGAATGCCTGCGCCGCGTTCCGCTGGAAAAGAAACTGCGCCTCCTGGGCGTGCGCGTGGGCACCTTGTCGCGCAAGGACGAGTTGGCTGCAGAACCACGTGCAGCGCAAGGCGAACTCCCCTTCTCCTGAAGCACCTCCGCATCGCGATTTAATCATGCAACGTGGACAATCCGACATCGCTTGGCCTGGGCCAGACGTGTAAAATGGCTGCTTTTGCCCGGAACGTTATGTGGTTTAAGAACCTCCAGATTTATCGCCTGCCCGCACCATGGGCGATCACCGCCGACGAGCTCGAATCCCATCTCGCCCCACAGGCATTCACCGCTTGCTCCAGCATCGAAATGCAGAGCCAGGGTTGGGTCTCGCCCCGCAACAACGAGAAGCTGGTGCACGTCGTGAACCGCCAGTTGCTGTTGCAACTCTCCACCGAAAAGAAACTGCTGCCCTCGACCGTGATCAACCAGGTCACCAAGGCGCGCGCGGCCGAGCTGGAAGAACAGCAAGGCTTTCCGCCGGGCCGCAAGCAGACCAAGGAATTGAAGGAACAGGTCACCGACGAGCTGTTGCCGCGCGCTTTTTCCATCGTGCGCAGCACCTGGGTCTGGATCGACCCGGTCAACGGCTGGCTGCTGGTCGATGCCGGCAGCCCCGGCAAGGCCGAGGAAGTGTTGAAGCTGCTGTTCAAGGCCATCCCCAAGTTCCCGCTGGAAACCTTGCGCACCGCGATGTCGCCCGGCGCCGCCATGACCGACTGGCTGGCCAGCGACGAGGCGCCCAATGGCTTCACCGTGGACCAGGATACCGAGCTGCGTTCCACCGCGGAAAGCAAGGCTACCGTGCGCTATGTGCGCCACACGCTGGAACCGGAAGACGTGCGCCGCCACATCGAATCCGGCAAGCAATGCACGCGCCTGGCGCTGACCTGGGCCGACAAGGTGTCCTTCGTGCTGACCGAGAACCTCTCGGTCAAGCGCATCGCGCCGCTGGACGTGCTCAAGGAAGATGCCGACTTCACCGGCAAGAACGAAGATGAACGCTTCGACGGCGATTTCATGCTGATGACCGGCGAGCTGTCCAAGCTGCTGGCGTCGCTGGTGGAAGCGCTGGGCGGCCAGTTGAAGGAAAACGACGGGACGATGGCGCAGGCAGCATAAGCTGTGGGCATATCGCCATCCGTCGAATGAAAAAGGGAGCAATGATTGCTCCCTTTTTCTTTGGTCCGCGCTGAACGACACGCCCTCAGGCTACCCGTTTCGCCGCCTTGCGCCGAACCGCTACGGCCTCGCCCTTGCGTTCCGCCAGCACGCTCTCCAACGGCAGCATCGCATGCCGCAAGGTAGCCGCCAGCCGCGCGTTGGACACGCCGTCGCGCGCGCCCAGCGCCATCCCGTTCAAAAAACTGGTGTAGAAGTCGCCCAGCGCCGTGACGTCGGCATCGGCGCGGATCTCGCCATCGCGCTGTGCCTGCTGGAGACGCGCGCGGATTTCGTTGCGGCGCTTGTGGCGGCGTTGCGAAAGCGCGTCACTGTGTTCTGCGTTCTCGGGAGCACAGTTGATCGCCGAGATCACCACCAGGCATCCCCTGCCCGCCGGCAATCCAGATACGCTGCTCTTGCCTGAATACATCTGCACGCTGGCGCGCAGCATCGCGTACAGGTCTTCATAAATGCCGTTGCCGGCCTGCAATTCACGCAAAGGTCCGGCGCTGACGGTGCGCGAATAAAAATCCACCGCCTCGCGGAACAATGCGTTCTTGTCACCGAAAGCCGCGTACAGGCTGGGGGCCTTGACGCCGATCGCCTCGGTCAGGTCAGCCATGGTGGTGCCTTCGTAACCCTTGCTCCAAAAGACCTGCATGGCCTGCTGCAGCGCCTGCTCGCGGTCAAAACTGCGGGGGCGGCCGCGTGTTCGTATCATCGGTGTTCCTTTATTGCCTGGTTGCCTTGTTTCTGTTGCGGTAGCTCCCGCAGTGCGCAGTGTAGTTTATTTTAATCTGCATTACAAAAATATCGGGAATTGCTCTTGAAGAAACTCCCGCAGGTTCTTATTATCTAATCCTCGTTACAGAAATGTGGCGGGAATGGCGGCATAGGAGCACAACTCTTGTCCTGCCGCCAACAAGACGGGCGCCGGACCGAAGCAAAAAGGCGCCCTTGCAATCAACTAAAAATCATTTCATCACCATCCACGCAACAGACTGAGGAATGACGGCACCCACTGAAAGGATATGCCATGAGCCGCAAGACCCGAATAGAAAACTACCGCAACATCGGTATCAGCGCCCACATCGACGCGGGCAAGACCACGACCACCGAGCGCATCCTTTTTTATACCGGCGTCAACCACAAGATCGGCGAAGTGCATAACGGTGCTGCCACCATGGACTGGATGGAGCAGGAACAGGAACGCGGCATCACCATCACCTCGGCCGCTACCACTGCCTTCTGGAAAGGCATGGCCGGCAATTATCCCGAGCACCGCATCAACATCATCGACACCCCGGGCCACGTCGACTTCACCATTGAAGTCGAACGCTCGATGCGCGTGCTGGACGGCGCCGTGATGGTGTACGACGCGGTAGGCGGCGTGCAGCCGCAGTCCGAGACCGTCTGGCGCCAGGCCAACAAGTACAAGGTGCCGCGCATCGCCTTCGTCAACAAGATGGACCGCGTCGGAGCGGACTTTTTCCGCGTGCAGCGGCAGATCGAGGAACGCCTGAAGGGCAAGGCCGTTCCCATCCAGATCCCGGTCGGCGCCGAAGACCATTTCTCCGGCGTGGTCGACCTGGTCAAGATGAAGGCGATCATCTGGGACGAAGCCAGCCAGGGCGTGCTGTTCAAGTACGAGGACATTCCGGCCGAGCTGGAGGACAGCGCACGCCAGTGGCGCGACAACATGGTCGAACAGGCCGCCGAGGCCAGCGAGGAATTGCTGGAGAAATACCTCTCCGGCACGCCGCTCTCCGAGGATGACATCAAGCACGGCCTGCGCCTGCGCACCGTGGCCAACGAGATCGTGCCGATGCTGGCCGGCAGCGCCTTCAAGAACAAGGGTGTGCAGGCCATGCTGGACGCGGTGATCGACTACCTACCCTCGCCTATCGATGTGCCGGCGATCGCCGGCCATGCCGAAGACGACTCGGAAATCGAACGCCATCCGTCCGACGATGAGCCGTTCTCGGCACTGGCCTTCAAGATCATGACCGACCCGTTCGTGGGCCAGTTGACCTTCTTCCGCGTCTACTCGGGCATCATCAATTCGGGCGACACCGTGTACAACCCGCTCAAGGGCAGGAAGGAACGCCTGGGCCGCATCCTGCAGATGCACGCCAACGAACGCAAGGAGATCAAGGAAGTGTTCGCCGGCGATATCGCCGCCGCGGTCGGCCTGAAGGACGTGACCACCGGCGATACGCTGTCGGATCCGGAGCACCCGATCATCCTGGAGCGCATGGTGTTCCCGGAACCGGTGATCTCGCAAGCGGTGGAACCGAAGACCAAGGCCGACCAGGAAAAGATGGGCATCGCCCTGAACCGCCTGGCGCAGGAGGACCCGTCGTTCCGCGTGCATACCGACGAGGAATCGGGCCAGACCATCATGTCAGGCATGGGCGAGCTGCACCTGGAGATCCTGGTCGACCGCATGCGGCGCGAGTTCAGCGTGGAGGCCACCGTCGGCAAGCCGCAGGTGGCCTACCGCGAAGCGATCCGCAAGGCAGTGGATGACGTCGAAGGCAAGTTCGTCAAGCAATCGGGCGGGCGCGGCCAGTACGGCCACGTGGTGCTGAAGCTGGAACCGCAGCCGCCCGGCAAGGGGTATGAGTTCGTCGATGCGATCAAGGGCGGCGTGGTGCCGCGCGAATTCATCCCGGCGGTCGACAAGGGTATCCAGGAGTCGCTGAAGGCCGGCGTGCTGGCGGGTTACCCGGTGGTGGACGTGAAGGCCACGCTGACCTTCGGTTCCTACCACGATGTCGATTCCAACGAGAACGCCTTCCGCATGGCCGGCTCGATCGCCTTCAAGGAAGCGATGAAGCGCGCCGGGCCGATCCTGCTGGAGCCGATGATGCAAGTCGAGGTGGAAACGCCCGAGGAGTTCATGGGCAACGTGATGGGCGACCTGTCGTCCCGCCGCGGCATGGTGCAGGGCATGGAAGACATGGTGGGCGGCGGCAAGCTGGTGCGCGCCGAGGTGCCGCTGTCGGAAATGTTCGGCTACTCGACCACGCTGCGCTCGCTGACCCAGGGCCGCGCGACCTACTCGATGGAGTTCAAGCACTACGCGGAGGCGCCGCGCCAGGTGGTGGACCAATTGAGCGGCAGCAAGGCCAAGGGCTGATCTTCTTCGGCACGCCAAAACCGGTGCATCTTGCGATGCATCGGTTTTTTTTCGTAGCGTCAGGTGAACATGTCCGGCTGCGTCGCCACCAGATGCTCGTAGATGGGCTGGAAATGCAGCCAGCCGATGTAGTCGCTGCCGACGTGTTCGCGGCTATAGCGCGCCTTCTCCGGCGGCACCAGCCTGGGTGTCTGGCCGCTGGCGGAAATCAGCAGTTGCTGCTTGCAGCAGCGCTCCAGCGCGATGAACCAGAACGCTGCCGATTCGATGCTGTGGCGGCTGGCGGTGAGCAAGCCGTGGTTCTGGTGGATCGCCGCCTTCACGCCGGCAAACGCGTTCGCCACGCGATGCCCGGCCTTGACCTCGACCGCCACCTGGCCTGCCTCGTCGCCGATCACCACGTGGTCTTCATAGAAAGCCGCGGCATCCTGGCTGATCGGCAGCAGCGGCTGGCCCAGCGCTGAAAACGCGGTGCCGTATTCGGTATGGGCATGGCACATCGCCACAATCTCAGGATGGGCCTCGTGCACGGCGGCATGCAGCACGAAGCCGGCGCGATTGACCGCATAGTCGCCCTCCACCACACGGCCCTCGTGATCGACCAGGATCAGGTTGGACAAGCGCACCTGCGCGAAATGCACGGCCATCGGATTGGTCCAATACAAGTGCGGATGCTCCGGGTCGCGGATGGTCAGGTGGCCGGCAAAGCCATAATCGAAGCCCTGCTGCGCGAAGGCGCGGCAGGCGGCGACCAATCGCTTCTTCAGATGCAGGCGCTGTTCTTCATGGCTCTTGAAATCGGGAATGTCGGGAAATTTCAGTCCCAGCTGCTCGGGCTGGTAGACAGAGGTGCGTTTGACGCTGTCGAGCATGGGGTCTCCTCAGATGTTCTGGTTGTGAAGGCCTATGGTGGCAGTTGCCGCCGGCGTTGACAAAAGACGTGTTTTCACCGATTGTTGAATCAGGCTCAACCATACCTTCATTGCCGATGCGCAAGCTCCCATCCTTCTTTTCGCTGCGCGCCTTCGAGGCTGCCGCCCGCCTGGGCAGTTTCACGCTGGCAGCCGAAGAACTGCACCTGACCACTTCCGCCATCAGCCACCAGGTGCGCGCACTGGAACAATGGTGCGGCAAAGCCCTGTTCATCCGCCAGACGCGGCGCGTGACGCTGACCATGGAAGGCCAGCTGCTGCAGAACAAGCTATCCCCGGCCTTCGATGCCATCGAAGATGCCTGCGCGGCCTTTCGCCCGGGCGATGGCCGCAGCGTACTGGCGGTGCATTGCGCCCCCAGCTTCGCCAGCAAATGGCTCAGCCCGCGGCTGGCGCAGTTCATGCAGGCGCATCCCGACATCACCCTGCAAATGTCTTCCAGCGCCGAACCAGCCGACCTGGCGCGCGATGGCGGCGCCGACATCGACATCACCTATGGCCCGCCCCCGCATCGGGAAGGCGTAACGGTGGAAGCGCTGGGCGATGAAACCACGCTTCCCCTATGCTCGCCGCACCTGCTGGAGCGCCACCCGGTGCAGCAAGCGTCCGACCTGCTGCAGTTGACGCTGATCGAATCCAAACTCAATCCCGTGCGCTGGAAGGATTGGTTCGACCTGCACGGCATTCGCCTGCCGCCGCGCGACCATCCCTCCTTCGACCGCGGTTCGCTGGCAGTGGCCGCCGCGGTGGATGGATTGGGCGTGGCGCTGGAGACGGCACGCTTCGCCGAGGCCGAACTGGCGCGTGGAGAACTGGTGGTGGCCGGGGGTGGCAAGTTCGAGACGATTCGACGGGAGATGCACTTCCTGTGCTATCGGCGGGGAGATGCGGGAGCCAAGGGAATCAAGGCTTTCCGGGAGTGGATTGCACGGGCGGCAGATGGGACGGACGATTTGCCGATGTTGCTTCCGATATGAGCAGAATCCGGACGACAAAAACAAAAAGGGCCTGCTCAATGAGCAGACCCTTTTATCTGGCGAAGCGGACGGGGCTCTCCTACATGCTGCAGGCCGCGGAATCGCTTGCAAGCGATTCCCTTCTCGCCCCGCCGCAAGCCGCGTAAGCGGCTTGCCCCACTCCGCTTCCAATCCGGAAGATTCGCTACGCGAATCAAGGCGTAAACGTAAAAACGCCCGCTTACGCGGGCGTTTTTATCTGGCGGAGCGGACGGGGCTCGAACCCGCGACCCCCGGCGTGACAGGCCGGTATTCTAACCAACTGAACTACCACTCCTAAAACCGTCTTCAGCTGTTGGTTCTCGCTGAAAGACCGCTATTCTATAAGAGGCTTTTCAGAAAATCCAGCGTTTTGTCGCGCTTTCGCCAAAATTATTTACGCCTTGAACTTGCCCTCAAACGCCAGCTTGGAGAGCGGTTCACGCGGGCTGGGCAATTCGCGGGCTTGCAGGCCTTCCGGCAGGATGGATTTGTCACCCAGCTTCCCGATGGCGACGGCGGCTTCCACCGCGTATTCAGGCGGCACGTTCAGTTCCACCCGCGCCTTCTCCTTGTCGAAACCGGCCATGCCGTGCGCATGCCAACCGGAGATGCTGGCTTGCAGGGCCATGTAGCCCCAGGCCGCGCCGGTATCGAAGGAATGGGTGCTGGCCGGCACCGCTTCGGTGGCGCCCGGCGGAACCATCACGGTACGCGACAGGATCACGATCAGCACCGATGCCTTCTCGGCCCAGCTACGGTTGAATTCGTTGAGCAGGCCCAGCAGGCTCTCCCATGCAGGCGTGCCGCGGCGGGCATAAACGAAGCGCCAGGGTTGCGCATTGTAGGCCGAGGGCGCCCAGCGTGCCGCTTCCAGGAAGGTCCGCACGGTTTCTTCCGAAATGTCGGCGCCAGTGTAGGCGCGCGGCGACCAGCGGTTGATGAAATGCGGATCGATGGGGTAATCGGCGAGACGTGGATTGGAAGACATGCGGACTCCTGTGGATGGGTCGTGAAAAAAATGCATCTTAGCAGCGGCGGATCATTCCTGCAGGCGAGCTCTTCAGTGCCCCAATGAAAACGGAGCGCGTGAAGCGTGTCCACCATCCAGGGGGATGCATAGGGACGTAAAAAAGCCCGCGTACCTTGCGGCTCGCGGGCTAAATCCAATTCTCAGGGGTGATGAATTGGAGGGGGAGGAACTTCAGAATATCCATCTCCCTCCTGCACCACTATCGTTTTTACACGCTGTAACATTCGCCGTGAAGTTTTATCAACTAATCAAGCATTTACGTACGGATAGCAACTTCTTGTTACGTCCATCAGTGCTTTGTCAGCATGAACGGTGTCCGTCACTTCAATACGGAATCTGGTGAACCGACGCAAAATCGTGTCGGTTCATGGCTTGTGGAAAGGTGCCATTGATTATAGATCTGGCCGAAGTCCACTCCTTGCCGGGCTGTCGATTGCATGAGCATAATAAGCAAGGGGTTATCGATTCACATGCCTGCCCGAGCAATCCGTTGAATAACCATCAGGCTCATAAGAAAGAAAACTGTTATGCCGTCAAAAAATCCACATTCAAAGCGTGTCATCCTCGCAGTCGTTGCCCTATTTCTTATGGCAGGGCTTTTCCCACAAATGGAGTGGGTTCAATCACATTTCCCTGCCTTTATCTACAAACTCATCGCGGGCCTACTCCTCGGAATGGTAGCCTCAATTTCCTATGCAACTCTCAAGTACGTAGTAGGCGAATACCGTAAGGGTGGAATAGAAGCAATTGAACCAGAGCCTGGGTGGCGCTGGATCACCATCATTTTCTATTCCCTCATCCTCATCATTGGTTTGTTCATTTGGCTGGCAGGTTGGGAAGGTACAAACACTGGCGCCGTCTATGGATTTGGCATATTTCTCGGTGCCTTACTAATTGATGCCGGATTTGGCCCTCTCCTCGAAAAGAGTGAGCAGGCCTAACATTCATTTATGCATTAGAAATCGGGGGTAACTCTTGTCTCATAATAACCATGGCACCCAGAAAGGTGATGGCAGCCTGAATGTCGGCGTAGGCGACTTTCGAGGAGCAAACATAAATGTCGGAGGAAGCGAAAAGCAGGCATTTACCCAGGAACAGATGAGCATTACGCGCCACCCAACTCTTGGGGGGCGCAGCATCAAGAGCGGAAGCCTTAATGCTTTCGGCATCGTCACCGGGATAGCCAGTCTAATTGGACTTTATTTGACCCTGTTCTCGGCTTTTCCGCAACCAAAGTACGCCTCATGGTCAACCTTGTTTTTATTCTCGCTGGCCATAGCGATCACTATGTTTATTATTTCCGCGACCTTAAAGCGAAGGAAATTTGAGCCATTCCTATTCCGGAAGTACTACCTAGAGGCAGATACTCAAGGCGGACTGTATCTCAACAGCTTTACGGCCACCTGCCCTTGGTGCAGCTCTAAAATGAACCTTCGAAATGTCGGCCCGAAGAATGGACCGCGAGATGATCTATTTATTTGCGAACGCAACCCCAAGCAACACACGATATTGCTCGATCCAACTGTTCTATCTGATATTGATGAGCAATGATGCTAAACCATTCTTTCCAGCAGACCGCCCAAAGCTGCACTTTTGGCGGCTGCTAAATCCAAGCAATAAGCCGTCCAGTTCGATGGCTGGAATACTCACTATTTTCCAATACAGAAGCGCGAGAAAATTACTCCCAGCAAATCATCCGGCGTGAACTTGCCGGTGATGCTCGACAACCGCTCCTGCGCCAGGCGCAGCTCTTCCGCGAACAAGTCCAGCGCATGCTCGCCCGCCTCGTTGTCGAGCGCGGCGTGTGCGGCTGCGTGCGCCAGGTGCTCGTCGGCCGCCTTCAGTGCCAGCAGATGGCGTTCGCGCGCGAGATAGCGCGACTCCACCGTCTGCTGCCATCCGGCGATTCGCAGCAGTTCTGCGCGCAGCATGTCCACGCCCTGCCCTTCCGATGCGGAAATATAGACGTGCGTCGCATCCGGCATCTGGTCCACCGCGGCCTTGTGGCCGGAACGGTCGATCTTGTTCCAGATGCGGACGATGGGCACGCCTTCAGGGAAGCGCGATGTGATCTTCTCATCTTCCAGCGTGGGGCCGAGATCGGCGTCGAGCATGTGCAGGATGACGTCGGCCTTGGCC
Organism: Herbaspirillum chlorophenolicum; assembly: GCF_001189955.1. GTDB lineage: Bacteria > Pseudomonadota > Gammaproteobacteria > Burkholderiales > Burkholderiaceae_D > Herbaspirillum > Herbaspirillum chlorophenolicum. Next base: position 80,482 of record NZ_LFLT01000010.1, on the reverse strand, counting down.
ACTTCAGCCCAGGTGCGCTCGATGCCGATGCGCTCGACTTCATCGGGGCCGCTGCCGTCTTCACCCGCCTCGCGAATGCCGGCGGTGTCGATGATGTTGAGCGGCATGCCTTCGATCAGGATGGTCTGCGTGACCTTGTCGCGGGTGGTGCCGGCGATCGGTGTGACGATGGCCACGTCCGATCCGGCCAGCACGTTCAGCAGCGACGACTTGCCCACATTGGGCTTGCCGGCCAGCACGGCATTCAAGCCGTCGCGCAACAGCGCACCTTGGGCGGCATGCTTGAAAACGTCTTCCAGGGTCGCACGAATTCTTGCCAGCTGGCCGCGCGCGTCGGATTGCTTGAGGAAATCGATTTCCTCTTCCGGGAAGTCGAGCGTGGCTTCCACCAGCATGCGCAAACTGGTGACCTGTTCCACCAGTTCATGGATGACTTTGGAGAACGCGCCGCTCAAGGATTCGGATGCCGACTTGGCGGCTGCTTCGGTCGTGGCCTCGATCAGGTCGGCCACCGCTTCGGCCTGGGCCAGGTCGATCTTGTCGTTGAGGAAGGCACGCTGGGTGAACTCGCCCGGCTCGGCCAGGCGCAAACCAATCTCGGCACCGGCCTCCAGGCAACGCGCCAGCAGCATCTGCATCACCACCGGACCGCCATGGCCCTGCAGTTCCAGCACGTCTTCGCCGGTGTAGGAATGCGGCGCCGGGAAGTGGATCGCCAGGCCCTGGTCGATCGGGCTGCCGTCGGCACGGCGGAACGGCAAATAAGTAGCATGGCGCGGCGCCAGGCGCTCGCGGCCGCACAGCGCGGCAATCACCGGCGCCAGGTTCTTGCCGGAAATGCGGACTACGCCGATGCCGCCGCGTCCGGGTGCGGTGGCGATGGCGGCGATAGGAGAGGAATCGAAAGTCATCGTGTGAGTCATTTATTGTCGTAGTGGCTTTTGCGGTGCCCGCCCTTCCTTAAAACTCGGCACAACCACAATGTTAAGGCCTGTGAAGAATTCGCGACCGAAAAAAAACCCGTGATTTCCCACGGGTTTTTTCAGGATCAGTCCCGGCGCACCGGGATTGGCGCAACGATCCGATTACTTGGTCTTGCCTTTTTCGATGTTCTTGGTGATCACCCATTGCTGTGCGATCGACAGGATGTTGTTCGTCACCCAGTACAGCACCAGGCCGGACGGGAAGAAGAAGAACATGAACGAGAACACCAGCGGCATGAACATCATGACCTTGGCCTGGACCGGGTCCGGCGGGGTCGGGTTCAGCTTGGTCTGCAGGAACATCGAACCCGCCATGATGATCGGCAACAGGCCGACCGGCATGTTGAAGTAAGGGATGGTGCCGAACAGCGTATCCGGGGCGGTCAGGTCATGGATCCAGCCCAGCCACGGCGCGCCGCGCATTTCCACCGATGCCAGCAGCACCCAGTACAGCGAGATGAACACCGGGATCTGGATCGCGATAGGCAGGCAGCCGCCCAGCGGGTTGATCTTCTCGGTCTTGTACATCGCCATCATTTCGCGGTTCATGGCCTGCGGATCGCCCTTGTGGCGTTCGCGGATGGCCTGCATGCGCGGCGAGACCGCCTTCATCTTGGCCATGCTGCGGTACGAAGCGGCCGACAGCGGGAAGAAGATCAGCTTGATCAGCACGGTCAGCAGGATGATGGTCCAGCCCCAGTTGCCGACCAGCGCGTGGATGTGGGTCATCAGCCAGAAGATGGGCTTGGCGATCAGGGTCAGCCAGCCATAATCCTTGACCAGTTCCAGGCCGGGAGCGGTGGCTTCCAGCACCTTCGACTCTTGCGGGCCGGAGTACAGGTGGGCGTCCATGGTCACCGAAGCGCCAGGCGCCACGGTGCCCAGCGGCAGGATGGTGCCGACCGCGTACAGGTTGGTGGCGACCTTCTTGGTGAAGATATCGCGCGGCGCCTGCTGCGGCGGGATGAAGGCCGAGACGAAGTAGTGCTGCACCAGCGCGATCCAGCCGTTGTCGGCCTTGGTGGCGTGCTCGGCCTTGCCTTCTTCGATCTTCTCGAAGGTCATCTTCTGGAACTTGCTGGCGTCGGTGTAGACGGCCGGACCGGTAAAGGTGCTGTAGAAGTGCGATTCGCCGCCCGGCTTGTTGCCGTCGCGCAGCAGTTGCAGGTACAGCGAAGGATTGATCGCTGCACCGCTGTCGTTGGTGACGGTGTGCTTGAGGTCGATCAGGTAGCTGTCGCGCTTGAAGGTGTAGGTCTTGGTCAGCTTGACGCCGCCTTGTTCGGCTTCCAGCACCAGTTGCACTTCATTGCCGTTGTCCAGGGTGCGCACACCCGGCTTGGCAGTAAACAGCGACTTGTGGTTGGGGAAGGCGCCGCCGATCAGGCCGGTTTCAGCCAGGTAGGTGTGGGTTGCGCCCGAGTCGAACAGCACCAGGTTCTTGCTCGGGTCGACCACGTCGCGCTGCTTGAGCAGTTCCAGGCGCTTGAGTTCGCCGCCCAGGGTGTCGATGTCGGCCTTGACCACGTCGGTGGTGATGGTGATGGTCTCGCCCTTGCCAGCCGGTGCGGCGGACGCGTCGGCGGGAACTGCGGCAGGCGCCGATGTTCCGGCCTGCGGCACCGGCGAGCCGGACGGGCTGGCGACCGGGGCCGCAGGATTGGCTGCCTGCTCCTGAGTCTGGTTCGCCGATGGGAAGAACATCGACTGATGTCCGTTATGGCGCATCCAGCCATCCCAGAGCAACAGCAAAGAGAAGGAGAATACAACCCACAGGACGGTACGTTTGATATCCATATGCGTATTGGTTAGTTCAGGAGTGACTGCAACCGTCAGCGGCCACAGCAGGGGGAACTCGCGCCGCACTGCTCTGCGGCGAAGAACGTTGGGAAATCAGGGGAGCCTCAATTGCCGCCTTGCCGTCATCCTGGCAATCGGCGGCGCCGGGCGAACCGGGAACAGGATCGAGGCCGCCGGGATGCCAGGGATGGCATTTGCACAAGCGCTTGCCCGCCAGCAAACTGCCTTTGAGCGCACCATGCAGACGTACTGCCTCGGCGGCATAGTCGGAACAACTGGGATAAAAACGGCAATTCTGCCCGAGAAAAGGGCTCACTCCCAGCTTATAGGCACGTAACAGCAGGAGCAAAGGCGTTTTCATCACTTCCGACTTCCTATTTCCTGGCAAACGCTGGCGCGTTCGGCAAAAAGGCGAACAACTGCGTCAGCTCGGCCCGCAAAGCAGTCTTGAGCGCCGAGTTGGTTGCCGCATCCCGTTTGGTGTTCACAGGCCGGGACAAACGCACGATGCAGTCAACCGCCGGCAAGGAAGCCTGGCGGAACAGTTCCCGCGTGGCGCGCTTGATCGTATTGCGCGTTACCGCACGCGGTGCAAAACGCTTGGCCGCCACCACACCCAGGCGGGCATGCGGCAAGTTGTTGCGGCGCGCGTACAACACGAAATGCTCCGTACGATGGACGGGGCGCAAACGAAAAACGGATGAAAACTCATCCGTTTTAACGATTCGCCGATCGCGTGGGAAAAGCGTAGAGAGCGTAGGAAGTACGTCCGTCACGCGATGCAGCAGCGCACTGTCGTAGCTGATTAAACAGCAGCCAGACGCTTGCGGCCCTTGGCGCGGCGAGCGTTGATGACGGCACGGCCGCCACGGGTTGCCATACGAGCGCGGAAACCGTGGGTACGCTTGCGACGCACGACGGAAGGTTGGTAAGTACGTTTCATGTTGGACTCGCTTAGTTGGAATGCTTATTCAGCAAACAGCAAAAATAAATCGGAATTCTGGAACCGCTTTCAATGTGCCTGTTCCGCATCACCGATGCCCTGCTGTCCATTACCACGGCAGCCCCGCATCGCTGACACCATTTGTCGGCCCCTCTTTGTCTTCGCGTCTTCTTGTCTTTATACGTTGGTATTCCGACTCGCTGAAAGCTGAAAGAGCACTGCGACGGCACCGTGCGCAATTCTTCAGATGGTGAACCCTGAATTAGACTGCATTTTCCATTTACCTGTCAATGACTTATCTGCTTTTGGGCGCATCCTGATCGTCCGGCAGGCAGGTCCGGCCATACCGGCGTGGCAAATTTTCCAAACAGGCAATGGCTCACACAAAAAAGTTTCCTCCATGTCATTACTTTTGCACCAACTATCATTACTATCTACTGCGCACGAAAATGATGCATCAAGGAAATACAATCGTGCGGCATGCCATCAAGCCTGAAAGCCGTCCGCCCAATATGTTCTAAAAGATTTCGACAGCACGTCTTCATATTAAAGAACCGCTTTATCGCACAGCAGCATGCATGCCCCGCATATCGACATGCGGAAAAATCCGATGCCGGCCGAAGGCCTGCGATCCGCCAGCGCCGCAGGCATCGCAAATGAGGCTGAACAGCAACACTTGGCGAACCTGCCCTGCCGCGGTTACAAAAAAGGCCCCGCTGTTACGCAGCGAAAAGAACATTGCCCAGGCCGCAGCCGGCCACATCGCGGCACAGCATATCGCTACACGCGCACAAGAAGTCCCCCATCTGGCACGATTCCAGCTATAACTAAAGCGAGGGATGCGCGCGCATATGGGTGACGCAAAAGACCGGCAAAGCGTGCGCGGCTGGAGGGCAGGCCGAAAGCTCCGTTGCTGCGCCGTTTTTCCATATTGGCGGTCAGGTTTTTCCTGGTGGCGTGGTGCGCAAAAATAGCGCACCGTAACGTCAACCGCAACGCCTTGCTGCACATTGAGAGAGCATGGGAGAAAGGGGATTCATCGCGCAATCCGACAGCATGCCGGCAGCCCGTTTCTGCAAGAAGAGATGCAAAACACAGGGTGTTTTCCATTACGTGAAAATAAATCCGGCCTATGCTGAAACAAAGACCATACGAATCGATCAGTAGCAGAAAGAGAAAAGGAATAGAATAAAAACCAAGGTCTTTTGCATCGCGCTGTTGATGCTACGGCTTTCAAAGAACACTTCGGCAATGACGCCTTCCCGAGTCACCGACGCGTTCTTTGATAACCGCAGATGGCAAGTCCAAACATATGAATCTGTTTCGTATTTTCTGAAGCGACGGAGGTGGTATGGATATCTACAGCAGCTTTGCAAGCCGGTTCGACAAGACCAGAGAAGAAGAATGTTCGCTTGAAGAGTATCTGAATCTTTGCAAGAACGATCCGGCGGTGTATGCATCTGCTGCCGAACGGATGCTGATGGCCATCGGCGAACCGGGAAAGGTCGACACCCGGGAAGACCCGCTGCTCTCGCGCATCTTTGCCAACAAGGTGATCAAGGTTTATCCCGCCTTCAAAGAGTTCTACGGGGCCGAGGAAGTCATCGAGCAAGTGGTCGCCTATTTCCGCCACGCCGCGCAAGGGCTGGAAGAAAAAAAGCAGATCCTCTACCTGCTGGGGCCGGTCGGCGGCGGCAAATCGTCCATCGCCGAACGCCTCAAACAGCTCATGGAACAGGTGCCCTTCTATTCCATCAAGGGTTCACCGGTCAATGAATCGCCGCTGGGCCTGTTCGACTACGACGAAGACGGCGCCATCCTGGAAGAACAGTACGGCATCCCGCGCCGCTATCTCAAGCCGGTCCTGAGCCCGTGGGCGGTCAAGCGCCTGCATGAATACAACGGCGACATCCGCCAGTTCCGCGTAGTCAAGCGCTACCCCTCCATCCTGCGCCAGATCGCCATCTCCAAGACCGAGCCGGGCGACGAGAACAACCAGGACATCTCCACACTGGTAGGCAAGGTCGATATCCGCAAGCTGGAGCAGTATTCGCAGGACGACGCCGACGCCTACAGCTACTCGGGCGGCCTGTGCCTGTCCAACCAGGGCCTGCTGGAATTCGTCGAAATGTTCAAGGCGCCGATCAAGGTGCTGCACCCGCTGCTGACCGCGACACAGGAAGGCAACTTCAAGGGCACCGAGGGCTTCGGCGCGATCCCCTTCGACGGCGTGATCCTGGCCCACTCCAACGAATCGGAATGGAAGGCCTTCCGCAACAACAAGAACAATGAGGCGCTGCTGGACCGCATCTTCATCGTCAAGGTGCCGTATTGCCTGCGCGTGTCCGAAGAAATCAAGATCTACGAGAAACTGATCCGCACCTCATCGCTGGCCAAGGCCACATGCGCCCCCGGCACGCTGAAGATGATGGCGCAGTTCTCCATCCTGACACGCCTGAAAGAGCCGGAAAACTCCAGCCTGTTCTCCAAGATGCAGGTGTATGACGGCGAAAACCTGAAGGACACCGACCCCAAGGCCAAGTCGTACCAGGAATACCGCGACTACGCCGGCGTCGACGAAGGCATGACCGGCATCTCGACGCGCTTCGCGTTCAAGATCCTCTCGCGCGTGTTCAATTTCGACAGCACCGAAGTGGCGGCCAACCCGGTGCACCTGATGTATGTGCTGGAACAGCAGATCGAGCGTGAGCAGTTCCCGCAGGAGGTCGAACAGAAATACCTGTCCTTCGTGAAAGACACGCTGGCCTCGCGCTACGCCGAATTCATCGGCAAGGAAATCCAGACCGCCTACCTGGAATCGTATTCGGAGTACGGCCAGAACGTGTTCGACCGCTATGTGACCTACGCCGACTTCTGGATCCAGGACCAGGAATACCGCGACCACGACACCGGCGAGAGCTTCGACCGCGCGGCGCTCAACGCCGAACTGGAAAAGATCGAGAAGCCTGCCGGCATCAGCAATCCCAAGGACTTCCGCAACGAGATCGTCAACTTCGTGCTGCGCGCACGGGTCAACAACGGCGGCAAGAACCCGCTGTGGACCAGCTACGAAAAACTGCGCGTGGTGATCGAGAAGAAGATGTTCTCCAACACCGAAGACCTGCTGCCGGTCATCTCCTTCAATGCCAAGGGCTCCACGGAAGAAATGCAAAAGCACGAAGATTTCGTCAACCGCATGGTCAGCAAGGGTTACACGCCCAAGCAGGTGCGCCTGCTGTGCGAATGGTATCTGCGCGTGCGCAAGTCGTCTTAAGCCGCGTTTGGCGCGCACCGGTTCTTCAGCGACCGGTGTGCGCCGGCAACACATTCGGGCTGTCTGCAAAGACTGCCGCGACAGCCCGCCCGCTGAGGACCAGCAGGAGAACGGACAGTGCTGCATCAGATTATCGACCGTAGGCTAGCTGGCAAAAACAAGGGCATTGCCAACCGGGAGCGCTTCCTGCGGCGTTTCCGTGGGCATATCCAACGCTCGGTGGCGGATGCGATCCGCGACCGCAGCATCACCGATCTCGAACAATCCAAAAGCATCAGCATTCCGCGCAAGGATGTCTCGGAGCCCTTCTTCCATCACGGCAAGGGCGGCCGGCGCGAGGCCGTGCATCCGGGCAACCAGGATTACCTGCAGGGCGACCGCATCCCGCGCCAAAACGGCGGCGGCGGTGAAGGCGGCAGCGCCGCCAGCAACGAGGGCGAAGGAGAAGATGACTTCACCTTCGAACTGACGCGTGAAGAATTCATGCAGTACTTCTTCGAAGACCTGGAGCTGCCGCGGCTGGTGGAAACCAACCTGATGACGCTTCCCAACTGGAAGAACATGCGTGCCGGCTATTCGGTGGATGGGTCGCCCACCAACATCGATATCGTGCGCTCGCTGCGCAGCTCGCTGGGACGGCGCATCGCGCTGGGGGCGCCGCTGCAGAGCAAGCTGGAGGAACTTGAAGAGCAGTTGAACGAACTCAACCGCAATCCGAACGAGCATCTGCCGGAAATCAAGTTGCTGGAAGAAGAGATCCACCATGTGCGCTCGCGTATCTGGCGCATTCCCTTCATCGACCCGTTCGACCTGCGCTACGTCAACCGCGTGCGCCAGCCGCAGCCGTCCAGCCGCGCCGTGATGTTCTGCGTGATGGACGTTTCGGGCTCGATGGACGAGCAGCGCAAGGATCTCTCCAAGCGCTTCTTCATCCTGCTTTACCTGTTCCTGACGCGCAATTACGAGCACATCGAGGTGGTGTTCATCCGCCACCACACGCGCGCCGACGAAGTCGACGAGGAGACCTTCTTCCATTCGCAGGAAAGCGGCGGCACCGTGGTCTCCAGCGCGCTGGAACTGATGCACGACATCATCACCAAACGCTATCCCCCCAGCGAATGGAACATCTACGGCGCCCAGGCATCCGACGGCGACAACTGGAACGACGACTCTCCCAAGTGCCGTGAGCTCCTGGAAAACGCCATCCTGCCGCTGACGCGCTACTTCGCCTACATCCAGGTGGCCGAGCCGGAACAAAACCTGTGGACCGAGTACCTGCAACTGATCGATTCGCACCCGCACTTCGCCATGAAGAAGGTGCAATCGGCTGCCGAGATCTACCCGGTGTTCCGCGAACTCTTTGAAAAACAGGTGCATGCATGAACAGCCGCTTCAAGTACGATCCGCTGCCCTGCCCGTCGGACTGGACCTTCGACCTGATCGAACGCTACAACGACGAGATCGCACGCGTGGCGGCGGGATACAAGCTGGACATCTATCCGATCCAGCTGGAGATCATCTCGGCCGAGCAGATGATGGATGCCTACGCCTCGCACGGCATGCCGGTGAACTACCGGCACTGGTCCTACGGCAAGCATTTCATGCTGACCGAGCGCGACTACAAGCGCGGCCAGATGGGCCTGGCTTATGAAATCGTGATCAACTCCGATCCCTGCATCGCCTACCTGATGGAAGAAAACACGATGACCATGCAGGCGCTGGTCATCGCGCACGCGGCCTATGGCCACAATTCCTTTTTCAAAGGCAACTACCTGTTCCAGCTGTGGACCGATGCCAGCGCCATCATCGACTACCTGGTGTACGCCCGCAACTACATCGCCGAGTGCGAGGAAAGACATGGTTTCGAGCGGGTCGAGGAACTGCTGGACTCCTGCCATGCCCTGATGAACTACGGCGTGGACCGCTACAAGCGCCCGCAACACCTGTCGCTGTCCCAGGAACGGGCGCGCCAGCGCGAGCGCGAAACCTACCTGCAGTCGCAGGTCAATGAATTGTGGCGCACACTGCCGGCGAAGAAGGAAGCGGCCACTGCGCTGGTCGAAGAACGCTTCCCGCCGGAACCGCAGGAGAACCTGCTGTACTTCGCCGAAAAGAATGCGCCGCTGCTGGAGCCCTGGGAACGCGAAGTGGTGCGCATCGTGCGCAAGGTCGGCCAGTATTTTTATCCGCAGCGCCAGACCCAGGTGATGAACGAAGGCTGGGCCACGTTCTGGCATTACACGCTGCTGAATACACTGTACGACCAGGGCCGGCTGACCGACGGCTTCATGATGGAGTTCCTGCATTCGCACAGCAACGTGGTGTTCCAGCCGCCCATCACCAAGCCCTATTACAACGGCATCAACCCGTATGCACTGGGCTTTTCGATGATGAGCGACATCCGCCGCATCTGCGAAGACCCGACCAATGAGGACCGCGAGTGGTTTCCCGACATCGCCGGCCGCGATTGGCTGGAAACCCTGCACCACGTGATGCGCAATTTCAAGGATGAGAGCTTCGTGGCGCAGTACCTGTCGCCCAAGCTGATGCGCGATATGCGCATGTTCGCGGTGCTCGACGACGAGGCCCGCAGCGAAATGGAAGTCTCGGCCATCCACAACGAGCGCGGCTACCAGTATGTGCGCCAGGCGCTCTCGCGCCAGTACGACATCAACCACCGCGAGCCCAATATCCAGGTATGGTCGGTCAACACGCGCGGCAACCGCAGCCTGACGCTGCGCCATTTCCGCAGCGACGGCCGCTCGCTGGGCGACAGCACCAACGAAGTGTTGCGCCACATGGCGCGGCTATGGCAATTCGACGTCTACTTGGAGAGCGTGGACGACAACGGCTATATCGTGCAGCGCTACGAATGCGTGGCGGAAAACCGGTATATGCTGCGCACATGACCGTGCATGCGCTTGCGCGAAACTGACTATGCCCGCCGCACCCCGCCCACCGATTTCGACCCAGACCATCCCGCTGTTTCCGCTGGCCAGCACCTTGTTTCCCGATGGCCGCCTGCCCTTGCAGATCTTCGAAGTGCGCTACCTCGACATGATCGGAAAATGCGTTGCCGAGGGCAGCAGCTTCGGCGTGGTGGCGCTGACGGAAGGTTCCGAAGTGCGCCGGCCGGGCCACATGGAGCGTTTCGTCGGCGTCGGGACGATAGCCAGCATCAACGAATGGTCCACCCCCTCGGCGGGCCTGATGCGCATTGCCTGCAGCGGCGCCGCGCGCTTTCGCATCCTGCAGGCGGAGCAGCAAAAGCATGGGCTATGGACGGCCGAAGTGGAGATGATGGAAGCCGACCATGCGGTGGCAATTCCCGAAGAACTGATGAACACATCGCAAGCGCTGGAGCATCTGCTGCAATCGGTGATGCGCCAGGGCTTGCCGGAGAGTGAGATACCGATCGCCCCACCGTTCAAGCTCAACGATTGCGGCTGGGTCGCCAACCGCTGGGCCGAGATGATGCCGGTGCCGGTCGAGATAAAGCAAGCGCTGCTGGCGCTGAACAATCCCTTGGTGCGGCTGGAACTGGTGCAGGATGCGCTGGATGAACTAGGCTGGCTGAAATAATCAGCCATCAACCCCAGGAACAGGTTCTCAAGGCGCTACGCCACTGATGCCGGCCTCCGCCAGCAAGGCCGCCGCGCCCGACCAGAAGATCTGGATACCGATGCACAACAAGATGAACGCCGACAAGCGCAATACCACCATCGTACCCAGGCGCCCCATCAGGTTCACCAGCTTTTGCGCATAGTTGTAGCACAGGAAAATCGCCAGCGCGGTCAGCGCCGCGCCGAAGGCCGCACTCCCCACCGAAATCACCCAGTCCAGCAAACGCGTGGGCGTGTTCGCGCCCAGCGTGATCGATGCCGCGATGGTGCCTGGCCCGACGGTCAATGGAAAACTCAGCGGATAGAAACTGCGGGCCTTGATTTCCTCATCCGGCAGGTCTTCGTCGTAGGTTTTGGCCACCTGGTTGGGAATGGCCGAGTCCTGGCTGTTGTTGGAGAGCAGTTTCCAGCCCGATACCGCCACCAGCAAGCCGCCGCCGACACGCACGATAGGCAGCGAAATACCGAAGAACGACAGCACGTGCGAACCGATGAAAATCGCCCCCACCAGCATGAACCAGCAATTGATCGCCACCTGGCGCGCGATCTTCTTTTCCGTCTTGCGGCTGACATTGCCCAGCAAGTTGGCGAACACCGGGGCGATGCCAAGCGGGTTCAGGATCGGCAGCAGCGTGATCGGGATCAGGATGGCCGCTTTGAGGAACAGGATCAACATGCTGGACGCAGGGAGGGTGGCAAATCGTTATCGGGATGGCGCAAATTTCTCGCCATCCACAAGCGTAGCGGAAAGCCGCCAGGATGCCAACCGCAACGGACGGCCCCCGCCCCCTGAACGGCGCTCAGGCCGTCTTCAGGCGAGCGCCGCGCACCCGCATGAGCAACAGGAATGCAATGGAAAGGTTGACCAGGTTCCAGCCTATGCCATTGGCAAACGCCGCGTGATAGGAACCGGTGAGGTCGAAGATCTTGCCCGACATCCAGCCGCCCAGCGCCATGCCGAACATGGTGCACATGATGACCGCGCCCACGCGCTGCCCGGCCTCGGCCGCCGGGAAATACTCGCGCACGATAATCGCATAGGATGGCACGATGCCGCCCTGGAACAGGCCGAACAGCGCCGAAATCACGTACAGGGAAGCCAGCCCGTCAAACGGCAGGAACAGCAGCAGCGACACGCATTGCAAGACAGAACCCAGCAGCAGCGTGCGCAAGCCGCCGATCCGGTCGCAAATCGCACCCGACACCAGCCTGCTCACCACCCCGCAGGCCAGCATCAGCGACAGCATCTGCGCGCCGCGTGCAGGACCGAAACCGAGGTCGCCGCAATAGGCGACGATATGCACCTGCGGCATCGCCATCGCCACGCAACAGGCCACGCCGGCCACGCACAACAGCAGTTGCGCCTGGCGGGTGGACAAGCCGAAGGGTCGGTTGCCGGCGCCGGCGCGCGCGGTATTGACGCCCGTCGCCAGCGACGGCGGACGCGCACGCATCAGCAAGGCCAGCAAGCACATGACAACGGCGCAGAAGATGCCCAACCCGATATAGGTTTGCCGCCAGCCCACCACGCCGACGAAATGCTGCACGATCGGCGGCCAGATGGCGCCGCCCAGATAATTGCCGCTGGCGCATACCGCGACAGCAATGCCGCGCCGCTTGAGGAACCACAAGGAGGTATCGGCCACCAGCGGCGAAAAGGTCGCCGACGTGCCGAGCAGGCCGATCAGGATACAGTGCGCCGCCATGAAGGCCCAGATATTGGGCGCCAGCGCCGCCACGATAAACCCGCCACCGAGACAGGCGCCGCCCAGCATCAGCGGTACGGTAATGCCGGCCTTGTCGGCCAGGCGTCCCATCATCATGCCGCCTACGCCCACCCCCAGCATTGTCAGCGTGTACGGCAACGAGGCCATGCCACGCTCGACGCCGAAATCGGCCTGCACCTCCGGCAGCACCACCGCCACTACATACATGCCGCTGGCGCCGACGATCATCAGGATCAGCGTGATGAAGAGCCGCATGGCGGCGTAAGGCGAATCGACCTGATGCAGGCTTGCCGCCTGGATGGATGGACTGGAATCCACTGTTTTTCTCCGTATTCTTATATTGAAGATGAGGCCGGCGCGCTTGTTGTTTTTATCGTTTCGACATCATGCCGCCCGGGTGGCGGCGTGAGCTGCACAGACTAACACGGTGGCATTTTGGCTGCAGGCGCCACATCAGACTGCGCGCAACAGCAAGCAAAGCACTGGATCGCATCTCCGCCAAGGCCATGCGGAAGAGGCCAAAAAAACAAAGGCCGCCCAACGGACGGCCTTTGTCAGAAGCTGACGGCGAAGCGTTACAGCCAATGCGAACGCACATGATACGGATGCACCTGGTCATAACCGTTGCGCTCTTTCTTCTGCGCGATCTTCTGCAGCATCAGCAGGCCCGCTTCATGGCCGTCGACCACGATGCGCTTGCCGCCGCCGCGCTGCATCTGCGTGCCGCCCCAGGTCTGGGTCAGAATCCAGTCGCCCAGCAAGTCCTGGCCGAGGTCTACCGTAAAGGTGCTGCGCGAGGCATCTGAAAAGTGCAGGCGCGTGGCCCCGGTCACGGGCAGCGGATGGGTGGCGTTGTCGGCGGAATCGATCATGGCGCAGGATGATAGCAGGACGGTATACGAATTCAATAGCGCATTCAGGTTCTTAGAGATTGGGCGCCAGCCAGCGCTCGATCTCTTCCTTGGGCACGCCGCGCCGTTGGGCCATGTCTTCCACTTGGTCTTCGCCGATCTTGCCGACCACGAAGTACTTGGACTGCGGATGTGCAAAGTAGAAGCCCGACACCGCCGCGCCCGGGAACATGGCGTACGACTCGGTGAGCTGCATGCCGATTTCCTCGCATTGCATGACGCGGAAGGCATCCACCTTGACCGTATGCTCCGGACAGGCCGGATAGCCCGGCGCCGGGCGGATGCCGAGGTATTGTTCCTTGATCAGTTCGGCGTTGGTCAGCGACTCGTCCGGCACATAGCCCCACAAATCCTTGCGCACACGTTCGTGCAGGTATTCGGCAAAGGCCTCGGCCAGGCGGTCGGCCAGGGCCTTGAGCATGATCGAGGAATAATCGTCATGGGCATCCTCAAAACGCTTCTCGTACTTCTCGATGCCCAGGCCGGCCGTCACGGCGAACATGCCGATGTAATCGGCAACGCCCGACGCCTTGGGTGCGATGAAGTCCGACAGGCACTGGTTGGGACGCGCCACGCCATCCACCACCGGCTTCTCGGTCTGCTGGCGGGTGCCGTAGTAAGTGAAGGCGACCTGGCTGCGCGAGTCGTCGGTATAGATTTCGATATCGTCGTCGTTGACGGTATTGGCCGGCAGCAGCGCCACCACGCCGTTGGCGGTCAGCCAGCGGCCATCGATCACCTTCTTGAGCAGGGCCTGGGCTTCCTCGAACACCTTGGAGGCGGCTTCGCCCACCACTTCATCCTTGAGGATGGCAGGGTAAGGCCCGGCCAGATCCCAGGTCTGGAAGAACGGGCCCCAGTCGATATAGTTGGCCAGCATCCCCAGGTCGACGTTCTTGAACACGCGGCGGCCGATGAACTTTGGCTTGACCGGCGCGAAATCCAGCTGGGTCTTGTTGGCGCGTGCGGCCGCCAGCGCCAGCATCGGCACTGCCTTCTTATTGGCGTGCTGCTCGCGGATGCGCTCGTAGTCGGTATTGATATCGGCAATGTACTGGTCCTTCTGCTCGGGCGTGAGCAGCGATTGCGCCACCGACACCGCGCGCGAAGCGTCCGGCACGTAGACCACCGGGCCTTCATAATTCGGCGCGATCTTGACTGCGGTGTGCGCACGCGAAGTGGTGGCGCCGCCGATCAGCAGCGGCATTTTCACGCCGCTGAAATACGGGTCGCGCTGCATTTCCTTGGCGACGTAGGCCATCTCTTCCAGCGAAGGCGTGATCAGGCCGGACAGGCCGATGATGTCTGCATTCTCTTCCTTGGCCTTGGCCAGGATCTGCGAGCACGGCACCATCACGCCCATGTTGACCACCTCGAAGTTGTTGCACTGGAGGACTACGGTGACGATGTTCTTGCCGATGTCGTGCACGTCGCCCTTGACGGTGGCGATCACGATCTTGCCCTTGGGCTTGGCCACCACGCCGGTTTCGATTTCCTGCAGGCGTTTCTCTTCCTCGATGAAGGGGACCAGGTGGGCCACCGCCTGCTTCATCACGCGCGCCGACTTCACCACCTGCGGCAGGAACATCTTGCCCTGGCCGAACAGGTCGCCGACCACGTTCATGCCGTCCATCAGCGGGCCTTCGATCACGTGGATAGGGCGGCCGCCTGACTTGAGCAGGTTCTGGCGCGCCTCTTCGGTGTCTTCCACGATCCACTGGGTGATGCCGTGCACCAGCGCATGCGCCAGGCGCTTTTCCACCGACTCGCCGCGCCACTCCAGCGTGGCCTCTTCCTTCTTGTCGCCAGCCTTGAGGGTGGCGGCGATCTCGATCATGCGTTCGGTCGCATCGGGGCGGCGGTTGAGCACCACATCCTCGACCGCCTCGCGCAGTTCGGCCGGCAGGTCGTCGTAGACGCCGATCATGCCGGCGTTGACGATGCCCATGGTCATGCCGGCCTTGATGGCGTGGTACAGGAACACGGTGTGGATCGCCTCGCGCGCCGGGTCGTTGCCGCGGAAACTGAAGGACACGTTGGACACGCCGCCGCTGATCTTGGCATAAGGCAGGTTGTCGTGGATCCACTGGGTGGCTTCGATGAAGTCCACCGCGTAGTTGTTGTGCTCTTCGATACCGGTAGCCACCGCGAAGATGTTGGGGTCGAAGATGATGTCTTCCGGCGGGAAGCCGACCTTGTCCACCAGCAGGCGGTAGGCGCGCTCGCAGATCTCGGTCTTGCGGGCGAAGGTGTCGGCCTGGCCGACCTCGTCGAAGGCCATCACGATCACGGCCGCGCCGTAGCGGCGGCACAGCTTGGCCTCATGCAGGAACTTCGCCTCGCCTTCCTTCATCGAGATGGAATTGACGATGGACTTGCCTTGCACGCACTTCAGGCCGGCTTCGATGACTTCCCACTTGGAGGAGTCGATCATGATGGGCACGCGCGCGATGTCGGGCTCGGAAGCGATCAGGTTGAGGAAGCGCGTCATGGCGGCGACCGAATCGAGCATCGCCTCGTCCATGTTGATGTCGATGATCTGCGCGCCGTTCTCGACCTGCTGGCGCGCCACGGCCAGCGCCTCGTCGTACTGCTCGTTGAGGATCAGGCGGGCGAAGGCCTTGGAGCCGGTGACATTGGTGCGTTCGCCGACGTTGACGAACAGCGATTCGTCATTGATGGTGAACGGCTCCAGGCCCGACAGGCGCATTTCATGCGTGGTCTCGGGAATCTTGCGCGGCGCGATCGACGCCACGGTTTCGGCAATCGCCTTGATGTGCGGCGGCGTAGTACCGCAACAGCCGCCGGCGACGTTGACGAAACCGCTTTCGGCGAACTCCTTCAACAGCGCAGACGTGACGTCCGGCGTCTCGTCGAAGCCGGTGTCGCTCATCGGGTTGGGCAGGCCGGCATTGGGGTAGATGCAAACGTAGGTGTCGGCGATCCTGGACAATTCTTCCGCGTAGGGACGCATCAGCGCCGCACCCAACGCGCAGTTCAGGCCCACCGTCAGCGGGCGCGCGTGGCGGATCGAGTTCCAGAACGCGGTCACGGTCTGGCCGGAAAGGATACGGCCGGAGGCATCGGTGACGGTGCCGGAAATCATGATCGGCAGGCGCTTGCCTGACTCTTCGAAGAAGGTGTCGATGGCGAACAGCGCGGCCTTGCAGTTGAGCGTGTCGAAAATGGTTTCGACCAGCAGCACATCGGAACCGCCCTCGACCAGCGCGCGGGTCTGCTCCAGATACGAGGCCACCAACTGGTCGAAGGTGACGTTACGCGCGGCCGGGTCGTTGACGTCCGGCGAGATCGAGGCGGTCTTGGGCGTGGGGCCGAGGGCGCCGGCCACGAAACGCGGCTTGTCGGGCGTCGAATACTTGTCGCAGGCGGCACGCGCGAGCTGGGCCGACTTCAGGTTCATCTCGTAGACGAGATGGGCCATGTGGTAATCGTCCTGGGCGACGCCGGTGGCGCCGAAGGTATTGGTTTCGATCAGGTCGGCACCGGCCGCCAGGTACTGCTCGTGGATTTCCTGGATGATGTGCGGCTGGGTCAGGGACAGCAACTCGTTGTTGCCTTTGACGAAAAGCTCCTTGTCGGGAACGCTGAAGTCGGCGAAACGCTCGCCACGGTAATCTTCCTCGGTCAGCTTGTACTGCTGGATCATGGTGCCCATGGCGCCATCGAGGATCAGGATGCGCTTG
Organism: Herbaspirillum chlorophenolicum; assembly: GCF_001189955.1. Taxonomy (GTDB): domain Bacteria; phylum Pseudomonadota; class Gammaproteobacteria; order Burkholderiales; family Burkholderiaceae_D; genus Herbaspirillum; species Herbaspirillum chlorophenolicum. Next base: position 63,517 of record NZ_LFLT01000010.1, on the reverse strand, counting down.
GACATCAGGTCGCGCAACAGCAATTCGGTCTGGCAGAGTTCGTTTGGCTTCATCTGGCTGGTTCTCGTCTTGGAGCGGAAATGCGCCATGTCCCGGAGCCGGGACAAAAAAAACGGCCGTCGCAGGGCCGGTTTTAGGGCGAAAAAATATGGCTAAATTATACGCCAAAGGGGCTATCCTTCCCCAGCGGCGGGCGCTTGCGCCCGGCAAGATCGCAACATTTCAAAACAACAACATCCCATGTCACAGCCTTCGAACCCGTTCTCCCGCATCGTCATCCTCGCCGCCCTTGAAAGCGAACTCGACGCCGCCGATGCCCCTCCCAACGTGGAAGTGGTCTACTGCGGCGTCGGCAAGGTCAATGCCGCCCTGCACACGGCCCAGCGCATCCTGGCCGGCAAACCCGAGCTGGTGATCAACTTCGGCACCGCCGGCAAGATCGACCCTCTGCACGATGGCCTGCTGGAAGTGGCCGCCGTAGTCCAGCGCGACATGATGGCCATGCCGCTGGCGCCGCGCGGCGTCACGCCCTTGGTGAGCGAAACCGAGCAGCCGGCGCGGCTGGAATCGGGCTATCCCGGTGTGGTGTGCGGCACCGGCGACAGCTTCGTCACCGCCACCGACGACTGGCTGCTGCAGCAGAAGATCGACCTGGTGGACATGGAGCTGTTCGCCATCGCCCGCGTGTGCCGCCACTTCGGCGTGCCCTGGCGCGCCTTCAAGTTCATCACCGACGGCGCCGACGACGATTCGGCCAGCGACTGGCAAGACAAGGTGCATCTGGGCGCGGAACTGTTCTGGCGCCACCTGCCGCTGGTGATCGGCAGGTAAGCCTTACGCCGACAAGCGCACCGTCCCCTCCGCCAGCCGGCCGGCATTGGCCGCGCGCCGGCGCGGTTCCGTCAACTTGAGGGTCAGGCACTTGGCGGCGCCGCCAGCCTTCATGAATTCGGACAACGGTGTCTCATGCACCTCGAATCCCTTGTCCTCCAGCTGTGTGCGCAATGGCGGCGAGGCCCGGTTCAGGAACACATGGCGGCCGGCATTGACGGTATTGCAGGCGAAATCCAGTGCATCCTGCTCGCCGACGACAATGCGCCGCTGCTGCGGCACCCGGCAGGAGATCGCCTTTTGCGAAGCGGCATCGAACGCGGCCGGGTAGTACATCACATGGCCGCCTTCGAGCGGACAGAAACAGGTATCCAGATGATAGAAGCGCGGATCGGCCAGTTGCAGCGATTGCACTTCGATGTCCAGCCAGCCGGCGATCAACGGCGCAGCACGCACGTCGGTGCGATGGCCGTACCCCATCCATAGCAGTTCGGACTGCCGGTCCAGCAAGGCGTCGCCGGCGCCTTCGAAGGCGATCGCATCAGGCATGCGCAGCACGCGCAAACCCTGTTCCGCGAACCATCCGGCGAAATGCGCTTCCTCCCCCTGGCGCTCGGCATGGCGAAAGCGCGACAGCACCACCTTGTCCTCCAGCACCAGGCCGCCGTTGGCGGTAAATACCATGTCCGGCAGGCCGGCGGCGGACGGCATCTCGCGTACCTCGGCCACCTGCCCCAGCCCGTCGCGCAGCGCCTGCCACTGCCGGGCGGCCAGTGCCTGGTCGCCAAGCGCGACATTGCCTTCCATCCAGGGATTGATCACATAGGACACTTCGAAGTGTCCTGGCGGGCACATCAGGAAGACCTCGTGGCGTTGCGGCTTCATGTTGATTCTCCTTGTGGTTGGACTAGCGGGATTTCATGGAAAACCTCGCCGATGGCGCGCAAGGCGGTATCGATCTGTTCGTCGTCGATCACCAGCGGCGGCGCGAAGCGCACCACGGTTTCGTGGGTTTCCTTGGACAGAATGCCGTGCGCCATCAGGCGTTCGCAAAACGCCCGCGCACCGATCACATGGGGATCGAGATCCATGCCGATCAGCAAACCCTTGCCGCGCACCTCGCGGATCGCCGGATGGCCGATGGCGCGCAAGCCCTCGCGCAAACGCCTCCCGAGCCGCTCGGCATTGGCCGCCAGGGCGCCATCCTGCAGCAGCTCCAGCGCCTTGAAGCCGACTGCCGCCGCCAGCGCGTTACCGCCGAAGGTACTGCCATGGTCGCCCGGGGAAAACACATCCATCACCTCGCTCGATGCGAGGAAAGCCGACACCGCCAACAAGCCGCCGCCCAGCGCCTTGCCCAGCACCAAGCCATCGGGCCGGACGCCTTCGTGGTCGCAAGCCAGCAGCCTGCCGGTACGCCCCAGCCCGGTCTGCACCTCATCGCAAATCATCAGGACGCGATGGCGCGTACAAATTTCGCGGCATTGCCGCAGGTAACCCTCGGGCGGCACGATGATGCCGCCTTCGCCCTGGATGGGCTCGACCAGGAAGGCGGCGGTATCGGGCGTGATGGCCGCTTCCAGTGCGGCGGCATCGCCGAACGGCACGCTGTCGAAGCCGCCGTCGAAAGGGCCGAAGCCGTCACGGTACTGCGCCTCCGACGAGAAACCGACAATGGTGGTGGTGCGGCCTGCGAAGTTGCCGCGGCACACCACGATGCGCGCACGGCCATCGGCCACGCCCTTGCGCTTGTAGGCCCATTTGCGCGCAGCCTTGATGGCCGTCTCCACCGCCTCGGCGCCGCTGTTCATGGGCAGCGCGCGTTCCATTACTGTCATCTCGCACAGGCGTTGCAGGAACAGCCCCAGCCGGTCGCTGTAGAAGGCGCGCGAAGTCACCGAGAGACGCTGCGCCTGCTGCGTCAACGCTTCCACCAGCGCGACGTTGGCATGGCCGAAGCTGACGGCCGAATAGGCCGACATCATGTCCATGTAGCGATGCCCCTGGTCGTCCCACAGCCAGACACCGTGCCCCCGGCTAAGCACTACCGGCAGCGGTGCGTAGTTGTGCGCGCAATAGCGTTGTTCCAATGCGATGTGCAGGTTACCGATGCGGGCATTCATATTGCCTCCCATGCACATTGGCGCAGCCTTTGCGGCAAGATCCGCCCGGCACCGCCAATTGATTCCATGGATACATGATAGTTTCAACAGAATGAAATTACTGTTCGTTTTTATTCCTTTAAATACTAAAATATGAACGATTCATTCTAAAAATCCATCATCATGGAAAAATTCGATCGTTTCGACCGCATTATTCTGGAAACCTTGCAGCAGAACGGCCGCGCCAGCAATGTCGAATTGTCGGACAAGGTGAACCTGTCGCCTCCGCAGTGCTACCGCCGCGTGCAGCGGCTGGAGCAGGAAGGCGTGATCCGCGGCTATGCGGCCCAGGTCGAGCCGGCCGCGCTGGGGCTGGGCGTGATCGCCTTCGTCAGCCTCTCGCTGGCGCGCGAACAATTCAAGCAGGTGCGCAGTGTGGAAAAAGCGATCCGGCAATTCCCGGAAATCCTGGAGTGCTACACCATTTCAGGCGACTTCGATTACCTGCTCAAGGTGGCCGCGGTCGACCTCAAAAGCCTGTCCTCCTTCCTTACCGACCGCCTGATGCAGGTGCCGGGCGTGGCCGGCGTGCGCTCGATGGTGTGTATGGAGGAGATCAAACCGGCCAGCCCGCTGCCGATCCCCGACTGAGGCAAAGCCCCTCCTTCCTGAAACCCGTCCTTCCTGATTTGTGCGTTTTCAGCACAGGTCTTGTCGTGTGCAGCTACTGTGCGGCACGCGAGCGCCTGACTATGCTGCGTCCTGTCGTCAATCAACCAGGAGCAGAACATGTCGCATCCCACCATCCGCAGCATCGCCGGCGCACTCGTCCCGGTGTCGCTTGAGGCCGCCAGCACCGCCCTGCTGGTCATCGATTTCCAGAACGAATACTTCACCGGCATGATGCCGATCCCCGATGGCCGTGCTGCGCTGGCCAACGCCAAGCGGCTGGTTGCCATGGCCGACCGCCACCGCATGCCGGTGTTCCATGTGCAGCATGTAACGCCGGCCGGCACGCCGATCTTCGCTGAAGACGGCGCCACCGTCGCTATCCACGCCGACATCCAGCCGGCAGCGCATCACCACCTGGTCAAGAAAGCCAATGTCAGCGTCTTCCAGGGCACCGATATCGACGCACAACTCAAGGCTGCCGGCATCAAGACCTTGCTGATCACCGGCCTGATGACCCATGCCTGCGTGGCAGGTGCGGCCCGCGATGCGGCGCCGGCCGGATTCGAAGTAATCGTAGCCGCCGATGCCTGCGCCACGCGCGACATCGCGTCGCCGGACGGCAGCGTCATTGCACACGACGCGCTGCACCGCGCATCGCTGGTCGGCATCGCCGATACCTTCGGCAGCGTGCTCAACACCAACGACATCCTCGACATGGACGTGGCCTGACCCGAACAGGACGTTGTCTTTCTTCTTGTTTTATCCACCCAACTGAAGGAGTACACCAACATGAAACGTATCGTTACCGCAACCCTGCTGATCGCCGGCCTCGCTGCCGCTTCCGCCACCGTGGCCGCCGACGCCAGGAAAGCCGAAGCCAAGGCGCAACCGCTGGTCTCGTTCCCCGCATCCGAACTGCAATGGCGCGAACTGCCTGGGACCGGCGGCATCAAGGTTGCCGACGTACGCGGCAGCATCACCGGCAAGGGTCCTTACGACGCCTTCGTGATCTTCCCGGCCGGCAAGGACAATCCTTACCACCTGCATACGCAGAACCTGCCGACGGTGGTCCTGAAGGGCACCTTCTACGCCGTGATCGATGGCAAGCGTATCCAATACCCGGCTGGTTCCTTCTATAACCTGCCGGCGCGCATGCCGCATTACAGCGGCTGTGAAAAGGGCGACGATTGCGTGCTGTTCCAATATCAGGCGGATCATTTCGACCTGGTGCCGGTCGAAAAGAAGTAAACGCATTCCCCAAAATAAAAACCCGCTGCAACGACGTTTGCAGCGGGTTTTTATTTGTGCCGGATAAGCGATATTCAGAACGCCCAGCAGTTCCGGGCATAGTAGTCGCCGACGAAGTCGACGAAGGCGCGCACCTTGGGCGACATGTGGCGGTTTTGCGGATAGAGCGCATACAGGTCGCGTGAGTGCAACTGGTAGTCGGGCAAAAGCTGCACCAGGTCGCCACGCCGCAGGTCTTCACATACGACGAAGGTAGCCGAGGCGGTAATTCCCATGCCGGCGCGTACCGCATCGCATACCACCATGCCGGTATTGGACTGCAAATTACCGTTGACGGCCACATTGGACAGCGCACCGTCCGGACCGGAAAAAGTCAGTTCGGTAGTCTGCAGCGCCAGCGAATACGCCATGTAGTTATGGGCCGCCAGGTCAGCGGGAGTGCGCGGCGCGCCGTACCGTTTCACGTAGGCAGGCGCGGCGACCAATACCATGTCGCTGGCGCACAGGCGTTTGGCGACCAGCGTGGAATCCGGGAGCGTACGCGTGATGCGCAACCCGACGTCGAACTCTTCGGCAATCAGGTCCACGAAACGGTCATTGCACACGAAGTCGACCTTGAGGTCGGGATAGCTGCGCATGAATTCCGGCAGCCACTTGCCGGCTTCCATGATGCCGAACACCATCGGCGCATTGATGCGCAGCAGGCCTGAAGGGTGGCTCTGGTGGTGGTGCACCATTTGCGCCGCATCCTCGATCTGGTCCAGGATCTGTACGCAGCGCTGATAGTAGGCCTGCCCCACTTCCGTCAGGGCGAAGCGGCGCGTGGTGCGGTTCAGCAATTGCGCGCCCAGCGCCTGCTCCAGCTGGCTCACCTGGCGCGACACTACGCTGTGCGACATGTCCAGCACCAGCGCCGCTGCCGAGAATCCCCCGGCGTCGACTACGTGACGGAATGTACGCATTGCCGTCAATTGATCCATGATTTCCCCCTTTTGGAAAAGCACTCCCTACCCTGCGTCCCGCTCTTGCGTCGGGTATTGCCTCAACCTGAAGCTGCGGCATTCAGGCGAAGCGTCCGCCCTCCAGCGCGAAGCCCTTGAGGAATTCCGATGCCGGCAGGCGTTTGCCGCCCGGCTTTTGCAACTCGGTCAGCAGCAGCGCACCGTCGCCGCAAGCCACCACGATGCCGGCCTGGGCATCGGCCGACAGCACCTGGCCCGGCTCGCCCCGCAGCGCGACGCTTACCGGCTGCGCCTGCCAAAGCTTGATGACGGTGTCGCCGAAGCGCCCACTGGCTCCGGGGAAGGGATTGAAAGCGCGGATCTTGCGCGCCAGCTCGGCAGCCGGTTGCGAGAAGTCGAGCGCGGCCTCTTCCTTGGCGATCTTGGCGGCGTAATTGGCGCCCTGCTCCGGTTGCGGCGTGGCGGGCAATTGGCCTTGTTCCAGCCAGGCCAACGCTTCAACAATCATCTTGCCGCCCAACGCAGCCAGCTTGTCGTGCAGGCTGCCGGTGGTGTCGTCGTCGGTGATCGGCAAGCTTTCAATCAGCAGCATGGGGCCGGTGTCGAGCCCTTCTTCCATCTGCATGATGGTGATACCGGTCTCGGCGTCGCCCGCTTCGATGGCGCGGTGGATGGGGGCGGCGCCGCGCCAGCGCGGCAAGAGCGATCCGTGGATGTTGATGCAGCCCAGGCGCGGGATGTCGAGCACGCTGCGCGGCAGGATCAGGCCGTAGGCAGCCACCACCATGACGTCGTGCGGCGTCGCATGCAGCAGCTCATGCGCTTCTTTGGCGACGTCGGGATACTTGCCGTCCAGCCGCAGCGAGACCGGCTGCGCTACCGGGGTACCGTGCTTCTGCGCACACTGCTTGACCGGCGAGGCCTGCAATTGCATGCCGCGGCCGGCGGGGCGGTCGGGCTGGGTCAGCACCAGCGTGATGTCGTGGCCTGCAGCGTACAGCGCTTCGAGTGCGACGGCGGCGAATTCCGGCGTGCCGGCGAAAATGATCTTCATGGGGACTCCAGATGCTGCCGCCGGCAATCACCGGCGGCAGCAGAAATTACAGGTTGCGTTTCTTGTGCGGGGCGCGCGCGAATGCCATATCGTACAGCCAGTTGGGCGCCATCCTGAGCAGCTTGGCCACTACGCCCATCTGCCACGGGATGACACGGTAACTGGCGCCGTCGGCAATCGTGCGCAACGCGCGTGCGGCGAATTTTTCTGCCGTCAGCAGGAAGGGCATGCGGTAGTGGTTGACCTGGGTCATCGGCGTGTCGATATAGCCCGGCGCGATGGTCACCACCTTGATGCCGCTGCTGCGCAACTCCACGCGCAGCGATTCGCAGTAACTGATGACCGCGGCCTTGGATGCGCTATAGGCCTCGGCGCCCGGCAGGCCACGGATGCCGGCCACGCTGCCGATGCCGACCAGCCGGCAGCGGCGGCGCTCATCCTCGGGCAGCGCCTTCATGCGCGCGACGAAAGGCGTGAAAGTTGCAAACGTGGCGGTGACGTTGACCGCCATGATGCGCGCGAAGGCGGCCAGGTCTTCGCGGTACTCGGTCAGCGTGCCTTGCGAGATGCCGGCATTGGCGATCACCACGTCGGCGCCGCCGAACTCGGCCATGAAGGCATCAGCCGCCGCTTGCAGCGCTGCGTGGTCGGTAACGTCGAGTACATAAATGCGATGGCGTTGCGGATCAGGCAGGCTGGCGCGCAAGGCCTCCAGTTCGGCCGCGCGCCGCGCCACCAGCCCCAGCGTCGCCCCCTGCTGCGCATAGGCGCGCGCCAGCGCCATGCCGATGCCGCTGGAGGCGCCGGTCAGGAAAACGCGCTGCGCTTTCGTCGTGCCGTGGGAATCTGCCATGTCGGCTCCTGTCTGTTCTGATGAATACGAATGGACAGCTGGAAATGAAAACGGCCCGCGGCCTTGCGGACGCGGGCCGTTTCCGGATCGGCTGCGCTTACTTCTTCTTCGCTGCGCCGGCCGCCTTCTCGGCTGCGGCCTTGGCCACCAGGTGGTCCATCACCTGCAACGCGGCTGCCTGCTGCATCGACTCCGGCTGGTTGGCCAGCGCCACGCCGACCACGGCCGGCGAGGTGACGTAACGGCCGTCGATCGCGATCATCGGTACGCCGTCGACCTTGTAGGCTTCCTGCAGCTGTGCTGCGCGGCGGGCCTTGGTCTGCACGCCGAAGGAGTTGTACAGGTCGAGGAATTTCTGCTTGTCCAGGCCGATCTTCTCGATATAAGCCAGGATGGTCTTGTCGGTGTTGATGCGCTGCCCTTCAACGTGGATAGCCTGGAAAATCTTCGGCGTCAGTTCTTCCGCACGGCCCATCGCTTCCAGTGCGTAGTACAGCTTCTGCTGCGGCACGAAGCTGTCGCGGAAAGCCACCGGCACCTTCTTGAAGTTGATCTTGTCGCCTTGCTTCTTGACCCAGGCCGTCAGCGACGGATCCCAAGCGGCGCAATGCGGGCAGTCGAACCAGAAGAACTCCGTGACCTCAACCTTGTTGCCCGAATCGGTAGGCTGGGCTTGGTCCAGCACGCGGTAGTCGGCGCCCACTTGCGGGTTGGCCGGCGAAGCGCCCGCATTCACGCTGGCCGACAGGGCCAGCACGCCAAAGCTGACTGCCGCCAGCAGCTGTTGATAGAAACGCATGAAATTACCCTTCTCTGATGGATATTCGAAAAGGGCCGATGACACGGCCCCCGAATCCGACTAGCCCGCCAGCTATCCCCAGTTGCCGGGACGAATCGGATTCTTGTTTGAGGGACTACCTGGGAATGCGGACGATCGCCGCATCAACCCCGTTATCGGACAATTTGCTGCGCGTCCGGTTCATCGATTCTGCTTGCTCGAAGGGGCCGATACGCACGCGGTACAGCACCCCGCTGTCGGCGGTGCGCTCGGTGACCTTGGCTTCGAAGCCGAGCAGGGCCAGCTTGGCGCGGGCGCTTTCCGCATCAGCCTGGTCGCGGAAGGCGCCGGTCTGCAGGAAGTAGGTCCATTTGTCGTCGACGGCATCGTTCTTGGCTGGCGCCTGGGCAGCAGGCTTGGCGTCCGCAGTCTTCGTTTCAGCCGGCTTGGCCGGCGCGGCCGGCGGCGGCGGGACAACCGGCTGGGCTGCGGCCGTGTTGGGGGGCACCGGCGTCTGCGATTGCGGCTGGTCGCGGTTGGCGTCGCGGTTGCCGTACAGCGGACGGTTGGGGTCGGCGGCCTGGGCCGGGGTCGGATCGGCGCGTTCCGGCCGGACGACCTTGTTGACGAAGGGAATCGGCGACTTGGTGATCATCAGCGCCACACCGACGGCAATGCCCAGCCCGACGATCAAACCCAGGATCAGGCCCAGCAGCGTGCCGCCGGCCTGTTTGTGATGTTTCGCGTTCAACTGTTTCACGTTTCTCTTGATTAGCGGCTTGGTTAGCAATTTACATTCTGGCCGGCGCCGATACGCCCAAGAGCGCCAGGCCATTGCGCAGCACCTGGCGGGTAGCGGCCATCAGCGCCAGGCGTGCAAGCCTGGTTGGGACATCGTCGACCAGCACGCGTTCCGCATTGTAGTAGCTATGCAGTTCGCCTGCCAGATCGCGCAGGTAGAAGGCCACCTGGTGCGGACCCAGCTCCTGCAGCGCATGCGCCAGCATCTCCGGGTATTCGGCCAGCTTGGCCAGCAGTGCAGCCTCGCGCGGCGCGGTCAGCGGCGACAGGTCGGCCACGTTCTTGAGTTCGTCTTCGTTGCCGCCCCATTTGCCCAGCACGGTGCAAATGCGCGCGTGGGCGTACTGCACGTAATAGACCGGGTTTTCGTCTGACTGCGCCAGCGCCAGGTCGACGTCGAACACGAATTCTGTGTCGGCCTTGCGCGAGATCAGGAAAAAGCGCACCGCATCGCGGCCGCGGGTCAGGTCTCGTTCTGCGCCTTCAGCCGCTTCGCCGGTCGACCATTCGATCAGGTCGCGCAGCGTGACGTAGGAGCCGGCGCGCTTGGAGATCTTTACCTCTTCGCCATTGCGCATGACGGTGACCATCTTGTGCAGCACGTAGTCGGGGTAACCCTGCGGGATGCCTACGCCGGCGGCCTGCAGGCCGGCGCGCACGCGCGCGATAGTGCCGTGGTGGTCGCTGCCCTGGATATTGATGACCTTGCCGTAGCCACGCTGCCATTTGTTGATGTGATAGGCGACATCCGGCACGAAGTAGGTATAGGTGCCGTCGGTCTTCTTCATGACGCGATCCTTGTCGTCGCCATAGTCGGTGGTGCGCAGCCACAGTGCGCCGTCCTGCTCGTAGGTCTTGCCGGCCTTGACCAGCGCCTCGACCGCAGCAGCCACCTTGCCGTCGGCATACAGCGAGGACTCAAGGTAGTAATTGTCGAACTTCACGCCGAAGGCCTGCAGGTCGAGATCCTGCTCGTGGCGCAGGTAGGCCACGGCGAAACGGCGGATCGACTCGATGTCCCCGACATCGCCGCTGGCGGTGACCGGTTCGCCGTCGCTGGCGGAGACAGTTTTCTTGTCGAGGAAATCGCGTGCGATGTCGGCAATGTAGTCGCCGTTGTAGGCCGACTCGGGCCACTCGGCGTCGCCCGGCTTGAAGCCGCGTGCACGCGCTTGCACCGACGTGGCCAGCGTAGCGATCTGCACGCCGGCGTCGTTGTAGTAGAACTCGCGCAGCACGTCGTAGCCCTGCACTTCCAGCAGCGACGACAGCGCATCGCCGAGCGCGCCCTGGCGGCCGTGGCCGACGTGCAGCGGACCGGTCGGATTGGCGGAGACGAACTCGACCAGCACCTTCTTGCCTTCGCCGGCACGGCTCTTGCCGAAGTCGGCGCCCTGTTCGTGGATCGCCTTCACCACCGCCTGCTTGGCGGCAGCCGCCACGCGCAGGTTGATGAAACCGGGACCGGCGATCTCCGCCGATTCGATCAGGCCATCGCGCGCCGGGTCGGCCAGCACGGCAGCCACGATGGCTTGCGCCAGTTCGCGCGGGTTCTTCTTGAGCGGCTTGGCCAGTTGCATGGCGATGTTGCAGGCGATGTCGCCATGCGACGGGTCGCGCGGGCGCTCCAGCGTGATGCTGGGTTGCAGGTCGGTGCCGGCGACGAGCGGCTTCAACGCGGACGAAAACAGGTCGGAGATGCTTTGTTTCTGTTGTGCGAGCATGGGAATGGCAAAAAGACTGAAGCGGATCAGCGACGGAATCACACACGCCACGATAAGTCAGTATTTACTTATTGATTGAGCAGCCGAGATTATACCGGCTTGCCGATCCGCTTTGCGCCCGGGGACGCTGCCATTCCAGCTTTTTGCAGCCTTGCTCAGCCCGGCACCGGGCCCGTCCGGACGTGTCCAGCCAGTGAACGGCGATAAAGATGCACGATTCGCAACAATCGGCCGGCGAAGATACCTGCAAAGGCGCCATACAACGCGGCCAGCGGCAGGGCAAACCAGACGTTGGACGCCAGTTGCGGATGCAAGGCCAGCATGATCGCGGCGCTGTATTTGACGGTAAAAATCCCCAGCGTCAGCAACAATGGCATCCAACTGCCGCGCTGGGCGATCCGGTGGCGCGCGGCATCGACGCGGATGGCGGCAGCAGCACGGCTATGGAAACTGAAAAAGCCGGTGGCCAGCATGGCGACGGCACCCAGCGCGGCATTGACCGGATGGGCGCTGAAACTGAGCAGCAAGCCCGACAACGACAAGCCAAGCATCACCACCGGCATCGCCAGCGCCTTGACCAGCGGGATTTCCCGGTCGCGGCTGGCCTGCCAGCCACGGTACAGCAGGAAGGCCAGCAAGGGCCAGACCCATAAGGGAGTGTGCGTAACGATGCCGGTGATCATGAGATGCTCCTGTGCAATGGATGAGTGACGGGAGCAAGCTTAGTGGCCGGTGCGGCGCCGGCACAGCGCCTTGCGACGAAATGCATGGCGCCGGCGGGCAAGCGCGCTGGCGGCGGCGTGAAATGCGGCTTAGAAAGGTTCTTAGATATCGACCGGATCGACCTCAAGCGACCAGCGCACCCGCGTCTTCACCTGCCTGAGTTCGGCCAGCCACTCCTTCAGGAAAGCCTGCAAGGCAGGGCGCGAGGGGCATTCCACCAGCAATTGCGCACGCTCGACGTTGGCCACGCGCATCATCGTCATCGGGATGGGTGCGTTGATGGTGATGGCGGGCGCCTCCAGCATGACGGCAGCCTCCTGCAGGAAGCCGATGGCCTGCTCCAGCTCACGCGCCTCGGCGCGCAGCAGCGCCTGGTACATGAAGGGCGGGAAACAGGCTTGCTGGCGCTCTTCCAGCAGCGTACCGGCGAAGCCGTCGTAGTCGTGGCGCATCACCGCCTGGTACAGCGGATGGTGCGGATAGCGGGTCTGGATCAGCACCTCGCCCGAGCTGCCGTCGGCCGACAACCCGGCGCGGCCGGCGCGGCCGGCCACCTGCATCAGTTGCGCGAACAGGCGCTCGCTGGCGCGGTAGTCGTGCGAAAACAGCGCGGTGTCAGGGTTCATCACGCCCACCAGGGTCAGTTTTTTGAAGTCGTGTCCCTTGGCCACCATCTGGGTGCCGATCAGGATGTCGACCTCGCCGCGGTGCACGCTGTCGAAGGCAATCTGGGCGGAGCCCTTCAGGCGCGTCGAATCGGCGTCGATGCGCAGCACCCGCGCCTCCGGGAAGATCGCGTGCAAGCCTTCTTCCACGCGCTGGGTACCGCGCCCCAGCGGCTGCAAGTCGATGTTGCCGCAGGTCGGGCAGGACTTGGGGATGTGCAGTTCCAGGCTGCAATGGTGGCAGCGCAGGCGGCGCTCGGGCCGATGCACCACCATGAAGGCGTCGCAGCGCATGCAGTTGCTGATCCAGCCACAGGCATCGCAGGCCAGCACCGGGGCGTAACCGCGCCGGTTGAGGAACAGCAGCGACTGCTCGCCATTTTCCAGCCGCTTGCGGATGGCGCCGATGAGCGTGGAAGTCAGCCCGTCCTGGGGCTTGTCGCGCTCCATGTCGACCACCTTGACCTTGGGCAGCACCGCCTGCTGCGCGGCGCGCTGGCGCAGCTCCAGGCGGCGGTAGCGGCCGGCCTGGGCATGCTGCCAGGTTTCCAGCGACGGCGTGGCCGAGCCCAGCACCACCGGGATGCTTAGCTGGTGCGCCCGCCACACGGCCAGGTCGCGCGCGGAATACCGCAGGCCTTCCTGCTGCTTGTAGGACGGATCATGCTCTTCATCGATGACGATGAGCTTGAGGTGAGGCAATGAAGAGAGAATGGCCAGGCGCGTGCCCAGCACAATATGCGCCTGCCCGAGGTGGGCCGCCAGCCAGCTGCGGGTACGCTCGCCCTCGGCCAGCCCGCTGTGCAGCGACACCACATTCAAGTGGGGGAAGCGCGCGCGGATATTGCCTTCGAGTTGGGGAGTGAGGTTGATTTCCGGCACCAGCACCAGGATCTGCGCGGGCGCCTCCTCCGGCGCAACAGGCTCGCCCGTTGCAGTCCTGGCATCGGCCGCACGTTTCAGGATGGCGGCAGCAGCCTGCAAATAAACTTCGGTCTTGCCGCTGCCGGTGACTCCGTACAGCAGCAGCGGCGCGAAACCCTCGGCTTGGGCGATGACGTCGACCGCCTGTTGTTGTGCGGCATTGAGCGGCGGCGCGGCGCCGAACTGCATGGGATCTGCGAGAACCTCGGCCGGTTGCGCCGGCTCGTCCGCCTGCACGATGTCGGCGGCCTTGGCCTTCGCCTTGCGCTTCTTGGGAGGCGCGGCCATCCGACCCAGCGCCTTGAGCGCCTTGTCCAGCGCCACCGTAGTCAATGCGCGCAGGTTCTTGGGCAGGCCCGGCAGCATCACCTCGCCCAACGGACGCTGGTAATAGTCGGCGGCAAACCCGCACAGCGCCAGCCAATGTGCCGACAACGGCGGCAACTGGCTGCGTACGGCAATCACATCCTTGATCTTGTCTGCGCTGAGTTCTGTCCCGGCCGCATGGCCGACCACCACACCAACCGTTTCGCGCCGCCCGAAAGGCACCACTACCAGTTGGCCGACGACGGGAATCGCCTCATCCTCCCGGCCACGCCAACAATAATCGAAGACGGTATGCAAGGGGGTATCGAGCGCGACTTGGAGGATGCACTGTTCCACGAACTTAATGTAATTCCTGAAAAACTGAGCTAACTATAGGTTTCAGCGGTATTTTTTGACCTATCCACAAATCCTGTGGATAACTTTGGGGACAAGTCGCTATTGACAGGCTTTCCACCAGACTGGAGGCGGCTTTCAATAAATTGCCCAAATCAAAAGCAAAAAAATAATTCAATAAAATCAAATACTTATATTTTCCCTTGGCGAGCAGAAAATTTATTTGCTAATTTTTTTTCAGCCGCCGTCCCAAGCTCTTCCATGTGCATAAGTCCTAAATGCACTAGACCACCGCAATCATTTGTCAAGGGTTAGTCATCGGCCATGACCCATCATTTTTCACACTTGCCCGGCCAGAACGACCGCGCGTATTTAAAGTAAAACTTCACAAGTACGCGTAAGCGGCGGTTTACTAAGCGCTTTTAAGGTTATTCACAAATCCTGTGGATAACTTTGTTGAAAAGTGCCTCTTGACAGCCTGCGAGCCCGCCAAGGCTGGGCCTTTCAATAGATTGCCCAAAAGCGGGGCAAAAAATAACATCAATAAAATCAATTACTTATAAACACAGTCCCGCCAAAGAAATTCGCATGTCGATATTAGCGATTCTTAATTAGGAGCAAGTCCAAAATGTGCATAAGTCAAAAGGACTTATCAAAAGACTCATGGCCTGCGCCATGCCGGCTCACGTTACCGCAAAGTACGGTAAATCAGGCCCGGACGTATCAGCCGCGCTCCCCGGACAACCATCAAAGCCTCATGCTGCGGCTGATTTCGTGGACTGCGCTAGCCAGTGTAGTCACCGCCTCGGGCGGGGTATGCTGGGAAATGCCGTGGCCGAGATTGAAGACATGGCCGTTGCCCGCGGATGGCTTGCCGAAGGATTCCAGCAGCTTGCGCACCTCGGTGCGGATGGCTTCGTCGCCGGCGAACAGCACGTTGGGGTCGAGATTGCCCTGCAACGCCACCTTGTCGCCGACACGGCGGCGAGCCTCGCCCAGGTTGACCGTCCAGTCCAGGCCAACGGCGTCGGCGCCGATGGCGGCGATCTGCTCCAGCCACAAGCCGCCGCCCTTGGTGAACACGATCACGGGGATGCGCGCGCCGTCCTGCTCCCGCTTCAACTGGCGTACCACGTCAGCCATGTAGGCCAGCGAGAATTGCTGGTAGATGCCATCGGCCAGGGCGCCGCCCCAGGTGTCGAAGATCATCACCGCTTGCGCGCCGGCATCGATCTGCGCGTTCAGGTAGGCCGCCACTGCAGCGGCGTTGGTCCTGAGGATGTGGTGCATCAGGTCCGGGCGGCCGTAAAGCATGCTCTTGACCAGGCGGAAGTCGTCCGAGCCGCCGCCTTCGACCATGTAGCAAGCCAGCGTCCAGGGGCTGCCGGAAAATCCGATCAGCGGCACACGGCCGTCGAGCTCGCGGCGGATTTGCGTCACGGCATCGAACACGTAATTAAGTTTGGCGAGGTCAGGCGTCTGCAGCGCCTTGACCGCCGCTTCGTCGCGCAATGGACGCTCGAACTTGGGGCCTTCGCCTTCGGCGAAATACAGCCCCAGGCCCATCGCATCCGGTACGGTGAGGATGTCCGAGAACAGGATGGCCGCGTCCAGCGGGTAACGCTCCAGCGGCTGCAGCGTGACTTCCGTGGCGTAATCGGGGTTGGTGGCCAGGCCCATGAACGAGCCGGCGCGGGCGCGCGTGGCGCGGTATTCCGGAAGATAGCGGCCGGCCTGGCGCATCAGCCACATCGGTGTGTAATCGGTCGGCTGGCGCAGCAAAGCGCGCAGGAAAGTATCGTTTTTCAGCGGAGCAAATCGGGACATGGTCGACCTGGGAAGATAGCGAACGGCAAACCTCCATTATCTCATCCAAACCGGAAAAGCCCGGCTAATTATCGGTATTGGCCTGCACCGATATTGACCTGGATCGTCGCTGCCGCACATGGCGATACTTGCTTCCTGCGCCGGATTTCTCCGCGATCAATGGCCCCGTGAAAGGCGAATCGCCCTGCGAAAGCGCAAGCATTTTTGTTATGATCGGCGGGCAACAACAAGACAAACAGGCGGCACGCCATCACTCAAAAAATCACGCGCCGCATTGCCAAAAACCCATCAGGAGACAACATGAAAAAGTTTCTCGGCGCCGCCTTGCTGGCCGCCCTCACCCTCGTTTCGCTGTCGATGCGCCCGGCCCTCGCCGCCGACGGCGACGCCAATCCATCACGCCTGGACCAGGTGATCAAATCCGGCAAGCTGCGCGTATGCATGACCGGCGACTACAAGCCGTTCACCTTCTACCGCCCCGACCAGACTTTCGAGGGCATGGATGTGGAGCTGGCCACATTGCTGGCCAAGTCGCTGGGGGTGGAAGCGCAGTTCGTGAAGACCACCTGGAGCAACCTGATGAATGACTTCATCGCCCAGTGCGACATCGCCATGGGTGGCGTCTCGATCACGCTGGAACGCCAGAAGAAGACGGCGTTCTCGGCGCCGACCATGGTGGATGGCAAGGCGCCGGTGGTGCGTTGCGCCGACAAGGACAAGTTCCGCAACTTCGACCTGATCGACCAGCCGGGCACACGCGCCATCGTCAATCCCGGCGGCACCAATGAACGCTTCGCACGGGCGCACTACAAGCGCGCGACGCTGACGCTGCATCCCGACAACGTGACGATCTTCCAGCAGATCGTCGACGGCAAAGCCGACGTGATGGTGACCGATGCCAGCGAGACCATGTGGCAGTCCAAGCTCCATCCCGAATTGTGCCCGGTCAATCCCCAACAGCCGCTGCAGTTCGCCGAAAAGGCCTACATGCTGCCGCGCGGCGATCTCGCTTTCAAGGAGTATGTGGATGCTTGGCTGCACCTGGCCAAGGCCACCGGCGAGTACCAGCAGGTTTTCGACAAGTGGCTGAAGTAAGCATGCACGCAGGCCGGCCTTGAACCTTGCCTCGTCATCCCGGCGCAGTCCGGGATGACGGCGGTGCGTTCACTCGAATTTGAGTTTCTTCAGTTCAGGCTTCGGATCCGGGAACTTGAGCTTCAACGCCTCCAGCGTCTCCAGCACGATGTTGGCGATCACCAGGTTGCGATGCGTCTTGGCATCGGCCGGCACCACGTACCAGGGCGCATGTTCCGTGCTGGTGGCGCGCAGAGCATTTTGGTAAGCCTGCTGGTAGGTATCCCAGCTCTTGCGCTCTTCAATATCCTGAATCTCGAATTTCCAGTGCTTGTTGGGATCGTCGATGCGCGATTGCAGGCGCACCTTCTGTTCGTCCTTCGAGATATGCAGGAAGAACTTGAGGATGACCGTGCCGGTCTCGCTCAGCAGCCGCTCGAAATCATTGATCTGGGCGTAGCGGCGCTTGCACTCCTTGTCGTCGATCCAGTCGTGCACGCGCGTGATCAGCACGTCTTCGTAATGGCTACGATTGAACACGACGATCTCTCCCGCCGCCGGCACCTGCTGGTGGACCCGCCAAAGATAGTCGTGCGCCAGTTCGATCGACGTCGGCGCCTTGAAGTTGGCAATACGGATACCTTGTGGATTGACACCGGCAAACACATCGTTGACCGTGCCATCCTTGCCGCTGGTGTCCATTCCCTGCAGGATCACCAGCAACTTGTGCCGGCGGCCGGCATAGAACATCTGCTGCTGCTCGCCGATGGCAGCGGCGAGGCGGCCGATCTCGGCCTTGTCCTGCTCCTTGTTGCCGGACGACAGCGGCTTGGACGAAGCGCTGCTGTCATTGATCTCCACCTTGCCGTCGGCGATGAATTGCTCTGCGATTTTTTTTGGCATGCCTGGTCCCTTCGGTTGTTGTGGGGATACCCTTGTTACGACTCGCTGCCTGCATTACCCGTGCGGCCACGCATTCAGAGCACGCCGAGGTAATTTCCCATCCGGTGCTCGATCTTGATGCACTTGTCCATGATCACCTTCAACCCGGCAGCACGGGCCTTGGCGGCGGCTTCCTCGTGAAAGATGTCGAGCTGCATCCAGACGCATTCGGCGCCGATGGCGATGGCCTCATCCACCACCGGCGGGATGTCGGACGATTTACGGAAACAGTCAACGATGGCGATGCGCAACCCTTCTTTCGCCAGCGCCGCCGCCGCTTCCTGCAAGGTGGCGTGGCAATGTTCACCCAGGATGGTCTGGCCGGCATACATGGGATTGACCGCGACAATGCGATAGCCTGCGGACTGCATATAAGCTGCGACATCGTAACTGGCTCGCACGGGGCGATTGGACAAACCGACCACGGCAATCACCGGCTTGCCGCCGGCATGGGATGAGAGTGGCTGTGCGTTGCCAGTCTGCGGCATGAAGTTCTCCTGTCTCTTTCGGTTCCGGCGATATGTGCTTGCAATGAAGAGCGCCGTTTATATTTGTCCAGACTAGCGCAATATGCGCCAACGCGCATCCATCAGCCATGCGCGCCAATGAAAAAAGGCAGCCGAGGCTGCCTTTTGACTTCTTGCTTGCGCCATTCCTTTCGGAGATGGCGATGCCGACGAATCAGCGCTTCTGACGCAACTTCTGGATCGCGGCCAATTGCGCCACAGCGGCAGCCAGTTCGGCTTGCGCAGCAGCGTAATCGATCTTCGAATCGCGATTGGCCAGTGCTTCTTCCGCCAGCTTCTTCGCTTCCGTTGCCTTGGCTTCGTCCAGGTCGGCGCCGCGGATCGCGGTGTCGGCCAGCACGGTCACGGTATCCGGCTGAACTTCCAGCAGGCCGCCCGCCACGAACACGAACTCCTCGGCTGCCTGGCCCGGCACCTTGATACGGACGGCACCTGGCTTGATGCGCGTGATCAGCGGAGTGTGGCGGGGATAGATACCCAGCTCGCCCGCTTCACCCGGCAACGCGACGAATTCAGCCTCGCCGGAGAAGATTTCCTCTTCCGCCGAAACCACGTCCACGTGAATAGTATGTGCCATGTCGTTTCCTATCCGATTGACCGCTTCCGTTCATCAGCAATGAACGGAAGCGGCGCCGAAAATCAATGAATGCTTAGTTGATCTTCTTGGCTTTTTCGATTGCTTCTTCGATCGTGCCGACCATGTAGAACGCTTGTTCCGGCAGGTGATCGAGTTCGCCGCTGGCGATCATCTTGAAGCCCTTGATCGTGTCCTTCAGCGAAACGTACTTGCCGGGCGAACCGGTAAACACTTCAGCAACGTGGAAAGGCTGCGACAGGAAACGCTGCATCTTACGAGCGCGCGCCACCAGCAGCTTGTCTTCCGGAGCCAGTTCGTCCATGCCCAGAATCGCGATGATGTCGCGCAGTTCCTTGTAGCGCTGCAGGGTACCTTGAACAGCGCGGGCTGTTTCGTAGTGTTCCTGGCCGACCACTTGCGGGTCCAGCTGGCGCGAGGTCGAATCCAGCGGATCGACCGCAGGGTAGATACCCAGCGAAGCGATGTCACGCGACAGAACGACGGTCGAGTCCAAGTGGGCGAAGGTGGTTGCAGGCGACGGGTCGGTCAAGTCATCCGCAGGGACGTACACGGCCTGGATCGAGGTGATCGAACCGGTCTTGGTCGAGGTGATACGCTCTTGCAGGCGGCCCATTTCTTCGGCCAGTGTCGGCTGGTAGCCCACGGCGGAAGGCATACGGCCCAGCAGCGCGGACACTTCGGTACCGGCCAGGGTGTAACGGTAGATGTTGTCGACGAAGAACAGAACGTCCTTGCCTTCATCACGGAAGCCTTCAGCGATGGTCAGGCCGGTCAGCGCGACGCGCAGACGGTTGCCCGGCGGTTCGTTCATCTGGCCGTAAACCATGGCAACCTTGGAGTTGGCAGGGTTTTCCAGATCCACGACCTTGGCTTCAGCCATTTCGTGATAGAAGTCGTTACCTTCACGGGTACGCTCACCAACACCGGCGAACACGGACAGACCGCTGTGCGCCTTGGCGATGTTGTTGATCAGTTCCATCATGTTCACGGTCTTGCCCACACCGGCGCCCCCGAACAGGCCGACCTTGCCGCCCTTGGCAAACGGGCACACCAGGTCGATCACCTTGATGCCGGTTTCCAGCAGCTCTTGCGATGGCGACAGTTCGTCGTAGGCAGGAGCCTTGCGGTGGATCTCAGCGGTTTGCGCGTGGCTCACCGGACCGCATTCGTCGATCGGGTTGCCCAGCACGTCCATGATGCGGCCCAGGGTCGCAGTGCCGACCGGCACGGTGATTCCATGGCCGGTGTTCGTGATGGTCAGGCCGCGGCGCAGACCGTCCGACGAACCGAGCGCAATGGTACGAACCACGCCGTCGCCCAGCTGTTGCTGGACTTCCAGGGTCAGTTCAGAACCTTCCAATTTCAAGGCATCGTAAATCTTGGGCATCGCATTGCGCGGGAACTCTACGTCCACCACAGCGCCGATACACTGAACGATTTTGCCATCAGCCATTTTCGTTCCTTCAATAGATAAAATTTAAAATCTGATTCGCATCGCTGCGTTACGTCTGCCGCTATCAGCCAACCGCGGCCGCACCAGCAACGATTTCCGACAGTTCTTTGGTGATCGCTGCCTGGCGGGTCTTGTTGTAGACCAGCTTCAGCTCTCCGATCACACTGCCGGCGTTGTCGCTTGCAGCTTTCATCGCCACCATCCGCGCCGATTGCTCGGACGCCATGTTTTCAGCGACAGCCTGATAAATCAGTGCTTCAACGTAACGCACCAGCAGCTCGTCCACCACGCTTTGCACATCGGGCTCATAGATGTAGTCCCAGGAGTGCGAACCCTCGTCAGCCTTGAGCTTGTCGCTGGTCAGCGGCAGCAATTGCTGCAGGGTTGCTTCCTGCTTCATCGTATTGATGAACTTGGTGTACACCAGGTACACCGCGTCCAGCTTGCCTTCCTGGTATGCATCGAGCAGCACCTTCACGGGGCCGATCAGCTTTTCCAGGTGAGGCGTATCGCCCAATTGCGTTACGTTGGCGGCCACGCGGGCGCCAATACGATTCAGAAAACCGAGACCCTTGTTGCCAATGGCAACGGTCTCGATTGCAAGGCTCTGGCCTTCCAGTTCACGAATCTTCGCAGTCAGCAGACGCAGCGAATTGGTGTTCATGCCGCCGCACAGACCCTTGTCGGTCGTCACGACGATGAAACCAACGCGCTTGGCGGTATCCTGCTTGACCATGAACGGATGCGTGTATTCCGGATTGGCCTGCGACAGGTTGGCCGCAATATTGCGGATCTTGTCGCTGTATGGGCGGGCAGCGTGCATCCGGTCCTGCGCCTTGCGCATTTTGGATGCCGCGACCATTTCCATCGCCTTGGTGATCTTCTTCGTATTCTCTACGCTCTTGATCTTGCCACGTATCTCTTTACCTGTAGCCACGAGTAAGACTCCTTATAGCTTCAGTAAAAATTAGTACGCGCCGGATTTTTTGAAGTCAGCGATGGCAGCTGCCAGGGCCGCTTCAGCATCCTTATCCAGTTGCTTGGTGTCTTCGATCTTCTTCAGCAGGTCAGCATGGCTGGTCTTCACGAAGTTGTGCAGACCGGCTTCGAATGCCAGGATCTTCTTCACTTCGACGTCGTCCATGTAGCCCTTGTTGACCGCGAACAGCGTGACGGCCATGATCGAGATCGATTGCGGCGTGTATTGAGCCTGCTTGAGCAGTTCAGTCACACGTGCGCCGCGATCCAGCTGCTTGCGGGTAGCTTCGTCCAGATCGGAAGCGAACTGCGCGAACGCAGCCAGTTCACGGTACTGCGCCAGGTCGGTACGGATACCGCCGGACAGGCCCTTGATGACCTTGGTCTGAGCAGCGCCACCGACGCGCGACACCGAGATACCGGCGTTGATCGCAGGACGGATACCGGCGTTGAACAGCGAAGTTTCCAGGAAGATCTGGCCGTCGGTGATCGAAATCACGTTGGTCGGAACGAAGGCAGACACGTCGCCGGCTTGTGTTTCGATGATCGGCAGTGCAGTCAGCGAACCGGTCTGGCCCTTGACTTCGCCATTGGTGAACTTCTCGACGTAGTCGGCGTTCACGCGGGCTGCGCGCTCCAGCAGGCGGCTGTGCAGGTAGAACACGTCGCCCGGGTAAGCTTCACGGCCCGGCGGACGGCGCAGCAGCAGCGATACCTGACGGTAAGCCACGGCTTGCTTGGACAGGTCGTCATACACGATCAGGGCATCTTGACCGCGATCGCGGAAGTATTCGCCCATGGCGCAACCCGAGTAGGCCGACACGTATTGCATCGCTGCCGATTCGGAGGCGGTTGCGGCGACCACGATGGTGTATTCCATCGCGCCGTGCGCTTCCAGTGCGCGCACCACGTTCTTGACCGACGAAGCCTTCTGGCCGATCGCAACGTAGATGCAGGTCATGTTCTGACCCTTCTGGTTGATGATGGCGTCGATCGCGACGGCGGTCTTGCCGGTCTGGCGGTCGCCGATGATCAGCTCACGCTGGCCACGGCCAACAGGCACCATCGAGTCGATCGACTTCAGGCCGGTCTGCATCGGTTGCGACACGGACTGACGTGCAATAACGCCCGGAGCGATCTTTTCGATCGGGGCGGTCAGCTTGGCGTTGATCGGACCCTTGCCGTCGATCGGCTGGCCCAGTGCATTGACCACGCGGCCGCACAGTTCCGGACCGATTGGCACTTCCAGGATGCGGCCGGTGCACTTGACGACATCGCCTTCGGAAATGTGCTCATACTCGCCCAGGATAACGGCACCGACCGAGTCGCGCTCCAGGTTCAGCGCCAGGCCGAACGTGTTGCCGGGGAATTCCAGCATCTCACCTTGCATCACGTCGGACAGACCATGGATACGGCAGATACCGTCGGACACGGAAATAACCGTGCCCTGATTGCGAATCTCAGCGGTATCGCCAAGGCCTTGGATCCGGCTCTTGATCAGCTCGCTGATTTCAGATGCGTTGAGTTGCATACTAACTCCTAAAAATTTTTCTTTCGCTTACGCCAGGGTCCGGCTATTCACGCGGCCAAAGCAGCATGCAGCTGCTGCAGTTTCGCGCGCACGGAGGTATCGAACACTTCGTCGCCAACCACGACACGCACGCCGCCGATCAGGCTGTTGTCCACTTCCACAGAAGGGTTCAGCTTGCGGCCGAACTTCTTCTCCAGAGTGGAAATCACATCCTTGACCTGCGCATCGCTCATCTCGAATGCGCTGACGATATGTGCATCGGCCGAACCTTCCTGGGCGTTTTTCAGCGCATGGAATTGTTCGGCGATCTGCGGCAACAGGGTCAGACGGCCGTTGTCGGCCAAGGTCTTGACGAAGTTCTGCGCTTCGATGGAAAGCGGAGTCTTCACTGCTGCGGCAAACACTTCGGCCAGCTTGGCATGCGAAACGGAAGGATTTTGCGCCAGGGCGTTGAGCTCGGGATGCGCTGCCACCTGGGCCATCTCGGTAACGAGATCGGACCAGGCTGCCAGGCTGCCTGCCTTGGCCACACGGAACAAGGCTTCGGCGTAAGGGCGAGCGATCGTTGCGAGTTCGGCCATATTACAGCTCTGCCTTCAATTGGTTCAGCAATTCGGCATGCGCCGCTGCGTTGACTTCGCGCTTCAAGATCTGCTCAGCACCCTTGACCGCCAGCGTTGCGACTTCGCCGCGCAGTTGTTCGCGCGCCTTGTTCACTTGCTGTTCGGCATCGGCTTTGGCATTGGCGATGATGCGGGCTGCTTCGTCAGCGGCCGTCTTCTTCGCTTCTTCGATGATCAGCTGCGCGCGCTTTTCGGCGTCGCCGATGCGCTTCTGGCCTTCATCGCGGGCCGACGACAATTCAGCCTGCACGCGCTTTTCGGCGGCGGCCAGATCTGCCTTGCCGCGGTCGGCGGCTGCCAGGCCGTCCGCAATCTTCTTGGCGCGCTCGTCGAGCGCCTTGATCAACGGCGGCCACACGAATTTCATCGTGAAGCCGGCGAGGATGAAGAAGACCACGAACTGCGCAATCAATGTTGCATTTAAGTTCACGGTAATTTCCTTCTCAGAATAACGAGTGCCGGAACCAATCGTCCGGCAGGGTGAGAGTGGCTATGAAGCCCGAATTACTTGGCGATGAACGGATTTGCGAATGCGAACAGCATGGCGATACCAACACCGATCAGGAACGCAGCGTCGATCAGGCCGGCCAGCAGGAACATCTTGGTTTGCAGGGTATTCATCAGTTCAGGCTGACGTGCGGATGCTTCGAGGTACTTACCGCCCATGATCGCGATACCGATACAAGCGCCGATAGCACCCAGGCCAATGATCAAACCGCAAGCCAAAGCAACGAAAGAGACATCAGTCATGACAATTCCTTAAGAAAAGTTAGTAAATACAAAAAATCAAAAAACAAACCAAAAAACAGGTACGGCAAGCCTTGTTGTTAGTGCGCTTCGTGCGCCTGGCCCAGGTAAACCAGTGTCAACATCATGAAGATGAATGCTTGGAGCAGCACGATCAGGATGTGGAAAATTGCCCAGATAGAACCAGCGATCACGTGGCCGACAAAGCCGAAAGCGGTCGCAGTCGATCCCAGCAATGCGATCAGCAGGAACAACAGTTCGCCTGCATACATGTTGCCGAACAGTCGCATGCCCAGGGACACGGTCTTGGCGGCGAATTCGATGATATTCAACAGCAGGTTGAACGGCGCCAGCCAGATGCCGAACGGTGCTGCGAACAGTTCGTGGATGAAGCCGCCGGCGCCCTTGATCTTGACGCTGTAATACAGCATCAGCGCCAGCACGCCCAAGGCGATGCCTAGGGTGCCGTTCAGGTCGGCGGTCGGCACGATGCGGTGATGCATTTCACCCATGCCGAAGAGACGGAAGATGCCCGAAGCCAGGTCGACCGGCAGGAAGTCCAGCGAGTTCATCAGGGCGACCCAGACGAACACGGTCAGGGCGACCGGCGCAATGAAGGTACGGTTGCCGTGCACGATGGCCTTGGACTGGTCTTCGACCATCTCCACCACCATTTCAACAAACGCCTGGAAACGGCCCGGCACGCCCGAGGTGGCCTTGCGGGCCGCCAGGTACATGAACAGGCAGGCGACTACACCACTGAACACGGACCAGAAGATGGTATCCACGTTCAGGATGGAGAAATCGACGATCTTGGTTTGGTGGTGCGTGGAGAAGTGTCCGAGGTGGTGGACAATATATTCGGAGGCTGTTGGCGCGTGCTCAGCGGCTTCTACGGTCATGGTCGATGTCTAAACAGTAAAATGAAATAACTCTTAAGCACCACGATGAAGCTCAGCATAAATGCGAGCCAGTTGACACCGTGATACAACCAAACGATCACGCCCATGAGCGCAAAAGTCGTAGCAATCTTGATAAATTCCCCGAAGAAAAACGTCATCGGGTTGGTACCACCAGGTTTACGTGCGCTGATGTGGAGTCGCAAGGCAAACAGGGCGTTGGGAACCACGCAGCAGATTCCGCCCAGCAAGGCGGACCACAGCGCCGGAAGTCCGCCCAGCATGCCTGCCACCAATGCAGCGACGACCGTGGTTACGAGCTGCAAAAGGATGATGCGCAGCATATATATCCAATATCGTGCATGCGCCGCACTCATTACGAGCAGACGGCAGCTTAAAAGCCCGGCGATTATAA
Source organism: Herbaspirillum chlorophenolicum (assembly GCF_001189955.1). Classification (GTDB taxonomy): domain Bacteria; phylum Pseudomonadota; class Gammaproteobacteria; order Burkholderiales; family Burkholderiaceae_D; genus Herbaspirillum; species Herbaspirillum chlorophenolicum. The sequence goes on along the minus strand of NZ_LFLT01000010.1, from coordinate 37,906 downwards.
AGGTTCGTTTTCAGGTTAGTCAAACCTTTTACAGCCAGATCACGGCGTTATCTCGGCCATTTATCAGCGAGATGTGGAAAATAGTGTACGAATTGAATTTTGCGCATTGCAACAAATTACGCGATGGGAAATTGCCGGATGGTTGCGATTTGTAGCAGCAGGAAAATCGATGATGCCCGATCGCGGCGCATTTTCACCCCGCCATCCAACCCCGTCGCACCTGCCGTAACCTGACAATCCTGTCAGCAAAGGGGTTTCCGCTCAATGTAGTCAAATTCGCCCTGACACACCAGCAGAAACTCATGAAAATTCAAGGATTTACCTGACAAGATCCCGCGCTCGCAATCAGTTGGCAAGCCACCTTGGCGCGAACAAGCCGTATGCAAGTTGTCCGACGACCAAGCTCGCTTTTATCATTTTATGCTGCAGCACAGCGTAGCCTCATGGCCGATATCCGCCCTACCGTAAAACCACGGTACCCGGGACGGCGGACAGCACCGCCAATTCAACAAAAAAAACGCCGCAGGGAACGTGCCCCGGCGGCGCCTGAAACGACGAAGAAAAGGCTGCGCGCCCAACCGCACGCGCAGCCCAGGTGCATCAGAAGTCGACCTTGGCCGACAGCACGAAGGTGCGGCCGGAGGAAGTACCGACATAGCCGTTCTGCATCACCCAATAGTTCTTGTCGAACAGGTTCTCGATGTTGGCGCGATAGGTCACGACCTGGCCGGCGGTCTTGGTGATGTAACGTGCGCCGACATCCATGCGGGTCCAGCCGGGCACCTTCAGCGCATTGGCGTTGCTGTACCACATGGAACCGGTATTGGTGACCCGGGTGTTCAGCGCCAGGCCGGCCAGCCATGGCGTATCCCAGTCCAGGCCCAGATTGAAGTTGTGATTCGGCACCGCGCCCACATCCTTGCCATCGGTCGCGCCATCGCCGGTATGCGATTGCTTGGTGTCGAAGAAGGTACCGCTGGCATTGAAGCGCAAGCCGCGCTGCAGCTCGCCGTAGGCGCTCAGCTCGAGGCCACGGATGCGTGCACGGCCATCCTGGGATGTATAGGTCGTACCGTTGATGGTCGTCGATGTGCTGTTGGCCTGTTCAATCTGGAAGACCGCGGCGGTCGTTGTCACGCGCCCCCAGTCGGCTTTCACGCCCGCCTCGTATTGCTTTGACTTATACGGAGGAAACTGCTGATTCGGGTTGCCGTCGTTTGCACCGGTGAACCCGCCCGCGCTGAGCGCCGCCGTGTAATTCGCATACACCGACAGGTTTTCCAAGGGCTTGACCACCACCGCCAGCACCGGAGAAATGGCCATTCTGTTGGAGGTCTGCGCGGCGTCAGTCAGGCTGTGCTGATAGACCTGCTGGCGACGCAGGCCGGCAATCAGGCGCAATCTGTCATCGATAAAAGACAGGGTATCGGTCAGCGCAAGGCTGGTCAGGCGGATCTGGTTCTGCGGCATCGGTTGGCCACGCACGCCTGCGGCGGCGGGAAGCGGAACCGGGTTATACAGGTTCGAGGTCACGCCAGTACTCTGGGAATCGAAGAAGTAATCCGTCTGCTGGTCGAGCATGTTCGCCCCCAGCATCAGGGTGTGCTTGATGCCGCCCGTGTCGAAGCGTGCGCGCAGGCCGACGTCGGCCGAGGTGGAAGTGACGCGCTGGTCATAGTAGCCGTTGTATAAAGTACCGGTGTCGCCGCGCACGTTCATGATGCTGGTGCCCGGCCAGCTTTGCGCCGACTCCGCCACGTGGTAACCGACCGCGCCGTAGGCGGTCAGCTTGTCGTTGATGTCATATTCCAGGCGCGTGGCGACGGCCTTGTCGTCGGATTGCAGCGTCGTGCCCGGATACAGGTTGGTCTTGCCGGAGGGTGCGGCCGGCATGGTGGCTAGGCTGCTGTCGATGCTGAACTGCGGACGGAAGTTGCGCGCATCCTCGTGCTGGGTGTACGCATCCAGGCTCCAGCGGACGCGGCCGCCGTTGTAGTCCAATGCGACCGAGCCCATGGTTTGCTGCTGGTTGCTGCCGGACAGGCCGGTATTGCCGTCGGCGTACAGCGCGTTGACCCGTATCCCCCATTCCTGGTTCTCCCCGAAACGGCGCCCCAGGTCGGCCTTCAAGCCGAACTGGGCATTGGACAGATAAGTCGCGGTCACGCTGGAAATGGGATCCTCCGTGGCGCGCTTGGGCACCAGGTTGACCGCACCGCCAATACCGCCAGCGGGCCCCATGCCATACATCAGCGTGCCCGGCCCCTTCAGCACTTCGATACGCTCCACCATCGCGATCGGCATACGGGTCAGCGGCACCAGGCCGTACAGGCCATTGAAGGCCACATCGTTGGCCGACATCGTGAAACCGCGGATCTGATAGCTATCGCCGAAGCCGCCATTGCCGTTGGTGTTGCGCACGGAGGCATCATTGGTAATCACATCGCCGATCGCGCGCGCCTGCACGTCTTCGATACCCTGGGACGTGTAGTTGGTGGTGCTGAACGGCGTATCCATCACACTGGCCGTACCGAGCACACCCAGGCTGCCGCCGCGGGCAACCAGGCCGCCGGCATAGGGCGCGGTGGGATCGGCGCTTTCGGTGACGGTGACGGTGGGCAGCACCGCGTTGCTGTTGCTGCCTGTCGTGGTGGTGGTAGCCGTCGCCATGCTGCTACCGGTCGAAGTCGGCGCAGTCTGCGCATAGGCCACTGGGGCAGCCAGCATCGGCGCCATCAGCACCAGATGGCGCACAGCGGAGGCCACGGCCTTCATGTGGAAAACGGAATTGTGTTGGCGCTTCGACGCCCGGACCTGCCCCATGATCTGACCTTTCGTTTGGACATAAGAAAATTGAAAAACCCGCTTTTGGGAAAAAGAAGCGTTCTCACTTCCAATGACTAACGAAAAGCCAAAACAGATCACCTCTGGGGAAATTTTATCCAGCGCCACGCGCACATGCAGGCTGCATTCCCTGCTGAAAGCGCAGGCAGCGCTAACGTGACCACCGACAAATACGGCAATGGCAACAAGCCGGCATTCTCAGCCTTTTCTTTTTGATGCCCCTGGCATTGGAATTGCTTAATGCCAACACTCATTAATTGTAGATTGTGTATTGGATATTGTATAAAATTTGAAGGCATCATAAACTGAGGCCAGCTTAGAGGCTGCAATATGAAAATTTCGAGGAGATATCAATGACGAGTCAGTACGGGGATGCAGTAACGCCCGGCAGCGAGGTGAAAGCCGCCGGCGCGAGCAGTGAATTGAAGCGCGTTGTCGCTGCTTCCATGGTCGGTTCTGTAGCGGAGTGGTATGAGTTCTTCCTTTATGGAACCGCGTCGGCGCTGGTGTTCGGCACCCACTTCTTCAAGAAGACCGGCAACCCGGTTGATGGCCTGCTGGCAGCGTTCGCTTTGTACGCCGTCGGATTTGCCGCACGCCCTATCGGCGGCCTGGTGTTCGGCTACTACGGCGACAAGTTCGGCCGCAAGCATCTGCTGCAGGTGAGCCTGGTTATCGTCGGCATCACGACGTTCCTCATGGGATGCCTGCCGACGTTCGATTCGATTGGTTACTGGGCGCCGGCGCTGCTGGTCACGTTGCGCCTGATTCAAGGCTTTGCATTCGGCGGCGAATGGGGCGGCGCAATCCTGCTGGTGAGCGAGCATAGCCCCGACAATCGCCGTGCCTACTGGGCAAGCTGGCCGCAAGCAGGTGTGCCGGCCGGCAACCTGATCGCGACCGTCATTCTTCTGATACTTTCCAGCTCCCTGTCTGAAGCGGACTTCCTGGGATGGGGCTGGCGAGTGGCGTTCTGGTTCTCCGCGGTGGTAGTGCTGATCGGTTTCTGGATTCGCCGCAAGGTCGACGACGCACCCATCTTCAAGGAAGCCCAGGCGCGCCGGGAAAAGAAGCAAGAGAAGCAATTGGGCGTGACCCATGTCCTCAAGCACCACTGGCGCCAGGTCATCATCGGCATCGGCGCGCGCTTTGCTGAAAACATCCTGTACTACATGGTGGTGACGTTCTCCCTGACATACCTGAAACTGGTGGTGGGTGCGGACACGACGCGGATTCTGAAACTGATGTTCGGCGCCAACGTCATTCACTTCTTCTTCATCCCCTTCATGGGCCTGATGTCGGACGTCATCGGCCGCAAGCCGGTCTATCTCACCGGCGCCGTGCTGACTGCCGGCTGGGGTTTCGTCGCATTCCCCATGATGGACACGGGTAACGACTGGATCATCATGTCGGCCATCGTGCTGGGCCTGTTCATCCAGTCCATGACCTATTCGCCGTACTCGGCCTTGATGACCGAGATGTTCCCGACGAATGTCCGCTATACGGCACTGTCGCTGTGCTACCAGGTCGCGCCGCTGATGGCCGGTTCGCTGGCGCCGCTCATCGGCCTCTCGCTGCTGGAGCGCTACCACTCGTCAACGCCTATCGCTCTCTACCTGGTGGTTGCAGCCGTTCTCTCGATCATCTGTGTGAGCTTTGCCAAGGAGACCCGGGGCAAATCGTTGCATGACGTCGATGCCGAAGCGACTCACCGGGTCAAATCGTAAGCGGCACAAAACCCGTTGGACCGGCAGTTCCCGAAGCCACCCGAAAGGGTGGCTTTTCCGTCTAAACGCGCCGGCATATGTGGCCGGCGCCATCAGTTTGAAGGAGTTGTGGTGGCTGAAGCGACCGTGAACCTATCCCTTGCCCAGGTACATCAACTCAGCGTCGATACGCTGGTCCATCACGGAATGGCCCTGGAACATGCGGAATCAATCTCCAGGGTCATTACCGCTGGGCAGCGAGACGAGTGCAACTCTCACGGCCTGTATCGACTGATCAGTTGCGTGGATGCGATCCGAAAAGGAAAGGTAGTGCTCGACGCGGTGCCGGAGGTGGAGGACGTTTCCCCCGCCATCACGCGCGTCGACGCCAAATTCGGATTTTCGCAACTTGCGTTCGACCGCGGCGTGGAGAGCCTGATCGACAAGGCGCATGTGATCGGCATCGCCGCGTTGGCGGTCAACAATTGCTACCACTTTTCCGCCCTGTGGCCGGAAGTCGAACGCATTGCCGACGCCGGCCTGGCGGGCTTGGCAATGACGCCAAGCCATAGCTGGGTGGTGCCGGCCGGTGGGACGAAACCAGTCTATGGAACCAACCCGATCGCCTTCGCCTGGCCGCGCCCCGGCATGCATCCTTATGTGTTCGATTTTGCGACCAGTGCCACGGCGCGCGGTGAAATCGAACTTCATCGGCGAGCCGGGAAGAAGATCCCGTTAGGATGGGCGCTTGACGCAAACGGACTGCCCACGGAAGACCCGGAAGAAGCACTCAAAGGAGCGATGCTTGCATTTGGCGGCCACAAGGGCTCTGCACTGTCGGCGATGATTGAATTGATGGCGGGGGCGCTGATAGGAGATATGCTGAGCAGCGATTCACAGGAATTCGATGACGGCGCCAAGGTGACGCCCTGCCATGGGGAGCTTCTGCTGGCGTTCAGTCCGAAGATGTTCGGAGGGGCAGGCGCCGCTTCGGGTATGGAGCGCGCAGAGGCCATGTTCAATAGCATCACGTCACAAGGGGCACGCCTGCCTTCGCAACGTCGCTTCGAAGCGCGCAATCGTAGTATCGACAATGGCGTATTGATACCGGAAGCGCTTTATAAAGACGTACTCGCCCTGACCGGGCGCTGAGATGAAGCGCCGGCAATACGGACGCTTTTTGGCGCGCATACTTGCCAGGCGCTTCGTGAAAGGGGCTTTCTGCTAAGATTGTAGAAAATATGCAATATTCACTGCCAGGCCAGCATGGCTTGGCAGCCCTTCCAGTCACACACCGAAATATGAACGAGAAACGCCCTTCCCTTGGATTTGCAACACGCGCCGAAGCGGCTGCAAATGAACTGCGACGACGCATTTTGACAGGGGAATATGTCGACGGCTACCAGCTTCGGCAAGACGCACTCGCCACCGACCTGGGCATCAGCCGCATCCCGCTCCGGGAAGCGCTGGTACAGCTTGAAAGCGAAGGGCTGGTGAAAATTCTGCCACACAAGGGGGCGGTAGTATCGGAGTTGTCTTCTGAAGACATCACCGAGCTTTTCGAACTCAGGGTCCTGCTGGAACCGGTGTTGCTCCGCAAGTCCATTCCCAAGCTGACGATCCAGGATTTCGCCCAGCTGGAGGCAATCCTCAAAGAGTACAGCGAAGTGCTGCATGCGAGCCAGCCGGGACGTTGGGGCGAACTGAATACAGAGCTTCATCAGTTGCTGCTGTCGCGCGCCGACCAGCCAAAGACATCGGCCATCGTGGCATCCTTGTTGCAGCAAACCGACCGTTATACCCGCATGCAGCTTTCGCTATCGGAAGCCGCACGCGATGTGGCCGAATCCGAACACGCGGAGCTGGTTGCGCTGTGTCGCAAAGGGGACGCGCGTGCTGCAGCATCCCTCCTGAAGCGGCATATCGAACATGCCGGCGAAGAGCTGAATGCATTTTTGCGTGAGCGCCGCCAAGGGCGCTGACTACCCTGCGCCTGGCCTTCGCCTGTATCGACGGCCACCCGTTTCCATCATTGCCCGCATCGCCTTGCACGGCACACCGGCAACCAGAACCTGCAATGGTAAATGCAGGCGCCACTTTGCCCGCCTCCTTTAATCACGGAATTGCCGCGGCACTCGTTCCGGCAATGAGCATCCTCCCCAATACCGTCCAACGGCGCAGGTCATCAGCAGTGTGATGCCCTGATTCCGGTCATACGCTTTTTCATTCAGTCCCCCCTCCTCATCCCGCAGAACAATTACTATTCAAGCAACTTTTTATTTTATATTGTATAAAATATCCAAATTAAGTAAAATCGTTCCCGGCATACACCACAGGGCGCACCGTTCGTGCTGCGCACTTTGAGAACAACTCCAATTTGCATAAACGAGGAAACGTGATGAGCGACAATATTTTTACCGGCACCATTCCTGCACTGATGACCCCATGCACCGCTGACCGTCAGCCGGATTTCGACGCGTTGGTAAAAAAGGGCAAGGAACTGGTGGAAATCGGCATGCGCGCAGTGGTGTACTGCGGCTCGATGGGCGACTGGCCCCTGCTGACCGAAGCACAACGCCAGGAAGGCGTCGCACGCCTGGTGGCAGCCGGCGTCCCGACCATCGTTGGCACTGGCGCCGTCAACTCGAAGGAAGCGGTCTCCCACGCCGCGCACGCCGCCAAGGTGGGCGCGCAAGGCCTGATGGTGATCCCGCGCGTCCTGTCCCGCGGCGCTTCGGCGGCGGCACAGAAGGCCCACTTCGCCGCCATCCTGAAGGCAGCGCCGAACCTGCCGGCGGTGATCTACAACAGCCCGTACTATGGCTTCGCAACCCGCGCCGACCTGTTCTTCGAACTGCGCAGCCAATTCCCCAACCTGATCGGCTTCAAGGAATTCGGTGGCGCGGCAGACATGCGTTATGCGGCTGAAAACATCACGTCGCAAGACGAAAACGTGATCCTGATGGCAGGCGTCGACACCCAGGTATTCCACGGCTTCGTGAACTGCGGCGCTGCCGGCGCCATCACCGGCATTGGCAACGCGCTGCCGCGTGAAGTGCTGCAACTGGTCGACCTGTGCAACAAGGCCGTCAAGGGCGATGCCATTGCCCGTGCACGCGCCAAGGAACTGGAATCGGCGCTGGCCGTGCTGTCGTCGTTCGACGAAGGCTGCGACCTGGTGCTGTTCTACAAGTACCTGATGGTCCTGAACGGCGACAAGGAATACACCCTGCACTTCAACGCGACCGACAAGCTGAGCGATGCGCAACGCCGTTACGCTGAGTCGCAGTACAACCTGTTCCGTACCTGGTACGCCAACTGGTCCAAGAGCATCAACTAATCGCTAGTAAATGCTGAAAAATAAAAAGCTCGCCGCGGCGAGCTTTTTTCATGGTGCGACAGTTTTCCTTGTGTCAATTTTTCCCGGATTGATATCGCGCAAAGTAAATGCCAGACAAAAACAGCATCATATGGTCAGGCAAATTACGTTGTTAAAAACGCAATCCCGGAACGACGGCCTTGGTACCAATGGAAAATGGCCGCCTGTGAAGACTGGAAACCTGTTCTTGCCGAAACGACAGCATTGATAAGGTTCCAACTTCAATATTTGAACCGGGGGAAAGAATTCTGTGGCGCGGCTGGCGGGGATCGAACCCACGACCCTTGGCTTCGGAGGCCAATACTCTATCCACTGAGCTACAGCCGCGTTGTGGGGCAAAACCCGAAGAGGCCTGAAGAATACCGTTTTTCATGCGGGCCGTCCATTGGAGTAGGCGTTTTTACGTGTCAAATGGAAAGCATTGTGACTATAATCAAGGGTTCGGCGAGAGAGCGCAATGAAAGCCCTGCCTGATAATGAGTCCATACAAAGCCAGGCGATACAAAGGGAACCGACGTTTTCCGCCCCAATTTCGAGGAAACATTACGGAGGGACACTAATGAGCACAGCTCATCATGATGAACACGAGTCGGCAATCAAGACTCCCAAGCAATTGATCGCAGCTGTCGTAGCAGGTTTTCTGGTTCCAATCGTCTGCATTGTGCTTCTGGTCGAGTATGTGACCAACGGCCAGAAGACCGGTGCCGGCTCGGATGGGCAAACCCCCGAGATGATCGCGGCGCGCATCAAGCCAGTCGCCGACAATGGCTTCACCTTCCGTGACGCCAATACTCCCAAGCAACTGCAATCCGGCGAAGAAGTCTTCAAGTCGACTTGTGCCGCCTGCCATGCCGCCGGTGTCGCGGGCGCCCCCAAGGTTGGAGATGACGGCGCCTGGAAAGCCCGTATCGCCGAGGGCTACGACAAACTGGTTTCGCACGCCATCAACGGCTTGCGCGCCATGCCGCCAAAGGGTGGCAATCCCGACCTGGACGACGTGGAAATCCAGCGCACCGTGGTCTATATGGCCAATCAGTCCGGCGCCAAGTTCAAGGAACCGGAAGTGAAAGCTCCGGCTGCAGCTCCCGCTGCAAGTGACGGTGCCGCAGCACCGGCCGGCGATGCGCCTGCCGCTGCCACATCGGCCGCCCCAGCGAAATAAGGCGCTGCCAGCAAAAAGCCCCGAATGCTATTCGGGGCTTTTTATTGCCCGGCCTGCTCAACCGGGATCGGACCACCATCAATAACGTTGTGGTGGAGGTGGCGGAGGCGCATATCCGGCAGGCGCTTGTTGCTGCGCTTGCTGCTGCGGTTCAGCCACAAAGATTTCCACGCGGCGGTTCTTGGCGCGATTAGCGTCCGATGTATTGGGCACGAGCGGCTCATGCGAACCGCGGCCTTCGATCATGAAGCGGCCGACACCAACGCCGCGCGTGACCAGATAGTCGCGCGTGCGTGCTGCGCGCTGGGTGGACAACGGGTCATTGATCGCATCGCTGCCGGTATTGTCGGTATGACCAACGATAGTGATCGTGGTGGCTGGGTTCTCGACCAGAGTCGAGGCGAAGCGGTCCAGCACGGGGCGCATCTCAGGCTTGATGTCGGCACGGCCCGTATCGAAGGAAATATCGCTCGGAATCTCCAGTTTCAGGCGGTTGTCCTGGGTCTGGGTCACTTGCACGCCAGTGCCTTGGGTGGCCTGTTCCATGGCGCGCTTCTGGTTCTCCATCCGGTTGGACCAGATATTGCCGGCTACCGCCCCGATGGCGCCGCCGATGGCCGCACCGCCCAATGCCCGTCCGCCGCCGCCACCACCGGTGACTGCGCCAAGAATACCGCCGATACCGGCGCCAATACCCGCACCGGTGGCCGTACCGCGCTGCGTCTGGCTCATATCGGCACAACCGGAAATCGCCAGGACGCCGGCGATGGCGGCAATCGATAATGTCTTCATCTCGTTTCCTTTCTTCCCTTCTCAGCGTTGTTGTTCAGGCCTCGCGGCCGGTCAGATTCAGAGCAGGATGAACGCATTAATGTTCCGCTGCCAGCGATATTTTGCCTCCTGAAAAAAACAAAGGTATCCGGCGCACCGAATACCTTTGTCTCAACCGGGGGCGACTTCGCCAAAAAATCAGCGTCGCCTGCTGCCGCTCATGATACTTCCGGCGGTTCTTCCTGCCCGTCAGGTTCATTGTCGGCATCCTGGCCGCCGGAACGTTGGCTAAGGTAATACGCCAAGCCGCCGACCACACTGATGATGCCGCCATACAAAAGCGGCTTGCGCAGCCATCTCCTGGACAGCATGGATACGCCCGTTATCAGCAATGGCGTGACCGACTGCAAGCTGACGCCGCCAAGCCCGCCTGCGGCCAGCGACTTGATCGACTGCAGGGTCTTGCCGCCGCCGATGAAGGAGGTGGCAAAATGCGCGGCCCGGCTCAAGGCCCCCTTGGCCAACGATTCGGCGCTCAGATTGTGCCGCACCACTTCACGCGCCTCCATCACGCCCAAGCGATACAAGGCCCCTTGCGCCAGCACTTTGCGCTTGCGCTCTTCGTGCGTCATGCCGTCATCATGGTCTGCTTGCATACGGCTCCTTTTCGCTCTGTCGGTAGACGCCGCCATGATTACAGCAAGGCATCGCGGTCCTTGCGCAGTTCGGACATGGTGGCCGGCAGCGAGAGCTTGCCCTGCAGCAGCACGGAACGCGCATAAAACACCAGCCCAACCGTGACAACGCTGAAGATGGCGCCGAGCAACGCCAGGATTTTCCAGCCCCAGGTATCCCACGCCAGCATGACAAGCAATACAGACCAGAATGCGACCGCAAACCACAATGCGATCGCCGCCAGCACGAAGATGACCGCGAAGCGAACCAGGTTGGCGCCGATCTCCGACATCTCCAGCGATGCCAGTTCGATACGGCTGATGATAAGGCCGAGCAGGTTCTTGGCCAGGCCAAGCAAGCCAGCGGTCAGCCCGGGAGGTGCGGGCTGCGCCGGCTGGCCTTCTTTGTGCGGGGTCGCCATCGGGGCGCTGCTTACTTGCTGCGGCCGATGACCAGGCCCACCAGCAAACCGATGCCGGCCGAGATGGCCACGGCGCGCCACGGGTTCTCATGCACGTAATCGTCCGTCTTGGCGGCAACGACCTTGCCCTTTTCGATGGCGGCGGCCTGGGCGCCCTGCGCAGCTTCCGCAGCGGCTTCCAGCAGGGTCAGTCCCTTGGCGCGCAACACATCGGCCTTTTCACCGGTGGCGGCAGCGGCTTCAGCGAACAGGGCCTGGGCGTCCTTGACGAGGGTTTTCATATCGTTCCTCACGGTCTTGAGAGCGGCGGATTGGGTCATGCGGATTCTCCTTTTTATCCCAGTTGGTGAAATGACAAAACTGAATGCAGGCAGCGACACGATCAAGCTCAGCGTATCGGCCCGGCTTCAGCCGATTCTACAGAGGCGATTCATCGACGTGTAGCCGGTATGGCGCAATATTGCGCCAGCGCAAAGAAACTTCGATGACACATCCCGGCATTAGTTTCCCCCAAGGAAATACATGCCATGCGCGAACAGGCAGCACGCCGACGCCTGCATTCAGAAACGCGTCTCGCGCGCGGTACGCAGAAAGCTATCGAGGATCGGCGTGCAATCCAGCAGCTCGGCGCCGCCGGAGCGGTGGAATTCCGGGTGCCACTGCAACCCCATGACGAACGGCGCCTTGCGGTAGCGGATCGCTTCGACGATCTGGTCGGGGCCGGATACTGCTTCCACCGACAGGTCGCGCCCGAGGTCGCGTACCGCCTGGTGGTGGATCGAATTGACGATCGCGTTCTCGGTCTTGACCAGCGTCGCCAGCGAGGAACCCGGCGGGAACTGCAGCGCATGGAAATTGCTGTCGTACATCTCGTTGACGTGCGGGATCGCGGACGGCACATCGGTGGCGATGTCCTGGTACAAGGTGCCGCCGAAGGCCACGTTGATCAGCTGGCAGCCGCGGCAGATGCCCAGTACCGGTTTGCCGGCCTCGATGAATTCGTGCAGCAGTTCCAGCTCGTACATGTCGCGCGCGCGGTCGCCGCTCCATTCAGGCCGTGTCGCCGCCTGCGCATAGCTTTGCGGCGAAACGTCCGCCCCGCCTTGCAGCACCAGGCCGTCGAGATTCTTGGCATAGTCGCGCAAACGGATATTGCTGGGATGGACCAGGCCGTTGGTATTGACCGTCGGAATCATGAACACCAGCACGTCACGCGACATCACCCACTGCGCAATCGACTCTTCCAGGTATTGCAGCGTCTTGCTGCGCAAGCCCTTGGAGCCGGACTCGGGATGGAAGATACGGGCCGACACGCCGATCTTGAGCGTACGCTGCATGACACGGCGCCCGGCCTTGTCGGACATCGCGCGCAACCGCGCAGCCAGGAAATGCCAGGTCTGCGCCCACGGCGCATCGGTGGCATGGTGCGGTGGCGGCGGCAGGGGAGCGTGCTGGGCAGCTTGCGGCGGCACCGCCTTGGCAGGCTGCTCCGCCGGCTTCGGCTGGGCCGTCGCATCGGCGGCTTGCGGGGTGGCTGGGGATGCGGCAGGAGCGGGCTTGGCCGGATTGGGTTCGCGTGGCTGGCTGGCTTCGGAATCTTGGATGTCGGACATGGCTGCAATAACAAGTGAATATGAATAAACTGCGGCGAGTGTCATCTGCTGCAGCGTCCACATGCACTCATGGCGCAAGAGGGAGCTGCTGGGGGATGGCTGAGTATAAGCGCATTGCCCGGCTTTTGATACCCGCAGGAAAACCCGGAGAAAGGGCGCCGCCTTTGAATACGCATACCGCTTTGTACAAGCGGCCATCTGCGCTTTCGTGGCAAACTCCCCTTCCCTCGATAAAACAGACAACGGACAGTCCGTGCATGTTCCGGCTAATTTCGGCGAACTGCGCTCCCTGCCCGATGACAACGCCAGCCTCGCCACTGCCATGCCTAACGTACTCATCCTGTATGCCCACCCCGCCGCCGAACTCTCGCGCACCAATCGCCTGATGGTCGAGGCCGCCGCCAAGCTGCCCAACGTGGTGGTGAACGACTTGTATGAGCGCTATCCGGACTTCCACATCGACATCGAGCGAGAACAGCAACTGCTCACGCAAGCCGACCTGGTCGTGATGCAGCACCCGATCCACTGGTACAGCATGCCGGCGCTGCAGAAGGAATGGCTGGACCTGGTGCTGGCGCGCGGCTGGGCCTTCGGCCATGATGGCAACGCGCTGCGCGGCAAAGAGTTCTGGCTGGTGGCAAGCACCGGCGGCGAATCCGAGGCGTACGTACCCGGTGGACGCCATGGCCATCCCTTCAGCGACTTCCTCCCGCCTTACCGGCAAACCGCGCAACTGTGCGGCATGCGCTGGATGGAGCCGCTGATCCTGCACGGCGCCCACCACATCGCACCGGTCGAGTTCCAGCAGCACGTGGAACACTATCTCGACAAGCTGGAACGCTATCCGAACTGGGATTGAATGAATCCGGCATACCAACCGGCCCTTTCCGCAACCGACCACATCTCAATCCAATAAAGATAACGCCGCCATGGATGAACACTTACTCAAAGCCCTGGTTTACCTGCTCGCAGCAGTCGCCGCCGTGCCCATCGCCAAACGCCTCGGCCTGGGCGCGGTGCTGGGCTACCTGCTGGCCGGGATCGTGATTGGCCCCTGGGGCCTGGGCCTGATCAGCGAGGTCAAGCACATCCTCGAATTCTCCGAATTCGGTGTGGTGCTGCTGCTGTTCCTGATCGGGCTGGAACTCGATCCGAAACGGCTGTGGGCACTGCGGCGCTCCATCTTCGGCTGGGGTAGCGCGCAGGTGCTGGCAGTCACCGCCGCCCTGCTGGCGGCGGCCCTGGCTGCTGGCGTACCCTGGCGCATCGGCCTGATCGCGGCGCTGGGCATGTCGCTCTCTTCTACCGCGATTGCCCTGGCCACACTGGGCGAACGCAAGCTCACCGCCACGCCGGCCGGAGCGGCCGGATTTTCCATCCTGCTGTTCCAGGACATCGCCGCAATCCCGATGATGGCGGCGGTGCCGCTGCTGGGCGTAGCCGCCAGCCAGGGCAGCAGCCAGGGCTGGCTGCATGCAGGCCAGGTGGCGCTGGTGATCGCCCTGCTGATTTTCGGCGGACGCGTGCTGATGCGCCCCATCCTGCGCATCATCGCCAAGACCGACATGCGCGAGATTTTCACCGCCTTCGCCCTGCTGCTGGTGATCGCCACCGGTCTCCTGATGCAGTCGGTCGGCATGTCGATGGCGCTGGGTACTTTCCTGGCCGGCGTGCTGCTGGCCGATTCCGAATACCGCCATGCGCTCGAAAGCGACCTCGAACCGTTCAAGGGACTGCTACTGGGATTGTTCTTCATCGCCGTGGGCATGTCGGTGGACTTCGGCGTGTTCCTCGCGCAGCCCTGGCGCATTGTGGGCTTGGTAGTGGCCTTCCTGGCGATCAAGACGGCCGTGATGTGGTTCCTCGGGCGCTGTTTCGGCATCCCTCGCGGCCAGCAATTGTTCTTTGCATTCCTGCTCTCGCAGGGCGGCGAATTCGCCTTCATCGTATTCGGCGCCGCAGTCGGCGCAAAAGTATTGACGCCTGATGTCTCCTCCATCCTGATCGTGGTGGTAGCGCTGTCGATGCTGGTCACGCCGCTGCTGCTGCTGATCCATGACCGCTTGCTGATACGCTGGCTGGACACCGGCAGCCGCCGCCCGGAAGACGAGATCGAGCAGCAGGAGCATCCGGTTATCATCGCCGGCTTCGGGCGCTTCGGCCAGATCGTCGGACGCCTGCTGCATGCCAATGGCATCCACGCCACCGTGCTGGACCACGACCCGGACCAGATCGACTTCCTGCGCAAGTTCGGCTTCAAGGTGTTTTACGGCGACGCCACCCGCATCGACCTGCTGCGCACCGCAGGTGCCGCCCAAGCGCGCCTGCTGGTGATCGCCATCGACGACGCCCAGGCGGCGCTGGAGCTGGTCGACAAGGTGAAAGAGGAATTCCCGCACCTGGCGATCGCTGCCCGCGCACGCAATGTCACGCATTACTACGACCTGCTCGACCGCGGCGTCACGGTGCTGGAGCGCGAAACCTTCGAGAGCGCATTGCAGATGGGCCGGCGTGCGCTGGAGCAGCTCGGCTTCGGCGCCTACCGCGCGCGCCAGGCGGCGATGAAATTCCGTGCGCACAACATCAAGACGCTGCACGAGCTCTATCCCCACTACAAGGACCAGCAGCAGATGGTCTCGATGGCGGTGCAAGCGCGAGAAGAATTGCAAGCCATGTTCGCCAGCGACCGCGAAGCGATGGAGCGCGAACATACGCATGACCATTGGCGCGGCGAACCGGTAGTACAGGAAAAGCCGCCCGCAGATCCGGCCTGACCGGCGTGCGCCACCGGACGAAAAAAAGCCGGGCATGCTTGCGCATGTCCGGCCACTCCCTCACTGCTTGCTGCTTCCCACGGACTACCCTCAGGACTACAGACACTACTCGCTACAGGCGACAACAATTTGCTACAGAAAATCAGTTCAGCGCCAGCGGGACGAAGATCTTCTCATCGCCGCGCTCCACCAGCAGCGCCACGCTCTTGCCGGCCTGGCTGGCCAGCGTGCGCAACTGCTCGACGCTGGAGACCGGCGTGCCGTTCAAGGCCAGGATCACGTCGCCGCTCTGGATACCGGCAATTGCCGCCGGACCGTTGACGTCTTCCACCAAGAGGCCGTTCTGGCCGCCCAGCTGCTTGCGTTCATCCGAGTCCAGCGGGCGCACTGCCAAACCCAACCGGCCTTGATTCTCGGCCTTGCTGGCAGGCGCGTCATTCTTGGCGGACTTCATCTCGCCCACCGTCACGTTGATGGTGCGCACCTTGCCGCCACGCATCACTTCCAACGCCCTCGATGTGCCAGGTGCAGTATCGGCCACCAGCGTGGGCAGATCCACCGAACGGTCAATGGCATGGCCACTGAAGCTGAGGATCACATCACCCGCCTGCAAGCCGGCCTTGTCGGCCGGGCTGCCCTTTTCCACCGAACTGACCAGCGCGCCTTGCGCATTCTTCAGGCCGAACGATTCGGACAGTGCCTGGTTCAGATCCTGCACCGACACGCCCAGGCGGCCACGCGTGACCTTGCCATGCTGCGCCAACTGCTGCTCGACCTTCATCGCCACGTCGATCGGAATGGCAAACGACAAGCCCTGGAAGCCGCCGGTCTGGCTGTAGATCTGCGAATTGATGCCGATCACTTCACCCCTCAGGTTGAACAGAGGACCGCCCGAATTGCCGGGGTTGACCGCCACATCGGTCTGCAGGAAAGGCACGTAATTGTCGTCCGGCAAGCTGCGCGACTTGGCGCTGATGATGCCGGCGGTAGCCGTATTGTCGAAACCGTAAGGCGAGCCGATGGCCAGCACAGGTTCGCCAACCTTCACGATGGACGGGTCGCCGATCTGTACCGTGGGCAGGTTCTTGGCATCGATGCGGATCACCGCGATGTCGCTCTGCTTGTCCACACCCAATACCTTAGCCTTGAATTCGCGGCGATCGGTCAGCTTGACCACCACTTCCTGCGCACCCTCGACCACATGGGCATTGGTCAGGATCACGCCGTCAGGCGAAATGATGAAGCCCGACCCCAAACCATGCATGACCTGCGGCTGGCGCGGTATCTGCAGTTGCGGGCCGAAACGCTTCAGGAACTGGGAAAACGGATCGTCCGGATCTCCACTGTCGCTGTCGTCGGCCACCTTCTTGACCTTGCCGGTGACGCTGATGTTGACCACTGCCGGCCCCGCACGCTGCACGATGCCGGAAAAATCGGTGGCCGCCGCGATCACTGGCCCGGCCGGCGCTGTCGGTCCGGTATTGGAAGCGACCAGCGGCGTGTTGATTGGAGCCGCATGGGCCATAGGCAGGTCGGCGCCACGGAAATACACATAACTGCCGCCGACGACGGCAGCCAGCATCACAGCCAATGTGTTGCGAACGAAAACGATTCGACGGCTCATCATGCACTCCTTTTCTTCCCAGAGAAATATCGGTGGCCCGGCAGCCGGATGGCCTTTGGATGCCGCGGCTGCCCGACCGTTGGAGTGAAGATTAAGGCGGGAAAATTAAGACAAACTTAAGACGGGAAAAATCGGAAGACGACAAAAAACTGCAGTCCTGACGAAAGCCAGGACCCGGCGTCTTTCAAAGATCTGAAACTACGCGCCGAATGAACTATGGCAGCAGCGCAAACGTGACGCGCGCCTGAAGCCCCTTGCCGGTATTTTTCAGCTCCACCGGCACGCGGTGCAGGTCGGCAATCTGGCGCACGATAGCCAGTCCCAACCCGCTGCCTAACGCGGCGCGGCCGGTGTTCTGCTCTTGCGGACGGCGGGCGCGATAGAAGCGGTCGAACACGCGCGGCATCTCGCTCTCGGCGATGCCCGGGCCGCTGTCCTGGATGAGCACCACGCACTTACTGTTGTCCGGCGTGATGAACGATACGTCCACCACACCGCCGGCCGGCGTGTAACGCAAGGCGTTGTCGACCAGGTTGTTGAACAGGATGCGCAGGGCGTCGGCATTGCCGCTCACCATCAACGGACCGCCGTCGCCATCCTCGCTGGACAGCCCAAGGTCGATATCCCCATCGCTGGCCACCGAAGACAGGTCGGCCACCACGCCGCGCAGGAGTTCGCGCAGGTCGACCGGCGTGAAGCTCATCGCATCGGGCTCCTGGCGCGCCAGGGTCAGCAACTGATGCACCAGGTGCGTAGTGCGCTCCAGGCCGTTCTTCAAATCGGAAAAAGCCGCCTTGCGCTCCCCTTCATCGGCCGCGCGTTCAGCCAATTGCGCCTGCAGGCGCAAGGCCGTCAGTGGCGTGCGCAGTTCATGCGCGGCATCGGCCACGAAGGCGCGCTGCGCCTCGGTCGATTGTTTCAGGCGTGCCAGCAGGTCGTTCAGCGCATGGGTCAGCGGCTGGATTTCCTGCGGCAGGCCGACGTCGGCGATCGGCATCAGGGAATTCATGTCGCGCGCCTGCACCTCGGCGGCCGCCCGCCGCACCGGCGCCAGCCCGCGGCTGACCGCCAGCCATGCCAGGATGCCGATCAGCGGGAACAGCAGGAACAACGGCGCCACCGTCTTGACCGCCATCTGCGCGGCGATCTCGTCGCGCGCGCTTTGCGGCTGCGCCACCTGCACCACCGTACTGCCGACCTGGGCGCTGTAGACGCGCCACATGCCGTTGGGCCCGCGCACGTTGACGAAGCCCAGTTCAGCCTGGCGCGGCATGGCGCTGCGCGCGTGCGAGTGGTAAATGACGGTGCCGCTGCTGTCCCAGATCTGCATCATGATCTCGTCTTCCAGCTCCGGCAGTTGCTGCCCCGGAGAAATCGGCGAGAAGGCTTGGCGCGGCAATGAAGCTGCGATCTGGCGCATCTGGTAATCGAAGATCTGGTTGGCCTCGCCGCGCGCCTGGAAATACAGGCCGACGCCGGCGGCCACGATGATGGAGAACAACCCCAGCCCGAGCCACAGCAGCAGCTTGTTGCGCATCGAACTCATGCCGGCACCAGATAGCCGACGCCGCGCACGTTCTTGATGAAGTCGCTGCCGACCTTCTTGCGCAGCGCGTGGATGTGCACTTCGACGGCATTGCTTTCGATGCTGTCGTCCCAGCCGTAGAGCTTCTCTTCCAGCTGGGCGCGGGACAGCACCACGCCGGGGCGGTCCATGAAGGCATGCAGCAGGGTGAATTCGCGGGCCGACAGGTTGACCGGCTGGCCGGCCACGGTGACTTCATGGGTAGCGGGGTTCAAGACCACCTCGCGCACCTGCACCAGGCTGTCGGCACGGCCGGACTGGCGGCGCAGCAGCGCGCGCATGCGGGCGGAGAGTTCTTCCAGGTCGAAGGGCTTGATCAGGTAATCGTCGGCGCCGGCGTCCAGGCCGGCCACGCGGTCCGCCACGGCATCGCGCGCGGTGGTGATCAGCACCGGGATGCGATTGCCCCGCTCGCGCATGGTCTTCAAGACCGCCAGCCCGTCCTTTTGCGGCAAGCCGAGGTCGAGCAGCAGCATGGCGTAGTCTTCATTGCGCAGGGCGGCATCGGCCGACTTGCCGTCCTGCACCCAGTCGATGGCGAAACCGTCCTGACGCAAGCCCTTGCGCACCGCTTCGCCCACCATGGGATCGTCTTCCACCAGCAATACCCGCATATCCGCTCCGCGCTCTTTTACAAGATCTTCGCCAGGATGAACACCACCGTCGACAACAAGATAGTCGAAGCGAACGGCAACGAGAAGGTGCGGCCGAACAGGCGGAAACGCAAGTCGCCCGGCAAACGGCCTATGCCCAGCTTCTCCAGCCAGGGCAGCAGCGATGAAAACACGATCACGGCAAGAAAAATAACGACAACCCAGCGTATCACGTGCGCTCCTTTACAGCCGGTGGGTGCGGTCATGGCGCAGCATGCGCTGCGGCCATTCCGCGTTCTTGCCGATGGCCAACACCTTGAACAGCTCGCCCATCTCGGCAGGGGAAATCAGTTTCTGCATGGCGTTGGCTTGCGGCAGATATTGCAGGCTGTCCTCCGGCGAGGTGCGCAGCAGCAGTTCGCCGATGCCTGCATTGAGCAGGAAGGCGCCCTGGCTGGTATAGGCCAGCACGTCCGCGCCCTCCTCCACCGCGGCCACCGCCATGGCGGTGAAGTCGACGTGGGCCGTGATGTCCTGCAGCCCCGGGAGGTAGAAAGGGTCGGGATGCGCATGATGGCGGTAATGGCACATCAGCGTGCCTTGCGAGCGGTCGTCCAGATAGTATTCGGCCGCCGGGAAACCGTAATCCGGCAAGATCGCCACCGCCCCCGCGCCGCGCGCGATCATGCCTGCCAGCGTGCGCATGAAACCGGTGGCCACCGGCGCCAGTTCTGTCAGGTAACCTTCCGGCAATTCCTCGGCGTCGGGGATCTGCGCAACCGGCAGCCCATCCACCGCACGGTCGGAAAATACGAAAGTGCCCTGGGCATTGACGGCCACGCCGCGCTCCAGCCAGGCGCCATCCGACTTGACCGCTAGGCGCACCGGCATGGCATCCAGCACCTCATTGCCCAGCACTACGCCGGAAAAGCGCTCAGGCAAGGCATCCAGCCACTCGACCAGGGCCGCGAACCCGCCCAGCGTCTCGCGCTGGCGTGCGCGTAGCTGGGCCGATATTTCCACAATGAAATATTTCTGCGGCAATTGGTTGCGGGATTGCAGTTCCGACAGGATGTCGAACGCCAATTTGCCGGTGCCGGCCCCGAATTCGAGGAAAACATTGGCAATCGATTCATTGACAGCGATCAGTTCTGTCGCCAAATGCGCCAATGTCGCGCCAAACAGGGGCGAAATTTCCGGGGCGGTTGTAAAATCACCATCTTTGCCCAATTTGGCCGCGCCGCCGCTGTAATAGCCGAATTGCGGCGCATACAGCGCCAGCTCCATGTAGCGCTCGAAGGATATCCAGCCACCCGCGGCAGCGATCTCGCCGGCGATCAGTTGCCGGAGGGCGTGTGAGGCGGCCTGTGCATCGGCGCCTGGTTCAGGTAATTGCAATTGCATGGGCCGTATTGTATTTGAACTTATGAAATCCCAACCCCATTCCCATACAGCTCCACGCATAGCCCTGGTAACCGGCGCCGCGCGCCGTATCGGCCGCCACATTGCACTAGCGCTGGCGCATGCCGGCTGGGATGTGGCCGTGCACTACAACCGCTCGCGCGACGAAGCCGATGAAGTGGTGCGTGAGATCGAGGCGCTGGGACGCCGCGCACTGGCTGTGCGCGCCGAACTGGGCGACGAAGGGCAAGTCCGCGGCCTGCTGGCGCAAGCCGCGCCGCTGGGGCGCGTGTCGTGCGTGGTCAACAACGCCTCCCTGTTCGATTTCGACGACGCCGCCAGTTTCGGCAATGAGCGCCTGATGCGCCACATGTGCGCCAATGTCGGCGCCCCGGTATTGCTGGCGCAGGCGCTGTTCGAGGCTACGCCCGAAGGCGCCCAGTCCGTAGTGGTCAACCTGCTGGACCAGAAACTGTACAATCCCAATCCCGATTACCTGTCTTACACGCTGTCCAAGGCCGCGCTGCACAACGCCACCACGCTGCTGGCGCAAGCGCTGGCGCCACGCGTGCGGGTGGTCGGCGTGGCGCCGGGCATCACGATGGCATCAGGCGACCAGACTGCCGAAGAATTCGACCGCGCCCACCAGGTGACGCCACTGGGCAAGAGCAGCACGCCCGACGACATCGCCGCCGCGGTCTGCTACGTCGCCTCGGCGCCGGCTGTTACCGGCACCACCTTGCTGGTCGATGGCGGCCAGCATTTGCTCCCCCTTTCGCGCGACGTCATGTTCGTGGCGAAATAATCTTTTTCTTTTCTTATCATGCTCGCATTGTTCCATCCGTCCCTGCAAGATTGCCGCCGCCTGTTCCTGCGCAACTATGAAGTGCTCATCAACATCGGCGTGCACGAATTCGAGAAGAAGGGCGAGCAGCGCATCCTGGTCAACGTCGACCTGTTCATCCCGCTGGCCGACTCGACCCCCAAGGCCGACTTGCTGGATGAAGTGGTGGACTACGACTTCATCCGCTCCACCATCGCCCGCCGCATGGCGCAGGGCCACATCCACCTGCAGGAAACCCTGTGCGACGACGTGGTCGCCGCCATGCTGGCGCATCCCAAAGTGCGCGCGGCACGCGTATCGACTGAAAAACCGGATGTCTACCCCGACTGCGACGCAGTCGGCGTGGAAGTCTTCCGCATCAAGCGCGGCAACTGAACCAACCAACGGGCAGCACCATGAACGACCGACTCCATCCCTCCGCCGACACTCCCTCCGGCGACGCATCCGACCAGGCCGCCATCAGCGCCAAGAAGGCGGAGAAGATCGCCTACGAGAACAACAAGCTGCACAAGCGGCTGTGCCGCCAGGTCGGCCAGGCCATCGGCGACTTCAACATGATCGAGGATGGCGATAAGGTCATGGTCTGTCTCTCGGGCGGCAAAGACAGCTATGCGCTGCTGGACATCCTGCTGACGCTGCGCGAGCGTGCGCCGATCCATTTCGACATCGTCGCCGTCAACCTCGACCAGAAGCAGCCCAACTTCCCGGCCGACGTGCTGCCGGCCTACCTGGAAAAGATCGGCGTGCCCTACCACATCGAAAACCAGGACACCTACAGCATCGTCAAGCGCGTGGTTCCTGAAGGCAAGACCACCTGTGCGCTGTGCTCGCGCCTGCGCCGCGGCATCCTGTACCGGGTAGCCACCGAGCTGGGCGCCACCAAGGTAGCGCTGGGCCACCACCGCGACGACATCCTGGAAACCTTCTTCCTCAACATGTTCTTCGCCGGCAAGCTCAAGGGCATGCCGCCCAAGCTTCAATCCGACGACGGCAAACAGATCGTGATCCGCCCGTTGGCCTATGTAAAGGAAGCCGACCTGATCCGCTACGCCGAGGTCAAGCAGTTCCCCATCATCCCCTGCGACCTGTGCGGCAGCCAGGAGAACCTGCAGCGCAAGCAGATCAAAGGCCTGATGCGCGAATGGGAAAAGAAATTCCCGGGCCGGGTCGACAATATCTTCTCGTCGCTGTCGACCGTGGTGCCCTCACACCTGATGGACCGCGACCTGTTCGGTTTCACGGCCCTGCAAGCCACCGGCGAGGCTGACGCCAATGGCGACATCGCCTTCGACGAAGAACCCTGCAGCACCGGCGCCGGCCAACCGGCCGACAACGCGTTCGGTTCGCAAATCATTTCGCTGTTTCCAGCCGACTGATTGGAACGTACGCCGCCACATCAATTCACGTGCTGGCGGCGCCAACCCCAACTGCGGCATAACGCCGCAGCTGGCGATACACCTCGTTCCACCACCTCCCCCGGCAAAGCCGCTCCACAACTGGCTTTGCCGGATTCCCTGCACTCCCCGGCGGCACCAGAAGTAAATTTTTGTTGACGCAAAGCATATACGCCGGGATTAGATGACAAATACCCTCCTGATCCTCGCTTGAAGCTCAAAATCCACATGTTCTAATCTGATCGTCGCAGTTGATG
Source organism: Herbaspirillum chlorophenolicum (assembly GCF_001189955.1). GTDB lineage: Bacteria > Pseudomonadota > Gammaproteobacteria > Burkholderiales > Burkholderiaceae_D > Herbaspirillum > Herbaspirillum chlorophenolicum. The sequence continues at coordinate 14,863 of NZ_LFLT01000010.1, read as the reverse complement.
CCGCAAGGCACTGCTGTGAGGGAAGAACAACCATAACCATGAGTCGTGGTTTCGCAGGGAAACGTGGCCCCGACACGGAAAAAACAGGGAGGCCTGCAGCGTTGTCTTTGCCGGTCATCCGCGTGAAACATCGCATTCTCGCCTCTGCACTCAAACGACTCTCTGCAATATGTGTATGAGGCTGCCTGATGGCTAACTTTTGGCGCGACAAGCGCGTTTTCGTAACCGGACATACGGGTTTCAAGGGCAGCTGGCTGACCTTGTGGCTGCACCTCATGGGGGCAAAAGTCAGCGGCTATTCCCTGCCTGCGCCGACCAATCCCAGCCTGTTCCATCTTGCGCGCCTGCAAAACTGCGTGCAAACCACGACCGGCGACGTACGCGATGCCAAGCACGTGGCCGAAACCATTGCCGCCGTCCAGCCCGACATCGTGTTCCACCTGGCGGCGCAGCCGCTGGTGCGCGAAGCCTATATCACGCCGGTCGACACCTATGCCACCAACGTCATGGGCACCGCGCATGTGCTCGAAGCCGTGCGCAACACGCCCAGCGTCCGTTCGGTCGTAGTCGTCACCAGCGACAAATGCTATGAGAACCGCGAATGGCTGTGGGGCTACCGCGAGGATGACCCGATGGGCGGGCACGATCCTTACAGCAGCAGCAAGGGCGCAGCCGAACTGGTCACCTCCGCGTATCGCCGTTCCTTTTTCGCCAAGGACCCCGACAACCAAACCGGCATCGCCAGCGTGCGCGCCGGTAACGTGCTCGGCGGCGGCGACTTCGCCGCCGACCGCCTGATCCCCGACTTCATCCGTGCGCTGGAAAAGGATGAGCCGGTCAATATCCGCAACCCGCATGCGGTACGCCCCTGGCAGTTTGTGCTGGAACCACTGTCGGGCTACCTGCAAATCGGCCGGCTGCTCTACGAACACGGCAACAAATATGCCGAGGGCTGGAACTTCGGCCCGGCCGATACCGATCTGCAGACGGTCAGCCAGTTGTGCGCTACGTTCAACCATTCGCTGCAGAAGAATGACGTGGCGCCGGTCGAAGTGCGCCTGGAACCCCAACCGCATGCGCCGCATGAGGCGGCCTTCCTGCGCCTGGACATCTCCAAGGCGCGCCAGCGCCTGGACTGGATCCCCAAGATGGAACTCTATACTGCGCTGGAGCTGACGGCGCAATGGTATGCGGGCTACCTCAACAATGAAGACCTGCGCACGCTCTCCGAGAACCAGATCGCTTTCTACCAGAGTCTGACATAATCGCTCTGTCGCGATTTTCAGAATCGGAAGCACCCATGAACATCCTCGTCACCGGCGGCGCCGGTTACATCGGCTCGCACACCTGCGTGGAACTGCTCAAGGCAGGCCACGAAGTCATTGTCTTCGACAATTTCTGCAACAGCAGCCCCGAATCGGTCGCCCGGGTCCAACGCATTACGGGCAAGGCCGTATCGCTGGTCAAAGGCGACGTCCGCAACCGCGAACAGCTCGAAAGCGTACTGCGCGAATTCAAATGCGAGGCGGTGATCCACTTCGCCGGCCTGAAAGCGGTCGGCGAATCGGTCGAGCAGCCGCTCATGTATTACGACAACAACGTCGTCGGCACCGTACGCCTGCTGGAAGCGATGGCTGCCACGGGCGTCAAGACCATTGTCTTCAGCTCATCGGCTACGGTCTACGCCCCTCCCCAATATCTGCCGCTGGATGAAAATCACCCGCTGGCGGCCAGCAGTCCCTACGGCCGCAGCAAGATGGTCGTCGAAGACCTGCTGCGCGACTGCCATGTCGCGCACCCCGACTGGAAAATCGCCCTGCTGCGTTACTTCAACCCGGTGGGTGCGCACGAAAGCGGCCTGATCGGCGAAGACCCCGACGGCATCCCCAACAACCTGATGCCGTTCGTGGCGCAAGTCGCCATTGGCCGCCGCGAGCGGCTCAGCATCTGGGGCGGTGACTACCCGACGCACGACGGCACCGGCGTACGCGACTTCATCCACGTGGTCGACCTGGCCGTTGGCCACCTGGCCGCGTTGCAAGCGCTGACCTCACCGCAGTGTTTCGCCATCAACCTCGGCACCGGTACCGGCCACAGCGTGCTGGACGTGGTCAAGGCCTACGAAAAGGCCTGCGGCAAACCGCTGCCCTACATCATCGCCGAGCGCCGTCCAGGCGACATCGCCGAGTATTACGCCAACCCCACCGCAGCCAAACACAAACTGGGCTGGGAGGCCAAACGGGGCTTGGATGCCATCTGCGCCGACTCATGGCGCTGGCAACAGATGAACCCCAACGGTTTCAAGTCATAACAGAACCAACCAAGAAAGATATGCTTTTCATTACAGGCGGTGCCGGCTTCATCGGCAGCAATTTCATTCTCGATTACCTCGCACTTGGCCGGGATGAGCGACTGCTCAACATCGACAAGCTGACCTATGCTGGCAATCCCTACAACCTGGCCGGCATCGCTAACGATGCCCGCTACTGTTTCTCGCAAACGGATATCTGCGACGAAACGCTCATTGCCGCGCTGTTCGCCCAACACCGGCCACGGGCAATCCTGCATTTCGCAGCGGAGAGCCACGTCGACCGCTCGATCGCCAGCCCGGACGAGTTCATCCGCACCAATGTCAACGGCACCTTCAACTTGCTGGAAGCAGCTCGCCGCTACTGGAATACGCTGCAGGATGAGGAGCGCGATACCTTCCGTTTCCTGCACGTCTCCACCGATGAAGTCTATGGGACACTGGGGCCACAAGACGCGCCGTTTTCCGAAACCACGCCATATGCCCCCAACAGCCCTTACTCAGCCTCCAAGGCAGCCTCGGATCATCTGGTGCGGGCCTACCACCATACCTATGGCTTGCCCACGCTGACCACCAATTGCTCCAACAATTACGGCCCCTATCACTTCCCGGAAAAGCTGATCCCGCTGGTGATCTCCAACGCAGTCGAAGGCAAGCCGCTGCCAATCTACGGCGACGGCTTGCAAGTGCGCGACTGGCTCTATGTAGGCGACCACTGCACTGCCATCCGAGAAGTGCTTGCCAAGGGAAAACCGGGCGAGACCTACAACATCGGCGGCTGGAACGAGAAACCCAACCTGGAAGTCGTGCATACCCTGTGCGACATCCTGGACCAGCTCAAGCCCAAGGCCGCCGGCAGTTACCGCGACCAGATTACCTTCATCAAGGATCGCCCGGGACACGACCGCCGCTACGCCATCGACGCCCGCAAGATCGAGCGCGAACTGGGCTGGAAGCCGGCCGAGACGTTCGAGAGCGGTATCCGCAAGACGGTTGAATGGTACCTGGCCAATCCACAATGGGTGGCCAATGTGCGTTCAGGCGGCTACCTGACATGGATAGAACAGCAATACGGCGCGAGGGGATAAAAATGGAATATACAGCGAACCGCCGCAAAGGCATCATCCTCGCCGGCGGCTCTGGCACGCGCCTGTATCCGGCCACCACTGTGGTCTCCAAGCAGCTCATGCCGATCTACGACAAGCCGATGGTGTACTACCCGCTGACCAGCCTGATGCTGGCCGGCATCCGCGACATCCTGGTGATCTCCACACCGCAGGACACGCCGCGCTTTGCCGAACTGCTCAAGGACGGCAGCCAATGGGGCCTCAATATCCAGTACGCCGTGCAACCGTCACCAGATGGGTTGGCGCAAGCCTTCATCATCGGCAGCGATTTCATCGGCAATGATCCTTCGGCACTGATCCTGGGCGACAACATCTTTTACGGACGCGACCTTGAACCACCGATGCGCGCCGCCAGCGAACGCACCGATGGCGCAACCGTCTTCGCCTACCACGTGCAGGACCCTGAGCGCTATGGCGTAGTCGAGTTCGACAAGCAACGCAAGGCCATCGGAATCGAAGAAAAGCCGGCACAGCCGAAATCCAATTTCGCAGTCACCGGCCTGTATTTCTACGACAATCAGGTAGCCGGCATCGCCCGCTCGCTCAAACCCTCGGCGCGCGGCGAGCTCGAAATTACCGATGTCAACAAGGCCTATCTGGAGCTCGGCCAACTGCAAGTAGAACTGATAGGGCGCGGCATCGCGTGGCTGGACACCGGCACCCACGAATCGCTGCTCGACGCGAGCCAATTCATCGCGACGATCGAAAAACGCCAAGGCCTGAAAGTGGCCTGCCCGGAGGAAATCGCCTATCGCCGTGGCTACATCGATGCAGCGCAACTGGAGAAATTAGCAACGCCTTTGAAAAAAAATGCCTACGGCCAGTACCTGATGCACTTGCTGACCGATATGAGCTACTGAAACCCAGCATCTGGAACCACAATAATATGCAGGTCAAACCCACCCCTCTATCCGGCGTGCTCCTTATCGAGCCACGCGTGTTCGGCGACAGCCGAGGTTTTTTCTACGAAAGTTTCAACGCCCGGCGCTTCCAGGAAGAAACTGGCGTCGACGCACAATTTGTCCAGGACAACCACTCCAAGTCTGCCCGCAACGTATTGCGCGGCTTGCACTACCAAATCCACCATGCGCAAGGAAAACTGGTGCGCGTCATTCGCGGCGCAGTGCTGGACGTGGCGCTCGACATCCGCCGCAGTTCGCCGACCTTTGGCCAATGGTTCAGTACCGTATTGAGCGAAGAAAATAAATTGCAGCTATGGGTCCCCCCGGGATTCGCACATGGCTTCTCGGTATTGGAAGACGATACCGAATTCCTCTACAAGACCACCGATTACTGGATGCCCGAGCATGAGCGCTGCATCCTCTGGAACGACCCTGCCATCGGCATCGACTGGCAACTGCGGGATGCGCCCGTCATGTCCGACAAAGACAAGCTGGGTATCTTGCTGAACGCGGCCGAAGTGTTCGAATGAAAGCCAATCCATGAAAGCCATGCGCATCCTGCTGACCGGCGCCAGCGGCCAGGTAGGCGGCGAGTTTTTGCGCCGCCTGCGCGCCATGCCGAATCGCATCGAGGTGATCGCCCCGAACCGCGCGCAACTGGACATGGCCGATCCGCAAGCCATACGCCAGGCCGTCCAGGCCGCCAAACCCGACCTGATCATCAATCCGGCTGCCTACACCGCGGTGGTCAAAGCCGAATCGGACAGCGCGCTGGCGTGCGCCATCAATGCCGATGCGCCGGGCGTGCTGGCGGAAGAAGCGAAAAAGATCGGCGCAGCGCTGCTGCATTTCTCCACCGACTACGTCTTCGACGGCAGCCACGCCGGCGCCTACACCGAAGACATGCCGACCTGCCCGGTCAACGTCTACGGCGCGACCAAGCGCGACGGCGAACTGGCCATCGCCGCTACCGGCGCGGCGCACTGGATACTGCGCACCAGTTGGGTGTACAACCTGCATGGCGGCAATTTCATGAAGACTGCGATCCGCCTGGCACAGCAAAAAGAGGCTTACACCATCGTCGGCGACCAGTTCGGCGCGCCGACCTGGGCCTCGACCATCGCCGCGGTATGCTGCCGCATGCTGGCCGGCGAACACGGCGGCAAGGAACGGGTGCACGCCACCAGCGGCACCTATCACCTGACCGCGGCCGGCGCCACTTCCTGGCACGGCTATGCCTCGATGGTCGCCCGGGAACTGATGGCGCGCGGTGTCCCGGTCAAGCTCAAGGGGCTGGAACAGATCACGCCGGTGCCGACCTCCACCTATCCCACGCCGCCGCAACGTCCGCTCAATTCGCGCCTGGCCTGCGGCAAACTGGAACGCACCTTCGGCATCACGCTGCCGACCTGGGATGAAGATGCGCTGGCCTGCCTGCAGCAGATCATCGCGCACTATGGGCTGGACCAGGGCAAGTTGCTGCCGGACTGACCCGCGCACCCGCCCGTATCCAAAACAACAGCGCCGCCGCACTTTCAACAAATGCGGCGGCGCTGTCGCTTCCGGCACAACCCATCAGTGGCTGGGCACGTACTGTTTCTGGTCGCCCCTGGTAATCAGGTTGAGCTGGCCGAAGAAACGCTGGTAAGCCGGCTCGCCATACCGCGCACGCAACTCCCGCAGCAGCAGGAAACTGCCCAAACGCTCGGCGCAAAAAGCCCAGGCGCGGGTCTGGTAGCCCTCGCGGCGGGTGTCGTAGCGCTGCACGCAATACCAGGTCACGGCCTCGATCTGGCCGATGGCCTGCAGCCAGAACTGGGCCGGGAACACGCCCAGTTCGACGCCGCCCATGAAGAACACTTTCTCGCTGAAGAACGCCTCGGCTTCGGCCTTGCCGAACACCCCCAGCTCGATCGCCGCCGCCGCGTAGCGCAACAGGTCCTCGGCATAATGCGCATGCGCATAGTGGGTCAGGTAGCCGGCGCTCTGCCCGCCATAGTTGAAGCCGCAGGTCTGGCCGATCACGAAATCCTGGGAACCCGGCTCCAGCATCTGCTCCAGGCTCTGGTGGGCGAACTCCCGGTCGGACACCACGTCCATCATCCAGTTATCGTCGGCCGGCACGCCGCTGATGCGCTCGCGCGAGACGAACTTGCGGTACATGCACACGCCCACGCGCTGCACCTTGGGGTACTCGCGCAGGATCAGGTTGCGCAGCGCGAAATTGCCCAGCATGCCGCCCACGATGGGATGGTAAGGTACCCACTCCGGCGCAAGGTCGCGCAGGTTAAGCGCGCCGTCATGTTGCGATTCGCCCAGATAGATCGGCAAGACGTAATCGGGAAACTTCACCGGTAGCGGCACGTGGGTCATGCAGCCGAACACCAATTCGCCACGCGCGGCCTGTGCCGCCGCATCGGACGCCGCAACGGGAGAACTTCCGCCCAGCCGGAGCCCGGATGACGAAATCGCCGCAGCGGCGGAAGAAATACTGAGCGGACGCTGCTCAGCCGCCACCGCCGAAGGTGGACGGGCCGGCGCTGCGTTCACTTCGCGCAGCAGACGCGCGCCCAGTGCGTCGAAACGGGAGCGCACGAGCGCATCATTCTGTTGCGCATAAGCGGCGCGCAGCGCGTCGAGCGCCATCAGGTCCTGCGCTGCAAGCTGCTGCGCCGCAGGCATCTGCGCAGGCGGGCAATGCCAGATTTGCAATTGCTGATCCAGCGCCAGCACCAGCGAAGCCAGCCGCTCGCCCAGCAGGCGTTTGACGCTCACCGTCTCGTTCGTCGGCACTGTGCCGTTAAGCTGGTCAGTGAGCTGCCCGTTCTCTTCGCCGGCAAGCTGATACAGCCGCTCGGCCAAATCGAACCAGGTCCGCCAGAACACAGGTTTGGCCAACACGAAACCATTGAGCACGTTGCTCTGCCAGGCCGGGACAAAATTCTCCGGATCGAGCGCCAATCCCACACTGTCCAGGAAAGCACGCGCGGAGGCGACCAGGCCCGGCAACTGGTGCTCGCCCTGCAGGAAAAGATTGAAATGCGCGGCCGCATCGAGTGTGCGCGGGAAGAAGGTATAGGCGTCGCGCCCCGGCTCGGTCTGCACCAGCCCAACCAGGCGGGCAGCACTCAGGCCGGTCTGCGCGACAAAGCCGCGCGGCACGAAGGCATACCAGTGCTCATCATCCACCGCCTGCGTATGGAAGAAGCCGCGGATCGCGGCAAAGTCGCCCCAGGCGCCGGACTCAGGGTTAGCCAGCGGCGTAAAGCCGGCATCCCCGGCGTCGCCGCTATCGGGGCAGATCTGGAAAAGATGGATGTTCATGGATGCCTTATCGTGTCGCCGCGCGTATCACCAGACCTGCAACTGCGGCACGGCAATGGCGAAGCGGCCGCCCCAGCCGCGGATCTCGGCCAGTTGCTGGGCAACCTCGTCCTTGATGTTCCATGGCAGGATCAGCACCACGTCGGGCTTCTCCTGCAGCAGGCGCGCAGGCGAGACGATGGGGATGTGGCTGCCCGGCATGTACTTGTCCTGCTTGGAAGGCGCGGCATCGGCCACCAGCGGCAGCAGGTCGGGATGGACACCGGAATAATTGAGCAGCGTGTTGCCCTTGGCAGCGGCGCCGTAGGCCAGGACCTTCTTGCCGGCGCGCTTTTGCGCCAGCAGGAATTCCAGCAGGCCGGCCTTGATCTCTTCGGCCTTGCGCTGGAAACCGGCGTAGGCATCGATGCTTTCCAGACCGAAGGCGCGTTCGCGCGCCAGCATGGCGGGCACCGCCGGCGCCGTGGCCAGCGCGGCATCCAGATGGCAGGCATAGATACGCAGGCTGCCGCCGTGCGTAGGCAGCTCCTCGACATCGTACACGCGCAACCCTTGCGCGCGCATCACGCGCTCTACCGCCACCAGCGACAGGTACGAGAAATGCTCATGGTAGATGGTGTCGAACTGCGACTGCCCGATCAGGTTGAGCAGGTGCGGGCACTCCACCGTCACGGTGCCTTGCGGCGCCAGCAGCGCCGCCATGCCGCCGACGAAATCATTGATGTCAGGCACATGGGCCAGCACATTGTTGGCGGCGATCAGGTCGGCCGCGCCATGGCTCTGGCGCAAGCGCTGCCCGAGCGCCACGCCGAAGAATTCCTCGACGATGGGAATGCCCTTCTCGCGCGCGGCGTCGGCGGTACTCTTGGTCGGTTCCACGCCCAGGCAAGGAATCCCTTTTTGCTGCACATATTGCAATAGGTAACCATCGTTGGCGGCCAACTCCACCACCAGCGACTTTGCATCGAGGTTCAGCCGCGCGGCGATCATGTCGACGTAGCCGGAGGCGTGCTTGAGCCAGGTGCTGGAAGTCGACGAGAAGTACGCGTAGTCGGTAGCAAACAACTGGTCGTAATGAGTGTAATCCTCGGTCTGCACCAGCCAGCACTGGCGGCACACCATTACCTTCAGCGGGTAATAGGTCTCGGGCCGCTGCAAGTCCTCTGCCCTCAGGTAGGCATTGGATGGCGGCGAGAAGCCCAGGTCGATGAAGGTGTCATGCAATTCGGTCTGGCAGTGGCGGCATTTCATAGCGAGATTCCATCGAAATCGGAAGCCAGCAGCGGGTGCTGGAGGTCGCGCGGCGACAAATTCTTCGGCGGCAATGGCCAGGCGATCGCGGCACGCGGATCATCATGGCGCACGCCGCCTTCGGCGGCCGGCGCATAGGCCGCAGTATGCAGGTAAAGCAGGGAGGCGTCAGCCGAGAGCGCCTGGAAACCGTGCGCGCAGCCCTCGGGAATCAGGATGGCGCGGTCATCCCCGGCAGCCAGTTCGACCGTGCGCCATTGCAGGAAAGTCGGCGAGCCGCGCCGCAAATCCAGCACCACGTCGAACACGCTGCCTGCGATGCAGCGGATGAGTTTTTTTTCGGCATGCGGCGCATATTGGAAATGCATGCCGCGCACGCTGCCGGGCTCGGCCGTGACCGAGTTGTTGATCTGCACGATGTGGCTGCCGTCCAGCACGGACGCCAGTTCATCCTCGCAGAACCAGCGCGCGAAACCGCCACGCGCATCGCCGCGGCGCAGGCTGGAGACGACCACGGCGCCGGCGATGCCGGTCTCCTCGATCCGCAGGTTCACGGCGTCAACTCCAGGTCTTCCAGCGCGCCTGGTCCTGGTCCCACATCTGGTTCAGCTGGATCTTGTCGCGCAGTGTATCCATGCACTTCCAGAAACCGTGGTGCGGCCAGTTCAGCAGTTTGCCATCGGCGGCGATCTGCTCCAGCGGCGCGCGCTCGAAGATCGTGCCCTCGCCGTCCTTGAGGTAATCGAACACGCCCTGGCGGCACACCATGAAGCCGCCATTGATCCAGCCCAGGTCGCCCGGCGGCTTCTCGCGGAAGTCGCGGATCAGGCCGGCCTCGTCGGTCTGCACCATGCCGAAACGCGCCTCGGGCTGCACCGTGGTCATGGTCACTACCGGCTGGTGGCTGCGGTGATGCCGCACCAGCGCGCCCACATCCACGTCGGAAACGCCATCGCCATAAGTCAGCATGAAATCGTCGTCCTTGAGGTAATCGCGCGCAGCCAGCAGGCGCCCGCCAGTCTGGGTATGCAGGCCGGTTTCCACCAGCGTGACCTTCCACGGCTCGGACTTGTTGCGGTGCACTTCGACGCGGTTGTCGGCCAGGTCGATGGTAACGTCACCCTGATGCAGGAAATAATTGGCAAAGAACTCCTTGATCATGTAGCCCTTGTAGCCGAGCAGGATCACGAATTCGTTGAAGCCGTGCTGCGAATAGCCCTTCATGATGTGCCACAGGATCGGCTTGCCGCCAATTTCGACCATCGGTTTCGGCCGCACATCGGTTTCTTCCCCGAGCCGCGTGCCCAGGCCACCTGCGAGAATGACAACTTTCAATTTCTGCCCCTAACACTGGATGATGAGCGGCCCTGCCCGCCAGGCACGGCCGCGCGGAAAGCATTTCCATCAGCCAATGGATGCCCTCCGGCGAAGAAGATATGTTACCGGCTTTGCCATGGGGATATCCGCCGGTCTGCACGGTTTATCGGTTCCAATTTGGCTTTTTGCGGCTCCAGGGGAATCTGCCTGATCCGACGATTTGTCGGCATCTTTACCGCCAATTCGCCCAATTCACGGCAAAAACGCACTGCTATACTGGCCCGCAAACCCGACCGCCCCCAGCCATGAAACAAGATTTGTTCGCCCGCCTGAACCTCCCCTATTACATCCATGGCCCAGCCTATGCCGAAAATACGGACGAGGCACGCGCACTGCACCACCTGTGCCACGCACTGAACCTGGCGGGCGAAGAAGCCTATGTCACCGAGGAGGGCAATGGCGCGCTGCATACGCCGCGCGTGACGCAAGGGCGTATCGAAGCCCATTTGCACGCCGGACGCCGGGCCATCGTCATCTACCCCGGCCACATCGCCGGCAATCCGCTGGGCGCAGACCATATCGTGCGTTACCTGCTGGCGCCGCCCAGCGCGCCGGGCGCGGCCACTGCAGAGATGCTGCTGGCGTGGTGCCCCGGACTGGCCAGCGCCGCCGTGCCGCTGCTGGAGACGCCTCTGGCCGATGACGCCGCCTATGCGCAGGGCAAAGAGGCCTTTGCCGGCCAGCTCCGGGCTTTCATCGATGCCAGCCAGCGCCGCTTCAATCCAGTCACGCCGGTTGTGCCGGCCGTGCCCGCGCAACGCGCCGCCGTACCGCAGGTCATCCCGGGCCGGCTGGCGCGTCCGCTGGCAAGGCTGGCACAGGCTGGTGCCACGGCGCCCGCCGCTTCAGCCGCCCCTCGTCCGCCTGCAGCCACGGCCCGCCCACCGATGCCGGGCTCCCAGCCGCCCCCTGCGGTGCAACCCTTGCCCAGCGCCGTGGCGGCAGTCCCGGCCAGACGCAAAAAACGCATCGTCGTCTATTCGGTGGAGTCGACCTGGAGCCCTTGCCCGCAAATTCGCCTGATCCGCCCGTTCGCCCACCTGCAAGGCGACTGGGAGATGGTCTGGGGCATCGACAACGGCAAGCTGCAAACCGATGCCCTCGACCATGCCGACCTGATCGTGCTGCACCGCTTCACACCGGGGCTGATGTCGCTCTCGACGCTGCAAGCCATCTTCAACCTGAACGTGCCGGTGATCTACGAATCGGATGACCTGCTCAACGATATCCCGCACGACCATCCGGAAGCGCAACAAAGCGCAAGCTGGAAAGAAGGCATCGAATATGCCGTCAGGCATGCGAAGGCGGTAGTGGTGTCGACCGAATTCCTGGCGTCCAAGTACCGCGATCTCAATCCGGCGGTACATGTGCTGCCCAACTATATCGACTTCGACCTGTTCCACCGTCCGGTGCCGCAGGGAAACGGCGCCGGGAAGATCAATATCGGCCTGCTCGGCTCTTCGATCCAGCCGTCCAACTTCGCACTGGTGGACGAGGCGCTGCGCGCACTGGCAGAACGCTACGGCGAACGCCTGCACATCGATTTCGTCGGCTGGGAATGCCCCAGGGGCTGGGCCGGCCATCCCTTGACGACCTTCCATTCCTTCGTCCACCAGTACGTTGACTATGCGGCGCAACTGCGCCAATGGAATTGGGATATCGCGCTGATCCCGCTGGCCACGGACGAGTACAACCAGTGCAAGAGCTATATCAAATGGCTGGATTATTCGGCTGCCGGCATCGCTTCGGTGTTCAGCGACGTCTCGGTCTACAACGAGGTCGTCACGCACGACGTAACGGGCTTGCTGATGCCCAATTCCGGGGATGCCTGGCGGGAGGCCATCACGATGCTGATCGAATCCCCGGCAAAGCGCCATGCGCTTGCACGCGCAGGCCAGAAGGAAGTGCAATCGGGTTTTGACCTCGCGCACAAGGCCGCGCTGTACCACCAGACGTATGCGGGCCTGCTCTGAACGGCATCCCCGCAGGCACAAGGCAACGACCAAAAAATAGGGAAAAGCAATGAGCAATGCGCTGACAAACATCTGGAAATGGCAAGCGGACATGGAAAAATCCTTGCGTTTCCCCTTCAGCAACGCGAAACGCATCCGCCAGAACCATTCACAGGCATGGCAAGACCTTTACGTGCTTTCCATGCTGGGCGGGAAGACCAACGGCCGCTATCTGGAAGTGGGCGCGAACGTGGCAAGTTTCCACAGCAATACCTGTCTCCTCAATACGGCGTTCGACTGGCAAGGCATCTCGCTCGAATACGACCCGTCGTGCCTGCAGTCCTGGATCAAGGAGCGCCCGGATGCGGATTTCGTCATTGCCGACGCTTTGACCCTGGACTATGCGCAAGCCCTCCCCCGCTGGTTCGGCGAAGAAAACAAGCGCATCGATTACCTGCAGCTGGATATCGACCCCAGCTTCAACACCCTGCAGGTGCTGAAAAAGCTGCCGCTGGATACTTACCGCTTTTCCGTCATCACCTTTGAGACCGATGCCTATTCGGGCGACCATCGGGCGCGCAATGAAAGCCGTGAGCTTCTGCGAAGCCACGGATATCAATTGGTGGCGCCCGACCTGTGCGTGATGTATGCCGTGGTATCGCCCAATCCGATTCCGTTCGAAGACTGGTGGGTCGATCCGCAAGGCGTGGATGCCGCGAAAATCGAGGAACTGCTGCGGCTCCCGCATTCGCCGCTGATGCCCCAGAACGTCCTGTTCCGCGACTGACCGCGCGCCACAATGACTATCAACAAGATCACACAGGCAAAACTCTGGCCCAGGTTCGATGAGCCAAATTACCTGGAATTTTGCCCCTCGGTCGTCGCCCTGCCCAACGGAGAGCGCTGGGTCGCATTCCGGCGCAACAAGAGGCCGCCCGTATGGGGCGCCGGCGAGATATGGATGGTCCGGGTCGACCAGGACCTGCAGCCGGCCGGGGAACCGTTCCAACTGATCCCGGAGGGCGAGGACCCGCGCCTGCTGCTGGTCGGCGACCGACTGTTCCTGTTTTACGTCTACGTCGACAGGAGCGCCCAGGGCGAAATCATCGGCACCACCATTGCCCTGGCGGAATTGAACTGGCAACGCGGCTTCGAACTGGTCCATCACGTCAAGCTGCCGCAAAATCCGCTCGGTACTGGCAAAAAGCCCGACAATTCGATGCTGGGCTACGAAAAGAACTGGGTACCGTTCTTCATCGACCTGAATACGATCGGCATCCTCTACTCGCACTCACCCTGGATCGTGCTGGAACTTTCCATCACAGGCACGCCGGCGAACTGGAGTTTCGGCGCCACGCACCAGGGCCCGGGGGTGGAATGGGGCTACGGAGAAATTCGCGGCGGCAGTGTCCCCATCCCCTACGGAAATGACGAATACATCACCTTCTTCCATTCTTCCGCCAAGACCGGCGGCAAGAAAATCTACTATGGCGGCGCCTGCATCTTTTCACGGCGCGCGCCTTATTCCCCGCGCCATTTCACGCCGCTGCCGCTGACCACCTCACCGTTCAAGTCCGGCAGCGACAAGCATGGCTGGTACCTGGGACAACCCATTATTTTCCCGCTCGGCGTCGCCTTCAACGAGAGCCGCGGCAGCTATGAGATCCTGTGCAGCCTGGACGACTCTTCCATCTGCCTGTATTCGGTTCCCGGCGACTACCTGCGCGAACGCCTGCTGGGCATGGAAAACGACCCGGAAGTGCTGCGCACGCTGAGCTACCGCAAGAACTCTCCCGGCGACCGCGAACTCTTTATCAGCACCAGGAAGAGCCGCGTCGCCTTCCAGGATGAACTGGTCCGTTTTTTCAACGCCATGGAAGTCGACGGCGATCTGTACATCGACATCGGCAGCGACGACGGCGGCCTGCTGGCCGCGCTCAACAACCAGTTCGACCGCAGCATCGCAGTGACGCTGACGGAGCCGGCACAGGCCATGCGCGAGCGTAACGCCAGGATCAACCAGCTCGACAACCTGACGCTCCTGAATCTGCAAGACTTCAGGCCGATGGCCTCGTCGCTCGCTGCCGAGCTGGCTACGGGCGAAAGCCAGACCTGGATGCGCTTCGACTGCAGCGAAGCCGACATCGACCTCGACCACTACATTCCCCTGGCCTTGCAGATGAAGGCTTCCATGCTCTTCGCCGGCGTCCCCCAGCAAGCCATGCAAGCCCTCTACGGCCAATACAAGATGACGGGTTATGCCGTATCGACTATCGCAGCCGACAACCGGCTGATGTACCTGTTCATCGCCGCGCATCAAGTACCGAAATACCAATGGTTCATATGAAACTGCCGCGATCAAGCGGCGTGCTGCCGACTCAATGTTTTCCGAAACTTCGAGTCCGCAGTACGCTTTCAACACTGTCAAAAGACGGGATCCCGAGCCTATAATCTGCTCTATATTCGGATATGGAAGTCATCACCCCATGAAGGGCCGTCATATGGGCAAAGGGTTTCCGACTAAATCAATCTACTGGGGGATACATGACGATCGATGAAGCATTGAAGGCGCTTCCTGATGCATTTGCGCAAAAGAACTATGCATGGTGCGAGCAGATATCT
>NZ_LFLT01000001.1 GCF_001189955.1 Herbaspirillum chlorophenolicum | reverse complement strand
CCTCACCGTGCAACGCGGCCAGCGCGCCTTCTGGGAGCAACCCTCCGGGAGCGGCCAGCAAGCGTCGCCTGCCGTTGTTGTGGCTCCTTGCCGTAGCACCCTACGACGCGTCGCCACGCCTAGGCAGACAACGCTTGCTGGCCACTCGCACTCGTAAATTAAATGTTAACAGGCCCTAAATTGCAGTCAATGGATTATCGCACGCGAATCGTTTCTTCTCTGGCCGAGATCGGCCAACCGGCATGGGACGGCCTGGTCGCCGCCCAGGATGAAGCTACTCCCTTCCTGTCCTACGCTTTCCTGCACGCGCTGCATGAGAGCGGTTCGGCCTGCGCCGAGACCGGCTGGCAGCCGCATTACCTGACGGTCTGGCACGACGATGCGCTGGCTGCCGCCCTGCCGCTGTACCTGAAATCGCATTCCTACGGCGAATACGTCTTCGACTGGGCCTGGGCCGAGGCCTACCAGCGCCACGGCCTGGAGTACTACCCAAAATTGCTGTCAGCCATTCCTTTCACGCCGGTACGCGGCAGCCGCCTGCTGGCATGCGACGAACAGGCGCGCTCGGCGCTACTGGCGGCGTTGCAAGCCCTGCAGCAGGATGAAGCGCACTCCTCCACCCATATCCTCTATCCGCCGCCGGAGCAGGCCCAGGCGCTGGCCGACGCCGGTTTCCTGCTGCGCAGCGGCGTGCAGTTCCACTGGCATAACGACGGCTACGCCAGTTTCGAGGAATTCGCCAGTACGCTGGATCGCAAAAAACGCAAGAACATCCTGGCCGAACGGCGCAAGGTGGCCGAGCAAGGCGTGCGCTTTCTCACGCTGCGCGGCAAGGAGATCGATGAAGCGCACTGGCGTTTCTTCCACCGCTGCTACCGGCGTACTTACGCCGACCACTATTCCACTCCATACCTCAACCTGGATTTCTTCCTGCGCATCGGCCAAACCATGCCGCAGAACCTGCTCCTGACAGTAGCCCAGCGGGACGGAAAACCCATCGCCTCCTCGCTCACGATATACGACAGCAACTCGCTGTACGGCCGTTACTGGGGCGCGCTGGAGCATGTACCCTGCCTGCATTTCGAAACGGCCTACTACCAGCCGCTGGAATTCTGCATCGCCGGGAAGATCGCCTGGTTCGAAGGCGGCGCCCAGGGCGAGCACAAGATGGCGCGCGGCTTCCTGCCGCAAAAGACCTGGTCGGCGCATTGGCTGGCGCACCCCGGCTTCTACGATGCGGTTGAACACTTCCTGCAGCGCGAAAGCGGCGGCATCGACGACTACATGAGCGAACTGAACGACCGCAATCCGTTCCGCGGCGCATAACGCACTGCCCCCTTTCCCAAAAACGAAGGCCGGCATCCGCATGCAGCGGATGCCGGCCTTCTGCCATGGCGTCAGACGTTACTTGTAGCCGACGCGATCCAGCATTTGCAGTACCTTCTGCTGGTTGGCGCCGACCGCGCCAATGTTGATCACTTCCGCCTTGAACGACCCCATCTTCAGCAACGCCGGGTTATCGGTCTTGACGCTCTTGACCGCAGGCCACTCGTTATTGCCTTCGGCGAAATAGCGCTGCGCATTGTCGCTGGCCAGGTACTCCAGGAACTGCACTGCCTCGGCCTTGTGCGGCGCATGCTTGGCCACACCGCCGCCGGCGATGTTCACGTGGGCACCATAGCTCTTCTGGTTGGGCCAGACGATGCCGACCTTCTCCATCAGCGCCACGTCTTCAGGCTTGGTCGAGCGCAGCAGGCGCGCTACGTAATAAGAGTTGGAAATGGCGACACCGCACTCGCCCGAACCGACTGCCTTGATCTGGTCGGTGTCGCCGCCCACCGGCTGTCGCGCCTGGTTGGCAACCATGCCCTTGAGGATTTCCTCTGTCTTGGCAGCGCCGTTATGCTCCAGCAGGGAACCGAACAGCGAGACGTTGTAAGGGTGCGAGCCACTGCGGGTGCACAGCTTGCCCTTGTTCTTCGGGTCGGCCAGCGATTCATAGGTGTCCACATCTTCCGGCTTGACGCTGGCCTTGTTGTAGACGATCACGCGGGCGCGGGTCGAGAAGCCGAACCACTGGGCGCCGTCGCTGCCTTCCTTGCTGTGCAGGTTGGCCGGGATGCGCTCATCGAGCACCTTGGACTTGACCGGCTGGAACAAGCCGTCGCTTTGCGCTTTCCACAGGCGCGCGGCATCCACCAGCAGGATCACGTCAGCCGGGCTGGACGCGCCTTCGCTTTTGAGGCGGGCGATGATGCCGGCGTCGTCGCCGTCGATGCGGTTGATCTTGATGCCGGTGGTCTTGGTGAAATCGGCATAGAGCGCTTCGTCAGTCTGATAGTGACGCGCCGAATAGAGGTTGAGGACCTTCTCCTGGGCGACGGAAGACAGCGCGGTACCGGCCAGCAAAGCGCCGACCACGAGTTGACGAGAGAACATGGACCATCCTTTTCCAAAAAATTGACGAATGCCGCGGCCTTAGAACCTGTTCTTATCCGGGCTTCTTTTTTGGCGCTGGAGGCGGTCCGGGAAATGAAGCGGTTTGCCCGACCGGGAAACAGCAAGGTGCAGCACCTTGCGCTTCCGCAGAAATGGCATCGTGCGATGCCTTGTAATTGGTATGTGGGCCGTTGAAGCGGCACGTGCCTCGCCGCGAATCAAAAACCGGATGCGACTATATCACAAATAAGAAGCATTACCATTTAAATCCAAAGACCCCCACAATGCCCCAAAACATTCGATGGAAAATCCATCGCTGAAAACAAAATACCCCTGCCGGCTTACGACGGCAGGGGTATTGCAAAAACGGGAACACCAACCGGTCAGGCCAGAACCCTGACCGCAAAATCGACGCCGATACCGGCCCACCATTCCTGTTCCTTCTGGATCCAGAAAGAAATACTGGGATGTTCCTTGACATAATCGCGCCGGATTTCCAGCTCGATCTTGCTCTTGAACTTGACCTTCACCTTATCCAGGTCAAGCGTGATATGCGAATGCCGGAACATCACCGCCAGCCGCAACGCCAGCACCGATTTGGCAAAATCGACATCGGCCAGCATCTCGCTGATCTTCTTCAAGTTGCCCTTCTGCCCCAGGATCAGCGTGCTCATCAAGCGTTGCTCACGCGTGGTGAAGCCCGGCAGGTCGGCGTTGGCGATCAGGTAGGACGAATGCTTGTGGTAACCGGTGGGCGATACCACCAGGCCCGCCTCATGCAGCAAGGCACTCCAGTACAGGTAACGCGCATAGGAGTCGGTGGCCGGCTTGAGCAGCTGGAAAAAGCCCAGCGCCGTATCGGCCACGCCATGGGCGCGCGCCGCATCGACATGGAAGCGGTGGGAGAAATCATCCACCGACATATCGCGCCGGTCCGCCTTGGTGGCGCGCAACTGCAGGTCCCACATCACGCCCATGCGCAATCCGGCTTCCACCGGTGTGACGACCTCAATGCCAAATTCCTGCATGAAACCGATCAGCACCGCCAACCCCCCCATGATGACGCCAGCGCGATCGGGCTTCATGCCATCCAGCTCGATCTGGCTCACGTGACCGAAGTCGATCAGGCGCTGCATCAGGTCTTCCAGGCCGGCCGGCGTGACGCGGCCATCGCCCATGCCGTTGCGGGCGATCGTATCGGCAATGGCGCGGATGGTGCCGGAAGAGCCATAGATGTTGACGCTGTCACTGAAGCTGAACAGATGCACCGCATCCTCGACATACGAGCGCGCCGACAGGATCGCGCGCTCAAAGGCGACAGCGGTGATCGCGCCATCCGGGAAAAACGCCAGGCTCTGGTTAACGGTGCCGATGCCAAAGGATTCGACATGGCGGATATGTCCACCCAGGCCGCGAATGACCTCGGTCGAACCACCGCCGATATCGATCACCATGCGCTCTTCATTGGGCTCGGCCAGCACGCCGGCCACCCCCATGTAGATCAGGCGCCCCTCTTCTTCGCCGGAAATGATTTCGACCGGATAACCGATGGCGCGCTCCAGCTCCGGCAACAGCTCGTGTGCGTTCTTGGCCACGCGCAAGGTATTGGTCGCCACGACGCGTACAGCGTCCAGCGAGTAGTCGCGCAGGATGGCGCGGAAACGGGTCAGCGAATCGAGCGCGCTCTTGCATGCTTGCTCGGTGAGATAACCATTCTTGTCGATACCGGCCGCCAGGCGGATAGGGTCGCGCGCGCTCTTGATGACGCGGATACTGTCGTTTTCATATTTTCCGATATGCAAACGAAAGCTGTTGGAACCGAGATCTACCGCTGCAAACATTCATTCCCTTCCGAACGATTCCAAGCATTCAGCGATGCTTAAAAATACTTAAAACGATTTAACCCGATAACACTGGCCAAGCAGACAAGATAATCGGCTTACGTGACAGTTTGATGACACTTTGGCGTACCTGAAGCGCCATACGGCACATCGTCCATCCCATCTTTCCATGGCTGCCGCCCGCAAAGCCGCGCGCAGCCTGTAAAATGACGATTCTGTACGCAGCATTGCGACACGAATATTATTTTATACAATTTATTCAATTTTCTCCGATGCCGGGCACTCTTTATCTGATACCCAACACCCTTGGCCCTGTCGACATTCCCCTTCAGGAAGATGGCACGCCGCACCCGCTGGACGCCATCATCCCGCGCGAAGTACAAGCCGTGGCCGCGCGACTGGATTATTTCGTCGCCGAAAACGCCAAGACTACGCGCGCCTTCCTGAAACTACTGGGCAGTTGCCAGGCGCTGTCCAAACCCATCCAGGAAATCGGCATCGCCGAGCTTAACGTCAATACCGACGCTTCGGCCTTGCCTGCCCTGCTGGCGCCGCTGCGCGAAGGCCGGGACGGCGGGTTGATTTCCGAAGCCGGGGTGCCTGCAGTGGCCGATCCGGGCGCCAACCTGGTGCGCATGGCCCACCAGCATGGCATCCAGGTGCGTCCGCTGGTCGGCCCGTCATCGCTGCTGCTGGCGGTGATGGCCAGCGGGCTGAACGGCCAAAGCTTCGCCTTCAACGGCTACTTGCCCACCGATGCCGATGCGCGCAGCAAGCGTATCCGCCAACTGGAAGATCGCTCGCGCAAGGAAAAGCAGACCCAACTGCTGATCGAAACGCCTTACCGTAATGCCGCCATGCTGGAAGCATTGTCCAGTCATTGCCAGAGCAACACGTTGGTGTGCGTGGCGACCGACTTGAGCTTGCAGACGGAGTCGGTGCGCACGCAGACAGCGGGGCAATGGAAAGCTGCACTGGCGGCTGGCAAGGGGCCGGATTTCCATAAGAAGCCGACGGTGTTTTTGTTATTGGCGGATTGAAGATACCCATGCCCTCCTGATAAAAATCAGGCCGTATTTCATTCGGATCGCACAAAACAGAAGGCCGGCTGTGTATCAGCCGGCCTTCTGTTTTCCGGTCACCGCGTTCAGCGCAACGAAGGCAGCGTCGACGACATCATTGTCTTGGCAACACCAGCCCCGAAGGCCACGCCGAACTTCTTCAACACGCGCTCGGAAAGGTTCTCGGTCTGGGTGTAGTCGACTACGTCTTCAGCCTTGATCACATCGCGCGCCACGCTGTCGACCGTACCATAGCCATCCGCCAGGCCCAGTTCGACGGCCTTGGAACCGGTCCACACCAGGCCGGAGAAAGTCTCGGGCGTTTCTTTCAGCCGCGTGCCGCGGCCCTGGCGCACCACTTCGATGAACTGCTGGTGGATCTCATCCAGCATGGCCTGCGCATACTCACGCTGCTTGGCGCTTTGCGGGCTGAACGGATCGAGGAAACTCTTGTTCTCGCCGGCCGTCAGCAGGCGACGCTCGACGCCCACCTTGTCCATCAGCCCGGTGAAGCCGAACCCGTCCATCAGTACGCCGACCGAACCGATCAGGCTGGCCTTGTTGACGTAAATGCGATCAGCCGCGGCGGCGATGTAATAACCGCCGGAGGCACACATTTCCTCGACCACCACGTAGATCGGCTTCTTCGGATACTCCTTGCGCAGGCGGGTGATCTCGTCGTTGATCATGCCGGCCTGCACCGGGCTGCCGCCGGGGCTGTTGATCTTGAGGATCACGCCGACCGAATCGGCTGCGGCGAAGGCCTTGTCCAGCGCCGGGATCACCACGCCGGCCGAGCCCTGGCCTTCCGATTCGATGGTGCCCTTGATTTCCACCAGCGCGGTATGCGTACCCAGCGGTTGGCTCTCGGTCTTGCCGTAGGTAAAGGCCATCCAGACGCCGAACACGATGACCATCAGGATCACGATGCGGAAGAAGATGCTCCAGCGGCGCCGCGCGCGCTGTTCCTTGACCGCGAACAGCGCCAGCTTTTCCAGCACGTCGCGCTCCCAACCGGTGTGTTTCTTGTCGTCGCGCCCAGCCTTGGACGCGGCAGCCGGCTCCGGGGCAGGCGAAGGCGAAGGCGTGGCGCCGGTCTGCGGCGGCGATTGGGGATTCTCGAATTCGTTATTGCTCATATGCTCACTCAAAACGAAAGGCGCTCATGCGCCTTCGCGGATTGCCCCGAGGCTCATGCCTCGGCAGCCTTGACCAGTTCGTCCGGGCGCCAGTAAATCCGGCCATCCCGCTCTACCGTCATGATCTTACGCAAATGCGCACCGGTACAAGGGCCGCCTTCGCATTTTCCGGTATCGGGCGCATAAACCGCGCCATGTGTTGCGCACATGAGATACAAGCCGCTGGATTCAAAGAATTCGCCCTCGAACCAGTCCAGTTCCACCGGCACATGCGCACAACGGTTCAGGTAACCATACACCTGGCCGCCATAGCGCACCACGAAGCCGCTGGTATCGTCGCCCCGCACTGTGACAGGAAAGCGCTTGCCTTTGCCACCCTCTTCAATCTCGGTCGAGGCGCAAATGTCGATGTCGGTCTGGCTGCTCATGGCGTTGGCAATGATCTGGCGATGGCGGAAGGCAGCGGCACCATGCCGCTTGCCAGGGTCGGAATTGGTTGATGTCAGGCGTTATCGGTGAGCCATTGGTGCAGCTCGCGGATGGATTTGGCGGAATACAGCGGGTTGAGCGCTTCCAACTGCGCCACCGGATGCGCGCCGAATTCTACCGCAACGCCTTTGGCGCCGGCGTTGATGGCCATCTGCAGGTCGTGAGTGGTGTCGCCGATCATCAGCGTGCGGCCCATGTCCTGGCCCAGTTCGCGCGTCAACTCCTGCAGCATGGCCGGATGCGGCTTGGAAAAGGTCTCGTCGGCACAGCGGGTGGCGTCGAACACCGACAGCAGGCCGGTGCTATTCATCGCGCGGTTCAAACCCACCCGGCTCTTGCCGGTGGCCACCGCGAGGAAATAGCCTTGTTGCGACAAGTCGGCCAGCATCTCCGGAACGCCATCGAACAGCGTGAGATCCTTGTCCTGCCCCAGGTAATGGTGACGGTAGCGCTCGACGATGCGCGGATAATATTTGGGATCGACGTCAGGAATGGCCGCCTGCATGGCGTCCTGCAGGCCCAGCCCGATCACGTAGGAGGCGGCGCTCTTGTCGGGAATCGGCAGCCCGAGATCCCGTGCGGCCGCCTGAATGCAGCGCACGATGGTCGAGGTGCTGTCCATCAGGGTACCGTCCCAGTCGAAGACGATCAGGTCGAATTGCTTTCTAGCCATGTTTTCTGTTCACTCTCGGCAAGCCCGCCGGCATCGCGACGATGGCCGGGCGGACATGCATAATTGTTAATGCCGGCCAGAAAGTATCACATCCGGCGCACCGCGGCACTCATCTTCAATCGCCCGCGGACTGGCCGGACCATACCGGATCGCTGCCGACATCTTGCAGGCTGCGCAGGAAATTCTCGCACTCGGCCGGCAAGGCGGCTTTCAGCGTCACGGTCTCGCCGCTGTCGGGATGGGTAAAGCTGATCTGCCAGGCATGCAGGAACATGCGCTTCAAGGCGATGCGCTTGCCATCGGCCTTCTGCAGCGCCTTGTTCAGTGCGAAATCGCCGTACTTGTCATCCCCTACGATCGGGAATCCGCTGGACGACAGGTGAACCCGGATCTGGTGCGTGCGTCCGGTCTTGAGTTCTGCTTCCAGCAGGGCAAACTCGCCGAAACGTTGCAGCAGGGAAAACACCGTATGCGATGCCTGGCCGTCGGCCTGCACCCGCACCCGCCGCTCGCCGTCAGGCGTGCTGTATTTGAATAATGGCAACTTGATGTGCTGGCGGGCATTCTTCCAGTCGCCCTGCACCAGGGTCAGGTAGCGCTTGTCGGTCACGCCGTCGCGCATCTGGTCATGCAGGTTGGTCAGGGCCGAACGCTTCTTGGCGATCAGCAGCACGCCGGATGTGTCGCGGTCGAGCCGGTGCACCAGTTCCAGGAACTTGGCCTGCGGACGCGCCGCGCGCAATTGTTCGATCACGCCATAGCTCACGCCCGAGCCGCCGTGCACCGCTACGCCGGCCGGCTTGTCGATCACCAGCATATGGCTGTCTTCAAGCAAGATCCGGAATTCGGCGCCGGGCACGGCAATTTCTTGTCTTTCTGCAACTCGTATTGGTGGAACGCGCACCACATCGCCGTCGACCAGGCGGTAGGTCTGGTCGATGCGGCCTTTGTTGACGCGCACCTCCCCCGACCGCAGGACACGATAGATATGGCTCTTGGGAACGCCTTTGCAGATCCGCAGCAGGAAATTGTCGATCCGCTGTCCGGCGTCTTCTTCGGAAATGGTCAGCAACTGCACTTGAGGGACGCTGTGCGAGCCTGCTGCGTTCCGGGGAGCTGCCGCCGTTTTGGCGGATTCAGAAGCCCCCCTAGAAAATCTCGCTAAGTCCTTCATTTTGAATATATAATCGTTCGACGCTGGTCAAAAAACAGCGTCAGTAGAATAAAAAGGAACATTCTACACAAGAGGAGACTTCGTCAGCCTCGCGAATTGCAAAATTGACGAAGGGGGCCCCGAAAATGACGACGTGCGGCACTGCAGATGCCCAAAACGGCGCTGCAACGGCTCGATCAAGCCAGATCAAGCAGCCGTAAATGCCGCCCGACTGACTACCAAGGCCTCGAAACGAGTACGCACCTTCCCTGCGCGAGTCTAGTTTGCACCGCAGTTGCAATCGGATAACGCACTTGGAAGTGGAACAGAATTGTTTGGATCATCAGGATAAAAGTCTGGCAAGACTCGCATCCGGTGGCCCGGATTCTGGATCGCAGCGCACAGCCCGCTGGCAACAAGCAGCGCAACAAGCGGTTGGCCTACATGGCCGGCCGCGATTTGCAGCGCTTTGCCCGGGCCGGGCCGCGAACCAAAGCCGGATCACCGCGAAGCTTGCCGGTTGATGCATTGAACCCGATCGCCGTCGCCAACCCATATAAACATGAATCGTTTGGCTCCACAGACCAGCTTACCGTCCGCAGCAGACTGCGCGACCGCCTATGGCGGAGCGCGCGGCGCGGATACGGCGCTGCCCGGCGTTCCCGTCCAGCGCATCCGCGCCCCGTTGTGCTTGAGTGCTTTATAAACTGCACTCCACACAGTAAGGCAATTCCCTCCCCGATCACTTCCGTTCTCGCGTACATCCCCTGTACTTTTGGCGTCGACTCCGCAACCGGACGGCGCCATTTGAAGGATCTTCGGATCCCGGAGTGAAAACATGAAACGTATGTTGTTCAACGCTACGCAGCAGGAAGAGCTGCGCGTAGCCATCGTTGACGGTCAGAAACTGATCGACATCGATATCGAAACGACCGGACGCGAACAACGCAAGTCCAACATCTACAAGGGTGTCATCACCCGCATCGAACCCTCGCTGGAAGCCTGCTTCGTCAACTACGGCGAAGAGCGGCACGGTTTCCTGCCTTTCAAGGAAGTGGCCCGCACCTACTTCAAGGAAGGCATCGATGTCCGCAATGCCACCATCAAGGAAGCGCTGCGCGAAGGCCAGGAAATCATCGTCCAGGTTGAAAAGGAAGAGCGCGGCAACAAGGGCGCCGCCCTGACCTCGTTCATCTCGCTGGCCGGCCGCTACCTGGTGCTGATGCCCAACAACCCGCGCGGCGGCGGCGTCTCGCGCCGCGTCGAAGGCGAAGACCGCCAGGAACTGCGCGAAACCATGGACAAGCTGGACCTGCCCGGTGGCATGTCCGTCATCGCCCGCACCGCAGGCATCGGCCGCAACGTCGACGAACTGCAGTGGGACCTGAACTACCTGATGCAACTGTGGCGCGCCATCGAAGGCGCCGGCCAATCGGCATCGGGCGCCTTCCTGATCTACCAGGAATCCTCGCTGGTCATCCGCGCCATCCGCGACTACTTCCAGCCCGACATCGGCGAAATCCTGATCGACACCGACGACATCCACGACCAGGCCCAGCAGTTCATGGCCCACGTGATGCCGGACATGGTCCATCGCGTCAAGCGCTACCGCGACGACGTGCCGCTGTTCTCGCGTTTCCAGATCGAACACCAGATCGAAACCGCCTACTCGCGTACCGTGCCCCTGCCCTCCGGCGGCGCCATCGTGATCGACCACACCGAAGCCCTGGTCTCGGTGGACGTCAACTCGGCGCGCGCCACCCGCGGCAGCGACATCGAGACCACCGCGTTCCACACCAACCTTGAAGCGGCCGACGAAGTGGCCCGCCAGTTGCGCCTGCGCGACCTGGGCGGCCTGATCGTGATCGACTTCATCGACATGGAGAACAGCAAGAACCAGCGCGAAGTCGAAGGCCGTCTGAAGGATGCCCTGCACCACGACCGCGCCCGCGTCCAGATGGGCAAGATCTCGCGCTTCGGCCTGATGGAACTGTCGCGCCAGCGCCTGCGTCCGTCGCTGTCGGAAGGCAGCCACGTGACCTGCCCGCGCTGCAACGGCACCGGCCACATCCGCGATACCGAATCGTCCGCATTGCAAGTCCTGCGAATCATCCAGGAAGAGGCAATGAAGGAAAACTCCGCCGCCATCCATGTGCAGGCGCCGGTTGATGTCGCTGCCTTCCTGTTGAACGAGAAGCGCGGCGAAATCCTGAAGATCGAAACGCGCCATCGCGTCACGGTCATCATGATCCCCAACAAGCACCTGGAAACCCCGCACTACAAGATGGAACGGATCAAGCACGACGATCCGCGCCTGGACGACGCCCAAGCCAGCTACGCCATGGCTGAACAGGCCGACACCGACATCGGCTACAGCAAGCGCCAGAAGGAAGACGTCAAGCCGCGCCAGGAAGCCGTGGTCAAGGGCATCACCCCGGACCAGCCCGCTCCCATCGTCGAGCGCCGCGTCCCCGAAGCAGCTCCCGTGCCACCGCCGACCCTGGCGCCTGAATCGGGCCTGCTGGGCAAGATCTTCAGCTTCTTCCGCAAGAAACCCGTCGCTCCAGTGCCTGCCCCGGCTCCGGTCGAAGCCAAGGCCCCGGCCAAGCGCGAGGGCGATCGCAACAACCGCGACCGCAACGGCCGTAACCGCAACCGCAGCGAACGCAGTAATGAACGTGGCGGCGAGCGCAATCCGCGCAACCGCGATGGCAGCCAGGCTGCCCCTGAGCTGAAGGCAGGCGAGGCGGCCATCGAAGGCAAGCAGCAGCGCTCGCCGCGTCCGCCGCGCGAAGGCCGTGAACCGCGCGAGCCGCGTGACACCCAAGCCCGCGAAGGCCAGGAAAACAAGGAAGGCCGCCGCGAACCGCGCGAAAGCCGTGAACCGCGTGAAGGCCGCGAAGGTCGTGAACAACGCGAACCGCGCCAGCCACGTGAACCGCGCGCACCGCGCGGCGAACGCAAGGAAGCCAAGTCCGAAGAGGCGCTGCCGCTGGAAGCCGCACTGGCTGCCGACGCCGCAATCTCTACTGGAACGGTAGCAATCGCGTCCGACGAGCAAACCACCCAGGTGGAAGGTGCACAGGTCGAAGCCGGCGAAGGCGCAGAAGCGTCCGAAGGCGGCACCGAACCGCGCCGCCGCCGCCGCCGTGGTGGCCGCAACCGCCATCGCCGCGAACGCGACGAAAACGGCAATGTGATTGAAGAAGGTTCGGAAGCCGGCAACGCTGATGCTGCTGATGGCGCCGACAACGCCACCACCGCCGCAGTGGTTGGCCAAGCTTCTGGCGAAGCAGCCGATGCTGCCATCGCACAAGCTTCCTTTGCCGCATCGCCGGTTCCGCAAGCCATTGCAGCTGAAACGCCTGCAGTTGCAGCGCCTGTCGAAAGCGCAGCCACCGTTGAAAGCGGCGTGAACTCGGTGGAAGCCGTCGCTGCCGCCGCAGCGGAAGCGACCGAAGCGGTATTCGCACGCAGCGAACCGATCGAGCCGCCGGCACAGTCCATCGATGCCAGCTTTGCCCCGGCGCCGGCCTTTGAACCGGTCCAGGCTCCCGCTGCCGTTCTGGCTGCATCGGAAGCTCCTGTGGAGTTGGTACAAACGGTACAAGCTGCCGAACCCGTCAGCGCCCCGTCGGCACCGCAGCAGATCAGCTTGCTGGACGCGACTGAAACTGCGCCGGCTGCATCGGCTCCGCAAGCTCCGGTGCAAACCGCAGGCAAGCCCGCGCAGTGGGACTCGCTGAACCAGATGCTGTCCCAAGCCGGCCTGACCCTGGCCACGACCGACCCGGTCAAGCTGCAGGCGGCACAGGCAGCTGCGGCCGACTTCGTGGCGCCCCCCCGTGTGCCGCGCGAACGCAAGCCGTTGCCGCCTCAATCGACCGAACCGTTGGTCCAGGTTGAGACGCGCCACTGATTTGCTTGAGCAGTGATGAAAAAGGGAGCTTCGGCTCCCTTTTTCTTTGATAGGAAGCGGCCGTGGTTACAGTTAAGTACCCGGAAGATAGATACAGTGGCAACGGCGCCATGCGGCCCACAAGCGCCAGCCATGCAGCCCTTGCCCGCAAAGCCTCTTGCAGCATGGAACCACCGCCTGCTCATGCCCGCCGACAATAGCGAATATGCATAATTGTGCATCTACCCCGTATTGCCAGCCGTGCTATCGTTACATATCTGTATCAGCCAGCCCGTATGAACAAGCGCGTCATTCCCATCGTTGATTTTCGGCAAGCCATGCCATTGGGCCTGGGAGCAGGCATGTTGCCCGTTCCCACGGAGCCGGTCGGCCTGCTGGGCGACGCATTGGGGCGGCCCCTGCACGATCTGCGCATCTCCGTGACGGATCGCTGCAACTTCCGTTGCGTCTATTGCATGCCCAAGGACGTCTTCGACAAGCAATACCAATTCCTGCCGCACTCGGCCCTGCTCACCTTCGAGGAAATCACCCGTGTGGCGCGCCAGTTCGTGGCGCATGGCGTGCACAAGATCCGCCTGACCGGCGGCGAACCGCTGCTGCGCAAGAACATCGAACGCCTGGTCGAGATGCTGGCCGCGCTGCGCACGCCCGAAGGGCGTGAAATCGACCTCACCCTGACCACCAACGGCACCTTGCTCAAGCAAAAGGCCCAGGCCTTGAAAGACGCAGGCTTGAAACGCGTGACCGTCTCGCTCGATTCGCTGGACGACGAAAACTTCCGCCGCATGAACGACGTCGATTTTCCGGTGGCGCGCGTGCTGGAGGGCATCGAAGCCGCGTACGCCGCGGGCCTGGGGCCGATCAAGATCAATATGGTGGTCAAGAAGGGCCTGAACGACCACGAGATCCTGCCGATGGCGCGCCGTTTCAAGGGCACGTCCGCTATCCTGCGTTTCATCGAATACATGGACGTGGGCAGTTCCAACGGCTGGCGCATGGACCAGGTCGTCCCCTCCAATGAAGTGGTGCGCCGCATCGCCACCGAACTGCCGCTGGTCGAAGCCGATCCCAACTACACCGGCGAAACCGCCGAGCGCTGGCGCTATGCCGACGGCAGCGGTGAAATCGGCGTCATCTCCAGCGTCACCCACGCCTTCTGCCAGGATTGCTCGCGCGCCCGCCTGTCCACCGAAGGCCGCGTCTATACCTGCCTGTTTGCCAGCGAAGGCCACGACCTGCGCGGCATCGTACGCAACGGCGGCAGCGATGCCGAACTCGCCGGCGCCATTGCCCGGCTGTGGCATCAGCGCGGCGACCGCTATTCCGAATTGCGCAGCGAGCAGCAAGATGCGCGCGCACTGCGCAAGGTCGAGATGTCCTACATCGGCGGCTAGGCCGTACGCCGCCCCTTTCCCTCACACCGCATCATGTCAGCCGTACCTGCCATTGCCGCCAGCCATATCACCGGCCTCGTCCTGGCTGGCGGACGCGCCACGCGCATGGGCGGCGTCGACAAAGGCCTGCAAGAGCTGCACGGCAAGCCGCTTGCCCAGCACGTGCTGGAACGGCTGGCGCCGCAGGTCTGCACGCTGGCGGTCAACGCCAACCGCTCCCAGCAACGCTATGCCGCCTTCGGCTATCCGATCTGGCACGACCTCTCGCCCGACTTCCCCGGCCCTTTGGCCGGCCTGCAATGCGGGCTCTCGCACTGCACCACGCCGTTTCTGGCCACTGCTCCCTGCGATTCGCCGCTGATTCCTTACGACCTGGTCGCACGGCTGGCCGATGAACTGATCGCCAGCGGCGCCGACGCCGCCTTCGTCGTCACCGGAAAGGAAGACAACAGGCAACGCCATCCGGTATGCTCGCTGCTGAGAAAGTCGACATTGCCCTCACTTGACGCCTTCCTCGCCGCCGGCGAACGCAAGATGGAATTCTGGTTCGCCACGCTGCAATACGTGGAAGTCGATTTCCCCGACGAACGCGCCTTCTGCAATATCAACACCGGGCTGGAACTGCAGCAGCTCGAACAAGAACGATGACCCAGACCTCCCCGCATTCCCTCAACGACATCATCAGTTGCATCAGCGGCTACGATCCCAACGCCATGACGGTGACGCAAGCGCAAAGCGTCATCCATGACTTCATCCGTCCCATCGAAGCGATGGAAAAAGTCGCCATCCGCAGCGCCCTGGGCCGCGTACTGGCGCAAGACATCGTCTCCCGCATCGACGTGCCTGCCCACGACAATTCAGCCATGGACGGCTACGCCATGCGCGGCGAAGATATCGCCGCAGGCAATGAGGTGCGCCTGGCGATCGCCGGTGCGGCGCATGCCGGCGCCAGCTTCGACGGCGAAGTCCTGCGCGGCCAGTGTGTGCGCATCATGACCGGCGCCCCCATGCCTTCCGGGTGCGATACCGTGATCCCGCAAGAATTGGCCGCCGATGCCGACCTGCAAGGCGTCACCATCCCCGCCGGCCGCGTGCGCCCCGGCGACAACCGCCGCCTGCGCGGCGAAGACCTGGCGATCGGTACCGTGGCGCTGCCGCGCGGCAGGCAATTGCGCCCTTCCGACATCGGCCTGCTGGCCTCGCTCGGCGTTGCCGAAGTACCGGTACAGCGCCGCCTGCGCGTGGCGTTCTTCTCCACCGGCGATGAATTGCGCTCGGTGGGCGAGCAGCTCGATCCGGGCTGCGTCTACGACTCCAACCGCTACACCTTGCACGGCATGCTCACGCGCCTGGGCTGCGACATCCTCGACATGGGCGTGGTGGGCGACGATCCGGCCGCACTGGAAGCAGCCTTCCGCAGCGCCTGCGAGGAAGCCGACGCAGTCATCACCTCCGGCGGGGTCTCGGTCGGCGCCGCGGACTACACCAAACAGATCATGGCCAGCCTGGGCGACATGCTGTTCTGGAAAATCGGCATGCGCCCCGGCCGCCCGCTGGCCTTCGGCCATATCGCCTCGAAAGGCCGCGACGCCTACCTGTTCGGCTTGCCGGGCAATCCGGTAGCGGTGACGGTGAGTTTCTATTTCTTCGTGCGCGATGCCCTGCTGCGCCTGGCCGGTGCCGAAGCATCGCCGCTGCCGCGCCTGCGCGTGAAATCGGCCGGCGCCATCCGCAAGAAGGCCGGCCGCACCGAATACCAGCGCGGTATCCTCGTGCCCGATGAACACGGCATATGGTCGGTGAAACTGACAGGCGCCCAGGGCTCGGGCGTGTTGCGCTCGATGTCGGATGCGAATTGCATCATTGAGCTGGAACATGAGCGCGGGGATGTGGCGGTGGGAGAAGAAGTATCGGTGGTGTTATTCGACGGCTTGGTTTGACGCCGCGGCGCTACTACAAGCCTTAGTTGTCCCGGCGCAGGCCGGGACCCAGTGTCGTTCAGCCGTCCGATGCATCCAACCAACCATAAGAAAGGGACGGCAAGCCGTCCCTTTTTCGTTACTTCCCTGCGCCTCACACACCTTCGGTGTCATCCCCCAGATCCAGCTCCTCCGTCCCCAGCAGCTTCTGCGCGCTCTCGGACGGCAAGGCTTCGACCGACTTGAGCTTGCGCGTCATCTGGCGCGTACGCGTTTCGGCCTGGTCGATGTTCTTGGCTGCACGCTCCAGTGCAAGCTTGGTCGAGGCCAGCACATCGCCGAACTTGCCGAACTCGGTCTTCACCGCGCCCAGCACCTGCCACACTTCCGACGACCGCTTCTCCAGCGCCAGCGTGCGGAAGCCCATCTGCAGGCTGTTCAGCAGGGCCGACAAGGTCGATGGCCCGGCGATGGTAACGCGATGCGTGCGCTGCAGGTCATCCGACAGGCCGGGACGGCGCATCACTTCCGCGTACAGGCCCTCGGTCGGCAGGAACAGGATGGCGAAGTCGGTGGTCAGCGGCGGCGACAGGTATTTCTCGGCAATGGTCTTGGCCTCATTGCGCACCGCGCGCTCCAGCTCCTTGCCGGCGGTCGCAACGCCATCGGCATCGGCGCGTTCGGCGGCATCCACCAGGCGCTCGTACTGCTCCTTCGGGAACTTGGCATCGACCGGCATCCACACCGGCGTCGCATCATCCTTGGCGCCCGGCAGGCGGATGGCGAATTCCACGCGCTCACCGCTGCCCGGCACGGTCTCGACGTTCTTGGCGTACTGGTCGGGCGTGAGCATCTGCTCCAGCAAAATCTCCAGTTGCACTTCGCCCCAGGTGCCGCGTGTCTTGACGTTGGTCAGCACGCGCTTCAAGTCGCCCACGCCGGTGGCCAACTGCTGCATCTCGCCCAGGCCCTGGTGCACCTTGTCCAGGCGGTCGGAAACCAGCTTGAAAGACTCGCCCAGGCGCTGCTCCAGCGTGGCATGCAGCTTTTCATCGACGGTCTTGCGCATCTCTTCCAGCTTCTGCGCGTTGTCGTTTTGCAGATCCTTGATCTTGGATTCCAGCGTGGCCCGCACTTCGGCCATGCGCTGGGAGTTGGATTCGGTCAGCGCCGACAACTGCTGGTTCAGGGTATCGCCAAAGCGCTTCAACGACACCGCCTGCTCCTCGCGGTTGACCTGGGCCTGCAGCGTCATCGACTGGCGCATGCCGTCGAGCTGCTGGGAATTGGTTTCATTGAGCTTCACCAGTTGCTGGGCGAAACCATCGATCTGGTTGTTCTGCAGCGTCGCCACGCTGGATATCTGCGTAGCCAGCGTCTGCTGCAGCTGGGCGAAATTGGCGCCCAGTTCCTGCCGCGTGCTTTGCGCGCTGGCCTGCACCTGGGTACGCAGTTCGCGTTCGATGCGTTCGCCGGTGTCTTGCTGGTGGCGCTGCAGGTCCAGCTTGAGCTGCTGCAAGGCAGCTGTATCGTCCTTGCGTCCGGAACGGACCAGCACCAGGATTTGCAGCACGATGCCAACCGCAACCAGGCCGGCAAGTATCAGTTCAAAGGATGTCATGGAACAGAAGAAATTGCGGCCCGCGCATCGCTGTCACAGGCCTTGGGAGAAAGATATGCCATGGTGCGCGATTGCGGCGCCCGGCGCAAGCGCAAGACGTTTTATTCCGCCTTGTTACGCATCCAGTCGGCGGTCTGGTAAAAGGCCGCCAGCAGGCGCTTTTGCAGCTCCTCGGACAGGCCCACATCCTGCATCGCCCACGCCATGCAGCGCAGCCACTGGTCGCGTTCGGATACGCCGATGGGAAAAGGCAGATGGCGCGCGCGCAGGCGCGGATGGCCGAACTGCTCGATGTACAGGTTGGGGCCGCCGGTCCAGCCGGACAGGAACATATAGGTCTTTTCGCGCGAACCGTCCAGCGAAGGCGGATGCAGCGCGCGGATACCTGCGAACTCAGGCTCCAGGTCCATCAGGTCGTAAAAACGGTCGACCATTTCGCGCAGTTTTCCTGCGCCGCCGATCAGGTCGAAAGTGGTCGGCTGATTGGGATCTTCGATTTGCATAAGACCGCCATGATACCGCAGCGCGCCCCTCGCCGCTGCCCGCACAGCCGCCGCAAGGCGGCATGGCGGCGGCTTTCCGACAACAATTTGTCTGGATCGGATCAGGCCTCGCGCAGCGTCTGCAGCGGCGGACGGCCCAGCACGTGGCGCAACCCGGCCCAGCCGCCGATGGCCGAACACCCGGCGCCGATGGCCATGCCGGCTACCCATACCAGCGGGCTTAAGGTCCAGTCGAAATTGAATACGTAATGCGCCAGCGCCCAACCGATGGCGGCGGCGCCGCTGGCTGCCAGCAAGCCTGCCACCGAGCCCACCAGCAGCACCTCGATGCGTTGCGCCCGGGAAAGCTCGGCCCGCGTCGCGCCCAGCGCCCGCAACAGCCCCGCCTCGCGCACCCGCTCGTCCTGCGAGCCGGCCAGCGCCGCATACAGCACCAGCACGCCGGAGCACAGCGTGAACAGGAACAGGAATTCAACCGCCGAAATCACCTGCCCCACCACGTCCTGGATCTGGCGCAGCACGTTGCCGATATCGACCACGGTCAGGTTCGGAAAATCGCGCGTGAGCGTATTGCCCAGCGCCTCCTGCGACGGCGCCAGATGGAAGGCGGTGATCCAGCTTTGCGGCGCGTCGCGCATCGCCGCCGGGTTGATGATCACGAAGAAGTTCACCCGCAGCGAGCCCCACTCCAGCTTGCGCAGGCTGGTCACCGGCACATCCACCAGCTGGCCGGCGATATCGAACTGCAGCCTGTCGCCCAGCTGGATCCCCAGCGTCTGCGCCAGGCCGCGCTCGACGGAGGCTTCCGGCTTGCTATCGTCATACCAGCGGCCGGCCACGATACCGTTGCCGGGCGGGATGTCCTTCATGGTCGAGAGGTTGAACTCGCGGTCGACCAGGCGCTTGGCACGGTCTTCCTTGTAGTCGGCTGCGCTGATCTGGCGGCCGTTGATCTGCACCAGGCGGCCACGGATCATCGGATAGAGCTGCGGCTGCCCGACCCCGCCCTGCTTCAATGCGCCGGCCACCGCTTCGCGCTGGTCGGCCTGGATGTTGATCACAAAACGGTTGGGCGCATCCGGCGGTGTCGCTTGTTGCCAGGCGCCGACCAGGTCGCCGCGGATCACGGTCAGCAGCAGCAATGCCATCAGGCCCAGCCCCAGCGCCACCACCTGCATCACGGCCGCTGCCGGGCGGCGCTGCAAGCCGTCGATGGCGAAGCGCCAGCTCTGGCTGTCGAACCAGCCGCGCAGCGAGCGCAAGGCACGCAGGCACAGCCACGCCACCAGCGCAAATAGACCAAAACCACCGAGGAAACCGGCAACCGTCAACAGGCCCAGCTTGAGGTCGCCTGCCTGCCACAGCAGCAAGCCTGAAAATACCAGCGTGCCCAGCACATAGGTCAGTACCGTCAGGGTCTGCGGCGTGCCCTGCTCGCGGCGGATCACGCGGTTGTGCGGCACATTGCGCAGTTGCAGGATGGGCGGCAGCGCAAAACCCACCAGC
Organism: Herbaspirillum chlorophenolicum; assembly: GCF_001189955.1. GTDB lineage: Bacteria > Pseudomonadota > Gammaproteobacteria > Burkholderiales > Burkholderiaceae_D > Herbaspirillum > Herbaspirillum chlorophenolicum. Next base: position 317,152 of record NZ_LFLT01000001.1, on the reverse strand, counting down.
AACAGCAAGCCGGTGGCCATGCCTTGCAGCGCCGGCTGCCAGCCGGCCGGCGGCAATGCGGTCGGCATGAAACGTCCCAGCCATTGCAGCAGCGCCAGATGGGCGGCATAACCGAGCGCCACCCCGATGGCGCTGGCGGCCAGGCCGACCAGCACGAATTCGATCAGGTACAGCGCCGTGACCTCGTTTTGCGTCATGCCGAAACAACGCAGCATGGCGCAGGCATCCAGATGGCGCATCATGAAACGGCGCGCCGCCATGGCCACCGCCAGCGCCGCCAGCATGGCCGACAACAACCCCACCAGCGACAGGAATTGCTCGGCACGATCCAGCGTGGCGCGCATTTCAGGGCGGCCGTTCTCCAGCGACTCGATGCGCACGGCGCGCATCTTCTGCGCCTCGATCTGCCGCTCCACTTCCTGCTGGAAGACTTTGACCGGCTCCGGCGCGCCTGCCAGCAGCAAGCGGTAGGTGACACGCGAGCCCACCTGCACCAGGTTGGTGGCGGCCAGGTCGCTGTCGGCCAGCATCACGCGCGGCGCGAAATTGACAAACGCGCTGCCGCGGTCCGGCTCCACCGAAATGACATCAGCGATACGGAAATCCTTGTCGCCCAGCTTCAACGTGCCGCCCACGCGCACATTCAGTTCGGACAATATCTGCGGATCGACCCAGACGGTGCCTGCCGGTGGAACGCCGCCGGCAACATGGTCACCGCCGTCCGCGCCTTGCAGCTTCAACTGGCCGCGCAGCGGATAACCCGGCGTGACTGCCTTGATCGATGACAGCACCGAACGCGCCTGCTCGCCTTCACCGGCCTGGGCCATGCTGGGGAACACGACGGTCTGTGCCTGCGCCAGGCCGCGATCCTGCGCCTGCTGCAGCCACTGCGCCGGCATCGGCTGGTCGGCAGCGACCAGCAGGTCGGCGCCCAGCAGTTGGTGGGCGTCGCGCGTCATGCCCGCGCGCATGCGGTCGGCAAAAAAGCTGACGGAAGACAATGCCGCCACCGCAACGATCAATGCGATCAGCAGGAAGCGCAACTCGCCTGTGCGCCAGTCGCGCCGGGTCATGCGCAATGCTTGTTCAAACATGCCGGGGCCAATTCCTAATCGGAGTAAGGTTAAGGAGATACAAAACAATAAGGAAGCGGCCTCTGCCGCCGCAAGGCTGGCAGGCCACCTCTCGTTGGCTGATGTCGCTCAGGCTGCCAGCGACGCCATGTCAATGACGAAACGGTACTTCACATCGCTCTTGAGCATGCGCTCGTAAGCCTGGTTGATGTCCTGGATCTTGATGATCTCGATGTCGGAGTGGATGCCGTGCTCGGCGCAGAAATCCAGCATTTCCTGGGTTTCCTGGATGCCGCCGATGAGCGAACCGGCCAGGTGGCGGCGCTTGAAGATGAAGTTGGCCACCGATGGCGATGGGTGCGGATGCTCCGGCAGGCCGACCAGCGTCATGGTGCCTTCACGCTTCAACAGCACCATGAAGGCGTCCAGATTGTGCTGGGCGGCCACGGTGTTGAGGATGAAGTCGAAGCTGTTGGCATGCGCAGCCATCTGCGCCGCATCCTTGGACACCACCACTTCATCGGCGCCCAGGCGCAGCGCATCCTCCCGCTTGTCCGGTGAAGTGGTGAACAGCACCACGTGCGCCCCCATCGCATGCGCCAGCTTGACGCCCATGTGGCCCAAGCCGCCCAGGCCGACAATGCCGACCTTGTGGCCGGGGCCGACCTTCCAGTGGCGCAGCGGCGACCAGGTGGTGATGCCCGCGCACAAGAGCGGCGCGGCGCCGGCCGGGTCCAGCTTGTCGGAGACGGACAGCACGAACTTCTCGTTGACCACGATGTTGTTGGAGTAGCCGCCGTAGGTGTAGCCGCCGCTGACCTTGTCCGGCGCGCTGTAGGTGCCGGTGAAGCCGTTCTCGCAGTACTGCTCCAGGCCTTCGCCGCAGCTCGGGCAAGTCTGGCAGGAGTCCACCATACAGCCGACGCCGACGGTCTGGCCGACCTTGAACTTGGTGACATGCGCGCCGACCTTGGTGACGCGGCCGACGATCTCATGGCCCGGCACTACCGGGAACGCAGTCCCCTTCCATTCGTCGCGCGCCATGTGCAGGTCGGAATGGCAGACGCCGCAGAACAGGATGTCGAGCTGCACGTCATGCGCACCGACTTCGCGCCGCTCGAAGCTGAACGGCGCCAGCGGGGAAGAGGCATTTTGTGCGGCGTAGCCTTGTGATTTCAGCATGGGAAAATCCTTTCGGAAACAGGAGAGGAAAATAGCCATCCGCCGCCAACCAGCGAAGACGGATGGGCTGGAGTTCTGGTTTTCAGCGGCGAAACCGAAACGGCATTGCGCCGCCAGCTTGAGCTAAGAGCCGGCCGCAGAAAACCCAGCCATGGTAATACTATGCCGCCGATCTTGCTGACGACAGCAACAAGCGGCCGGCCATCAACGCAACCACAAGGCCGCCAGCCCCACGGCCAGCAATACGCAACATGCCATCAGCGCCCGCGTGCGCCGCCTCACCGCATCGAGGGCGGCAACCAGTTGGGCATTCTGTTCGGCCAGCGTGTTGATCAGCCTGCTCGCCTCCAGTTGCTCAACTTCCAGCTGTTCGATGCGTGCGGCCAGTTGCGCCGTGTCGCCTGGCGCGAGTATCGTGCCTTCGTGCGCTTCAGCTTCCGACTTGGCGCGGCGTGTGCGCGACCAAAGATCGCGGGCGCCGCGCACAATACCGGGCGTGGCTTGCACTACATCGACCCAGGGGATCAATTTGAGGGCGGACATCCAGCTCAGTCCCATTGACGGCACTCCTTTCAGCAATCAGAAACGGCTTGTTGCAATTGGCCGAGAACCTCGGCCCTGCTTGCTCTTCTAAGAACCAGTTTGCACGGCTCCCTGAAGATCGCAGACAACAACTCACTAAGACAAGCAAAACCCGATTTTATCCCGTTGGATGCACATGTCCCCAACCGATGCCGTTCGTTTCCCTCATGAAAATGTCGGCAGTCTCATGTGCGCCAGCCTTTACGGAGAAATACCCATGACACCATCCATCCGCTTTGCCCTGCTGCTGGCCCTGTGCGGCGCCAGCGCCGGCGCTTACGCACTGGATTGCAGCAAGGCCTCCACCCAGGCCGAGATCAACGGCTGTGCCGCCCGGGATCTCAGCCAGGCCGACACCGAACTCAATGAAACCTATCTGGCTTACCGGGCGAAACTGCGCCTGGCACAGCAGAACCAGATCCGCGATGTGCAGCTCGCCTGGATCAAGTATCGCGACCTCTCCTGCAGGTTTGAGAGTTCCAACGTGGCCGGCGGTTCAGCCGCCGGCATGGTGCTGCAGAATTGCCTGGCCGACAAGACGCGTCAGCGCACCAAGGAACTCCAGGCGTTGTCCGGCTGCCAGGAAGGCGATCTTGCCTGCGTACGTTGAGCGCGTCCCCCGCTAGGCAGGCGCTGGCTTTCATGCTGTAATGCCTCCGTCTGCGGACTACAGTCCATGCCGGCATCCCAAGGGCCTGTTCCCATTGGATCTATGAGTACAAGCAGCCAGCCTCTGCGGATCCAATGGGAACAGGCCCGAATCCACACTGTCCAGGGAGATTCCAATGAAAAAAATGCTGATCGCTATCGCTTCTTTCGCACTGGCCACCCCGCTGCTGCTAGCTACCCCCGCCATGGCGGAGAATTCGCAACAAACCAAGATGGCCGCCTGTAACAAGGATGCCACCGGCAAAAAAGGCGATGAACGCAAAGCCTTCATGAAAGATTGCCTGTCCAACAAGCCCGCACAGCCCCAGCCAATGACGCAGCAAGACAAGATGAAGCAGTGCAATGCCGATGCCACCGGCAAGAAGGGTGACGAACGCAAGGCCTTCATGTCTTCCTGCCTGAAGAAAGACAAGTAAGCACCTGCCGACCGTCGTCGGCTATGCTGCAAACAACAAGCCCCGGCATGCCGGGGCTTGTTGTTTGGGAACCTACACGCTACCTGCTCAATGCGTCGTACGCTTGAAGAAAAACAGGCCCGCGCCGACCAGCATCAATACCCCACCGAAAAATCGGTTCTGCGCCTTGACGGCCTTTTGGTTGCGGAAGAAGCGCTGCAAGCGGCTGGCAGCAAAAGCATAGCCATGCATCACCACCAGGTCCACTGCCACCATGGTCACCGCCAGCACCAGCAGTTGCAGCCACAGCGGACGGTCGTGGTCGATGAATTGCGGCAGTACCGCCACCATGAAGACGATGCCCTTGGGGTTGGTGGCATTGGTCAGGAAACCAGTCATACAACGCTGCCACCAGGCCTGGCCGCGCGTGGCCACCGCATTGGCATTGGCCGCGTCGAGCGCTTCGCCCTCTTTCTTTTCCACCGCCACCGGTGCGCGCCACTGCGAGAAACCCAGATAGATCAGGTAGGCAGCCCCCAGCACCTTGATCGTATTGAAGGCGGCTTCGGATGCCACCAGCAGCGAGCCCACGCCGGCGCCGGCGATGACCAGGATCACCACCAACGCGATCTCCAGCCCAAGGATCGTGGCGCTGGTGCGGCGCACGCCGTAGTTAAGGCCGTGGCTCATCGACAAGACCGCGCCCGATCCGGGTGAAACGGCGATCACGCAAGCGGCGATAAAGAATGCGAACCAAGTTTGATAAGCCATGAAACTCTCGATGATGCGGTTGGAAAAGCTCAACATTATAGGCCTTGTTCGAGACAGCTTGCCGGCCACACTTCACAGGCCCTGGTCTCCTCCTCTGTCCGCATCAAGCTCGGCAATGCGCCGAAGAACTTTGCGGCCCGTGCGGCATCGGAAACAATATCCGACCACAACAGGAGAATCGGCATGGACATCTATTTTTCTTTCGGCCCACTGGCAGCGTTGATCGCAGGCATTCTGATCCTGGTCATGCCAAGGCTGCTCAATTACATCGTGGCGCTCTACCTGATCGCGATCGGACTGGCAGGTTTGTTCGGGCATGGAAAGTTCATCTGACGCGCGGCCTTCTCCTCCTGCTTCATTTCATCGCGAATGCGCCAAGCCTCCCCTCAACACCGGAAAAAACGGCAGCAACGATTGCTTACAAATCTGCGATGAAATGAAACACTTTGATGTCGTCCACCGGATCGGCAGTTCGTTAATGGAAGTAAGGCGCCACGATAAGCGTGAAAAACCCAACATCAGGGGCCGAGAACAACCTCCACTTTCAAAAGGAAATTGCCATGAAAACCAAATCCATCATCGTCGCTTCCCTGCTGACCGCCCTGGCACTGCCAGTGTTTGCACAGACCGGCACCGCCGCCGCCCCGGCTGCAACACCAGCCGCTCCTGCAGCAGCCAAGACTGATGCAGCACCCAAGGCAAAGACCACGCATGCCAAGCACAAGAAGGCAGCAAAGAAGAGCGAAAAGAAGGAAGCCGCCGGCACTGAAGCCAAGCCGGCCGCCGATGGCGCCAAGAAGTAAGGCCTCATCGCTCAAAGAGCAATTCCAGAGTGCCTCGGCACTCTACCCATGTCCGGGATGACTGGGGTGCCGCATCATCTGTCGCAAGACATTGATGCGGCATTTTTTTTGTTGCGGCTCTTGATCAGTTGGCTTGCCAGCGTATGCGCACACGCTCGCCGCCGGTTGCGAAATGTGCGCAATCCATGCCGATACCCGCTGCAAAAATCAAATCGTCGCCCGCAAACAGCAGCGGCAAGAATGGCCGCTCCCAGGCCGGTACATCGGCTGTCTGGAAATGCTGCTTGAGGCTGCGCGCCGGGCGGTTATCCGCCAGCTTCACCCGCTCGCCCCCGCTGCGTCCACGGATGGACAGGCCCTGTCCCTGCAGCCAATCGATGTCGAAACCTGGTTGATGATCGTCGCCGGCGATGCGCTCGAAATGCAATGCGCCGTAATACGCATCGACAGACAGCCGCACTTCACCATTCCACTTCAACGCGATATCCATATCCTCTGCCGGTGGCGTACGGCGCGGCGAGAGAAATATCCGTTCGCGGTAGCGATGCACTTCTCCATCCGGATGCGATACGCATAGCTGCGCCTCGACACCGGCCTGCAGCAGTTGCTCGCGCATCTCCATCATCCACGCCGTCGAAGGCATGCGCATGCCGCGCAAGGCGAACCAGTGGCGCATCAGGTTGAAGAAGCGCTGCTGGCTCAACTGGCGCAAGGCAGGCATCAGCAGGTGATCGTCATGCCGGCACTGCGCCAGATCCTGTTCGGCAACCTCGTGCAGCAACTGCTGTGCGCCCTGCGCATGCCCGGCCGCGCGTGCCAGGCGCTGCTGGAACCCCGGAAAGGCATCGCCCAGCGCCGGCATCACACTATGCCGCAAGGCGTTGCGCGCGTAGCGTGTATCGGCGTTGGACTCATCCTCGATGTGGGAGATGCCCTTGCTCGCCGCGTACGCTTCGAGTTGCGCCCGCGCCATTCCCAGTAGCGGCCTTGCAATCAGCGTGGCATCGTCGCCCAGCAAGGCAGGTGCGGCATTGCATGCCTCCATGCCCGACATGCCGGCCAAGCCGCTGCCGCGCAATAGCTGCAGCAATACGGTTTCGGCCTGGTCATCCTGATGGTGCGCAGTCAGCAGAATGTCGACGCCGTGCTCGCGGCACATGCGCCCCAGCGCGGCATAACGTGCCACGCGCGCAGCCTCTTCGACACCGGAATCAGCCACATTGGAAAGGTGCACGCGTTCGGCAAAGAACGGCAGTTGCAAATCCTGGCTCCGCGCCTGGCAATGCGCCATCCAGTGATCGGCATTGGGGCTCAGGCCGTGATGCACGTGCAAGGCCAGCAGCGGAAAAGCCCGCTCGGCAGCGAAAGCAGCGGTCACATCGAGCAGTACCGAGGAATCGAGCCCGCCGCTGTACGCCACGGCCAATACCGCAGGACGACCGTTCGGCACCCGACCTGCCAAGGTTTGGTCCAGGGCCTGCCGCATGGCCTGCGCCACTTTCTGTACAGCGCGGGAATTCTCGGACATGGATGCGAAATCGGACATGGGGAGGTAGCGAACAAATGAATGAACAGGCTAGACGCGAAACATCAACAATGGCGCCGCACAAACGACAAGCGCCAGCGACCGGAATCGCTGGCGCTTGTCTTGCCCCGGCTGCCTCGCCCGCATTCCTGCGGCGAAGCAAAGGCGACTTATTCCGCCGAGTTCAGTTCCTTGAACTTGCCGTAGGCCATCAGCTTTTCGTGGCGGGAAGCCAGCAGTTCCTTGGTCTTCACACCCTGGAACTGACGCAGCGTATCCGACAACGCGCGCTTCAACAGCGAGGCCATTTGCTTCGGGTCGCGGTGGGCGCCGCCCAGCGGTTCATTGACGATCTTGTCGATCAGGCCGATTGCCTTCAGGCGATGCGCGGTCAGGCCCAGCGCTTCGGCGGCGTCGGAGGCGCGGTCGGCCGTCTTCCACAGGATGGAAGCGCAGCCTTCCGGCGAGATCACCGAATAGGTCGCGTATTGCAGCATCAGCACCGAGTCGCCTACAGCGATCGCCAGTGCGCCGCCGGAACCGCCTTCACCGATGATGGTGGCAATCAGCGGCACCTTCAGCTCGGCCATCACATACAGATTATGGCCGATCGCTTCGGACTGGCCGCGCTCTTCGGCATCGATGCCGGGGAATGCGCCCGGGGTATCGACGAAGGTAAAAATCGGTAAATTGAATTTTTCAGCGACCTTCATCAGGCGCATCGCCTTGCGATAGCCTTCCGGCTTGGGCATGCCGAAGTTGCGCATGGCGCGCTCCTTGGTGTCGCGCCCCTTCTGGTGGCCGATCACCATGCAAGCCTGGCCGTTGAAACGGGCCAGGCCGCCGACGATGGACTGGTCGTCCGCGAAGGTGCGGTCGCCGTGCAGTTCGTGGAAGTCGGTGAAGATTTCGCGCACGTAGTCCATGGTGTACGGACGTTGCGGATGGCGTGCGATCTGGGAGACCTGCCAGGGCGTGAGCTTGGCGTAGATGTCCTTGGTCAGTTGCTGGCTCTTCTTGACCAGGCGCTCGATCTCTTCGGAGATGTCGACGGCCGAGTCGTCCTGTACAAAACGCAACTCTTCGATCTTGGCATCCAGCTCGGCGATGGCCTGCTCGAAGCCCAGAAAAGTCGTTGTCGATTTACTCATTGTGTTCCTTTGTTCAACAAGTCCGATGGTATGCTGCAATGCCCGCGCCATGCGGGGTACGGCTTCGTCATCGGTTTGCCTTCAATCTTGCGAGGAGCGGAGTATACACCAGCGGCTACTCCTGCCCTCGCTCCCCTGTATCGTTCAATAGTCCGACGGCAGCGGATCGAGGCTGCGCCAGAGATACCATGTGGCAACAGTGCGCCACGGCTCCCAGTTAGCGGCAACTTCCCTTGCATCGCTGCGCGAGACCGGTTCACCCGAAAAGTAGCTGATGCTGATGCCTTTGAGCAATCCGAAGTCATCCAGCGGCAGCACGTTTGGACGCAGCAGATTAAATATCAAAAACATCTCTGCTGTCCAGCGGCCGATCCCGCGGATCTGGATCATTTCCGCAATGACATCCTCGTCCTCCATCTCGATCCATTTGTCGGGATGGACGGTCTTGGCCTTGAAATGGTTGGCCAGATCGAGGATGTATTCGGCCTTGCGCCGGGACAACCCGCAGGCGGCCAAACCGTCCAGGCCGGTACGGATCACCTGGGCCGGCGTACATTTGGGACAAGCTTCCAAAAAGCGTTGCCACACGGCATTAGCCGCCTTGGTCGAGATTTGCTGGCCGGTCACCGAGCGCGCCAGCGTAGTAAAGGCGTCGCCGCGCACCGTCAGTTGCAGATCACCGAACTGGGGGATGATCTTGCGCATGATGCGGTCGCGCTTCATCAGCTCGGCCTTGGCTTCTTCCCAATATCCTGGAACGATCAGCGTCGGATCGACCGGACTTGTTTTTCTGATGGTATTCAAATCAAGCTCTCCGCCATTCGGTCAGTCCGCCCGGTTTGTCTTCCAGAATGATGCCGGCCGCAGTGAGCTCCGCACGAATGCGGTCTGCTTCGGCAAAGTTTTTGCCCTGCTTGGCCGCCTTGCGAGCGGCGATCAACGCTTCAATCTGCACTTCTTCCAGGCCGCCTTCCTGCGTGCCGCTGCGGCCCTTCAGGAATTCGTCCGGGGTGCGTTCCAGCAACCCGATCACGCCGGCCAAGGCCTTGAGCTGGCGCGCATGCTGCGGCGAGCGGCTGCGGTTGACTTCATTGGCCAGCTCGAACAGTACCGACATCGCCACCGGGGTGTTGAAATCGTCGTTGAGCGCCTCTGCAAAACGCAGCGCATGCGCTTCTTCCGCATCCAGCGTGCCTTCTGCCGCCGGCACGTCCTTGAGCGCGGTATACAAGCGGGTCAGCGCCTGGCGTGCATCGTCGAGGTGGGCGTCGGAATAATTCAGCGGGCTACGGTAATGCGCGCGCAGGATGAAAAAGCGTACCACTTCCGGGTCGTACTTTTGCAGTACTTCGCGGATGGTGAAGAAGTTGCCGAGGGACTTCGACATCTTCTCATTGTCGACGCGCACGAAACCGTTGTGCATCCAGTAATTGACGAAGGTGTGGCGGTGCGCCCCTTCGGACTGGGCAATCTCGTTCTCGTGATGCGGAAACTGCAAATCCTGGCCGCCGCCGTGGATGTCGAAATGGTCGCCCAGCAGGTCGCTGGACATGGCCGAGCATTCGATATGCCAGCCGGGACGGCCGCAACCCCACTGCGAATCCCATTTGGCTTCATCGGGCTCGCCTTCCTTGGCGGCTTTCCAGAGCACAAAATCGAGCGGATCGCGCTTGCCGGTGTTGACGTCGACGCGCTCGCCGGCGCGCAGGTCGTCCAGCGACTTGCCGGAGAGCTTGCCGTAGCCGGGGAAATCGCGCACCGAGTAATTGACGTCGCCGTCGCTGGCCTTGTAGGCCAGGCCGTTCTGCTCCAGCTTGCCAATCAGCTCCAGCATTTGCGGCACGTATTCGGTGGCGCGCGGCTCATAGTCGGGACGCTGCACGCCCAGGGCGGCGGCGTCCTCGTTCATGGCCACGATGAAACGGTCGGTCAGCTGCTTGATCGACTCGCCGTTTTCCTGCGCACGTTTGATGATCTTGTCCTCGATATCGGTGATGTTGCGTACATATGTCACGGCGTAGCCGGACTTGCGCAGCCAGCGCTGCACCATGTCGAACACCACCATCACGCGTGCGTGACCGAGGTGGCAGTAGTCATACACGGTCATGCCGCACACGTACAACCGCACCTTGCCTGGTTCGATCGGGGAAAAGGTCTGCTTATCACGCGCTAGCGTGTTGTAAATTTTGAGCTCGCTCATGGGACGGGAATTCTCGGTTCGGCTGCACTGGAGACAGTGCCGTGGTCATGCTCCGCGCTTCGGGCTGCGCGCCGGGAAGAGTGCTTCCGGACGGGCGCACGCCCCCTCGATCATTGTTCTAGCAATGCTTGCAACATGAACGCGACACGATAGCCAAACCTCTTTTTGTGGTGCTTGTTTGATATAAAATGCCTGCTTTCGTCCGAGTATAGCATTGATAAACCATGCCCCCAGAATCACAAGAACAGACATCTATTCATGGTTTGCGCGGTTTGATCAATAGAACTGCCCACAAGACGGCGCTGCTGTCCGGCCTGGTCGCCGCCCTCTTTGCCATCCCTGCGCATGCCAGCGAGATGTCCGACATCAACAAGCTGATGCGGTCGGGCCAGTATGCCGATGCGCTCACGAAAACCGACGCCGTACTCGCGAAACACCCGCGCGACGCACAGATGCGTTTCACGAAAGGCCTGATCTTAGCAGAACAAAATCGTTCTGCGGAGGCCATCGCGGTGTTCACCAAACTGACCGAAGACTTCCCCGATTTGCCCGAGCCGTACAACAACCTGGCCGTGCTGTATGCCGCCAATGGACAGTACGACAAGGCCCGCGCGGCGCTGGACATGGCCATGCGCACCAACCCGACCTATGCCACCGCGCTGGAGAACCTCGGCGACGTCTACGCCAAGCTGGCCAGCCAGGCATATGACAAGGCCTTGCAGATCGATCCGGGCAACAACGTCCCGCAGCCCAAGCTGACTCTCTTGCGCTCGCTCAACGGCAATGCCACCGGCGGCACCGTGCCGCGCCTGGCCAGCGCCGCCCCCGGCCAGGTCGCGCAGGCGCAACGGGACGCCAAGGCCAAGGCAGATGCCGCAGCCGCCGAACAGCAGGAACGCGTGAAGGCGCTGGCCGCCGAGAAGGCCGCGCAGCAAGCTGCGGCCGACAAGGCGGCGGCGGAAAAGACGGTGATCGCCAAGGCTTCGGCCGACAAGTCCGCATCTGAAAAGGCTGTTGCCGACAAGGCGGCGGCGGACAAGGCGGCAGCGGACAAGGCGGCAGCGGAGAAAGCCGCCACTGATAAGGCAGCAGAAGACAAGGCTGCCGCCGACAAGAAAAAGGCCGACAAGGCTGCGTCCGAGCAGAAGCAAAAAGAGAAGGAACAGGCCGAGCGCCTGGAGAAGGAAAAGACCGCTCGGGCCGAGAAGGAAAAAGCTGCCCAGGCCGAGAAGCTCGCGGCAGCCGACAAAGCCGCCCAAGCCAAGGCAGCGGCGGATAAAGCCCGTGCCGACAAGGCCAAGGCATCTGCCGACACCGACCAGGACAAGAATATCGTGCTGGCCTCGCTCAACAGCTGGGCCAAGGCCTGGAGCGACAAGGACGTGAAGAGCTACCTGGCCCACTATGCCAGCGATTTCGAAACGCCCAAGGGCGCGACCCGCAAGGAATGGGCCGAAGAGCGCCGCGCCCGTATCGAGGACAAGGGCCATATTACCGTGAAGGTAAGCAACGCCCAGGTCGCCATCAAGGGCAATATCGCTACCGTGCGCTATCGCCAGATATATAATTCCAACCGGCTAACGGTGGACAGCCGCAAGACCCTGGTCTTTGTGAAACAGGGCAACAAATGGCTGATCAAACAGGAACGATCGGGAGGGTAATTGGTGGCTCAAGTTTTGCAAGGGCGTCCGGCGCGCATGCTGGGACGCCTGCTGATGTTATGTCTGGCCGGCCTGCCGACGACCGGCAGCGTTGCCTCCTCTTCTTCCATCCCCCCGCAAAGCGCCAGTCCGGCCGCGCCCGGCAAGCCCGATCCCGAGGCCTTGCTGATCGACGTCTACAAGGACCTCGGCGCCAACCGCCTGCGCGAAGCCCAGGCCAAGGCCGACGCCCTGGTGGCCGCCTATCCGACCTTCCGGCTCGGCCATCTGGTGCAAGGCGACCTGTTGCTGATGCATGCCCGCCCGGTGCGCAATTTCGGCGCCATGGCCGACGCCCCGCAGGACAAGCTCAAGGAATTGCGCGATGAAGCCATGGTGCGCATCCGCTCGCTGCAGGAAAAGCCCGATCCCAGCCTGATTCCCAAGGCCGTGCTGCAGATGGGCGACGACCAGAAAACCGTATTGGTGGTCGATACCTCGCGCTCGCGCATGTACGTCTACGAGAACCTGGACGGCCAGTTGAAGTACCAGACCGACTACTACATCTCCCAAGGCCGCTTCGGCGCCAACAAATCCAAGGAAGGCGACCAGCGCACCCCGATCGGCGTGTACTACGTCAACAACCGCATTCCCGGCCCCAAGCTGCCCGATTTCTACGGCACCGGCGCGCTGCCGCTGTCCTATCCCAATGAATGGGACAAGCGCAACGGCCGCAGCGGCTACGGCATCTGGCTGCACGGCACGCCATCCGACAATTTCAGCCGTCCACCGCTGTCCTCCGACGGTTGCGTGGTGCTGGCCAATCCTGACCTGCAAAGCCTGTACTCCACGGCTGAGGTTGGCAAGACCGTGGTGGTGATCAGCCAGGGTGTGCAATTCGTCAACAAGGGCGAATGGGACAAGCAGCGCCAGGCCGCGACCGCCATGCTGGAACAATGGCAACAGTCGCTGGAGAATCCCGACAGCGAGAAAACCCTGTCCTACTACTCGCGCGATTTCCGCTCGGCCCTGGGCGAAAGCCTGCCGACCTGGTTCTCGCGCCAGCAAAAGAGCATGAACGGCGCACGCTTCACCAGTGTCAAACTGCGCGATGTCAGCCTGTTCCGCTATCCGGGCCCGGAAGACATGATCGTCAGCACTTTCATCCAGGAAAGTGCCGTCGGCAAGAGTAAAAATGCGATCCGCAAACGCCAGTACTGGGTCAAGGAAGGATCGGAATGGAAAATTATTTACGAAGGTAATGCATGATGATTTCTCGTCGTAGCCTGCTGCGCGGCCTGGCCGCCCTCTCCCTGTCCGCCGCCCTGTCGGCGCCGGCTTTCGCCGCCGATGCGCCGCGCGTGCTGATCAAGACCAGCATGGGCGACATCGTGGTCGAGCTCAATCCGCAGAAGGCGCCCGTCACTGTCGACAACTTCCTCAAGTACGTCAAGAAGGGCCAGTACAACGGCACCCTGTTCCACCGCGTGATCAACGGTTTCATGATCCAGGGCGGCGGCTACGACCAGAACATGCGCGAAAAGGATACCGATGCGCCCATCAAGAACGAGGCCAATAACGGTTTGAAGAACGAGGTTTATACTATTGCCATGGCGCGCACCTCAGCCCCGCATTCGGCGACGGCCCAGTTCTTCATCAACGTGGCCAACAACGCCCCGCTGGATTACCCGAGCCGTGATGGCTGGGGATACGCGGTATTCGGCAAGGTAGTTCAGGGCGCCGATGTGGTCGACAAGATCAAGCAGGTGCCCACCGGCGCCGGCGACGTGCCACGCACCCCGGTCGTGATCGAATCGGCAACGCTGGTCAAATAAGCGCCGCGCAGCACCAGCCCTCAGGGACAGGCGGGCCATCGGATGCCCGCCTCGTTTTTTGTTTTCACCCTTATTTTTACCGTCAAGCAAAGGATTCAACATGGCAGTTCTGCTCACCACCAACCACGGCAACATCAAGATCGAACTGGATGCCGAAAAAGCGCCGAAGACCGTCGAGAACTTCCTGGCTTACGTGAACGCCGGCCACTACAACGGCACCATTTTCCACCGCGTGATCGACGGCTTCATGATCCAGGGCGGCGGCTTCGAACCCGGCATGAAGCAGAAGGAAACCAACGAACCGATCGAGAACGAGGCCAAGAACGGCCTCAAGAACGAGCCCTATACACTGGCCATGGCACGCACTGCCGCGCCGCACTCGGCGTCGGCCCAGTTCTTCATCAACGTCAAGAACAACAGCTTCCTGGACTTCCCGGGCCAGGACGGCTGGGGCTACTGTGTGTTCGGCAAGGTAGTCGAAGGCACTGAAGTGGTCGACAAGATCAAGGGCGTCAAGACCTCCCGCACCGGCATGTTCGCTGACGTGCCGGCCGAAGATGTCGTGATCGAAAAGGCGGAAGTGGTCTAACGCCACTCCCCACCTGACGATGACGATTTTCACGTCCTCACAAAAAGCGCAGCCGACGGTTGCGCTTTTTGTTTCCGACCTCCACCTGCAGGCTTCGCTGCCACGCACCACCGCAGCCTTCCTCGAATTCCTGCAAACCCATGCGACGCAAACGCAGCAGCTCTACCTGCTGGGCGATATCTTCGAATACTGGGCCGGCGACGACGATCTCGCCACGCCCTACAACCGTGAGATCGCCGATGCCTTGAAGGCGCTGCAGCAGCATGGCGTGCAAATCTTCTGGATCGCCGGCAACCGCGACTTCCTGGTCGGGACCGGCTTCGCTGAAGCCGCCGGCCTGGCGCTGCTGGACGACCCGCACGTGATCCGCCTGGCCGGGCGCGAAATCGCACTGGCCCACGGCGACGCGCAATGCACCGACGACACCGCCTACATGGCCTTCCGCGCCCAGGTGCGCCAGCCGGCCTACCAGCAGCAGTTCCTCGCCATGCCGCTGGCGCAGCGCAAGGCGATCATCGAGGGCATGCGCAAGAACAGCCAGGACTCCAACCAGAACAAGTCCGACGAGATCATGGACGTCAATGCCGGCGCCATCGGCCAGTTGTTCTCACAGACCGGCACCAGCGTGCTGATCCACGGCCATACGCACCGCCCAGCCCTGCATGTGCTGGGCAGCGGCGAAGACCAGCGCCTGCGCTATGTGCTGCCGGATTGGGAATACGATATCGAAACGCCGCGCGGCGGCTGGATCAGCCTGACGGCAGATGGTGTGCTGCATCGCTTCGATGCGGCGGGTGGCGAGATCGGCTGATTGGCCGATGACAAAAACCTCATCGGACACCGGCGCTCGCCGGGGTACGGAATCTCAGAATCCGTCGTCCTGACGAAAGCCAGGGCGACGATCCATGGAGTTGATGCTTAATGGAATGGCATCAATATGCCAAGCAGGATCAGTCCACCAGCTTGTTCAACTGATCAGCATCAAAGCGGCTCAATTCCTCGAAGCGTTGACACCCTATCCCCGCCCCCTTGAGTGCAGCCAGCATCACCTCGATCTGCTGCTCCTGCGCGGCCACCTGATTGATCAGCCCGTGCAGGGCTTTTGACAGCGGATCATCGCCATTGGGCATGACGCCGTAAGCGGCGAAGATGCGCGCGGCTGCCTGATCACGCGGATCCTGTGGCGCGGCGCGTTGCACGATGCGCGCCGGATTACCGACCGCTGTAGCGCCAGCCGGCACCTCCTTGGTGACTACCGCATTGGAGCCGACCTTGGCGCCGTCTCCCACCGTAAATCCACCCAGCACTTTTGCTCCAGCACCGATGATCGCGCCGCGCCCCAGCGTAGGATGGCGCTTGGCGCCCTTGGCCAGCGAGGTGCCGCCCAGCGTTACGCCCTGGTAAATAGTACAGTCGTCACCGATTACCGCGGTCTCGCCGATCACCACGCCGAAACCGTGGTCGATGAATACGCGGCGGCCGATGGTCGCGCCCGGATGGATCTCGATGCCGGTCAAGCCGCGCGCGATATGCGAGATGAAACGGCCCAGCCACTTGAAGTCAGCCAGCCAGCAGGCGTTGGCCCAGCGGTGCATGACCACTGCATGCAGGCCGGGATAACAAGTGAGCACTTCCCAAGTGTTGCGCGCGGCGGGATCGCGCTCGCGGATACTGGCGATGTCTTCACGTAGTCGGCTGAACATGGTGGTGCTTCCTGGAACGGGTAAGTAAATGCTGATGCAAAAAAAATCGCCGGACATCAAGTCCGGCGACGGTATCGTACCTGAGACGACCGGACTTATTTAGGCAGGCGCTGACGTCGCGCTTCGTAGAGACAGACGCCGGAGGCAACCGACACGTTCAGGCTCTCGACCGAGCCGAACATCGGGATATTGACCAGCACGTCGCAGGTCTCGCGCGTCAGGCGGCGCATGCCCTCGCCTTCCGAACCCATCACCAGCGCGGTAGGGCCGGTGAAGTCGCCTTCATACAAACCCTTCTCTGCATCATCGGTAGTGCCGATGAGCCATACGCCGCGCTCCTTCAAATCGCGCATGGTGCGCGCCAGGTTGGTGACGGTGATGTAGGGCACGGTATCGGAGGCGCCGCTGGACACCTTCATCGCCGTCGCATTCAGGCCCACGGCACGGTCCTTGGGGGCGATCACTGCGTGCGCGCCAGCGCCATCGGCTACCCGCAGGCAGGCGCCCAGGTTATGCGGATCGGTAATGCCGTCCAGGATCAGCAGCAACGGCGGTCCCTGCACTGCATCCAGCAATTCATCCAGCGTGCGCGCCAGCGACAGCGTGGCGGCCTTGGCCACCACACCCTGGTGGCGGCGCGTGCCGACCATCGCCGACAAGCGCTGGTCGTCGGCCTGGATGATGCGCACATTGGCTTCCTTGGCCGCGTGCAGCATGTCCAGCATGCGGCGGTCGCGGCGGTCGGCGTCCACATAGATTTCATCTACCGACGATGCTTCGTGGCGGATACGGGACGTGACGGCATGGAAGCCGAAAATCATTTTGCTCTTCATAAAACCTGCTTGTTTCTTCTCTTATTACTGTGACTTGCTACGAATCAAGGGCAAAAGTTCAGCGCTGGTTCAACGCTTCTTCTTGCCCTTGGAAAATCCCTTGGCTGCCGCCCGCTTGCGGTCGGTTTCACCGGGACGCGCATGCGCCGCGCCGCCTTTGGCCTTGGTCGCTTTGGCCGGCTTGGGAGCGGCCGCCTTCCTGGCTTGCGCCGCCGGCTTGGCCGCCCCGTTGGGCTTGCCGCGCGCGGCGCTTTCGGCGCGCTTGGCCTCGTTCTTGATCAGCGTGCGGATGCCCGGCTCGTTGACCAGCGAAAGGTCGATCTTGCGCGCATCCAGGTCGACCCGGCTGACCTGCACGGTCACGCGGTCCGTCAGCTGATAGCGGATGCCGGTGCGCTCGCCGCGCAATTCGTGGCGCGCCTCGTCGTACTGGAAGTAGTCGGCGCCCAGTTCGGTAACGTGCACCAGGCCCTCGATATACAGCGCATCGAGCTGTACGAAGATGCCGAAGGTGGCGACGCCGGAAATGGTGCCGGTGAACTCTTCGCCCAGCTTGTCGCGAATGAAATAGCACTTGAGCCATGCCTCGACATCGCGCGAAGCCTCATCGGCGCGACGTTCGTTGGCCGAACAGTGCAAGCCCAGCGCTTCCCAGATGGCCAGGCTGCTCTGCTTGCCGTCGCCGCGCGGCTTTTTGCCGGCAGCCAGGTCGGCTGCCCGCTGTTGCTGCTGCATCTTGCGCGCCGCCGGCGAAATCGATGTGTTCAGTGCGCTGCTGTCGATGCCCTTGGGTTCGTAGCGCTTGCCTTGCAAAACGGCCTTGATGGCACGGTGCGTCAACAGATCGGGATAACGGCGGATCGGGCTGGTGAAGTGCGCGTAGGACTCGTAAGACAGGCCGAAGTGGCCGATATTGTCCGGGCTGTAGACCGCCTGCTGCATCGAGCGCAACAGCATGGTCTGGAGCAGCACCGCATCCGGGCGCGCCTTGATCTTGGGCATCAGCTCCGCATAGTCGGACGCACTGGGCGTGTCGCCGCCGCCCAGGCTCAGGCCGGTTTGCTTGAGGAAATTGCGCAGCTGCGTCAGCTTTTCCTTGGTGGGGCCGGCGTGGATGCGGTACAGGGCTGGATGTTCATGGCGCTTGAGCAAGTCGGCCGCGCAGACGTTGGCCGCCAGCATGCACTCTTCGATCAGGCGGTGCGCATCGTTGCGGGTGCGCGGCAGGATCTTCTCGATCTTGCCTGCGGCATTGCAGACGATATAGGTTTCGGTGGTCTCGAAATCGATCGCCCCGCGCGCCTGGCGTGCCTGCAGCAGCGCCTGGAACACTTCGTACAAGTGCGTCAGGTGCGGCACCAGTGCGATGCGGCGCGCCGCCTCCGGTCCCTTGGTGTTGGCCAGGACGGAGGCCACTTCGGTATAGGTCAGGCGTGCGGCCGAATGGATCACGGCCGGGTAGAACTGGTAAGCCTTGATCTCGCCCTTGGCGGTGATCACGGCGTCGCACACCAGCGTCAGGCGGTCAACATCCGGATTCAGCGAACACAGGCCGTTGGACAGCTTTTCCGGCAGCATCGGGATCACCCGGCGCGGGAAGTAGACCGAGGTGCTGCGCTCCAGTGCATCGACATCCAGCGCATCGTTCGGCTTGACGTAATGACTGACGTCGGCGATCGCCACGATCAGGCGGTAGCCGTTGGCGCGGCCGATCTTGACCGGCTCGCAGTAGACGGCATCGTCGAAGTCGCGCGCATCTTCGCCGTCGATCGTGACCAGCGGCACGTCACGCAGGTCGACGCGGTCCTTGAGGTCGGCCGCGCGAACTTCGTTAGGCAACTTGGCTGCCAGCTTCTTGGCGACGTCCGAGAACTCATGCGGCACGCCGTATTTGCGCACGGCGATTTCGATTTCCATGCCAGGGTCGTCGATGTCGCCCAGGATCTCGACGATCTTGCCCACCGGCTGGGTGTAGCGCGAAGGCTGCTCGGTCAGTTCGACGCTGACCACCTGCCCCGCCTTGGCCTTGCCGGGCGAACCGGCCAGCAGTACGTCGTGGCCGATGCGCTTGTCTTCCGGCGCCACCACCCACACGCCGTTCTCATTGAGCAGACGGCCGATCACATGGGTATTGGCGCGATCCACCACTTCCACGATGGTGCCTTCCGGCCGGCCGCGGCGGTCGGTGCCGACGATGCGCGCCTGGACGCGATCGCCGTGCATGACCTTCTGCATTTCCTTCTCGGGCAGGAAGAGATCGTCGCTGCCGTCGTCCGGCAACAGGAAACCGAAACCGTCGCGGTGGCTGGACACCCGCCCCTCGATGAAATTTGGGGAATGGGTCAGCTTGTAGTTGCCGCCCCGGTCGGGCTTGATCTGGCCGTCGCGTTCCATGGCATTGAGCCGTCGCGTCAGGCCATCCATCTCTTCGGGCTTGACGCCAAGCGCCGCCGCCAGACTGGGCGCGCTTTGCGCCGTGGGCGAAGTACGCAGGATACCGAGGATTTCTTCCCGGCTGGGAATGGTATAGGGGAATTGGCTCAAAAGTGTCGTTTGCGCAATTGTTATTGATGAGACCGGTGCGGACGCGCCGATCCAGACGAATAGGCCTTAGTGTAACGGAGTTGCGGCCATTTACCTAACCGCAATACTGTGTGTATGGCACAGGCCCACCGTGCCGCTCCGGAAAAAATCGCAAATTCCGCTGCACAAAGACATTGACAAGGGGGCGTTATCGTATATAATCACTTTCTTTCGCGTTATTGCCCACGTGGCGGAATTGGTAGACGCGCATGGTTCAGGTCCATGTGCCGCGAGGTGTGGGGGTTCGAGTCCCTCCGTGGGCACCAAGCAATTAACGTGAAAGCCGAACGGCTTTACGGCCGGAATGTTGAAACGGGTCAAACCTTTGGGTTTCGCCCGTTTTTTCATTTTTACGCTGGATTTTCACCTCCATTCCGCCTGCCACCTATTCCGACATCACCGGCTCAACCTTGGCATCGCTGCCGAACTTGATCGGCGGCACCCGGCGCACCATCCACAAGCCGGCCAGCGCAGCCACGATGGCGATCGCGATCCCCATATGGATCGCCCCGACCAGCGCATCGCGCGCGGCATCGAGCAGCGCCGAACCGTTGTGCCCCGCCTTCATCAGTTGCGCCAGCAGCACCGATTGAATGTCATGGTTGACCAGCACTTCGGGATCGCTGAATTCCTTGAGCCATTGCGCAGCGTGGTCGCTCTCGAGCGCCTTCTGCACACCGCTGCCGTACATCTGGCTGACCAGCGTACCGGTAATGGCGGTACCCAGCATGCCGCCGATCATGCGCAGCGACTGCAGCAAGGCGGTGGCAATGCCCAAGTGCTCGCGGCTGGCGGCCTGCTGGGCGAACACGGTCAGGTTCGGCAAGACCAGGCCCAGGCCGAAACCGCCAGCCAGCATGGTCGCCAGCATGAAGCCGTTGCCGGTACCGCGGTCGCACAGCACCACGCCCAGGCAAGCCACCGAGATCAGTACGAAACCCACCGTCATCATCATGTTGGGATTGGGAATGCGCGTGATGATGCGGCCATTGACGATGCTGGCCACGGTAATACAGGCCACCAGCGGCGTGATCAGCAAGCCGGCCTCGCGCGGCGTCATCCCGAAGCCGCCCTGGAACAGCAGCGGCGCATACATCAGCAGCGAGAACATGGCGAAACCCGCCAGCACCGACAGGATGAACAGGCTGGACAGCGCGCGGTCGCGCATCATCTCGAATGGCAGGATCGGCTGCGCCGCACGCTGCTCCCATTTCCACAACGCATAAAAAGCCGCCATGCTCAGCACCAGCAACGCCAGCATGCCGCCGGTGATGCCGCGCTTGGGCAGCATCTCCACCAGCAGTTGCAGGCTGCCCAGCGACAGCGAGATCAGCAGCGCGCCCGGCCAGTCCAGGCGCATTTTGCCCTGGTGCTGGATATGGCGGATATGGGGCACGAAACGCCAGACGAAGAACAGCGAGATCACGCCAATAGGCAGGTTGCAGTAGAACACCCAGCGCCAGCCCAGCCCCTGCGTCAGGAACCCGCCCAGCGAAGGGCCGACGGCAGTGGCGATGCCAAATGAAGCGGAGAGGATGATCTGCCAGCGCAGGCGCACGCGCGGATCGGGAAACAGGTCGGCGATGGAGGCAAAACAGGTACCCACCAGCATGCCGCCGCCGATGCCCTGCAGGCCGCGCGCCAGCACCAGGAACAGCATGCTGTCGGCCATGCCGCATAGCGCCGACGCAGCCACAAACACGATGATGGACGCGATCACGAACGGCTTGCGGCCGAAATAATCGCCCAGCCGTCCGAAGATCGGCACGGTGATCACCGAAGTCAGCAGATACGAGGTCGCCACCCAGGCATACAGGTCAAAGCCCTTGAGCTCGGCCACGATGGTAGGCAGCGCGGTGCCGACGATGGTCTGGTCCAGCGCCACCAGCATGATGACGAAACAGATGCCCAACGTGGCCAGCAGGGATTCGCGGAAAGGCAGGACTTGGCCGCTGGAGTGCGCGGCATCGGTATGAAGAGCCATGTTGCGTGGAAGACAATCCGGGAAGAGGCGCTAACGCGCCGATTCGGCATTTTAGCAATTGGCGGCGTTTGTTGCTGAAAGGCACCGCATATTTCAAACCGGCGTGAGCGATACCGTGTCCTGACTTTCGCCAGGACGACGGATTGCTCGATCGGTGTCGTTTATCGCGCATCTCCCGATCCGTTGCGAAAGCAGCTGGCCTCACAGCAGCAACTCATACCGCTGCTCGTTGAGCCTGACACCCCAGCGCGTGCCCTGCCGCTCCTCGGTACACACAAAGCCATGCTTGCGGTAGAGATGGTGGGTGGCCTGCAGGCCGTCGAAGGTCCACAGATAAATAGAGGGGAAACCGCTGTCGCGGCAGAATTGCACCGCGTTGCCGATCAGGGCATCGCCCACGCCCTTGCCGCGCAACTTTTCGGAAGCGATGAACCAGCGCAGGTAAGCACCCTGCTCCTGCGCATGCTGGCCGTCGATGGCCAGCGAGCCTTCGATGCGGCCATGCACGGTAGCGGTCCAGAAGCCATCGCGCGCCTCGTCGTAGCGGCTCAGGAAAGACGACAGTTCGGTGGCGATCCTGGCTTCGAAATAGACGCCGAAACTCCAATTCTCGGTGTAGTAAGCCGCATGCAGTTCCGCGACCCGTCCGATGGCGCCGGGCGTATAGCCCCGATGGATATGGATATCGTCCATGGCTTGCCTCCTCGCTCCGCTCAAGTACGCGTCGCAGGCTGCCGCCATGGCGCCGCGCCGGGCATTTTCCGGCGGCGCGGGGTGTGGCAGGGTCAGTCGCCGGCGACGGTCATGCTTTCCAGCAGGATGGAACCGGTTTCCTTGGTGCCGCGTACCAGCGTGTCGTTGCCGATGGCGACGATCTGGCGCAGCATGTCCTTCATGTTGCCGGCGATGGTGATCTCTTCCACCGGATACTGGATCACGCCGTTTTCGACCCAGTAACCCGACGCGCCGCGCGAATAGTCGCCGGTGACGTAGTTCACGCCCTGCCCCATCAGCTCGGTCACCAGCAGCCCGGTGCCCATCTTCTTGAGCATGCCCTTGAACGTATCGCCCTTGGCCGTCAAGGTCGACGTCAGCGTCAGGTTGTGCGAGCCGCCCGAGTTGCCGGTAGTCTGCATACCCAGCTTGCGGGCCGAATAAGTCGACAGGAAATACCCCTGCACCACACCGTTCTTGACCACCTCGCGCTTGGCGGTACGCACGCCCTCGTCGTCGAACGGCGACGAACCGACGCCGCCGATCACATACGGGTCTTCCAGGATCTGGATGTGCTCAGGGAACACCTGCTGCCCCAGCGAATCGAGCAAGAAGCTCGACTTGCGGTACAGCGCGCCGCCCGACACCGCCTGTACAAAGGCGCCCAACAAGCCAGCCGCCAGCGGCGCCTCGAACAGCACCGCACACTTGCGGGTGGACAGTTTGCGCGCATTCAGGCGCGCCAGGGCGCGTTGTGCGGCATAACGGCCGATGTCTTCAGGCTTGGCCAGCTTCTTCGGGTCGCGCTTGGACGAATACCAGTCATCGCGCTGCATGCCGCCGCCCTTGCCGGCGATCGGCGCCACCGAGATGGTGTGGCGCGAGAAAGGATAGCCGCCGATGAAACCGCGCGAATTGGCCGCCACGAAATGCGAATGCTGGGCATACACGCTGGCGCCTTCGCTGTTGGAAATGCGCGAATCGGTTTCCAGCGCCGCCGCCTCGCAGCGTTGGGCGATCACGACAGCTTCCTCGGCGGAAATATTCCATTGGGAAAACAATTTCAGATCGCGCGGCGACATTTCCAGCATGTCGGCATCCGGCAGCCCCGCACAGTCGTCGATCGAGGTAAAGCGCGCGATATTGTAGGCGGCCTCGACCGTTTCCTTCAGCGCCTGCTGCGAAAAATCCGAGGTGCTGGCGTTGCCCCGGCGCACCTGGCGGCCTTCGCCGAGGAACACGGTCACGCCGATACCCTTGTCCTTGTTCTGCTCGATAGTCTCGACGCGGCCCTTGCGCACCGCCACCGACAGACCGCTGCCTTCGCTGATATCGACTGCCGAATCCGAGGCGCCCTTCTCTTTCGCATAGCGCAACACATCCTGCGCCAATTGCTTCAATTGGTCTTGACTATAGCTAAATGGGGTATCGCTCATGAGCCTGTTTTCTCTGAAATGCGGGTAAAACGGGTATCATAGCAGCCGTTCAGCAATATTTCCCGAAGCTATACCATGCCTAATGCCAACCGCGGCGCTGTCGGATTCAAGTCCAACGAATTCGAACAGGAATACGACCGCCCCTCCAAGTCCCAGCTCAAACGCGAAATGGAAGCCCTGCAAAAGCTGGGCGAAGCGCTGGTCGCCGAACCGCGCGACCGCGTCAAGCGCGTGCCCATGCCCGAGGATGTGCGCGATGCCATCCTCGAGTGCCAGCAAATCAAGGACCACGAAGGCCGCCGCCGCCAGATGCAATACGTCGGCAAGAAAATGCGCACGCTGGAAGAAGACGAGCTGGCCATCATCCAGAAGACCATCGACAGCTGGCGCGGCGCCTCCAAGGCCGAAACCGCTGCCATGCACGCGCTCGAACGCCGCCGCGAGAAGCTGCTGGCCGACGACAGTGCATTGACCGACCTGCTCACGCAGCATCCCGAAGTCGACGTGCAGCACATGCGCACGCTGATCCGCAACGCCCGCAAGGAACAGGCCGAGAACAAGCCGCCCAAGGCCTATCGCGAAATCTTCCAGATCCTCAAGCAATTGCAGATCGCCGCCGCCAAGAAGCGTGGCGAGGAAATCGACGAACAAGCATTCGGCGATGAAGAGTGAGCGCGAGCATCTGCTGATCGGCCTGGTATCGGTCTCCGACCGCGCCTCCGGCGGGGTCTATGAAGACCGCGGCATCCCGGCCCTGCAGGAATGGTTCGGCGCCGCACTGGCCAGCCCCTGGAAGATGGAAACCCGCCTGATCCCCGACGAACGTGCGGCGATCGAAAAAACCCTGATCGAACTGGTGGATGAGGCCGGCTGCGACCTGGTGCTGACCACCGGCGGCACCGGCCCGGCGCGCCGCGACGTTACCCCGGAAGCCACATTGGCCATCGGCACCAAAGAGATGCCGGGTTTTGGCGAACAGATGCGCCAGATCAGCCTGCAATTCGTGCCGACCGCGATCCTCTCGCGCCAGGTGGCCGTGATCCGCGAAACCGCCGGCCATGCCGCCTTGGTGATGAACCTGCCGGGCCAGCCGAAATCGATCAAGGAAACGCTGGAAGGCGTGAAGGATGAAGACGGCAAGCAGAAAGTGCCCGGCATCTTCGCCGCCGTCCCCTACTGCATCGACCTGATCGGCGGCCCCTACATCGAGACCAACGAAGCGGTATGCAAGGCCTTCCGCCCCAAGTCAGCCATCAGGCCTGCCGGTAAATAGTTTCCTCCTGAGGCGGCTTTACGCCCTCATTTTGGGCAAGGCCCCTCGTCCGCCCCGCCGCACAGTGTCGCGCCATTGAGCAAATCGAGATACTGCTGCAGCTTGGCCGGCGTAATGCGCCAGCCATATTCCTTCAACTCGTTCTGGGTCGCAGGACGCCAGCCGAACTGCACCACGAACAAGCGCTCCTGGCCCTGGAAGACGGCGACCACGCTGCCTTCACCATACGGTGCCGCAGCGCCTGCACGGTCGCAAAAGCCGCCGCTGACCGAAGTCGGAATGCCATTGGTCACGGTGTTTTTCTGTCCCATCGGCTGGAAGCGTCCCGGACAGTTGCGCTGCGCGCCTTGCATGATCTCCGCAATCGCCACCTGGGGTACGTTCAGGTTGCGCGCTTTGATATTGTCCAGCAGCGCACTGTCGGGAAAACTGCGGCGCTGCACGCCCATATAACCTTCGCGCCAGGAGTCGTGCGCTTCGTTGGGCGGCAGGAAGTCGACCACATAGTCGCCGTCCGGCTGGCCGTCCATGTACGCCATCCGCCATCCGGACGGCGGCGAAATCATCAGGTTTTCCCCTTTGGGCTGGAACACCGCCCCCGTGATCAGTTCCGCGCCGGCGCGCATGGGCAGCAACGCTGCCAGCGCCATGCAGGCGGTCATGGCCGCGCTCGTCAATTTTTTCAGGCCCATCGGCTCGCTCCTGGCAAGCGCCGAGATTTTCCCCGGCGTTCATCGTATGATTGGCGTCTTGCAGTGATACGCAATCGCGCAATCGAAACCGTATTGTGCCTGTGCGCCACCGCGCACACAAATCACCCCCTCCACCAACGCATAACAGGATACCCAAACCGCCATGGCTACCCAGCTCGACACCATCCAGATAGAAACCGCTCCCAACCCCACTGCCGCCGTCATCTGGATGCATGGACTGGGCGCCGATGGCTCCGACTTCGTTCCCATCGTGCGCGAGCTCGACCTGTCGAACTGCCCCGCCATCCGCTTCGTGTTCCCCACTGCGAACACCATGCCGGTCACCATCAACGGCGGTTACGTGATGCGCTCCTGGTACGACATTTTCACGCCCGATCTGGTGCGCCGCGAAGACGAAGCCGGCCTGCGCAATTCGCAGGCGCTGGTGGAAGAACTGATCGCACAGGAAAAAACGCGCGGCATTCCCGCCGAACGCATCGTGCTGGCCGGTTTCTCGCAAGGCTGCGCCATGACGCTGCAAACCGGGCTGCGCCATCCGGAAAAACTGGCAGGCCTGATGTGCCTGTCGGGCTACCTGCCGCTGGCCGCCAAGGCCGCCGAAGAACGCCACGCAGCCAACCAGGACACTTCCATCTTCATGGCCCACGGCCGCCTCGATCCGGTGGTGGTGATCGAACGCGCCGAGAAATCGCGCGACCTGCTAACCCAATTGGGCTACCAGATCGAATGGCACGAATACCCGATGCAGCATTCGGTGTGTGGCGAGGAAGTCGTGGATATCGGCCAGTGGCTGGCCAAAGTGCTGGCCTGAGCAGGCGCCTGTCAGCTCCATGGCGCTGTGTTAGGCTTTCCGCTTTGACCAGACGAGAGACACGGCAATGAAAGTCGCGGTGATGGGTGCAGGCGCAGTAGGTTGCTATTACGGAGGCATGCTGGCGCGCGCCGGCCATGAAGTCGTCCTGGTCGGCCGTGCGCAACATGTCGACGCCTTCAACAAGGTAGGCCTGCGGCTGCAAGCACAAGGCTTCGACGAAACCATTTCCGTGAAAGCCGGTACCGATGCCGCCATTGCCGCCGGCGCCGACCTGGTGCTGTTCTGCGTCAAATCCACCGATACCGAAACCGCCGGCGCGCAATTGCGCCAACACCTGCGCTCCGACACGCTGGTGCTGACGCTGCAAAACGGCACCGACAACGCCGACCGCCTGCGCAGCGTGATCCCGCAGCCGGTAGCAGCCGCCGTAGTGTATGTCGCCACGGAAATGGCCGGCCCCGGCCACGTCAAGCACCACGGCCGCGGCGAACTGGTGATCGAGCCCTCGGCACGCAGCGAAGACGTTGCCCAGGCGCTGGTCGCCGCCGGCGTCCCGACCGAGATCTCCGGCAACGTGCGCGGCGCGCTGTGGGTCAAGCTCATCCTCAACTGCGCCTACAACGCGCTGTCCGCCATCACGCAACTCCCCTACGGCAAGATCGTGCAAGGCCAGGGCGTGGCCGACGTGATCCGCAATCTGGTCACCGAATGCCGCGCCGTGGCTTCGGTCGAAGGTGTCACGCTACCGGGCGATGTCGATGCCGCGGTGCGCCTGATCGCCGAGACCATGCCCACCCAATACTCATCGACCGCCCAGGACCTGGCGCGCGGCAAGGCCAGCGAGATCGACCACCTGAACGGTTTCATCGTGCGGCGCGGCCAGGCGCTGGGGATTGCCACGCCGGTCAACCTGACGATGCATACGCTGGTCAAGCTGGTGGAGCAGAAAAAGGAGCCCTCACCAAACTAACTGTGGCGCGCGGCAAGACAAAAGAGGAAAGGGATGCCGCTCAGCGCAGCATCGCAGACATCGCCGACAGGCTGTTCAATACCCGCACCGCATATTCGGCATTAGGCGCATCGAATTCCACCATGACGTTGTCCACCCGTTCGAGGATAGGCAACTGGCTGAACAGGTCGGCCAGCGCCACGGTCTGCGCCTGCAGGCGGCAGCGCAGCGGACCTTGCAGCTTCAGCAGCGGCATGTCCGATGGCTGCGCCAGCCATTTCACCACCGCCTGCCGTGCGCGCTCCTCCAGCAGCGCGCAGGATTGCACGGGCGACAGCGTATCGCCGCTATTGGCACCGTAAGCCTTCTTGGTTTCGGCGAACACCGCATGCGGAAACAGCGGCTGGTTTTCCTCGACGAAAGCGTCGTCGCCGCTGCCGAAGATCACCGGCACACCATGCTCGCCGGCCAGTGCGCCATACAAACCGGCTTCCCCCATCTCCTGCCCACCCAGCCAAACGCGCGCGAAAGCGAAGCTGTTGGTGGTGTGCGCCAGGATGCCGCGCCCCTGGGCGCGCGAATGGTAGCCCACCAGCATCACGGCATCGACATCATGGTCGACGCCGCCCATCATGCCCAGCACGCGCGGCTTGCCCAGCACCATGCGCGCCTCCGGAAGCAGCAGGTCGGGCAACAGGTTGCGAAAGCCCCCGTGCGAATCGTTGACCTTGACGGCAGTGGCGCCGGCGGCCAACGCACCGCGAATGACGGCGTTGGCCTCCTCGGTCATCCAGCGCCGTGCGCGTTCGTATTCGCCATTGCCGGGACGGGTCTGCTCGGGATGGAAGACGCCGGCAACGCCTTCGATATCGACCGAGATCAGGATATTGGCGCGTTTGACGGTAGGCATGATGTGGTCCGGAAAATCAATCAGGATGGCAGGCGCGCCAGCCGCTCGCGCAGGCATTCGCGCACGTGACCATCACGGCCGTGCACGGTCTGTGCGGCGAAGAGCACATTGACAATGGCCTGCTCGACGCTGTCGGCGGCGGCATGGAACAACGGATCCAGCAGATGGTCTTGCAGCAGCGCCATGTTCAGGCACTCGCTGCCGGCCTCGATCTGCTGGGCAGTGGAAAAGGCCAGCGCAATATCGCCGCTGCCGTGGCCGTAGGCCGAACCGGTACGGGCCAGGCCGGCGCCGGCGCGGGTGGCCAGACGCTTCAATTGGCGCGCGTCGAGAGGTGCATCGGTGGCCAGGATCATGATGATGGAGCCTTTCTCGGGCGCCTTGTCGGACGCGCCCACCGCAGCCAATTCGCGGCCCAGCGGACGGCCATCCAGGATCAGGTCGTGCAGCTTGCCGAAGTTCGACAGCACCAGCGCACCGAGCGTGAATTCATCCTTGCCGCTCCCTACCGCGACCCTGCGCGAAGCGGTGCCGATGCCGCCCTTCATGCCGAAGCTGGACATGCCGCGCCCCGCCCCCACCGCGCCTTGCGGCACATCGGAAGACAAGACCGCCAGCGCCTGCCCGAAATGGCTCTCCTGCACGGCAAAGGCATGCAAGTCATTGAGGTAGCCGTCATTGCATTCCATCACCAGCGGATTGACCGTGGGCTGGCTGCGGCCAATCTCCGGATTGGCCTGCAGCGCATGGCGGATCTGCGCGGTGACGATGGCGCCGACGGCAAAGGTATTGGTCAGCGCGATCGGCGTTTCCAGCGTGCCCAGCTCTTCCAGCTGCACCAGCCCGGCGCTCTTGCCGAAGCCGTTGATGACGGCCGCCGCCGCCGGCAGCTTGTGCGTGAACAGGTTGCCGCCATGCGGCGACACCACCGTCACGCCGGTCTGCACCGGCCCGTTGTCCAGCGTGCAGTGGCCCACCGTCACGCCGTCGACATCGGCGATGCTGTTGCGCGGACCGGCGGCGAACCGGCCGATATGCGGCGCATCCATCAGCGCTGGTCGATCTTGGGATCGAGCGCGTCGCGCAAGCCGTCGCCCAGGAGATTGAACGCCAGCACGGTCAGGAAAATGGCGATGCTGGGAAACAGCGCAATATGCGGCGACGTGATCATGTCGGCGCGCGATTCATTGAGCATCAGGCCCCATTCCGGCGTAGGCGACTGCGCCCCCAGGCCGAGGAAAGACAGGCCGGCGGCGGTGATGATGGAAGTGCCGATGCGCATCGTGAAATACACCACGATGGACGATACCGTTCCCGGGAAGATATGGCGCCACATGATCGTCATGTCGGAAGCGCCGATGCTGCGCGCGGCTTCGATGTAGGTCAGGTTCTTGAGCTGCAGCGTATTGCCGCGCACCAGCCGCGCGAAGGCCGGAATGCTGAACACCGATACCGAAATGATGACGTTGAGCATGCCGCCGCCGAGGATGGCGACGATGCCGATGGCCAGCAGGATGCCGGGGAAAGCGAACAGCACATCGCAGATGCGCATGGTGATGCGGTCCCACCAGCCCTCGTAGTAACCGGCCAACAGGCCGAACACCGTCCCGATCACCGCGCCGATGGCCACCGACAGGAAACCCGATGCCAGCGAGATGCGGGTGCCCGCGATGATGCGGCTGAAGATGTCGCGGCCCAGCGCGTCGACGCCGAACCAGTGCGTCCAGGTCGGCGGCGAATTGAGCGCATCGTAGTCGAAGAAGTTTTCCGGATCGAAAGGCACAATCAGCGGCGCGAAGATCGCCAGCAACACCAGGAACAACACGAAGCCGCCGGCATACATCGCCAGGTGCTGCTTCTTGAACTTGCGCCAGAACTCGCGCCACGGCGTGCGGATCTTCTGGCCGGAGGCAGCGGCTACCGCCGACGGATCGGGCGGCGGCAGCGGCGTGCCGGTCTCGGAAATGGGAGCATTGGACAGAGACACGGCTTACCTCACTTGAAACGGATGCTGGGGTTGATCACGGCATACAGCACGTCCACCACCAGGTTGATGAAAATGAATTCGAGCGAGAACAGCAGGATCTCGGCCTGGATCACCGGGTAGTCGCGCATCTCGACGGCATCCACCAGCAGGCGTCCCATGCCCGGCCAGTTGAACACCACCTCGACCAGGATCGAACCGCCCAGCAGGAAGCCGAACTGCAGGCCCATCATCGTGACCACCGGGATCAGCGCATTGCGCAGGCAGTGCTTGATGACCACCACCCGCTCGGACAAACCCTTGGCGCGGGCGGTGCGCACGAAATCTTCCTGCAAGATCTCGATGAAGGAGGAGCGCGTAAAGCGCGCCATCACCGCCGCCACCGCTGCCCCCAGGGTGATCGAAGGCAGGATGTAATGGCGCCAGGTGTCGTCGCCCACCGTCGGCAGCCAGCCCAGTTGAACCGAAAAAATCTGCATCAGCAGGATTCCCAGCGAAAAAGCCGGGAAGGAAATGCCGGATACGGCCAGCGTCATCCCCACCCGGTCGGGCCACCGGTTGCGCCACACCGCCGAAGAAATGCCGATAACCAGGCCGAACAGCACCGCCCAGACCATGGCAACCAGCGTCAGCCACAAGGTCGGCCAGAAGCGCGCGCCGATCTCTTCGGAGACCGGACGCTTGGTGCGGATCGATTTGCCAAAGTCGCCCTGGGCGGCGTTGACGAAGAAATTGATGAATTGCTCAGGCAGCGGCTTGTCCAGGCCGAGGTCGGCGCGCACCAGCGCCACCGTTTGCTCGTCAGCCTCAGGGCCGGCCGCCAGCCGTGCCGGGTCGCCCGGCAGCAAGTGAATGAACAGAAATACCAATACCGCCACCAGCAGCAGCGTGGGTATGAGGCCTAAGAGGCGCTTGATGACATAGGAAAACATGATGCTCTCGCCGGTGGATCGAAACCTTGGATGTTGCTTGCGGGGGCGGCACATGGCCGCCCCCGCACGTCTCACACAACTAGCGCATTACTTGGTCAGCTCGATGTTTTCGAACTCGTAAGCCTGGTCAGGCATGACATACATGCCCTTCAGGTTCTTGCTGCGCGCGTACAGCAGCTTTTCCGTCGCCAGGAAAATCCACGGCGCATCGCTCCAGATCTGCTTCTGTACGTCCTGGTACAGCGCGCTCTTTTCTGCGCGGTCGGTCACGGTGAGTGCCTTGGCGATGCCGGTATCCACCATGTCATTCTTGTAGTAGGCGGCGTTGTACAGGCGCGGCGGGAAGGATTCGGAAGCCAGCAGCGGACGCAGCCCCCAATCGGCCTCGCCGGTGGAAGACGACCAGCCCATGTAATACAGGCGCACCGGCGCGGTGTCCGGGTTCTGCGCGCTTTCCACGCGTTCGACGCGCTGGCCGGCTTCCAGGGCCTGGATCTTGAGCTTCACGCCTACCTGCGCCAGCTGTTGCTGTACGAACTGGATGACCTTGAGCGAGGTGGTGTTGGTGAAGGCCGACCACAATTCTGACTCGAAACCGTTGGGATAGCCGGCTTCGGCCAGCAAGGCCTTGGCCTTTTTCACGTCATACGGCCACGGCCCGGTCTTGAAAGAATAGTCCACGCCCTGCGGCAGCACGCCTTCCATCGGGGTTGCATAGCCGCCGAACGCTACCTTGACCAAGGCCTGCTTGTTGATTGCGTAGTTCAGCGCCTCGCGCACCTTGGGATTGTCGAAGGGCTTCTGCCTGGTGTTGATCGTGATGTAGCGCTGGACGATGGAAGGGCTGGAGAGGATATCCAGCGAACCATTTTTCTTGAGCAGGTCGGCTTGTTCATACGGCACCGGATAGGTAAATTGCGCCTCGCCGGTCTGCATCATGGCCGCGCGCGAATTATTGTCGACTACCGGTTTCCACAGGATCTCGTCGACCTTGGGATAACCCGGCTTCCAATAACCATCGAACTTGACTACCTTCACATAGTCGGTCTGCTTCCACTCGACAAACTTGAACGGACCGGTGCCGACCGGATGGAAAGCGATGTCCTTGTTGCCATATTGCTTCAGCGCAGCCGGAGAAATCATGACCGCCGACGGGTGCGCCAGCACGTTGATGAAGGCCGAGAACGGTTCCTTCAGCACAATCTTCACGGTGTAGTCGTTCAGCACTTCGGTCTTGGCGATGCGGTTGAACAGGTTGTAGCGCTTGAGTTTGTTGTCCGGGTTGGTCACGCGGTCAAATGCGATCTTGACGGCGTCGGCCTTGAAGGGCGTGCCATCATGGAACTTCACGCCTTGCTTGAGGCGGATGGTGTACTCCAGGCCATCCTTGCTGACCAGATAGCCTTCGGCCAGCACGTTGATCAACTTCATGTCCTTGTCGAAACCGAACAGCCCCTGGTAGAAGGACTTGGCCACTGCCAGCGACACTGTATCGTTGGCGTCGTACGGATCCATGGTGGTGAAGGTGGTATACAGCGCCATCGTTACGGTCTTGGCGGCGAACGCATGGGCGGCGGCGAACTGCAGGCTAGCGCCCAATGTGCCGACCACCAGCCATTTGGCGACGGACATGCCCTTCTTTGCGGTTGTAGTCATTTTTTCTCTCCTGATCGGTAACTGCGTGGATTGACTGCGTGATTAAAACTGCATTGACAACACAAAAAGCAATGAAACCAACCGGCCTTGTGCCCGGCTTCATCGGCAAATTCAGAAAGCGCCGGAAATCCTGTGCATCGCGACGAAATGGCCCGGCGCCACTTCCTTCAGCGGCAACACCTTCGGCTCGTCGCCCACCAGCCGGATCGGGCTGGGGATTTCGTCCGTCATCAGCTTCTTGCCCGGCTGGCGCAGGGTCGGGTCGGCCACCGGCACCGCCGCCATCAGCTTGCGGGTATACGGATGCTGCGGGTTCTCGAAGATGTCGCGGCGCGGGCCGATCTCGACGATCTGCCCCAGGTACATCACCGCCACGCGATGGCTGATACGCTCCACCACGGCCATGTCGTGCGAGATGAAGATGAACGAAATGCCCAGCTCGGCCTGCAGGTCTAGCATCAGGTTGACGATCTGTGCCTGGATCGACACGTCCAGCGCCGACACCGACTCGTCGGCGATCACGATCTTGGGGTTCAGCGCCAGGGCGCGCGCGATGCAGATGCGCTGGCGCTGGCCGCCGGAGAATTCGTGCGGATAGCGCTGGCCGTGTTCCGGCGTCAGGCCCACGCGGGTGAGCAAGGCATCGACACGCTCACGCGCCCCCTCTTTCATGCCATGCACCAGCAGCGGCTCCATGATGGAGTAGCCGACCGTCACGCGCGGGTCGAGCGAGGCGAACGGGTCCTGGAAGATGAACTGGATATCGCGGCGCAGGTGGCGCAGTTCCGAGCGCGGCAATTGCGCCAGGTCGCGCCCGCCGAATTCGACGCGGCCGCCGGCGATGTCGACCAGCCGCAGCAGCGAACGCCCGGTAGTCGACTTGCCGCAACCCGATTCGCCGACGATGGCCAGCGTTTCGCCCGCATACAAGTCGAAATTGACCTTTTCCACTGCATGCACACGCTGCCTGACGCGGCCGAAGATGCCGCTCTTGACGTCGAAACGGGTAGTCAGGTCGCGCACCTTCAAGATGGGCTGGCGCTGCCCGGCGATCTCTTGCTGGCCTTGCAGTTCGGTGGCGACGGCTTCCGGTTGCACCTCCGCGCCGGCGGCGATGCCGAAGCGGCGCGGACGGTCGGTGCCGCGCATGGAACCGAGCCGGGGCACGGCCGCCAGCAAGGCTTGGGTATAAGGGTGGCTGGGCGCGGCGAAGATGCTTTTCACATCGTTTTCCTCGACCTTCTCGCCGCGGCACATCACCACCACGCGATCGGCCACTTCGGCCACCACGCCCATGTCGTGGGTGATGAAGATCACTCCCATCTGCATTTCTTCCTGCAGCGAACGGATCAGTTGCAGGATCTGCGCCTGGATGGTCACGTCCAGCGCGGTGGTCGGCTCATCGGCGATCAGCAGCGACGGCTTGCACGACAAGGCCATGGCGATCATCACGCGCTGGCGCATGCCGCCCGAAAGCTGGTGCGGATGGCGGCCCAGCACGCGTTTGGCTTCCGGGATGCGCACAATCTCCAGCATGCGCAGCGCCTCGGCCCGCGCTGCCGCATGGTCTTTCCCCTGGTGCAGGCGGATCGATTCGGCGATCTGTTCGCCAACAGTGAATACCGGGTTGAGCGACGTCATCGGCTCCTGGAAGATCATCGCGATCTCGGCGCCGCGAATGCTGCGCATGGTGGCGTTGTCGGCACTGGCAAGGTCGAGCGACTGGCCGTTGCGGCGCAGGAACTTCATGCCGCCCTGGATGATCTTGCCGCCGCCATGTTCGATCAGGCGCATGATCGCCAGCGACGACACCGACTTGCCGGAACCCGATTCGCCGACAATGGCCAAGGTCTCGCCGCGGCCGACATGGAATGAAAGGCCGCGTACCGCGTCCACCGTCCGCTCGGAGGTGGAAAAACGTACGCTCAGGTTGCTGACATCGAGCACGTGTTGTGGCTGTTGCATTTCTCGTTTCTCCGGCTCAGCCTGCTTGGTGTTCAACCTGCTCAGGCTGATATATCGCTGTCACCGGCGCAAGTTCCCCACGCCCATAAGCACGATACATGCCCTCGGTATTGAAGGGCAACGCCAGGTTGCCCTGCGCGTCCAGCGCGATCAAACCGCCGCGCCCGCCAATCATCGGCAGCAATTGGAACACCACTTTGTCAGCGGCCTGTTGCAATGTGTCGCCGGCATAAGCCATGCGCGCGGCCACGTCGTAACAGGCTGCAGTGCGCATGAAGGCCTCGCCGGTGCCGGTGGCCGACACTGCCGCGGTCGAATTGGATGCATAGCAGCCGGCGCCGATCAGCGGCGAGTCGCCCACGCGGCCGGGCTGCTTGTTGGTAATGCCGCCGGTCGAGGTAGCGGCGGCCAGGTTGCCGAACTTGTCCAGCGCCACGGCGCCCACGGTGCCGAACTTGTTGTCGGGGTCGATCGGCGCTTTTTCTTCACTGTCGCCATCGCCATGTTTCCGGGCGAAAGCGAAAGAAGCCGCGTCATGGTCGAGCATGGCTTTGGTCTGCCCACGCACGCGCTGCCACTGCTGATGGCGGGCATCGGTATGGAAATAGCCGGGCTCGACAATCTCCACGCCATGCCTGGCCGCAAAGGATTCCGCTCCCTGGCCGACCAGCAGCACATGCTCGCTCTTTTCCATCACGGCGCGCGCGGCCAGCACCGGATTGCGGATAGTGGTGACACAGGCCACCGCACCGGCAGCCAGGTCGATGCCGCTCATCACGCTGGCGTCCAGCTCATGCTTGCCCTCGCTGGTATACACCGCGCCATGCCCGGCGTTGAACAGCGGGCAATCCTCCAGCAGGCGCACCGCCTCGGTGACCGCTTCCAGCGCAGAACCACCGGCGTTGAGCACGGCCTGGCCGGCGGCAATGATGCCGGCCAGCGCCTGGTGGTAGCCTGCTTCTTCTTCCGCGCTGAGCGAATGGCGGGAAATCGTGCCCGCGCCGCCGTGGATGGCGATGACCGGAGTGTTCATGCTTTCGTCTTTCCTTTGGATTTGGCGGCGGTTCTGCCTGCCGGCCTGGCGGGCTTGCCCACTGGAGTCGTCCCCGGGCGCTGCTGTTGCGGCAGGTACAGCCACGGCAGCACGAATTCAGCCATCTGCGATGCCGCCTGTACCGAGCGGCTGGCGCGATGCGCGACCGCATCGCACAGTGCCTGGATCAGGATCAGCGCCGCCGCATCGGAAGTCGGGGAAAGTTTGCGGTCGGTCTGCGCGAAAATCGTCACATCGGCCAGCGGCGCCAGCGGCGAACCCGGCACGTCGGTAATGGCGAGGACTTTCGCGCCCTTCTCCACCGCGCGCTGGGTCAGCCAGACGGTATCGGCGGCATAGCGCGGAAACACCATCGGGATCACCAGGTCGCGGCTGTCGAGCTTGAAGAACTGGCGGCCGGCCTGCGACGGCCCGCCGGCCAGCGCCACCGACGACACGGTGCGCACATAGGGCTCCAGCGCATGCGCCATCAGCCCGGCCAGGTAGGCGGAAGCGCCGAACCCGGTGATGAAGATGCGCTCGGCGGCCAGGATCATGTCCACCGCCTGCTCGCACTGCTCGGGCGAGAGCATGCGGCGGGTCGCCTCGATGTTATGGATGTCGTTCTCGAACGCGGCGGCCATGATCTCGGCGCTGGTGGCCGAACGCTGCACTTCGTTGCGCAGCTTTTCCACCGGCGCCAGCGTGGTCGCGAAATCGGACACCAGCGCGGCGCGGAACGAGGCGTAGCCGTCGAAGCCCAGTGCATGGGAGAAACGATTGGCGGTGGCGACCGAGATACCGGCCGCTTCCGACAATTCGTCAATGGTCATGGTGGCGGCGCGGAAGGGATTGCCCAGCACGTAGTCGGCCGTCTTGCGATGCGACTTGGACAATTGCGGATACAGCTTGCCCACGATCTGCGCCACGGCGCCCGCGCCTTGCAGCATGATATTTTTCGGCTGTTGCGTCACAGTCCGCCTGTCCCATGAGAATGTTTTTATCGATGCCTTGCGGTGCCTGCCGGCCACTTGCTTACAGACAGATGGCCATCTCCGGCGCGCAAGAAAAATGTAAATATATTTTCATTTTATTTGCGAGTAAAGAAAAAATACTTTCAAAAACCAAATATCCATATTTGCACCAGGAATACACGCGAAAGCCTTCGAGATGCACTGTTATAGATGCTTTTTTTATCGCATCGCACCAAAACGAGAATCTCCCGAAGCCGGCGACAGTGGATAAAATACGCTCCTTTGCAGGTACATGGGGGCAAAACGATTTAGCCTTCCCCGCATCCTCCTCCCAGTCACCCAGCCAACTCCTGCGCCATGAATATCCGCTTCCTAGAAACCTTCGTCTGGCTGGCCAAGCTGCGCAATTTCCGGCTTACCGCCGAACGCCTGCACACCACGCAAGCCGCCGTCTCCAGCCGTATCGCATCGCTCGAACAGGACTTCGGCGTACGCCTGTTCGACCGCAGCGCGCGCGAGGTGGCGCTGACCGCCGACGGCAGCAAGGCGCTGGTGTATGCCGAACGCATGGTCAAGCTCATGCGCGAGATGAAGGACGACATGTCCGACAAGCAGGTCTACGCCGGCGTAATCCGTATCGGCGTCATCGAATCCATCGTCCATAGCTGGTTTCCCGATTTCCTCGGCCGCCTGCACAAGACGTTCCCGCGCCTGCAGATCGAAATCGCCAGCGACACCACCATCCACCTGCACGAGCAGTTCAGCAAGGGCAACCTCGACCTGGTGCTGCAGGCCGAACCGGTGATCGGCCCGCAGGTCAGCAACATCGCGCTGTGCGAGTTTCCGATGCGCTGGGTCGGCAGTCCCAAGCTCGACATCGGCAGCGAGACATTGACGCTGTCCGACCTGGCAGCCTTCCCGGTGGTCAGCTTCGCGCGCAACTCCGGCCCGCATGCGGTGATCGAGCGCATGTTTTCCAGCAGCGAACGCGGCAACCTGCATATCAACTGCATCGCCTCGGTCGCCACCATGATCCGGCTGGTGACCGACGGCTTCGGCATCGCGGCGGTGCCGCCGGCCATCATCCAGCGCGAACTCAATGAAGAGATATTGCACCTGCTACGGGTCGATACCGAGTTCCCGGCACTGGCCCTGATCGCCTGCTTCCGCTCAGACCATGAGAATCCGCTGACCGAGACCGTGGCCCGCATCGCACAAGAAACGGCTTCCGACTTCGCACTCAATTGGGGACACGAGATCGCCCGCCTGCCCTCGCCGCCGGCTGCCGGCAAACCCACCGGCGCCGACGGCAGCACTGCCTGACCCGGCTGAAAGCGCCGCCGGTCCGTCTGCGGAAATGATTTACGCGGCACGCTCCGGGGCTTTGCCGCACAGCACCATCATGGCGCATCGCGTGGCCCACTTTTGCTCATAAGATTTTTCAATCACTCCTGTTCAGATTTTCTTGTTGGACAGCGTCTGCATCGACTCCCCATACTGAATTAAGACCGGCACCCTGCCATGCCTCATCGCATGCGCTAGGCAACAACAACAGCAGCGCCGGGCAGCCAGCAATAGTCCAGACAGTTTTATCCAGACACTTACGCGGCCGCCGCAAGCCGGCCGGGGCTCAACACTTAGGGAGGTAGTTCATGTCTTATTCCACATCCGCCGCGCTCGATCCGGGCGCCCAGGCCGGCGGCAACGTATCGGCGATGGATGCCACCTATCGCAAGATCGCCTGGCGCCTGATCCCGTTTTTGGTCTTCCTGTTCGTGCTGGCCTGGATCGACCGCGTCAACGTCGGCTTCGCCAAGCTGTCGATGCTGCAGGACCTGCAATTCTCCGAAGCCGTCTACGGCCTGGGCGCGGGCATCTTCTTCATCGGCTACTTCCTGTTCGAAGTGCCCAGCAACCTGCTGCTGGAAAAGATCGGCGCGCGCAAGACGCTGGCGCGCATCACCATCCTGTGGGGCCTGGCCTCGATGGCGATGGCCTATGTCACCACCCCGGCCAGCTTCTACATCCTGCGCTTCCTGCTGGGCGTGTTCGAAGCAGGCTTCTTCCCCGGCGTGGTGCTGTACCTGACCTACTGGTTCCCGGCCCAGCGCCGCGCCCGCGTCAACGGCCTGTTCATGACCTCGTTCGCCATCGCCGGCGCCGTCGGCGGCCCGATCGCCGGCCTGATCATGAGCGGCATGGAAGGCGTCGGCCACCTGGCCAACTGGCAGTGGCTGTTCATCATCGAAGGCATTCCCTCGCTGCTGGCAGGCTTCGCGGTACTGGCCTGGCTGCCGGAAAAGCCGGCCAACGCCAAGTGGCTGACGGATGCCGAGAAGACCGCCGTAACGCAAACCCTGGCCGCTGAAAACAGCGCCCCCGGCAAGCACTTCTCGTTCAAGGATGCCTGTGCCAACTACCGCGTATGGATCTGCGCCGCCGTGTACTTCTGCGTGGTCAGCGGCAACGCCACCATCGCCTTCTGGGCGCCGTCGATCATCAAGGAGATCGGCATCAAGGGCAACCTGCAGATCGGCCTGATCTCGGCCATCCCGTTCATCGCCGGCACGCTGGCCATGGTGTGGAACGGCATCCACTCCGACAAGACCGGCGAGCGCCGCATGCATAGCGCCATCGCCACGCTGATCGCCTGTATCGGCCTTATCGCCACCGGCCTGACACTGGGCAACGCCACCATCGCCCTGTGCTCGCTGACGGTCGCCGCGATCGGCATCCTGGCCGCGTTCCCGGTGTTCTGGTCGATCCCCGGAGCGTTTCTGGCCGGCACCGCAGCCGCCGGCGGCATCGCGCTGATCAACTCGATCGGCAACCTGGCCGGCTTCGTCGCGCCGTACATGATCGGCGCGCTCAAGACCAGCACCGGCTCCTTGTCCTCCGGACTGTACTTCGTGGCCGCGCTCGAATTCCTCGCCAGCTTCCTGGTGGTGGTGTTCGTCAAGAAGCACTAAGCCGCATTCCGCTTTTCCCCCCGCCGGAGCCGAACGGTTCCGGCGTTTGATTCACGCAATCGTTTTTGAAGTGACCGCCATGAAGCTCTCTTTCTCCCTCCCCGACAACAGCGCCGTGAGCGCCGACATCCACACCCTGGTCATCGCCGGCTGGGCCGGCCGCGACATGGCCGCCATCGAACACCACATCGAAGAACTGGAAGCCCTTGGCATCTCGCGCCCCAGCGCGGTGCCGCTGTTCTACCGCGTCTCGGCCAACCAGCTGACGCAAGCCAAAGACGTGCAGGTGCTGGGCGCCGAATCGTCCGGCGAAATCGAAACCTTCGTCTTCAACGCCGGCGGCGAGCTGTATGTCTCGATCGCCTCCGACCACACCGACCGCAAGCTGGAAGCGCACAGCGTGGCCTTCTCCAAGCAGGCCTGCGTCAAGCCGGTCGGCACCGGCGCCTGGAAGCTGGCCGACGTGGCCGAGTACTGGGATGAGCTGGTGATCCGCTCCTGGATCGAAGAAAACGGTTCCACCGTGCTGTATCAGGAAGGGCCGTTGTCCTCGCTGCGCACGCCGGCCGACCTGATCGCCCGCTTCACCGACGGCAGCGCCGTGCTGCCCGAAGGCTGCGGCATGACCTGCGGCACGGTCGGCGCCATCGGCGGCATCCGCCCGGCGGCTTCCTTCACCATGGAATTGTTCG
The DNA here is from genome assembly GCF_001189955.1 of Herbaspirillum chlorophenolicum. Taxonomy (GTDB): domain Bacteria; phylum Pseudomonadota; class Gammaproteobacteria; order Burkholderiales; family Burkholderiaceae_D; genus Herbaspirillum; species Herbaspirillum chlorophenolicum. The sequence goes on along the minus strand of NZ_LFLT01000001.1, from coordinate 276,620 downwards.
ATCCGCGCCGTGGCCGCTCGCTGCGCCACAGCTATGTGGCGGAGTCACTGGCTGAAGTGGCCTGATTCATCTCCATGTCGTTCCTGCTTTCGCAGGGACGACAGTCCGATTGGTGCGCTACACTCTTCCCCTCCATCGACTGCACGACAATGCCGACCATGTTCCCCAAACTCTCCCAACTCGCCGCCGACCTCGATGCTGGCCGCACCACTTCCGTTGAACTGACCGAACAGGCGCTGGCAAAAATCGCCGACGCCAACGGCGAAGGCGCACGCGTGTTCACCAGCGTCTACGCCGACCAGGCGCGCGCCGCCGCAAAGGCGTCCGACACCCTGCGCGCAGCCGGCCTCGCCCGCTCGCCCATCGATGGCCTGCCGGTCTCGGTCAAGGACCTGTTCGACGTGGCCGGCGAAACCACGCTGGCCGGTTCGGTGGTGCTGCGCGGCAAACCGGCTGCCGCCGCCAACTCGGTGGTGGTGCAGAACCTGATCAACGCCGGCGCCATCGTGATCGGCAAGACCAACATGACCGAGTTCGCCTATTCCGGCCTCGGCATCAACCCGCACTACGGCACCCCGAAGAATGCCTGGCAGCGTGATGTGGATGGTGGCCGCATCCCGGGCGGCTCATCCTCGGGCGCCGCGATCTCGGTCACCGATGGCATGGCGTTTGCCGCCATCGGTTCGGACACCGGCGGCTCGGTGCGTATCCCCTCGGCCCTCAACGGCCTGACCGGCTTCAAGCCGACAGCGTCGCGCGTATCGATGAAGGGCGTGCTGCCGCTGTCGGAATACCTGGATTCGATCGGCCCGCTGGCCGCCTCGGTCGAGTGCTGCGCCATCATGGACGCGGTGCTGTCCGGCGAAGACTACGCCGCGCCCATCCCCCATCCGCTGCGCGGCCTGCGCCTCCTGGCGCCGACCAATGTGGTGCTGGATGGCATGGATGATCAGGTTGCCGCCGCTTACAAGGCAGCATTGTCGAAGCTATCCGCCGCCGGCGCCGTCATCGTCGAGCAGCCGGTGCCGGCCTTAGGCGAACTGGCCGCGATCAACGCCAAGGGCGGCTTCACCGCTGCCGAAGCCTATGCCTGGCACCGCGACCTGATCGCCGAAAACAAGGCAGGCTACGACCAGCGCGTAGTCTCGCGCATCCTGCGCGGCAAGGACATGGGCGCGGCCGACCTGCTGGACGTGATCCACGCCCGCCGCCGCTGGATCGCCAACACCGAAGCGCAACTGGATGGGTTCGATGCGCTGGTAATGCCGACCGTACCGGTAGTGGCGCCGAAGATCGCCGACCTGCAAGCCAGCGACGATGCCTACTACGCCGCCAACGGCCTGATCCTGCGCAACCCGACGCTGATCAACTTCCTCGACGGCTGCGCCATCTCCCTGCCTTGCCAGCCACCGGGCAATGCGCCGGTCGGCCTGTCGCTGGCGATGCCCGGCGGACATGACCGCCGCTTGCTGTCGATTGCACTTGCCGTCGAAGGCTTGCTGGCGGCCTGACACTGAGTTTTACCTCCCCTTGCGCCGCCGTCATCGGACGGCGGCGCCCCTCTCCCGCAACCGCACGCCGGCTGCCCAAAACACTGCTTTCCCACAAGCAATTTTCTGCTTTGCGCAATTTTCATTAGAATGCGCAGTTGGCACCGCATGTCGCAGCCCCTCAGGGTCGGCATTTGCTGTCATTTTGGCTACACATTGATTTGCGGCCGCTCCCCGACCAGACCCAATCTCACCTGCATGGCAACCAAGAAAACATCCCCGTCCGATTACAGTGAATCATCGATCCGCGTCCTCAAGGGCCTGGAGCCGGTCAAGCAGCGCCCGGGCATGTACACCCGCACCGAGAATCCGCTGCACATCATCCAGGAGGTCATCGACAACGCTTCCGACGAAGCGCTGGGTGGCTACGGCAAGAGCATCATCGTCATCCTGAACGCCGACGGCAGCGTCTCCGTCGAGGACGACGGCCGCGGTATCCCGGTCGGCCTGCACCCGGAAGAAAAAGTGCCCACCGTCGAGATCGTGTTCACCCGCCTGCACGCCGGCGGCAAGTTCGACAAGGGATCGGGCGGCGCCTACGCGTTCTCGGGCGGCTTGCACGGCGTGGGCGTGTCGGTCACCAACGCACTGTCCACGCGCCTGGAAATCACCGTCTGGCGCAAGGATGAGCAAGGCAATGGCGTACACACGCTGACCTTCTCCGGCGGCGACGTGATCGAGAAACTCAAGTCGCGCCCGGCAGGCCGCGACGACAAGAAATCCGGCACCCGCGTTACCGTCTGGCCGGACACCAAATACTTCGACTCGCCCACCATCCCGCTGGGCGAGCTGCAGCGCCTGCTGCGCTCCAAGGCGGTGCTGCTGCCGGGTGTGAAAGTCACGCTGGTCAACGCCAAGAGCGGCGATACGCAGACCTGGCAATACGACCAGGGCCTGCGCGGCTACCTGATGGAGCAACTGGCCCAGTCCAGCAACAGCGAACCGCTGATCCCGCTGTTTGAAGGCGAACAGTACGCAGGCAAGGATGCCGAAGGCTTCGCCGAGGGCGAAGGCGCGGCCTGGGTGGTGGCCTGGACCGAAGAAGGCGCCGTGGTGCGCGAGTCCTACGTCAACCTGATTCCCACCTCCAACGGCGGCACCCACGAATCCGGCCTGCGCGAAGGCTTGTTCTCGGCGGTCAAGAGCTTCGCCGAGATGCATTCGCTGCTGCCCAAGGGCGTCAAGCTGCTGGCCGAGGACGTGTTCGCGCGCGTGTCCTTCGTGCTGTCGGCCAAGGTGCTCGACCCGCAATTCCAGGGCCAGATCAAGGAGCGCCTGAACTCGCGCGACGCCGTGCGCCTGGTGGCCGGCTATTCGCGCCCGGCGCTGGAACTGTGGCTGAACCATCACGTCGACTACGGCAAGAAACTGGCCGAGCTGGTGATCAAGCAGGCGCAAAGCCGCCTGCGCTCGGCCCAGAAGGTCGAGAAGAAGAAGTCGTCCGGCGTGGCCGTCTTGCCGGGCAAGCTGACCGACTGCGAATCCTCCGACGTGTCGCGCAATGAACTGTTCCTGGTCGAGGGCGACTCCGCCGGCGGCTCGGCCAAGATGGGCCGCGACAAGGAATTCCAGGCCATCCTGCCGCTGCGCGGCAAGGTCCTGAACGCTTGGGAAACCGAACGCGACCGCCTGTTCGCCAACAACGAAATCCACGACATCGCAGTGGCCATCGGCGTCGACCCGCACGGCATCAACGACACGCCCGATTTGTCCGGCCTGCGCTACGGCAAGATCTGCATCCTGTCGGACGCGGACGTGGACGGCTCGCACATCCAGGTACTGCTGCTGACGCTGTTCTTCAAGCACTTCCCCAAGCTGATCGAAAACGGCAACATCTGCGTGGCGCGCCCGCCGCTGTACCGCGTGGACGCCCCCGCGCGCGGCAAGAAGCCGGTGCAGAAACTGTACGCGCTGGACGACGGCGAGCTGGAAGCCATCGAAGACAAGCTGCGCAAGGATGGCCTGAAAGAAGGCGCCTGGGGCATCTCGCGCTTCAAGGGCCTGGGCGAGATGAACGCCGAACAGTTGTGGGAAACCACGATGAACCCCGACACCCGCCGCCTGCTGCCGATCGGCTTCGGCGAACCCGGCGTGCAGAGTACCGAAGAGCGCTTCACCATGCTGATGGGCAAAGGCGAAGCCGCCTCCCGCCGCGCCTGGATCGAAGAACACGGCAACGAGGCCGAAGCCGATATCTGACCGCACAGCCGCTCCATTGATAGAACGAACACGCCACGAATTCAAGCTCCATGACCGAACAAGCCAATCTGTTTGACCAAACCCCGCCTCCGCCGGACGGCGACTCGCTGACGCTGTCGACCTTCGCCGAGCGCGCCTACCTCGACTATGCGATCTCGGTAGTCAAGGGCCGCGCCCTACCCGATGTCGCCGACGGCCAGAAGCCGGTGCAACGCCGCATCCTGTACGCGATGAGCGAACTCGGGCTGAACTCCGCCGCCAAGCCGCGCAAGTCTGCTGCGGTGGTGGGTGACGTGCTGGGCAAGCTGCACCCGCACGGCGACCAATCCGTGTACGACGCGCTGGTGCGCATGGCGCAGGACTTCTCGCTGCGCTACCCGCTCATCGACGGCCAGGGCAACTTCGGCTCGCGCGACGGCGACGGCGCTGCGGCGATGCGTTACACCGAAGCGCGCCTGACGCCCATCAGCAAACTGCTGCTCGACGAGATCGACATGGGCACGGTGGAATTCCAGCCCAACTACGACGGCTCCACCGAAGAGCCCAAGTTGCTGCCGGCGCGCCTGCCCTTCCTGCTGTTGAATGGCGCCTCCGGCATCGCGGTCGGCATGGCCACCGAAATCCCCTCGCACAATCTGACCGAAGTGGCCAGGGCCGCCGTGGCAATGATCCGCAACCCCAAGATCAGCCACGCCGAACTGATAGAACTGATTCCCGGCCCCGACTTTCCGGGCGGCGGCCAGATCATCACACCGCAATCCACCATCGCCGAGATGTACCAGAGCGGCCGCGGCAGCCTCAAGGTGCGCGCGCGCTGGAAGATCGAAGACCTGGCGCGCGGCCAGTGGCAGGCGGTGATCACCGAACTGCCGCCGGGCGTCTCCTCCCAGCGGGTGCTGGAAGAGATTGAAGAACTGACCAACCCCAAGGTCAAGCTGGGCAAGAAAACGCTCACGCCGGAACAGCAGTCGCAGAAGGCCGCCATCCTCGGCCTGCTCGACGCCGTACGCGATGAATCCGGCCGCGAAGCCCCGGTGCGCCTGGTATTCGAACCCAAGTCCAAGAACCAGGACCAGACCGAGTTCATGAACACGCTGCTGGCCCAGACCTCGCTGGAAACCAGCGCGTCGCTCAACCTGGTGATGATCGGCGGCGACGGCCGCCCACGCCAGAAGGGCCTGGCCGACATCCTTGGCGAATGGATCAGCTTCCGCTTCGAGACCGTCACCCGCCGCACGCAATTCCGCATGCAAAAGGTGAACGACCGCATCCACATCCTGGAAGGCCGGGAAGCGGTGCTGTTGAACATCGACAAGGTCATCAAGATCATCCGCGAATCGGATGAACCGAAGCCGGCACTGATCGCCGCCTTCAAGCTCTCCGACCGCCAGGCCGAAGACATCCTGGAAATCCGCCTGCGCCAATTGGCGCGCCTGGAAGCCATCAAGATCCAGCAGGAGCTGGCCGAGCTGCGCGGCGAAAAGAGCACGCTGCAAGACCTGCTCGACAACCCGGCCTCGATGAAGAAGCTGGTGATCAAGGAAATCGAAGGCGACGCCAAGCAATACGGCGACGCCCGCCGCACCATCATCGAAGAAGCCGAACGCGCCACCTTCGAACAGAAGGTGATCGACGAGCCGGTCACGGTGATCATCTCGCAAAAGGGCTGGGTGCGCGCGCGCACCGGCCACGGCCACGACGCCGCGCAGTTCACCTTCAAGGCCGGCGACGGTCTGTACGGCGCCTTCGAATGCCGCACGGTCGACAACCTGCTGGCCTTCGGCTCAAACGGCCGGGTCTACACAATCGCAGTGAATGGCCTGCCCAACGCGCGCGGCGACGGCGTGCCCGTTACCACGCTGGTCGAGCTGGCCAGCGGCAGCAACATCCTGCACTACTACGCCGGCCCGGCCGATGCCACGCTGCTGCTGGCCTCCGACGCAGGCGCAGGCTTTGTCGCCAAGGCCTCCGACATGTTCGGCCGCGTCAAGGGCGGCAAGGCCTTCTTCACGCTGGACGAAGGCGCCCTGCCCCTGGCCCCGCGCACGGTAGCAGCCGACGCCGGCGCCGTGGCCTGCCTCTCCGGCAACGGCCGCCTGCTGGTGTTCGGCCTGGATGAGCTGAAGACCCTCTCCTCCGGCGGACGCGGCGTGAACCTGATGGAACTGGAGAAGAACGAAAAGCTCCTGGGTGCGCAGGCGATCAGCCAGAAGGGTGTCGTCGTCTACGGTATCGGCCGTGGCGGCAAGGCGCAGGAAGTGTCGTTGTCGGCGGCCGCGCTGGGTGTGCATATTGGCAAGCGGGCGCGTAAGGGGAAGGCGCTGGAGTCTAAATTGAAGCCGGCGGGGTTGCGCGCCGAGGGTTGAATTCTGACGATGTTTGGAGAAACGCCCCCTGATTGGATAGTCAGGGGGCGTTTTTTATTGTCGGACCGACGCCCTCTAATTCGAGGTATCGCTGTCGCTGAAATCCGCATTCACTTAAGACTGGGCAAGTTTATATATGTTGTCCAAATAATCGTATGCCTGCCTCAAAACGTCATCGAACTCTCCCTGTCGTAACATCACTACTGGTTCGATATCGCCTGCTCCCAACCGTCGACAAATTAACTTAGCATCAAACTCACCCTCAACTAGAAATATCTTCCAGTCGTCAAAAACATCAACAGGGATACGGATATCAAACCTCGCAGGCTGAAAGTCCTCAGGGAGATATTGATATATGGTCTCATCCTCGTCATCAAGTGCATTACAAATAAGAGAGAAAGTTTTCTCGTTCGAAAACTCCAAGAGTTTAGGGCAAATGCGATGACTACCATCTGCAACAATGGTAGTCATCATGAAAAGAACATCTCGTAACGAAGTCCCTTCATCAAAGTTACCAACCTCAACCCCGTTAACCCAATAACATATTTTCCCAAATAACCAATCTCCTCCGGAAACTCTGTCCAGAACGATTTCTATAGAAAATCTATCGGTAATTCCAAATCTCATAATTATTTCCCCAGCAACTTCAAAACACTATTTGGTACCTGAGATGAAGATACGGTCCCGCTAAAATGCACGGTACCTGCATTGTCTGAAAAATACCGATAGTATCCCCCTTGTCCTTGTGCATACCATGTTCCAAGCCCGCCTCGAATCGCAGAATTTTCATACGCAGACTGCGCGTCAATAGGTTCAGGCGTTTTCCTAGGATTAAATAATGGACTTGATATGTCATGTGCGGGATTTTTTTGATAAGGTGGCTTAATACGATTCTCAACGCTCTCTGGACTATAAGGGCTATCAGGTAATGCTGGGCTAGCTGGAGAGCCCCCGTTTTGGCGTTCATCACTAGTACCACCACTAGTCGAAGCATAAACATTAGTTGGTATCGGAATCGATGGCGTTAAAACACATACCCCAGCTGGTGAACATACCAGAACAGGAGGTGTAATGACGGCTCCCGCCGTACCAGACGGCCCACCAAAATCAGTCGGGTCACCAAGAGAAAGATCCGGTGGCAATGCATTCGGCCCGTTCTTGGCGAGCAAAATTGCCAGATTCGCTGCATCTTTCCCCTTCTGCACAATCGAATTAGCAATCCATTTCCCAAAATCCTTTGCCACATCGCTGTTCGTATAACTGAACAAATCTTTTTGCTGCGCGATGATGTCTCGTTCCGCCGCCAATCCCGGTGAATTTCCGCAATCTGCCATCGCTTTGTAGTAATTGAAGGCTGCACTGTCGGTCGCATATTCCCTCCAACACATAACGGCCGCACATGCCGCTGCTGTCAACCTCTCCTCTGCTTTAATATCACCATTGGCTAGTTTCTTGATGCGGTCAGTTTCAGTATGCGTTAACTGTCGATTATTTAAATCGACGTTAAATCCACTGGCAGCACCTTCAGCTCCTCCAACGATTGCACCAATCCCTGCTACAGCGGCAAGTGACACGGCACTTTCGACAACCGATGGCAATCCCATTTTCTTAATCTCATCGGCCAGAGTCGGCATCAATTGAGCGCTAGCTGCCGCGCCCAATGCTCCACCAAGACCACCGCCCAGCGCCCCCGCTGCAGCGTGAGCAGCTACTCGGTACGCACCGCCCTCAGCCCAATTAGCAGCCTCGGCATACAGCTCGTCCGCCTTTTCTTGATTGCCATTGAGTGCGGCGGCATTTGCCTCTTTTTTCAGGCTTTCTTCTCTTTTTCCAGCATAGTCACCAATCGCCTTGGCCGCCTGCTGCCCAAACGCCTGCGTGATCTTGGCCTGCGCCTCCACATCCTGACGCAGTTCCTCACCGTTCCAGTTCTTGTTCAGACTGTTGCTGCTGTCCTTACCGGTACGTACGCCCTGATCCAACGACGCAATAGTCTGCTCCGCACTCTGGCCTGTCTTCTCTTGCTGTCCCTGCGCATCCGTGATCGTCACCGCGCCGCCCGAGATACCACTTCTGGTCGTGCTGCTATCGCTACCCGAAGTACCGCCAATGCCGATGCCGCCGCCCGGTTTTCCTTGCGATGGATCTGCCCAATTACCACCACCTGCGCTGACACTCTGGCTTTCCGCCTTGTACTGGCTACGATTCTCGATCTCGCTTACCGTCAGCGTGCCGGTGGTCAAGCTGTTCTTGCCCTCTTCCACGGCCTTATCCGTACTAGCGATCTTGCCGCCTTTGAGATCGGTATTGCCTTTGACGTTGATCTGGAACCCACCGTCGCCCGCGTTGATGCCTGCCTGCTCTCCCACACTGGCGTAATCGGCGTCGACCTTGCTCTGGCTGGCACTGATGCTGCCTGAGAAACCCAGGCCCACCGTCATGCTGCCGCCCAAACTCTGATCCTTGCTCTTGAAGGTACTGGTGTCTTGCACGCTGGCGATGTTCAAGTCACGGCCGACGTTGGCTACAACCTGATTGCCGGCGATTGTCGCGCCAATCAGATTGGTATCTTGCCCTGAATCGAGACTGACCTGGTTGCCGGCTTTCAGATGCGTAAGAGTATTAACGACATCTTTGCCATCACTACTGCCACGACTTCCCGCAGCGTTGGCAGTAAAGCCGAAAGCAGGACTACCCGCGCCAAACTGCACCGCCAGCCCAACGCCATAAGAAGAGGAGGAGCGATTGCTATGCTGCTCGTCGACATTCTGTGCGGCCAGCAGATTGATGTCGTTGTCGGCCTTGAGCGCAAGATTGCCACCTGCCGTTACATCGCTGCCCTGAATCGTAATGTTGCTGTTGGCGCCATCGCCAGTGGCCCGGATACTGGTGTTGCCGCCCGAGGCTACGGTGGAGCCTTTTTGCATCACGCTGTTCTGCTCGGTGGTCGTACTGTTCTCGCTCCCGCCTACAGTAATGCTCAGACCAAAACCGGCAGACTTTGGATCGGCCGCGGCGGATTGCGCTGCCTGCCCGGCGCTGTACAGCGACATGCCTGCCGTTGCTGCCGCCAGCGCCTGCATGCGCCCGTCCTTGGTCTTGCCCGCCGCCTCTCCCATCTGCTGTACGGTTTGTAATGCGGAAATGATGGGACTAGTCACCGCCACTGTCAGGCCGCTTTGCTTGTACTTGTCCTCGGTGACGGTCTTGCTGGCTTCAGCCGCTGCGCCGATGTCCACTGCCTTGGCCGCAATATCGATATTTCCTTTAGCTGCGATCACATCGCTGCCGACCTAGGTGTAGCGGTTGTCGGCGGCAATGCTGACGTTGCCGTCGGTGCTTCCGACTGTCGATCCAGAAGCGGTCTCGCGCTGGCTGTTGGCGTCATGGCTCTGTTCGCGCGTACCGATGGACACGCCAGCGCCGGCGCCCATCACGCCGCTGGTGGTTTCATTGCGGTAGTTGTGCTGGGTGCCGCTATCGATGGCGACAACGATGTTGACGTTGTTGCCGGCCGCCAGCGCCGTTCCCTGGGTCGACACTACGTTGCTGCCGATAACGTTGATGTCGCTACCAGCCTGTACCACCACCATATTTCCAGAGAAGGTGCTGCCGATCTGGTTGCTGTAGCTGCCGGCATTGTCCGTCTGCGTGGTGGAGCCGGAGAGGGTGCCGGAATATCTGCATCCCCTGGCCGGGGACCTGCACGTTGGCGGCACGCAGGTAGACCTGCGGAACCAGTACTTGGTGCGCCCCGCCCCCCCAGTCGTCGTTGATCCTCCGGGCCTCCCCTCTCAGCGCCAGGCGCTGCGCATCGGCCAGATATTTCATCTGAGAAGTACGAGTATTGTCGTTGTCATCTGGTACAGCGTGTAAACCCTTCTCGGAGTGCTGCGCCAAGCTCTTCATCGGCTGCCGACTTGGGAACATATAAAGAAAATGGTCCTTCATCCCTCTTCACTGTCCACCCATCCAGCGATTTTTTATGAGTCGGTTGAATTTCGATCTGGTGCTCGAAAAGACTCACACTACAAAAATCCATCTTCTCGTATAGAGCACGCTTGGTTTTGTAGCCATAAGTTTTCATAGCTTCCACATCCCGTTTTTTTTCAAGTTCTTGAACAATTCCAGAATGGAAAATCTTCTGAAACTCCTCGGCACTAACTAGCCGACTTTCTGAAAGAGCATTGCGCAAGGCATTACCTAATGCCTCGTTATCCACGAATGGGGCAAGAAAGCAAGGTGATACGCTTGGCTCGGCATAGCCGAGCATTCCACGAGACATCGTGGTGAATCTGTAAAAATCCCCATTAAAACCTACATTAGCCGAAGCACTCGGTTTTTCCATTGTCATCTCACCTTTGTCACAATGATGGTTATTCCCTTACTAGCGGCATATTGCATTGACTGGGCAATAGCTGTCATCTGTTCCGCTGACGTTCCGTAAGGAATTGCAAGCTGCATCTGTTTCGCGCTGATATCTGAAGCAAGAAGCTCAAATGCTCCTTTTCCATCTTTTTCAAAGTTCACCATATTATCGACATACTTATTCAAGGTACTGGTAATGCTGGCAGGCTGTTCAGCATAAGTTTTTGCCATTGTATTCAACGTCTTGTCGCTCACCGCCATCCCATCGGGCGTCAGATGATCAAACGTCGAGAAGTTGCTCTTGATCGTGTTCAGATCGAGCGTCCCTGCCGGAAGCTTAGATTGTACATAAGCCTCAAACGGCTTGCCCTGCTTGACAATGCTGGCACCAAACTCCATCCCTGTTTCTGCCAAGGTAGCTATGCCGCCCAGACCTCGGCCTTGCGTCTTCATCAGATCGGCAGCCAGCTTCAGGACTTCGGCACCTGCCGCGCTCAAGCGAATGCCGGCGCTCGCCAGTTGGACGGTACCTTTTGCAATGCCTCCCGCGCCTGTCACAACACTACCAACCTGCCACAACAAACTACCCATATCCTTGCCCAACTGCTCTGCATTGGCATCGCCGCCTTCATTGATGGCGAGGTTCATGCGATCGATCTTGGCATCCAGCTCCTTGAACACGGCGTCACCAAGCTGCTGTCGCGCCTCAGGGCTGCTGATCAGTTGCTTCAATCCATTCAGGCCATCGATCGGATGCGCCAGGAACTCAGCAATGCCCTTGACGTCGTTCCAACCGGATTCCGCCAAGCCCTTGCCGATCCCCGTCGAAGTCAACACATCCTGCTTGGTCGAGATATAGGCCCATTTGCTCGCAACCCTCAGCTGTTCCAGCGTCGACTTGGCCGCGGACAACTCCTTCTTCATCTGCACGATCTGTTGTGTGGCCAGCCAGTTATTGTCCACGGCGGCCACCGCACTATTCGTGGCGCTGATCGCATCGGCCCCGCTCATAACTGCAATTCCCGTCACCAGGCTAGTGATGAGATTGCGCTTACCTTCGCGCTGCGAAGCGGTCTCATCGGGACTCGTGTCGCTGAACAAACCGGTCAGTAGACTACTGGCTGCCGCACCGAGGGCCCCGGACGAACAACCCTGGCTGCTAGCTGCCGCCCCCGCACAGGCCATGATCGCATGCAGCGCGGCGTGGACAGGACTGCCTTCGACCAGCGTACCGTCGGCCACTAGTTTGCCGATATAGGTCGCCCCCTGTTGCTGCACGTAGTTGACGACCATGTTCTGCGCGAACTGCGCGGTGCTGCCTGTCACATTACCGCCGATGCCGGCCATCAAGGCCGTGGTAATCTGGCGATACGTACCGCCTGCCCCCCAGTCGTCGTTGATCGTCCTGGCTTCCTCTCTCAACGTCACGGCTTGGTCTCGGAGCGCGAGCCTCTGCTCATCAGTCAAGCCATTGCCCGGATCAGCAGCTTGAGCGTCAGCCTCCTTGGCTTGCGCGTTCTTCTGATCGGCTTCCTTGGCGCGATTCGCCAAAAACGTCCCCGTTTCCCGCTGTAGCGCACCGACGATCTCGAAACCGGCCTTGATCTCTTGCTCATTGAAGATTGGTTTCAATGCATTACTGCGATCCTGATCGCTGGATACATCGCGATTGATACTCGCCACCGTCTGTTCTGCATCCTTGCCAGTCAGTGCCTGTTGCTTGGCGCTGTCCGTGATAGAGATCGCCCCTCCGCTGATACCGCTGCCGGTAACGCTGCTGGCGCTATCGGACGCGCTCATCACAATAGGCGGCGTGGCACTGACACCGTTGTAGCTTAAAAGACTACTGCCCGGAACCTTATCTCCACCCGTAGTGGTTTGACCTTGCTGATTTACGCCTACTCCACCTGTCCCTGTGTTGCCACCCTTGCCGAACGGCGTCATTCCTCCATCCCCAATGCTATATCCCACACCGATTCCCATACTGCTGGCCTTGTAGTCCGCCTTGTTCTGGATTTCGCTTTGAGTAAGCGTTGCGGTCTTCAAGCTATTCAGATTGTCTTGTACGGCCTTATCCGTACTGGCGATCACGGCTCCCCTCAGATCGGTATTGCCCGCCACCATGACTTGGAAACCTCCATCACCGGCCTTGATAGCTGATTGCTCCACGACACTGGCAAAGTCGCTGTTCATCTTCTGTTGGCTGGCATTGATACCGCCAGAGAAGCCCCCAAGACCTATCGTCATACTGCCGCCAATCGATTGATCTTTGCTTTGGTATGTGCTTGTATCTTGCAAACTTTCGATGTTCAAATCGCCACCGATGTTGGCAATGACTTGCTTGCCGCTCGCAATCGCGCCTTTGATGTTGGTGTCGCCCCCGGAAGTCAACACGAGTGTGTTGCCGGCTGACACGTGAGTATTCGTCCAGGTCACATCGCTACCATCCGCATTGCCGCGCGCAGCGCTGGCATTCGCTGTAATACCAAAGGCCGCTCCATTGGATCCGACATTGATTGCGATGCCTACACCTGCACTTTGGCTACTGCTATCACGTTGCAGCTGATTAGTGTTCTTGGCAGCTTGCAGGTTGATATAGCCATCAGCTTGCAACATGACATCATTGCCGGCTTTGATCTGGCTACCTTGTACAGTCAGTGTCGATTCCTTTCCCGCACCCGTCGCCCGAATGTTGATGTCTCCCCCTGCAGCCACATTGGATCCAGCTGCAGTTACTGCATCCTGCGTCGTCTTGCTCTGGCTCTTGGAACTATTCAACGTAATGGAAATCCCGACCCCGCCCGCTGCTTTCGGATCCGCCGCAACAGCATCCGCCGCATTCTTTCCGGCTAGCGCCGTCACGGCGCCGGCCAGGACTTTCATCCGTGAATCCGAAGTACTTTCCGCAGCCTGCCCCATTTGCTGTGCCGTTTGCAAAGCGGCGATAACAGGAGTGGTGATTGCGACAGTCACGCCTGACTGTTTGAACTTAGTCTCTTGCGTGCTGTGGCGGATCTCTTGTGCCTCCTGAATATCGACCTTCTTGGCCTGTATTTCGATATTTCCCTGCGGGGCCAGTACATTGCTACCTGTCTGCTGATAGTGATTGCCCGCGCTCATGATGACATTGCCACTAATGGCACCCACCGTTGAGGCTGTCGCGCTGGTGCTCACATCTTGGTTGTCTTGACTCTGCATCCTGCTACCCACCGTCACACCCAACCCTCCCCCGCTGAAGATGCCCGAGGTCGTCTCCTTGCGGTAATGCGACTCGCTGCTGGTGTCAGTAGCGGCGACGATGTTGATGTCGTTGCCTGCAGTAATCTGCGTGCCCTGGGTAGACACCACATCGCTGCCGATGATGTTGGCGTCGCGTCCTGCCGCCAACACTGTGGTATTGCCGGAGAAGGTGCTGCCGATCTGGTTGCTATAGCTGCTGGCGTCGTCCGTCTGGATGGTGGAGCCGGAAAGAATTCCGCTGGAGCTGTGCTGGTGCTGGTCGCGCGCGCTGGCCGATTCGTTGGCGGTGCTGATATTGATGTCGCGACCGGCAATAGCGGCCAGGGCCGCTTCAGCCACTACCTGCGTACCTTGGGCATTCAGGTCGCGTCCGGCGCTGATGGTGACGTTGTTGCCAGTGATCTGCGTGGCCACATCCTGGCTGGCGCTCAGGGTGGCCCGATTGACTCCGGCCTCGCTCGTGCCGTGGGCGCCGTTGGATTGGTCGACCAGATTCGGGCCGGTCAGAGCACCGACCCAATTCGAAGCACCGCTGTCGCTGGCCCAGTTGATCTCCTGGCGGTAGTACTGGTTGACCGTGCCGAGATTGACGTCGCGCCCGGCGGACAACGCCGCATCGCCGGTGGCGCCGATCACGGCGGCATTGGCGACAAGATCGCGCCCAGCCGAGATTGTCAGGTTCTGACCAGTAACACTGGCCAACTGGCTGATGTTGGCGCCGGTCGTGACGGCATTGGCGGTTTCGACGCGTGTGCTGTTGATGTTGATGTCGCCATTGGCGGCCAATACCACGCGATCGCTGCCGTCAATGGCGCCACCCAGGTTGTTGATATCGCTCGCTGCCGACAACACCACATTCGTCCCCGAAATACGCCCGCCCAGATTCTGGATATTGTCGGCCGCCAGCGAGACGGTCTGGCGCGCCGCAATGGTGCCGCCACTGTTGACGATGTCCTGTGCAGTCTGGAAGGCCACATCGTTACCGGCGATCAACGTCCCTTGGCCGGTGACCTGGACATTGGAAGCACGCAGGTAAACCTGCGGCACCAGCACTTCCTGCGTGCTGCCGTCGGCCAGCGTCACGGTCTGCTTGACCATCCAGACGATGTCGGAGGTGAGCTGCGCAATCTGGGCGTCGGTCAGCGCCACGCCGATGGTGTAGTTGAAGGCCTGGGCCTGCTGCACACCGGCGTTCATCAGTGCCATGTACTGCGATTCATTGCTGGCGTAGCCGGCAAGGTAGCGCTGGCCGATGGCTTGCTGGATCTGCTGCTGCACCAGTTGCTGCTCATAAAAGCCATCGCCGAGTTTCTTGATGGTACTGTCCGGCGTGCTTTGCAGCTGGTTGAGCATGAAGTCGGACGACAGCCAGCTACGGTAATTGGTGAATTGCGGATCGGTCTCGACCAGATAGCGGTTGCCCGGTGCGGTGTCGATGCGGTAGAGCACGTTGTTGGGCAACGCCAGGTTCAAGTTGGCGGTGCGGATACTCATCGCCGAAGCGGCCTGGCCCGATGCGCCGGAGACGGCGGCGGCGACTGCCTTGACGGTGTTGTTGCGGTTGGGCCCGGCTCCGCTGGTAGGCGTGATGTCTAACTGGAAGTTCGTGACGATGGTCTGGGACTGGTACGGCGCATCGTCGTAACGGCGGTCATCCGCGCTGAAGGTGTGGCTCTTGATGTAGGTATAGCTGGCCGACCCGGTCGAGGTCACGCTCTGCACGCCCAGCGGGCCGGTGTTGTTGATGGCGGTGCCGTTGACGCTGTTGCCGGCCACCGTGCCGCCGGCGATGATCTGGCTGGCATAGTTGTGCACTGCGCCGGCTGCCAGCGTCATGTTGCCGCCGGAGGTAATCATGCCTGGGTCGCTCTTGGTGACGACCGTGCGTGTTATCTGTTCGGTGCCGTCGTAGATGGTCCATTCACGGGCTGAGCGACTGCGCACGTTGCTATTGAATGCATTAATTCTGTCGTTTAGAACCTGCAGGGCGGCAATATACGCATCATATTTGGGTTTCCAAACGTTATATGCAGATTGCCATGCTGCATATTCCACAGGATCAGGCGGGATGGTGTTGCAGGATTCCCAGCACATTTGAGTTGGCTGCGGAGGCCCGCCAGGTCCAGCTCCCGGATCCGCCGGCGGCGTCACGCCCATTACCGACCAGATACGATCAGCGCTGCCGTAGTTGATGATGGCCGGATGATCGACGATTACCGATTCACCACCGTTGCTACCCTCCTGCCACCCGGGGACATAGGCCGGTGCGATGGCATCGTCACCGTATTTCCAGCCGCGCGAGTAGTCGAATGGTGGGCCATAACGCTCAACGGGGTAGGCGTCCGACGGCAAGACCAATCGGAAGTTGTCTTCATCGCCCATGTCGCGCCAGTCATACGGGCCGACTACCTGGCCGGAACCGATATTCACCAGCCGCGCCGAATTGCCGTCGATCAGGTTGGAAGACCCGTTCAGCCGATACGTGATGATGCGGTTACCCGGCCCGACCCGGTCGGTCGTTTCCAGATGCGCATTGGTGTTGTTGATGGTATTGGCCGCAATCGTCAGATTGCCATCGGCATTGATGGTGGCGCTGCTGTTGTTGATCTCACGCGCCATGCCGGTGGCCTTCTTCGACGTGTCAAGCGCACCGCCGATCACCATATCCCCAACCGAATAAATCAGCGCATGTTCACTGTTGTTGATGACTCCTGCGCCGATGTCGAGCCGGTTGCGGGCGGCGATCACCGCAGCAGTGGTCACGCCGCCGACCGTTTCGGCCATGTTGTTGAGTACGTCTGCGCCGATGGCCACGTTGTCGCCATAGATGCGGCCGGTGCCGATATTGTTGACGGTGCTGCTTTCGATGACGGTAGTAGCTCCATCAATCAGGCCGCGATTGGTAAAGGTGTGGACGTCGGTCGCTTTCAGGTTCAGCGTGCTGGCAACCAGGGAGCCGGTCGCCTGGTTGTCGATGGTGGCCGCAGTCAGTGTCAGCTTGCCGCCGGCTGCGACCGCCCCTGCATTTGCGAAGGTACCTGCGGTGGAGACGATGGCGTTTCCGGTAGCCGCGATCTGCCCTGTGTTGGTGACCGAATCCTTGAGATCGATAGCAAGATCTTTCTGGCTCAAGACTTTGCCGTTGCCAGCCAGCGAACGCGCTATGACGGTCACCTGGTTCCCGGCAACGATGGTGCCGTTGGTGTTTTCCACCGCCAAGGTGCGTACCGACTGGCCATCAACCACAGATACCGTACCGGATGACGACATCAGGCCTGATGTGTTGTCGATACTGCCGTTCGCATTCAGATCAAGCGAGAGGTCGGTGCGCATGGCGCCTTGGCGATTGGATACGTCCCGCGCCGTGATGGCGATGGAGGTCCCCTCCATGCCCAGGTCCTGCCCCGATGTGCTGTCGTTGCGCAGCGTGGCGGCCTGCACCGTCACCGTTCCGTCCGAGCGCATCAGGCCGCCGCTATTGTCTGCAACGCCGTCAGCGGCATTGACATTCAGGCCGTTCTTGGCCTGCAGCTTGCCGCCTGCATTGGTGAGGCTGGAAGTGATGACGCTGGCGGTACCGGTGGTACCGATATTGCCCGCCGCATTGTCGATTGCGCCAGCAGTCAGTGCGAGATCGCCGGCGGCGCTCAGATAACCGTTTTGATTGACCAACGCCCCCGCCGTCAGCGCCAGCGTCCCTTGCGAAACGATCCCCTGCGAAGCGCCGGAGTTGGTATTGGTGACGGTCTGTCCGTTGGCGTCGATCTTGATGCCATCCAGCGCCTGCAACAGGCCGCGTTCGTTATCCAGGCTGCCGCCGGCAATCGACAAGCGGTTCTGGGCCACGATGCTGCCCTGGACATTCTTGATGGATTGCGCGCGGGTGTCGATGGCAATGTCGGCGGCGGCAACCGAGCCCCCGGTGTTGTCGAATCCAGAAGCCGTGAGCGACACTGCCTGGGCCGATTCGATGCGTCCGCGATTGAGCGCCAGGCCATCGGCCGTGATGGCGACTGAACCTTGGGCCGAATTCAGGTTTCCGTGGTTCGCCAGCGAACCGGCATTGAGCGTCACCTCACCGCTGGCGGCAAGGATGCCGGTGTTGGTGACGGCGCCGCTGGCCCGCACGGTGAGCGCCTGCATGGCCGTCAAGGCGCCGCTGTTTTCCAGGCGGCCGTCGGCGGTGACGATAGCTTCGCCCGCCGCCGCGCCGATTGTTCCGGCGTTGCGCACACCCACGCCTTGCTCGGTGGACGCCAGGTAGATGTGGCGCGCATACATGCCGCCCAGTTGCGCCACATCGATGGCGACGCCCGGCGCCACATCGGCAGGCGCCACACCTGTTACAGCCCGGCTGTTGTCAGCGCTCACGGTATTGAGGCCGGTCGTCACTTTCAGGTCTTGTCCCCATACGCCGGCATTGATGCGTACCGCGCGCGCGATGATCTCGGTATAGTCGCTGGCGCTGGCATCCAGCCCCGCGCCGTCTACCGTCACCATGCCGCCGGCTACACGATAAGCCTCCAGACTGCCGCCAGAGATCATTGGCGTGCCCGTGGTCAGCGTGGCGCGGCTGGCATTGATGAAACCGCAGCCGGAACAGGTGATGCCAGCAGGGTTGGCGATTACCACCTGGGCACGGTCGCCGGCTACCTCCACATATCCGCGCAGGTAACTGGGATTGGCCGAATTGACCTGGTTGACGATTACGCGAGCCGTACCCGTGGCCAACCAGGGATTGCCCTGCACATAGCCGCCCAGTTGGGTCTGCACGGCGCCGCGGGAATTATTGAGAATGGCCCCGTTGGCGTTCACATCGAACTGGCGATAGGAGTTGACCGACACGCCGGCCGTACTGGGCGTCTGGATGTTGACCACCGGTACGCCATTGCCGCTGGAGAGCACGGTCGGCTGCTGGTTGCGCGGTGCGTTGCGGTCGCTGTAGATCTGGGCATGCGCCACCGTGCCCAGCGACATGGCCAGTGCCACGGCAAGCAGCGAAAAGCGCAGCGCCTGCGGCAATATGGATTCAGTGCCTGCATTGCCCGCAGGACTGGTAGATGACGTGCCGCTGATGATGGATGCGTTTTCTGCAACGGCCATGAACTGGCCCCGACGCCGGTTAAAGACGACCTTGTAGCGCTGACTGTTCAAACTGATACCCCTTGGATTCTTCTTTTTTGATCTCGGAGCCGTCCTCCTCAGCCCCACGCTGAGTCATGACGCGATTGCTGTATCGCAACAAACGGCTTTTCAAGGGATGAGATGTTAATTTACGTTAAGATTAATGTGTATACTTTCTTGAGGAATGAGAATTTTTTATTGCTAAAAAGTAAAATTAAAGAATGTATTTCGCAACATTGTTTGTCTTAAGCAATCTTTTTTCAGCTACGTCACTGTATTTTTCTTACATAAAAATTAAAAAATGTTTTCCCGCTTTCCCCTCAAGCACCTTGCGCTTTTAGTCTCACTGATCTTGCATGCCACATCAGCCCTCGCGCAAACCGCCGCCAATCAAGAGCAATTGCAACGCGAACGTGAGCGCGTGCTGCGGCAGCAACAGGAAACACGTCCTGATGTAAAACCCATTACCCCGCCTGAAGCGGTAAGCACAACGCCTGTGTTCCCGGAACATGAGCAGCCATGCCAGCAGGTATCGTCAGTCACGCTGGATGGCGCCGACGCCAGCCGATTCGAATTTGCGCTCGAAAGCGTGGCCGGTCCGGACGGTGCATCCGGCCGCTGCCTCGGCAGCAAGGGCGTCAATACCGTGCTGGCGCGCGTACAAAACGCGGTGATCGCCCGCGGCTACACCACTACGCGCATTGTTGCGATGCCACAGGATTTGCGTAGCGGGCAGCTTGTGCTGAGCGTCATTCCAGGAAAGGTACATGCGATACGGTTCGCATCCGATGCCGATCCACGCGGTACCGCACGCAATGCCTTGCCCGTCCAGGTCGGCGACATCCTTAACCTGCGCGATATAGAACAAGGCCTGGAGAATTTCAAACGCGTGCCGACCGCTCAGGCCGACATCCAGATCACACCGTCCGAAGGCAAGGATGCGCAGCCTGGAGACAGCGACCTGGTGATCCAGTACCAGCAAGCCTTCCCCTTCCGGCTTTCCGCCTCGCTGGACGATGGCGGCTCGCGTGCGACGGGCAAATACCAGGCGGGGCTGACGCTGGCTTATGACAACTGGTGGACGCTCAACGATTTGTTCTACGTGAGCGTCAATCGCAGCCTGGGGCATTATGGAGAGGAAGGCAGCAATGGATACACATTGCATTACTCGCTGCCATTCGGTTACTGGCTTTTTTCGGCGACCATGTCGGGCAGCAAATATCACCAGACCGTAGCCGGCGCATTTGAGAATTTCATTTACAGCGGCCGTTCCGAAACCAGCGAATTGAAACTCTCCCGCCTGATCTACCGCGATGGCGTGCGCAAAACCACGTCCTACCTGAAAGGCCTGCTGCGCACTTCCTACAATGCCATCGACGATACCGAGATCGGCCCGCAGCAACGCCGCACCACTTCCTGGGAAGCCGGCATCAATCATCGTGAATTCATTGGCGACGCCACGGCCGATGCAACCCTTGCCTATCGGCGCTCCCTCGACCGGCAAGGTGCAGAACCCATCAGCGAATTCGACCTGCCGCAGATCGGCACCCGCTATGGATTATTCCTTGCCGATGCTTCGCTGAATGTACCGTTCGGACTAGGTGAGGCAGCCTTGCGCTACTCGGGTACGGCACGCGCCCAATGGAACCGGGGAGCGCTGCCGCCGCAAGACCAGTTCTCCATCGGCGGACGGTATACGGTACGGGGCTTCGATGGCGACCTGACCTTGCAGGCTGAGCGCGGCTGGTTCCTGCGCAATGAAATCGCCCTGGGCCTGGGACAAAGCGGCCAAGAGTTATACCTTGGCGTGGATACCGGCGCAGTCTCAGGGCCTTCCGCACAATTCCTGACCGGGCAGCGCCTGACCGGCTCGGCGATTGGACTGCGCGGAGCCGCCTACAAGCTGTCGTACGATATTTTTCTTGCCACGCCATTGGTCAGGCCGAAAGGATTCACCACTGCCAACGTAACCGGGGGCTTCAGCCTGCTGTGGACGTTCTGATTGCACGGTAATGCGGGACACCCCGCTTGTCGCTCTGCGCCGATACCGCTTATCGGCCATCGGATCTTGACCATGCCGAAAAAAAGAAAGCCCGCGCAAGCGGGCTTTCCATTACTGCGGTTACTTCTCTGCTGCAACTTCTACTTCTACAGCCACTTCTACTGCACCACTACTTCTGAAGCACTAGTACTGTTACTGCAGTGCTGCGACAACAACTGATGCATCAGCTCAGGCGGCAGCGCGCTCCAGGCGCTGGACGTTGTCTTCGGTGGCGCCGATCTCGATCTTGCGCGGCTTCAGCGCTTCCGGGATCTCGCGCACCAGTTCGATGTTGAGCAGGCCGTTTTCCAGGCTGGCGCCGACTACCTTGATGTGGTTGGCCAGTTGGAAGCGCTGCTCGAAATCGCGGGCGGCGATGCCGCGATGGAGGAAGTTCACTTGCTGGTCTTCCTTCTGCTTGCGGCCCACGATTTTCAGGGTTTCATTTTCGGTTTCGATCTCGATTTCGCTGCGGGCAAAGCCGGCGACAGCCATCGTGATCCGGTATTTGTCTTCGGCCACCAGCTCGATGTTGTACGGCGGGTAACTGGGCTGATCGGCGCGCTGGGCGTTGTCGAACATCTGGGCCAGGCGATCGAAGCCGATTGCGGTACGGTACAGGGGGGAGAAGTCAAAAGTACGCATAAAACTATCCTTTCAAAGTAAGCGATGTTTTCGTTGCAGACCTCACGCTTGAGCATCTGCTGGTACCGATCTAGGGACGCGCTTTTTGCTTTTCAAGGAATTTTTTGCCAATATTTTTATCGCCTCAGGCCCTTGAAAACGCCGCTCCCAGCACCAGTTCCATCCGTTCCCGTTCGGCGGCGACAATATCCGGCCCCTGGGCCAGGCCTTCCATGCTGTAGAAACGCAAGTCGTGCAAGCCAATGGTGGCGAGTACCGCTTTCAGATAAGGCGTGAGGAAATCCGCCTGGCGCGCCGTTGGTCCGGAAAACCGGCCGCCGGAGGCAATGCCGACATACACCGGCTTGTCGCGCAGCAAGCCGGCCTTGCCGTCGGGCGTAATGGCGAAAGTGCGGCGCACGCGCACCACGTGGTCGATCCACGCTTTCAAGGTGGAGGGCACGGTGTAGTTATGCATGGGCGTACCGATCACTACACTGTCGGCAGCCTCCAGCTCCCGGATCAGCTGCTCCGATATCCCCAGCGCGCCACCGGCAACGCCTTCATCTGCGCGGCCAGTGGGCGAACCAAGCGCTTCGGCGTAGGCATCGTCGACGTGGGCGATAGGATCTGCGTACAGGTCGCGCACGGTAACAGCTGCATGGCCGGCACGCTGCGCCAGGCGACCGACAATCTGCTGCGACAGCCACCAGCTATTGGACTCATCCCTCTTCGGGCTGGCCGAGATATGCAGTATCTTCATGCCGCGCCTCCGATGGCCTTGCCGAAACGCATGGATCCCGTCAGCAGTCCCTGGCGAAAATAGAAGCGTTGCGCCAGCGCGTTGGCCATGCCGGTATCCAGTACCAGACGCACACAGCCGGCCTCCGCCGCGACTGCATCCAGCGCCTTGAGCAAGCGTTCTCCCCAGTGCTTGCCGCGCGCGTGCTCGGCACTCACCAGGTCGTCGACATAGAGGAACTTGCCGTACACCAGGTTTTCCTGGAAACGGTATCCCGCCAGTGCCACGACCTTGCCGTCTTCCCAGGCGGCCAATATCCGATAGCTCTCGTCGGCGGCGCGGCCTGTGCGTTCCATGAATTCGTCTTCGCTGTTGAGATGCGGGCGCAGCTCGCGCATGACGGCATAGCAGGCGCGCCGCTCATCGCCGGTATCCGCATGGCGCAACGCGGGATCGGCGATGCGCCATTGTTTCTTCGTCAGTTCCAGCAGGCGGTTGCTCATGGTTCCTCTCTGTGATTTCTGTGTATGGATGGATGCGTGCATTTGCAATGGCGCCATCTTAATTTTCAGATGGCATAATCGGCAGAGCCAAGAAATAACATTTCAACTGGGCCATGAAATCCACCTCGACGCATGACTTCCTCCAGCTCAACCCGGCTGCCGGCGAACCCTATTACCGCCAGATCTACACGCGCCTGCGCTCGGCCGTGGCTGACGGCCTGCTGAAACCGGGCGCCCGCATCCCTTCGGCACGGGCGCTGGCAGCCGAGCTGGGACTGGCGCGCGGCACGGTGGAAAGCGCCTATTCGCTGCTGGCGGCGGAAGGCTACATCGAGGCGCGCGGCCAGGCCGGCACCGTAGTGGCAACCGGACTGAAGGCGATATCGGTGACCGCCGGCGAAGCGCCTGCCCTTCCCGCCTCCGCCGTCCCTTATGACTTCGCGCCATCCGCGCACGGCACCTCTCCAACGCCGGTGCTGCGTCCCTTCCAGATGGGCGTGCCGGCGCTGGATGCCTTCCCGCGCAAAATCTGGGCGCGCCTGGCGGCGCGCGCGGTGCGTTCCACCCAGCCGGCCGACATGCTGTATCCGCCGCCAGCCGGCCTGGACGCGCTGCGGGTGGAGATCGCACGCTACCTGCAACTGTCGCGCGGCATTGCGTGCGCGCCGGCTCAGGTCTTCGTCACCGCCGGCTACCGCGATTCGCTCGACCTCGCCGCGCGCGCCCTGCTCCAGCCCGGCGACAAAGTATGGGTGGAAGACCCCGGCTATCCACCCGCCGGCGCCTTGTTGCGCGAAGCCGGCATGACGCTGGTGGGCGTGCCGGTCGACCATGAAGGATTGCAAGTAAACGCCGGAGTGCAATTGGCGCCGCGTGCGCGGGCCGCTGTCGTGACGCCGGCCCATCACAGCCCACTATGCGTGACGCTGTCGCTGCAGCGGCGCATCGAACTGCTGGGCTGGGCTTCGCGCCACAAGGCCTGGATCGTGGAGGATGATTACGATGGCGAATACCGCTACGTCAGCCGGCCGCTGCCGGCCTTGAAGAGCCTGGACCGCGACGACCGCGTGCTGTATGCCGGCACCTTCAGCAAGGTGCTGTTTCCGTCGATACGGCTGGCTTACCTGGTGGTGCCGGTGTCGCAGGTGACGCGCTTCGAACAGACCGCGCGCTGCTTCTCCGGCGGCAGCCCGGCGCTGACGCAAGGCATCGTCGCCGCTTTCATGGCCGAGGGGCATTTCGCCCGCCACATCCAGCGCATGCGGCGCCTCTACAGCGAGCGGCGCGAACTGGCGGCAGCCGGAATGGATGCGGTGCTGGGCAAGTACATGCAGGTCGAGGCCCAGCCCGGCGGCATGCACCTGCTGCTGCGCCTGCGCGGCCGCCGCTCCGACCGTGCCCTGGCCGAACGCATGCGCTCAGACGGCATGTTCAGCCGCGCGCTGTCTGAATGTGTACTGGAGGCCCGACCGGGACTGCCGCCGATGCTGATGCTGAGCTTCACCAATATCGAATCGCACCGGCAAGCGCAGAACCTGGCCAGGCGCATTCTTGCATTGCTCTAACAAGCCATCATGGCCTATATGGAATAGTCATTCTTGGCACTTCCCGACTAGGCCATGCGCCAGCATCATGGCAGTTCATCATCACCCCAAGGAAAAGGCCCCGCCATGAGCAAACGCATCGACATGTACAAGAATGCCACCGAACCCTATAACCACTTGCTGGCCGTCAACAACTACCTGAAGCATTGCAGCCTGCCGGCCGAACTGGTCGAACTGGTGTTCCTGCGCGTGTCGCTGATCAACGGCTGCGCCTATTGCATCGACAAGCATTCGCGCGACCTGCTCAATAGCGGCATGGCAGTCGACAAACTGGTGCTGGTGCCGGTCTGGCATGAAGCCGGCCAGTTGTTCTCGCAGCGCGAACAGGCAGCGCTGGCCTGGGCCGAAGTAGTCACCCGCATCAGCGAAACCGCCGCGCCGGACGCGGACTACCAGGCTGCCGCCGCGCATTTCAACGAGAAAGAGTTCTCCGAACTGACCATCGCCATCGCGCTGATGAATGCGATGAACCGCATGGCCATTTCCGGCCGCATGGCGCCGCAAGCGGCCAAGGCCTGAGGCATACTCAGGCCGCTTTCAATGCGGCCACCAGGGTGCGCAGCGCCTCGCGCGTGCGCGCCTGCTTCAGCCGCGAATGCAGCATCACCTGCGCCAGCGGCAGCGGCGGCAAGCCCAACTGGGCGCCGACATCGATAGCGCCGGCCGGCGCCGTGCGGTACAGCAGTGCCGACACCGCCAGCCCGGCGGTGACCGCGGCCCCCACTGCCTGAATGCCGCCGCCCACGAACACTTCCACCCACGGGATACCTGCGTCGTCCAGCCGGGAAATCGAAAGCTCGCGGATGCGGCATGACGACGAGAACGTGGCCACCCGCAAGGTATCGCCCGACCAGCAATTGCTCTGCGGGGCGGCGAACCAGCCCAGGCGCTCTTCCATCAGCAGTTCCCCGCCCACGTCCTGCGGCTCGCGCCGCACGATGGCCGCGTCCAGTTCGCCGCGCTCGTATTGCTGCATGACGTCGCGCGAGGACGCGATCCTGGCCTCGATCACCACGCCCGGGTCGTAGCCGTTGACCTGGGCCAGTACCTTGGCGAAGCCGCTGCCGGTCACGTGGTCGCTGATGCCCACCGAAAAGCGCGCCGCGCCCTGCGCCAGCTTGCCCAGCGCGCGCTCATGCGCTGCCAGCAGTTCGCGCGCGGCCGGCAGGAACTCCTGGCCGTCGATCGACAGCCGCACCAGGCGCGGAGTGCGCTCCATCAAGCGGCGCGCCAGCCGTTGTTCCAGCTTCTTGAGTTTGAGGCTGATGGCCGACTGCGTGCTGTCCAGCGCCTCCGCAGCGCGCGTAAAGCTTTGCAGGTCAGCCACCAGGACGAAGGCCTGTACGGCGTCGAGGTCTAGTGGGCGTTCCATGGGCTCTTTCCTTTCAATGATTTAAAATTCGAATCATTGAAATACTCAATCAGTTATTTTATCAATGACAAACGGAGCGTAGCATGCTTCTCATCGGCCTGCAGACGGCATCCATGTCCGCCAGCCGCCACTTGCCATCCTGTCATCTGAACATCCGAGGAGATCATCATGCCCCTGGTCCGAGTATCCCTGCTGCGCGGCAAGCCGCGCGCCTACCGCGCCGCCATCCTGGAAAACATCTACCAGGCGCTGCGCGAAACCTTCAACGTGCCGGAAGAAGACCGCTTCATGGTGCTGACCGAGCACGATCCAGAAGAATTGGTATTCAGCCGCAATTACATGGGCATAGACCGTTCGGACGGTTTCGTGCTGATCCAGCTGACGGTCAGCAATACCCGCACGCAGGAACAGAAAAACGCGCTGTTCGCGCGCATCGCGGAAAGGCTGGGGAAAGATCCCGGAGTACGGCCTGAGGACGTGATGATCAGCCTGGTCGAAGGCGACAAGGGCAACTGGTCCTTCGGCCACGGCCTGGCGCAGTATGTGATGTGAGCCGCCGGCCGCGTCCGGGTGGGGCCGAACTGATAGGATGTCGACCATTGATATCGATCGCGCCGGCCCACCCGCGCTTTTTTCATGCCGCCAATTTCGCTGCAACAAGACCGTTCCTCCAAACCGGCGCGCTGGCCGCGCCTGGCCATCATCGCAGCCCTGGCACTGGCAACCGCGCTCGCCGGCTGTTCCTCCTCCAGCAAGTATTACGACCCCAACAAATCCAACCGCACCGAAACCGGTTTTCGCAACAACTATCCGGAACCTCCGCGTGCCTCGTTCTGGAAGTGGCAATGGGAACGCCTCACCGAAGGCGTGCCCAAGCCGCCGGCCAACGATTACAAGTTCCCGCTGGCCAAACCGGACCTGGCCTGGCTCAAGGCCAACCGCAAGGCCCCCAGCGTGACCTGGATCGGCCACGCGACGGCGCTGCTGCAGATCGGCGGCAAGAACGTGCTGACCGACCCGATGTTTTCCGAGCGCGCCTCGCCCTTCTCTTTCATCGGCCCCAAGCGCAAGGTGCCGCTGCCGGTGCAGATCGCCGAGTTGCCGCATATTGACGTAGTGGTGATCTCGCACAACCACTATGACCATCTCGACCGCGCCAGCGTCGAGCAATTGAACCTGCAACCGGGCGGCCCGCCGCTGTTCCTGGTGCCGCTGGGCGTGCGTGAATGGATGAACGGCATCGGCATCACCAATGTGCGCGAGATGGATTGGTGGGACCGGTTATCACTGGGCAGCCTGGACATCTATTTCGTCCCGGCCGCGCACTGGTCGGCGCGCGGCCTGTTCGACCGTTCGGAAACGCTATGGGGCGGCTGGGTGTTCCAGAACCTGAAGGTGCCGGCCACCAGCGACGCGCCGGCGGCCGAACAAAGCGAGCCGTATTCGATGTACTTCGCCGGCGACACCGGCTACTCCAAGGATTTCCGCGACATCGGCGAACGCTTCGGCCGCTTCGACCTGGCGCTCATTCCCATCGGCGCCTACGCGCCGCGCTGGTTCATGCAGAACCAGCACGTCGATCCGGCGCAGGCGGTGCTGATCCATGAGGATGTGCGCGCCAAGCGCTCCATCGGCATTCATTGGGGGACGTTCGAGCTGGCCGACGAGCCGCTGGATGAACCGCCGCAGAAGTTGGCGGAGGCGTTGAAGGAAGCGCATCTCCCGGCGGACCAGTTCATCACGCTCAAGCATGGGGAAACGCTGAAGCTGGAGCCTTGACGAAAAAAAACCGCGTCGAACGACGCGGTTTTTCCGAATGCGGCAAGCACATTCAATCGACGATGAACAGCTTGGCGCCAACCTCAGTAGACGACCGGTGCGGCTCGGCATTGTCCGCCACCTGGTAGCTCATGCCGGGCTTGAGAACGAAAGTGCGGCCATCCTCCAGCTCGGTATGCAATTCACCCTCCAGGCACAGCAACACGTGGCCCTTGACGCACCAGTGATCAGCCAGGTAGCCGGGCGTGTACTCCACCATGCGTACCCGGATGTCACCGAACTTGCAGGTGCGCCAGAATGCCTTGCCAGTGACGCCGGGATGCTCGGTGGCGTCGATCTTGCTCCAGTCGGTGGTGCCGAAAGGCAGGTTCTCGATCTTCATCGATGTGCCGCTTACAGCTTGGAGGCGATCAGCTTGCCCAGGCGTTCCACGCCGGCGCGGATCTGCTCCGGCGGCACGGTGACGAAGGACAGGCGCATGGTGTTCTTCTCCGGGGTGTTGGCGAAGAACGGTGCGCCAGGCACGAAGGCGACCTTCTCTTGCTCGACTGCTTCGTTGAGCAACGCGCCGGTGTCGATGTGCTTGGGCAGCGTGACCCAGACGAACATGCCGCCTTCCGGCTGGCTCCACGAGCAACCGGCCGGGAAGTACTGCTGCAGTGCGTCCAGCATGGCCTGGCACTGGTCGCCGTAGAGCTTGCGGATGGTCGGCACGTGCTGGTCCAGGAAGCCGTCCTTGATCGCCTCGTACACCACCATCTGGGTCAGTTGCGCGGTGTGCAGGTCAGTGGCTTGCTTGGCCTGTTCCATCTTCAGGATCAGCGGACGCGGGGCGACCACATAACCCAGGCGGATGCCGGGGGTCAGCACCTTGGAGAAGGAACCCATGTAGATCACGCCCGACGGGTTCATCGACAGCATCTTGGGCAGCGGCGCATTGCGGTAGCTCAGGGCGCCGTACGGATCATCCTCGATCAGCGGCAGGCCCAGGCGTGCACAGGTCTCGACCAGCTTGATGCGGCGCTCGGTCGGCAGCGTGCGGCCGGTGGGGTTCTGGAAGTTGGGCAGTGAATACAGCATGCGGGCGCCGCCGGCGATCGCTTCGATGGATTCGGGCTTGAGGCCGTTCTCATCGCTGGGGACCGATTCGAACTTGGCGCCATACAGCGCAAAGGCTTGCAGCGCGCCCAGGTAGCTGGGGGTCTCGACCAGCACCTTGCTGCCTTCGTCGACCAGCACCTTGCCCAGCAAGTCCAGGCCCTGCTGCGAGCCGGACACCATCAGCACCTGCTCCGGCAGGATCTGGGCGCCATCGGAAGACAGCGAGCCGGCGATCCATTCGCGCAGCGGCAGGTAGCCGTCGGTGGGGCCGTATTGCAGGGCCATCTTGCCCTGTTGCGTCAGCACGCGGTCGAACGCGGCCTTCATGTGCTCTACCGGGAAAGTCAGCGGCGACGGCAAGCCGCCGGCGAAGGAGGTGATGTCCGGACGCATCGTCACCTTCAGGATTTCGCGGATGGCCGAGCTTTGCATCTTGGTAGCGCGGTCGGAAAACTGCCATTGCAGCGGAGCGGGATTTTCGAGTTTCATGATGTTTCTGCTGTGATGTGATGGCGACCGGCCGCAACAAAAAATGATGGGCCGATAGAGGGCCCGGCTGCGGCAAAAAAGTCCCGGTCGCTTGTTCTGTCTAGGGTTCCACGAGGTGGGTCAACGGCCTGTCCGGATTCTCATGCCCGGAGCAAGTTGCTGCATGAACGATCGTTGCACGCCGGATCAGGCGATCTCGGCGATCATTTCGATCTCGACGCAGGCGCCCATGGGCAGTTGTGCCACGCCGAAGGCGGAACGGGCATGCTTGCCGGTTTCGCCGAAGACCTCGCCGATCAGTTCGGAGGCGCCGTTGGTCACCAGGTGGTGTTCGATGAATTCGCCGGTCGAATTGACCAGGCTCATCAGTTTGACAATGCGCTTGACCCGGGTGAGGTCGCCGCCGCAAGCCGCCTGCAGGGTGGCGATCAGATCGATCGCCACTGCGCGTGCCGCCTGTTTCGCATCTTCGGTGCCGATATCGCGTCCCAGCTGTCCGACCCACACCTTGCCGTCCTTCTTGGCCAGGTGGCCCGAGAGGAAAACGGTATTGCCGGTTTGCGCATACATCACATAAGCCGCCGCCGGGGTCGCCACGGCGGGCAGTTCGATGTTCAATGCTTTCAGCTTTTCATAAACGGACATGCGGCACTCCTTGTTTTGCATCGCATCATGCCTGCCGGTAGGCGGCACGCGCTCTGCACGTTAAGAAAAAATAAGACGACGATTATCTCAAATATCCGGGGTTTTAGCCCGACAATTGCGCGCCACGGCGACTCGCAATGCACATTCCGGGTGTTCGGCCAAGGCCGCGCTATCGCTTAACCGCCATGCGCCGCCCGACGGCCACTACGGCAATCACGGCCAGCGCGAACAGCATATTGCTCGCATCCAGCGCCTCTCCGGCGATGGCGGCGGCGCCCAGCAAGGTCATGACGGGTTGCAACAATTGCACTTGCCCGACGCGGGCGATACCGCCCAAGGCCAGGCCCTTGTACCAGAAGAAAAATCCGATGAACATCGAGAACAGCGAGACATAGGCGAACGCAACCCACGACGCCGGCGACGCCGCCACGCCGTATTTCCATCCTAGCCACAGCGAGACCGGTGTCATCACCGGCAGCGAGATCACCAGCGCCCAGGCAATTACCTGCTGCCCGCCCATTGTTTGGGAAAGGCGTCCGCCTTCGGCATAGCCCATGGCCGCCGTCACCACCGCCGCGAACAACGCGAAATCGGCCAGGTGGAAACTGCCCCCGCCCGCCCGCAGCGCGAAGGCGATAACGATGCCCGAACCGGCCAGCGCCGCCAGCCAGAAACCGGCCGAGGGACGCTCGCCGAAACGCAGCGCACCGAACAAGGCGGTAGCCAGCGGCAGCAGCCCCACCACCACGGCGCCATGCGAAGCCGGCACATAGCGCATCGCTATCGAAGAAAACAACGGGAAGCCCACCACCACACCCAGCGCCGTGATGATCAGCCCGCGCACCTGCTGCGCATTCGGGCGCGGCGCCTTCATCCATGCCAGCAGCGCCAGCGAGCACAGTCCCGCCACCACCGCGCGCCCAAAAGCGATGAAGGCCGGATTGAGTTCAGCCACCGCGATGCGCGTAAACGGCAGCGTAAGGCTGAAAATAGCCACGCCGATCAGCCCCAGCCACATGCCCCTGGATTCGTTTCCTGTTGCCAATGGCGCCGCC
Organism: Herbaspirillum chlorophenolicum; assembly: GCF_001189955.1. GTDB lineage: Bacteria > Pseudomonadota > Gammaproteobacteria > Burkholderiales > Burkholderiaceae_D > Herbaspirillum > Herbaspirillum chlorophenolicum. The sequence continues at coordinate 245,818 of NZ_LFLT01000001.1, read as the reverse complement.
GGCTTCGCGCCGCCGCCACGGTTACTCTGCGCTTGCATGTATTTGCCTCTTCTCCAATGGGTGTGCCGTCAGAACCAGATCGCCAGCGCCGAATACAGCGTCAGCAGCACCATCGTCGCCGCGAACACGGTGCGCCACAGCGGCTGGTCGAGATAGCGCCGCAGCACCGCACCCGCACCGGCCCATACCGAAACGCACGGCAGGTTGATGGCGCAAAAGATGAAGCAGTAAAGCAGGATCGCCAGCCACACGGGACGGTTATGCAACATCGGCATGAAGGCCGATGCGCCGGTAATGGCCATCACCCAGGCCTTCGGATTGGCGAACTGGAACGCGGCCGCGCCCCAGAACGACATCGGCCGAGCCGCCGCGCCCGCACCGCCGGCCACATGCATGTCGCGCAACTGCCAGGCGAGGTACAGCAGGTAGGCCGAGCCCAGCAGCTTGAGAATGAAGGTCAATCCCGGCACGGCGATGACCAGGGCGCCTATACCGAATGCGCATAAAGCCAGCAGCACGCCGAAACCGAACGTGATGCCGAGCATGTGCGGCACCGAACGCTGGAAACCGAACCAGATGCCCGACGACGTCAGCATGATGTTGTTGGGTCCCGGCGTGATCGACGAGACGAAAGCGAACGACATCAGCGGCAGGAACATGTCCATGTCAGCGCCCTTCCCCATTGCCCAGCAAGGTCGAAGCGTTTTGCCTGAACTTGCCGCCCAGGGCCGCCGCCAGTCCGCGCGCGCCGGCACAGCACAGGTGCAGCCAGGCGCGCACGGTTTGCATCATCACCGGCTCGATACGCAGGCTGGACAAATGGTCGGCCTCGATCACCACCAGCGCGCCCGGCAGCAGCACCATGCTGTCGCCGGACTCCAGCCAGAAATCGTCGGCGCGGCCTTCCTGCGTCACCCACACGCGGCCGTGGCGAACCTCCAGCGTGCACACCTGCCCCACGCGTGTGGCGCGCACCTGGCGGCGCTGCAAAAACAATTGGAAGGGAGTGCGATTGGTGTACGGATTCATGCCGTTCTCCTCTGCTGCAATGGCAGCACCTGCGCCATCGCATCCATATCGGATGCGCTTTCCCGCATCAGCACACGGGCGAACACGTCGTGGTCGACATTGCCGCCCGACAGCGTCACGCCGACCTTGCGCCCCTGCAGCCGCGTACGGATCTGCAGCGCGGCCGCCAGCGCACAGGCGCCGGCGCCTTCGGCCACGTTGTGGGTGGCGATGAAGAACATCTTCATGGCATCCATCACTTCGTCGTCGGTGACGGCAATCACTTCATCGACTTCAGCCCGCAGCACCGCCAGCGAAGCCTCGTCGGGCACGCGGCAGGCGACGCCGTCGGCGATCCGGGTCGACACCGGCGACTCGATCTTTTGGCCCTGTTCGAACGACAGCTTGTACGCCAGCGCATGCGCCGACACCACGCCGATCACACGCGTCTTCAACCCCAGCGCATTGCGCGCGGCCACCGCGCCGCACATGCCCGAGCCCTGGCCGACCGGCACCAGCACCACATCCAGATCCGGCTGGGCGGCCATCAGCTCCATCCAGTAGGTCGATACGCCGGCCACCAGGTCGCGGTGGAACGACGGGATCATGTGCAATTGCTGCTCCCGCGCCAGTTGCTGGGCATGTTCGCGGCTTTCCTGGAACTCGCTGCCGTACTCGACCAGCGAGACGCCCAAGGCGCGCATGGCCGCATTCTTTTCGCGGCTGTTGCCCTGCGGGACGACAATGGTGGCCTGCAGGCCGAAACGGCCCGCCGCCAACCCGACCGACTGCCCATGGTTGCCACGTGTGGCGGAAATCACGCCGCGCACTTGCGGCTGCTCGCGCGCCAGCTTGTCGAGATAGACCATGCCGCCGCGCACCTTGAAGGCGCCGGTCGGCGCATGGTTCTCATGCTTGACCCACACCTGGGCGCCCAGCGCCTGGTTCAGCAGCGGCCACGACAATTGCGGCGTCGGCGCCATCGCGCCATAGACGACCTTGGCGGCCTGCTCGATATCGGCGCGGCTGGGCAGCAGTTCGTTGGCGGCGTAGGTCATGGCGTGTCTCCTTGGGAATGGCGTATTGCATGGTTGGACAAGGCTGCCATGTTGCTTTCGATCAGCCTTGCATTGCAAGCCATCGTAATCGACAATACCGGTACAGTACCTATACACTTAGGTAAATAACCCTGAACATTGTCACGGCAAAATGACCAATACAGTGAAACGCTCCAGCTTGCTCCCCCCGCCGTCCCCGGCCGCCAATGCCGTCAGCAATGAAGGCGCGCTCGCCCCTGGCTGGCCCCTGCTGTCGCGTGAAAGCGGAGACTCGCTGGTGGAGCAGATCGTGCGCGGCATCCGCTCGCGCATCGACGACAAGCTGTTGCGCACCGGCGCCCGCATGCCCTCGATCCGCCAGTTCGCCGAAACCCATGAGGTCTCGCGCTTTACCGTCGTGGAGGCCTACGACCGGCTGGTGGCGCAGGGCTTCCTGGAGTCGCGCCGCGGCTCTGGGTTCTACGTGCGGGAGCGCTCGCCGGTCGGCCCGATGGGCGGCAATTTCAGCGCCGCTGCGCCACGCGCAGCAGCGGTTCAGGAAGATGCGGAAGGCGCGCTGGATGTGGTTTGGCTGGTGCGCAACATGTTCCGCCAGATGCCGCCGCAAAAGATGCCCGGCGGCGGCCTGCTGCCGGCGGACTGGCTGGATGGCGAACTGATCGCCAACGCCCTGCGCGCCATCAGCCGAGAGAACCAGTCGCTGCTGCTGGGCTACGGCACGCCGCAAGGATTCCTGCCGCTGCGCCAGCAACTGCAATTGAAACTGGCGGAACATGAAATCGCCGCCGCCCCCGAGCAAATCGTGATGACCGCCGGCGTGACACAGGCGCTGGATACCGTCGCGCGCCATTTCCTGCGCCCGGGCGATGTGATCTTTGTCGACGATCCGGCCTGGTTCCTGATGTTCGGCTCGTTCGCCGCGCTCGGCGCCAAAGTGGTCGGCATCCCGCGCCTGGCCGATGGGCCTGACATCGCCAAGCTGTCCGAGCTGGCGGCGCTGCATAAGCCCAAGCTGTACGTGATCAATTCGGTGCTGCACAACCCCACTTCGACCTCGATGTCGGCTGCCAAGGCCTTCCAGGTCTTGCGCATCGCCGAGGAGCACGACTTCACCATCATTGAAGACGACATCTACTGCGACATGCACCCCGGCTCGGCGGTCCAGCCGGCCACGCGCATCGCCGCGCTGGACCAGTTGCACCGGGTGATCTACCTGGGAGGATTTTCAAAGACGCTGTCGGCCAACCTGCGGGTCGGCTTTATCGCTACGTCAACCGAACTGGCGCGGCACCTGGCCGACCGCAAGATGCTGTCGACCCTGACCACCAGCGAGATCGGCGAGCGCGTGGCCTACAAGATCCTGTCCGAGGGGCATTACCGCAAGCATGCCGAACGCCTGCGCGCGCGCCTGAACAGCACCCGCGACAAGGTCGTGCGCCAGCTGGAAAAGCTGGGAATGGATGTAGGCGAACCGCCGCCTTGCGGCATGTTCCTCTGGGTGGAAACGCACTGCGACACCAACGTGCTGACCGAGAAGGCAATGGAACAAGGCTTTCTGCTGGCGCCGGGCAGCCTGTTCTCTCCCAGCCAGCTGCCGTCCACGCGCATGCGCATCAATGTCGCCAGCATGGCCGATCCCGGGATCTGGCGCTTCCTGGAGGAGCACATGCGCAAGCGCGGCTGACGCCGCCGGCCGCTATCCTGCATGCAAAAAAACGGGACACATCGTGTCCCGTTTTGCATGCTGTCAGCCGTCCGGTCAGGCCAGCACCACGTGGATGCGGGCAACCTCCGTGGAATGGTTGGCGTCGTTGTAGAACACATAATCGCCGTTACCGAAGATCAGGTAATACTGGGGTGTCGCCGTATTGATCTGGATACTTTCAGTGGCAGTCATCTTGATCGTCAGGATGTTGTTCACGCCCATGTGCTGCACATCGTCGTAAGACACCAGCAAATTGGCGTTGGTGCTGGTGGACACATCCAGCGTGTTGATGTTGGATGTGCGATGCGAAAACGTGCTCAGATCCAGCTTGCTGCCCAGGCCTTCGAAGTGCAGCGTGGTGCTGATGCCATGCCCTTCGGCCAGGGCCAGGTTGGACACCCCCGAGGTGCCATTGGCGCTGACATTGAAGATGTTGGCACCGCTGCCTCCGACCAGGTAATTGCTGCCCCCGGCCTGGGCATTGAAGGTGTCGGTCTGGTTGGTGGTCGCGGCAGTGTTGCCGTCGCCGTAGAAATAATTGGTGGTATTGCTGCCCGTGGCCGTCAGGATGTTGCTGCCGTTATCCCCGGTCAAGGTATTGGTCACGCCGGCGGCGCCGCTGCCGACCAGGTTGGCGATGCCGTAGTACTGGTCGCCGTTGGAATCGATGCCGCCGCTGCCCATGTGGCTGACCAGGTTGGCGATGATATTGCCGCCGCCCGATTTGGCGTAGCTCACCGTATCGTTGCCGCCGCCGCCGGTAAAGATGTTGGCGTCGCTATTGGCATAGAACAGGTCATTGCTGGCGGAACCGACGACGTTCTGGATCCTGGTGTAGGTGTCGCCGTTCGCCAGCGACTGGTGGCTGCTATCCATGTCGCCGCCGACGTTGTTGACCAGGTCCACCACCACGCCGTAGGTCGAATGGGAATAGTTGACGGTATTGTTGCCGCCGCCGCCATCGAAATTATTGCTATCCGCACTGGCGTAGAAGACGTCATTGCCGGAACCGCCGATGACGTTCTCGATACTCAGGTAAGTATCGCCCGCGGCCCAGCCGCCGCTGCCCTTGCCGGTATAAAGATCGACGGTCACCCCCACGGTATCGAAGGCATAGCTCACCGTATCGGAACCCAGCCCGCCTTCGATCTTGTTGGCGGCACTGCTGGCAATGAAGAGGTCGTTGCCGTTGCTGCCGATGGCATTGACGATATTGTTCAGCATATCGCCCTCGGCGTCGCCGCCATGGCCGACCTTGTTGATGAAATCGATGGTAACGGGCGAAGACGACGTGGCATAGCTGGCGTAGGTATTGGCCACGTTGCTGCCGGCGGCGAACAGGTTGTCGGCGCCTGCGCCCCCGGTCACTTCAGAGCGGCTGGCGGTGGCCGAGCCGATCAAGGTGTCATTGCCGCTGGAGCCGATCACGTTGGCGATGTTGATGTACTTGTCGCCGGCGGCATAGCCGTTCAGGCCGGTCGCATAGGTTTGGCCGGACAGGTCCACGGTCACCGCCACGTCGGATTTCGCGTAGCTGACGGTATCGAGGCCACCGCCGCCGCCATCGAAAATATTGACCTTGCTGTTGGCGATGAAAATGTCCGAGAAACTGCTGCCGACCAGATTGTCGATGTTGCTCAGGGTGTCGCCAGCGGCATCGCCGACGCCGCTGCCGCCGCCGTTGCTGTTGGTGCTGCCAGCGCCGGTAACCAGGTCGATCACCACGCCCTGCGATGAGCCGGCATAACTGGCCCAGGTATAGGCACTGTTGGCAGCGACACCGGTCAGGGTATCGCCGCCGGCGCCGCCGGTGAGCACCGACTTCACACCGACAACGCCGTAGCCGGTCAGGATGTCCGCCGCGCTGGTGCCGATCACGTTCTGGATATTGGCATAGGTGTCTCCCGCGGCGCTTCCGCCCCCGACCGCACCTGCGGTGGAAAGGTCAACCGTCACCGAACCGGTAGTGCTGGCATAACTGACGGTGTTGGAACCGGCTCCGCCATCGAAGGCATTCGCAGCACTGCTTGCGAAGAACAAGTCGTCGCCGGCGCCGCCGATGGCGTTCTGGATATTGACGTAGGTATCGCCGGCGGCGTCGCCCTGGGTGCCCTTCCCGGTGGCGAGGTTGACTGTCACGGCGGCAGTCGAGTTCTCGTAGCTCACCGTGTTGATGCCGCCCCCGCCATCGAACTTGTTGACCACGCCATTGCCGACGAAGATATCGTTGCCGCCGCCGCCGGTGGCGTTCTGTATATTCAGGTAAGTATCGGCTTCGGCGTCGCCCCCGGTCCCTTTCCCGGTCGCCAGGTTGATCTTCACGCCAGCCGTGGAGTTCTGGTAGCTGACGGTATTGTTGCCGGCGCCGCCATCGATGACGTTGATGTCCGCGCTGGCAACGATCAAATCGTCGCCGGCGCCGCCGATGACATTCTGGATGCGCACGTAAGTATCGCCCGCGGCATCTCCCACGGTGCCTTTTCCGGTCGCCAGGTTGACCGTGACGGCGCCGGTCGAATTCTCATAGCTGACGGTATTGGTGCCGCCCCCTCCATCGAATGCATTGCTGGCGCTGTTGCCGACAAAGATGTCGTCCCCGGCGCCGCCGATCGCGTTCTGGATGTTCGTATAGGTATCGCCCTGTGCATCACCCAGCGTGCCCTTCCCGGTTGCCAGGTTGACCTTGACGCCGGCCGCCGAGTTCTCGTAGCTGACGGTATTGTTGCCGGCCCCGCCATCAAACTTGTTGGCTACGTTGCTCGCCACGAATATGTCGTCGCCGGCGCCGCCGGTGACATTCTGGATATTGATATAGGTGTCGCCCGCCGCATCGCCCAGCGTGCCCACCCGGTTGCCCAGGTCCACCCGCACTGCGCCGGTGGAACTTTCATAGCTCACGGTATTGTTGCTGCCGCCGCCGCCGTTGATGATGTTGATGTCGCCGTTGCCGACCAGGATATCGTCGCCGGCGCCGCCGATCACGTTCTGGATGCGCACATACGTGTCGCCGGCGGCGTCGCCCAGCGTGCCTTGGCCGGTTGCCAGGTTGACCTTGACGGCGGCGGCCGAGTTCTCGTAGCTGACCGTATTGCTGCCGGCGCCGCCATCAAACTTGTTGGCCACATTGTTCGCCACGAATATGTCGTCGCCGGCGCCGCCGGTGACATTCTGGATATTGATATAGGTGTCGCCCGCCGCATCGCCCAGCGTACCCACCCGGTTGCCCAGGTCCACCCGCACTGCGCCGGTAGAACTTTCATAGCTCACGGTATTGTTGCCGCCGCCGCCGCCGTTGATGATGTTGATGTCGCCGTTGCCGACCAGGATATCGTCGCCGGCGCCGCCGATCACGTTCTGGATATTGACGTAGGTGTCGCCCAAGGCATCGCCCAGCAAGCCCTTGCCGGTCGCCAGGTTGACCTTCACCGAGCCGGCCGAATTGGCGTAGCTGACCGTGTTGTTGCCCAGGCCGCCGTCGATGGCATTGATGGCGGCGCTGGCGATAATGGTGTCGTTGCCGGCGCCGCCGATGGCGTTCTGGATATTGTAGTAACGGTCGCCCTGGGCATCGCCGCCGCTGCCGGCTCCGGTTGCGAGATTGATCGTCACGTCGCCGGTCGAGTGCTCATAGCTGACCGTGTTGTTGCCGCTCCCGCCGTCGAAGCTGTTGGCCACCCCATTGCCGACGAAGATATCGTCGCCCGAACCCCCGGTGGCATTCTGGATGTTCGTATAGGTGTCGCCTTGGGCATCGTTGTTGAAACCCTTGCCCAGGAACAGGTCCACCTTCACGCCCGCCGTGGAGTTCTCGTAGCTGACGGTATTGTTGCCGGCCCCGCCATCGATGGCGTTGACGGCCGCACTGGCGACGATGGTGTCGTCGGCGCTGCCGCCGATGGCGTTCTGGATGTTGACGTAGGTGTCGCCCTCGGCATCGCCCTGGCTGCCTTGCCCGGTCGCCAGGTTGATCTTCACCGAGCTGCTGGAATGCTCATAGCTGACCGTGTTGCTGCCGGCGCCGCCATCAAACCTGTTGGCCACATTGCTCGCCACGAATATGTCGTCCCCGGCGCCGCCGATGGCATTCTGGATACGCACATAGGTATCGCCGGCGGCATCGCCCAGGCTGCCTCGGCCGGTTGCCAGGTCGATCTTGACCGCACCGGTCGATTGCTCGTAGCTGACCGTGTTGTTGCCCAGGCCGCCGTCGATGGCGTTGACCTGGGAGGTGGCCACGATCAGGTCGTCATACACGCTGCCCACCACGTTCTGGATGTTGGTGAAGGTGTCGCCGGTGGCGTAGTTCTGGGCCAGCGTATTGTCGCGCGAGTTGGTCAGGTCGATTACCACGCCGCCGGTGGCGTGCGAGTAGTTGACCGTGTTGCCGCTGGTGCTGTTGCCGTCGAAATGGTTGGCGTCGGCGCTGGCGTAGAAGGTATTGCCGCCCGCGCTGCTGCCGATCACGTTCTGGATATGGATCAGGGTGTCGCCCTGGGCGTTGCCGCCGCTGCCGGTGCCGTTGTAAAGATCGACCGTCACCGAGCCTCCGGCCGAATAATCGACCGTGTCGGAACCGGCCAGGCCGCCATCGAAGATATCCGCGCCGGTGCCGCCGATGAAGGTATCCGAATATGAGCTGCCGACGATTTTCTGGATGTTGGTCAACTGGTTGACCGGCTCGAAGGACCGCGTGACCGTATTGGTCAGCATATTGGTCGTGATCGCCGAGGACGAACCGCTGTAGTCGACCGTATTGAGGGTACCGCCGCCGCCATCGAAGTTCTTGCTATCCAGGCCGACCACGAAGACGTCGTTGCCGTTGCCGCCGATTACATTCTGGATGCGGGTATAGGTGTCGCCTGCGGCGTCGCCGTTGGAACCGCGCCCGGTGACCAGGTTGACCACCACGCCGGCGCTGGAACCGGCATAGCTGACCGTGTCGTTGCCGCCGGCGCCGCCGTCGAAATTGTTGATGTCGGCATTGCCGATGAAGACATCGTCGTAGGCGCTGCCGATGAAATTCTGGATGCCGGTGTAGATATCGCCGGCCGCATAGCCGTTCTGGCCCACCCCGAGCTTGAGGTTGACGGTCACGCCGGTGGTCGAGGCGGCATACGAGACCGTGTCCGAACCGCCATTGCCGGTGAAATGGTTGGCTGCGGCATTGGCGATGAACGTGTCGTTGCCGGTGCTGCCGATGACGTTCTGGATATTCGTATAGGTATCGCCCTCGGCGTCGCCGCCGGTCCCCTTGTTGTTGACCAGGTCGACCGTCACGCCGCTGGCCGAATGCTCATACGAGACCGTATTCGAACCGCCGCTGCCGCCGTCGAACTTGTTGGCCTGGCTGTTGGCCACAAAGATATCGTCATGCGAACTGCCGACCAGATTCTGGATGTTGGTCAGGCGGTCGCCCTCCGCATCGCCGCCGGTACCTATGCCGGTGGTCAGGTCCACTTTCACGCCGGTAGAGGAACCGGCATAGCTGGCGGTATTGTTGCCGGTGGCGCTGCCCACGATGATATCGGCGCCGCCGTTGCCCTGGAAAAAGCTGCTGCTGCCGGCGCCGCCGTAAAGGGTGTCATTACCGGCGCCGCCATACAGCGCATCGTTGGCGTTGCTGCCGTAGATCGTCACGCCGCCATCGCCGGCATGCACTTCGTGCGGCACGCCTTGCGCCGGCAGAATCAGCACGTTGTTGCCCGTGGTCGGATCGAGATAGGTCAAATCGGCCGACGAGGTCGCGTCCTTGATCGCCACATAGCGGTTCTCGGTCAGGGTCAGGACTCCATCCGATGTTGCCAGTGTGGTGACAAAGGAGAGCTGGAAACTCTCATGCACCGCAGGCGTATTGGGGTCCGCGACAACCGTGCCGTACTGGAACTGCAGATTGAATACCTTTTGGCTCGGGTCGACCGAAATCTGATAGACCCCGCCGCCCAGGTTGGTGCCGTTGAGGATGGTGACATCGGCCGGTACGCCGGAAACCGTCAGCTTGGTAACAGTGACATCGCCGCTGACCGTGACATTGAACACCTTGACGAAGGTGTTGCTGTTATTGCCCGAGGCATAGATGGTGTGCACGTCATTGCCGGCGGTGATCACCTGTGGCGCAAACTGCACCGCGTTGGACCCGTCGGTGGCCGACAATGGCGTGCCGCCGCTGCCGTACAGGACATCGCCGACCTGGACCTGGGTCGTCAGGTTGACCAGGTTGACCGACAGCGACGGTGCATTGGGGCCGGTTACGTGGGTTGACGGGACAGTGCCCGGACGCTCCGGCGGCAACTGCGTTTCGGACGGCTTTGATGCGGCATCGTTGCTGCTCTGGCTAGCGACCAGGGCGGCAGCCACGTTCGTGCTGGAGGCATCGCCGGCGGTCGGCTGGGTCGGCACGGACAAGTTCTGCGCGCCATTGGTCACCGAATGCGAATTGTCCGAAATGATCTTTGCCAACTGGCTGACCGGATCGGAGACTGCCGCCGAGCTGCGGTCGGTGGCCACGTGGGTCTGCCCCGGGCCGATGGCATCAGTGGTGGCGGTATGGTCGGCCGATGCGATCGGGTCGGAATTGAGTACGCGAGACTGGTCGTTGGGCTGCAGCGGGATCTTGCCCACGGTATCGAGCAGGCGGCCGGTATCGGCGCTGGTGTCGGAAAACCGGACCTTGGACTTGTCGTCCATCGCCTCCATGGCGCCGCCGGCCAGCACGACCTTGGAGCCGTCGGCCATGTGCAGCACCATGTCGACGTCGACCACCTGCACCTTCTGCACCGCGCCGCGCGGCGTATTGATCTGAAAACTGCCGGTCTGGTCGGGCATCACCACCCGGACCGGGCCGGTGATTTTTTCCGCGGAGTTCGCTGCTGATGAGTTTGCGGTTGCCATAGTTCCTCGCTGTCGAAGATCGTGATCGGTTGTCGTTACATCAAATCAATCCGGAACTGCCGTACTGAAATGCCTCTGCCCTCACTGCAACACCTGTGCGGTCGGCCCGTCGGCGACGATACGCCCGCCATCGATGACGATGATGCGGTCCATGCGGCGCAGCAGCGCCGGGCTATGGGTCGCCACCAGCAGCGTGCGCTGGGCCGAGAAAGCCATCAGCCGCTCGATGATGCGGGCCTCGGTGGCCTGGTCGATGCCGGTGGTGGGCTCGTCGAGCAACAGGATGCGCGGGTTGGTCGCCACCGTGCGCGCCAGCGCCACCATCTGGCGCTGGCCGCCGGAAAGGTTGCCGGGCGCCTTGAGCATCTGGTCCAGCCGCAGCTCGCCGCGCGCGATCAATTCATCCAGTCCGGACACGCCCAGCGCGGCCTCATAGAGGCTGCCGAGCACGCGGTCGCCGACGAAGATGTTGGCCGCCAGCGTGCCGTCGAAGACGAACGGCTCCTGCGGCTTGAATCCCAGATTGCGCATGCGCACTTGCGGGGCGTAGGCGGTCACGGCCACGCCGTCGATCAGCACATGCCCTGCTTCTGCGTGGTGCAATCCGGCCAGCGCGCGCAGCAGGGTCGACTTGCCCGAGCCGGAACGGCCGACGATGCCGACTTTCTCGCCCGGCTGTACCGTCAACGCGACCTGCATCAAGGCCGGCTTTTCCTTCTTGTCCAGATGCAGGGTCAGGTTGCCGACCTGGATCAGGCCGCGCATTTCCTGGCGCAGCACATCGGCACCGCCCTGTTCTTGCGTTTCGTCGAACAAGGCGTCGAACTCGGCGCGCGCGCGGCGGAACATTTCGATGCGTCCCAGGAAGGTCGACAGCGACGACAGCACCGAGGTGGAACGGCTGATCAGCAACGATGCCGCGATCAGGGCGCCCACGGTCAGGGCGTTGTCTTCCACCAGGTAAACGCCGACCACCAGCGTGGCCACCGACATCGCGGTATAGCCCACGGTCGCCACCGCGTAGCCGGTGTTCATCCAGAAACGGCTCTTGGCCTGCGCCACGGCATTGTCGGCAGCGTCGGCCAGGAAGGCGTTGACCAGCCGGTCCTGCAACTGCGAAGTCTTCAGCGTATCCATGCCATAGACCAGGCTGGCCATCTTGTCGATCTTGCCGATGCCGGCTTTCATGGCGGCGACCGCATAGTCGTTGGCCGGTACCTTGAACAACAATTGCCCTCCCACCAGCATGGCGCCGCCGACCAGCATCACCCACACCAGATGGCCGCCAACCAAGCCGATCGCCACCAGGTACAACAGCAGGAACGGCAAGTCCACCAGCAACAGCATGTAGTTCGACGACAGCAGGTCGCGGGCGCCGGACAAGTCGCGGTAGCGCGCCAGCACCACGCCCACCGGCGCCGACACCTTGGCGCTGAGCAGGCGGCGCGCCGACACTTCGTCGAATTCGGCATCGAGGCGCCCCGCCAGTTGCTCGGTGTAATACACCCGGATGATGCGCAGCACCAGTTCCAGCGCGATGAACAGCAGCATGCCCAGGGTCAGCGCCCAGAGCGTTTCCGGGATGTGGTTGCCGATCACCTTGTCGTAGACCAGCCGCGAATACAGCGGCATCAGGAGACCCAGCACGTTGACCAGGATCCCGGCCACGATGATTTCGACGAAGCGGCTGCCATAGGCCCGCAGCAGCGACAGGTAAGCCGGGTCCTTGCGCAAGTCCTGCAACAGGGCTTGCGGCTGGTCGACGTGAATCTGGTCGCTTTCGTTCATTGCCTTCGTCTCCTTGATGCCCACTCAGGCGGACCGGGCGGTCAGGATGCCCGGTTGTTGGCCGCGGACATCTCGCGGATGGCTTCGCGCAACTCCAGGCGCAGGTCCTTGACCATGGTCTGGCGGCCCGAGCGCATTTCGTCGATCACGGTCTGCCAGTTGATGTTCTGGCGCATCAGGGCCTCGGTGATCGAGGTCAGCGATTGCGGAATGTTGCCCAGGTTCTTGACGCGGTCGTTCTGCATCGCCATGTGCTTGGCCAGGTCGATCTGCAACTGGCGCGCCGACAGCGCGTCGCGCGCCATGTTGCTGGAGTTCTCGCCGATGGTGGTGCCCAGTTCGCCCAGGCGCGACGCCACGGTGGAGTGGATTTCGGCCTGGTACTGGATGGCGCCCATCTCGTCGGCCAAGCGGATCGAAATCTGGTTCAGCAGGGCCGGCAACTGCGCGATGTTCTGCGCACTCTTTTCGTTCATGCTGGAAATTTCGCTTTGCTGCGTCTGCAGCGAAGTCAGCGCGGTCGACAGCGCGATCTGGCCGGACTGGATGGTGGAGACGATCTGCGGCAGCACTTCGAAGGTGCGGTTGGCGATATCGCCGTTGACCGAGAGGCGTTCTTCCAGCGACGACAAGCTGTCCGTGAGGTCGCGCGCCGAAGTCACCTTCTGGTTGATGATCTGGCCGACGTTGCGGATTTCTTCCAGCGTCTGCTGCCCCACTTCGTGCATGCGCGGGCCGAAGGCCACCAGTTGGCGCAGGCTGCGCGATTCTTCCATGCTGTCGTTGAACAGCTGGACGATATTGTTGAGGCGCTCGTTCAAGCCTTCCAGCTTGATGCCTGCCTGCAGCGAGGCTTCCGAACTGTTGCGCGCGGCCATGATCGATTCGCGCTGCAGCACCATCAGGTCTTGCAGGAACTCCGCCAGGAAGGTTTCGGACACGCCCTGGCGTTGTGTTGCCGCAGGCCCGGACATGTCATGGATCACGTGCTGCACCATATCGGTGATGCATTCGCGCGCGCGCGCCACCAGCTTCTTGCCGGCGCCGCGCAGCGGAGTCAGCGTCAGGCCCAGCGCCAGCGAACCGATCAGGCCGAACATCGAGGCCGAGAACGCGGTGCCCATGGAAGCCAGCGGCTTCTGCAGGTCGGCCACCAGATGCATGAAAGAGGCATCCATGTCGCCGCCGGCCGATGCCTTGCCGAAACCGTCGATCAGCGCCGCGGTACCGACCAGGGTTTCAAGCAAACCGATAAAGGTACCCAGGAGGCCCAGCGCGATCATGAAGCCGGTCAGGAACTGCGGGAATTCGGTTTTCGCCTCCAGGTGCGCGCGCAGGTCGTGCAGCGAACGTTCGATGGTTTCCTGCTCGATACGCGAAGTCAGGCGGCCCTTGGTATTGGCCACGCTGATCAGCACCTGGCCGATCTCGGTGCCGGCGAATTCAGGCGCCTTGACCAGTTCATCCATCGACTCGCCGGCCTTGGTGCGCTCATAAAAGCGCATCAGCTTGTCGTACTCCCAGTTGACGCGCCACAGGTTATACAAAATCAGGCCCACGCCGAACACGGCCACCGAGATGATGAACAGGTTCAGGAACGGGTTGATCTGGACCGCATGGATGACAAAAGCCCGAAACAGGAAAGCGCCGAGCAGCAACAGCAACGTCGGGATGGCGGCGAGTGCATAGAAATGGCGTAGGTTTTTCATACGTACGAGGTTCCAGGGAAATGAACGCGATGGAGGCTGGCGACACAAACAATGCAAGAAGCGAAAACGCGCACCGCCCGGACAGTCCGGGCGGCAGTAAAAACGGCAGGGAGGAAACGGTTCATCGCGGCTCCCTCAACGCGGTCTGCGAGAAGCGCGACAACGGCGACATCAGGTACTGCCAGACCGTGCGGCGGCCGACGATCATGTCGGCGGTGGCGGTCATGCCGGGCATCAGCGACAGCTTGCGCTGCAGCTCGTCGGCGCCGCGCGCCACTTCGATCTTGACGCGGTAGTAGCGCTCGCCCTTCTCTTCCGGCACGGTGTCGGCGCTCACTTCGGTGACCACGCCGTCCATGGCGCCGTAGACGCCGTAGTCATACGCCGAGACCTTCACGCGGGCACGCGCACCGACCATCAGTTGGGCGCGGTCGGATGGCGAAATCCTGGCTTCGATCACCAGCTTGTCGTCGCTCGGGGTCATTTCGACGATGGCGTCGCCCGGCTTGACCACGCCGCCGATGGTGTTGATCAGCACGCGGTTGACCACGCCATCCATCGGCGCCTTCACTTCGGAACGCGAGACGCGGTCGTTGCGCGACTTGATTTCTTCCTGCAGGCGCGCCAGTTCGGTTTCGGCCGCGGTCATGTCGGTGCGGGCATCGGAACGGAAACGCGAGGAGGCCTCACCCATCTTGGCCTGCGATTCGGCAATCGCCGCGTTCAGGCGCGGGATCATGGCATTGGTGGCGGCCAGCTTGCTTTGCGCATCCTGCACGCGCGCGGCGGACTGGATGTCTTCCAGTTGCGAGGCGGCGTTACGCTCCAGCATGTTGTGGACCAGCTTGTACTGGCGCTGCGCCAGGTCGAGCTCGCTGGCCAGGCTCTTCTGGCGGCTGACGGCTTCGCCCAGCTCCCCCTGGCGCTGCGCCGACTGTTCGCGCAATACCGACAGTTCTTGCGCCAGCTTGGCGGTACGCGCGGCGAAAGCAGCCTGCTCGCTCTGCACGGCGGGATCGTCGCGCGCCAGGTCGGCCGGCATCTGCAGCGAGGAGGCGCCGCTGGCTTCCGAGTTGAGGCGGGCGATCCTGGCGCGCAAGCCGAGGATTTTCACGCGGCCTTCGCCCAGGTCGGCATTGGCGCGCACGTCGGCAATCGAGATCAGGGTCTGCCCCTTCTTCACCGCCGCGCCTTCGCGCACCAGGATGGAAGAGACGATGCCGCCTTCCAGATGCTGGATCACCTGGTTGTGTTCGGAGGCCACGATGCGGCCGGTGCCGCGCACCACCATATCGATCGGCGCGAATATCGACCACACCAGCAACAGCAGCAGCAGCGCTGCGCAAGCCAGCACCGCCAGGCGCGGACGCGGCATGGCGCCCAATTGGCCCAGGCGGCGGTCCAGGCGCGGTGCAATGCGGCGCATGAAGCCCTTGCCGCGGGAGGCGATCCCAAGGCCTGTGCCGGGCTTGAAGGAGCCGATCATTTTGTGCCCGCCAGATACTGGACGACGACCCGCGAAGCATTCTCGACGGCGTTCTCGGCGGTCGCCACGCGGCTCACCACGCGTTCCTTGTCCACGCCCGAATCGATGAGGTAGTTGCGCACCGCCACGGTGCGGTAATAGGCACGGCGGCGGCTGTCGCTATAGCCGGCCGAGCTGATCACGCCGGTCACGACGATCTTGCCCTGGTTGGATTTGGCCCGGCGCACCCAGTCGGCCAGGTTCTTGTCCAGGGCCTTGGTGCCGTCCTCGGTCAGTTGGGTCGAGTCGGAATCGAAATGGAGCACCACCGCCTTTTCATTGGCATCGGTACGCACGCCCGGAGCAATCTCGTTCTTGAGCGGTTCGGTCTTGACCTGGATCGCATTGGGGCTGGACGGCGCCGCGGCACTGCGCATGCTGCCCGTATCCGACTGCAGCGGCGGCGCGGCCAATTTGGCTTTCAAGGTTGCCACTTCACGCTTGAGCTGTTCGATTTCCTGCGCACGATCCTTGTCGGCGCGTACCTGCGAGGCATTGGAATCGTTCGCTTCCGGCGTTTCGACCTTGTCGGCCTTGCTGCGCACGGTGCCCTGCACCTCCTGGCTCTGGCTTTGCGCGACCAGCTTGCTGACCTTCATCTGGGCCAGCTTCTGCGAGTAATAGAACAAGGTGACGACAAACACCACGACCACGAAAATCATGACCAGCACGACGTTGGACAACGCATCCACGAAGCCCGGCCAGAAATTCTGTTCCTTTCCCCCCTCCATGCTTCCCCCCGGAATGCTATTTGACTGCCTGCGCCGGCGCGGCCCTTGGCGGCGACGCCCGGCCGGTGTTGCGCAAGATCTGGTAACTGATATCGGCCTGCTGGAACAGCAGCGTCGCAAAATCCATGCGTGCCTGATACGCCTGCTGGTAAGCGTCGAGCACATCCAGCAATTGCTTGCTGCCGGTGGAGAGCTGCTCCAGGAACACATCGGCGACGTTGGCGGTGGTCAGGTAAGCCTGGCGCGAAATCTCCATGCGCTTTCTCACCGCGCCCAGCGTGCGGTAGTTGATCTCGACCTGTTCGCGCAGCTTGCGCTCCAGGTCCAGCACGGTATTGCTCTTTTCCACATACTTGGCGCCGATCTGCTTCTGGTAATACATGTCGCTGCCGCCGTTGAGCAGGTTCATCGTCATCACCAGCATCAGGCGGCGGTCGGTCGCCAGTTGCAGGCCGCCATCGGTGGTGTCGATGGCGCCGCCTGCGCCGCGCGTCTTTTGCTGCGTCCATTCGACGGCGAAGGTCGGCGAAAACTTGGAGCGGGCCGACTTCAGTTCTTCGCTGGCGGCATCGACATCGCGCCGCGCCGCGCGTACGCCGGGGTTGGTTTCGTAGATGTCCTTCAGGGCCAGCCTGGAGCTGTCGGGGACCGGCGGCATCATGCGGTCGGGGACTTCGACCTGCTCGATCTTGCGGCCGGTGATCTGGTTGAGCGTGACCATCGCACTTTCCAGCGCGCCTTCCGCCTCGGCCACGGCGGCTTGCGCCGTCAGCGAACGGCCGCGTACGCGTTCAAAGTCGATGCGGCTGGCGCCGCCGCCTTCAAGGCGCTTGCGCATGTAATCCAGCAAGGCGTTCATGCGCTGCGAATAGCTGCGTGCGAACGAGAGCGATGCGTAGGCGCGTATGACGTCGTAGTAGGCCTTGATGGCGTTGTAATAGAGGGTCTCGCGCGCATCGTCGCGGCGCAGGTCGGCTGCCTGCGAGAGTGCGCGGGATTTCTGGAAATCGAAGTAAGAGCCCGGTGCGAACACCGGCTGGCGACCGATCAGGGTGACATCCCAGCGCTTGTGGTCGGACGCGCGCAGGATCTGGCCGGTATTGGGATCGATCACCGAGGATGGCGACGAATATTCCTTGCCCTTCTGCGCCCGCAGGTCCAGGGTCGGCCCCATCTGGCCGGCGGCGGCATTGGCGGCGTAGGAGGCCTGGTCGGCCTGGGCGGCAGTGGCGGCGTAGCTGTAACTGTTATTGAGCGCCAGGTCGAGCACCTGGTGCAAGGTCAGATTGGGCACCGTCTCGCCCTCGGCGGCGATGGGCACCTCTGGCAGGGCAATGGCGTTGCCGGTAAATCCTGAATCGGCCTGGCGCAGCAGTATCAGGATCTCGTCGTCGGGGCTGGGCGCAACTTGGGCATCCAGCGGCAATAGCGCCGGCAGCCGGGCATCGGCAGCGGCCGGGCCGGCAGGATCGGCGCCAAGGCGGATCTGCGGCGGCGCTTCCAGCTTTTCAGGTACGGCCTGTACCGGCGTAACGAGGCGAGCAGGTGGCTCCGACATGGGAGCCATGCTTTGTGCGGCACAAATGGAATGCTGTGCAATCAGGCCAACTAAGACACCGAATGAAAAACGCTTGCTTTTGAAAACTATCATCAACGCGACAAACCGGTATCCCGACCGGCCCCCCTGCCCCATCACTGCAAATAAGAAAAATCGGCAGCCATTGGCGCCGATCCAGATTTACATGCCCCAACCTTCCCTTCTTGTTTCTTATTCTTAGCTGGTCAAAAAATACTGATTGTATGTCAACAAAAATTTCATCCTTGACATTGGCTGACCAGCGAAATACTGATATCCGCGCCAACAAAACTTTCTTTTTTGACAAAACTTATTTTAACATCCGCCCATTGCAGGAGAATTACAGTAAATCTTTAAAAAATCACTTAACTTCCATTGACTTGATTGATTTCAATGGCTGTTGATTATCTTTAGCCCGATGTCATTCCGCTATCAGGGGATTCCGCAGAATTGAAGAAAACTCAAAAAACTCACGGAAAATGCGGTTGAAAAACCACACATCTCTCCCTATATCTGGCTCAATCACGATTGTCTTTTTCTATCCACTCGATTTGTTTTAATTAATCACAAGGAATAAACATGGCATCCGAAAAACAGACCATGGGCTTTCAGGCTGAAGTCAAACAGTTGCTTCAGCTGATGATCCACTCGCTGTACTCCAACAAAGAAATTTTCCTGCGCGAGCTGATCTCCAACGCTTCCGACGCCGCCGACAAGCTGCGCTTCGAAGCCATCAACAACGACACCCTCTTTGAAAACGATCCCGAACTGAAGATCACGGTCGGCTTCGACAAGGCCGCACGCACCATCACGATCTCCGACAACGGCATCGGCATGAACCGTGACGAGGCGATCTCGCACCTGGGCACCATTGCCAAGTCCGGCACCAAGGAATTCTTCTCCCGGCTCTCCGGCGACCAGCAGAAGGACGCAGCCCTGATCGGCCAGTTCGGCGTCGGCTTCTACTCCGGCTTCATCATCGCCGACCGCATCACGGTCGAGACGCGCCGTGCCGGCACGCCGGCCGATGAAGGCGTGCGCTGGGAATCCGAAGGCGCCGGTGACTTCTCGGTAGAAGCAATAAACAAGCCTGACCGCGGCACCGACATCATCCTGCACTTGCGTGAAGGCGAAGACGAGTTCCTTTCTGCATGGCAATTGAAGTCCATCATCCGCAAGTACTCCGACCATATCTCGCTGCCCATCCTGATGAACAAGGAAGAATGGGACGAGGAAAAGAAGGAAACCGTCCAGAAGGACGAACTGGAAACCGTCAACCAGGCCAGCGCCCTGTGGACCCGCAGCAAGTCCGACATCACGCCCGAGCAGTACGAAGAGTTCTACAAGCACATCTCGCACGACTTCGGCGCCCCGCTGGCCTACACCCACAATCGCGTGGAAGGCCGCAGCGAATATACCCAGTTGCTGTACATCCCGGCCCGCGCGCCCTTCGACATGTGGGATCGCAACAAGCGCGGCGGCATCAAGCTGTACGTCAAGCGCGTGTTCATCATGGACGACGCCGAGCAGCTGATGCCGGTCTACCTGCGCTTCGTCAAGGGCGTGATCGATTCGGCCGACCTTCCCCTCAACGTTTCGCGCGAGATCCTGCAAGAGTCGCGCGACGTGCGCGCCATCCGCGAAGGTTCGACCAAGCGCGTGCTGAGCCTGCTGGAAGAATTGGCCAACAGCGACGAGCAGGCGCAGAAGGATAAGTACGCAGGCTTCTGGACCGAGTTCGGCCAGGCGCTCAAGGAAGGTATCGGCGAGGATGCCGCCAACAAGGAGCGCATCGCAAAGCTGCTGCGTTTCGCCTCTACCCACCATGAGGGCGATGCCCAGAGCACTTCGTTGGCCGACTACGTCAGCCGCATGAAGGAAGGCCAGGACAAGATCTACTACGTCACCGCCGAGAACCACCAGTCCGCCAGGAACAGCCCGCACCTGGAAATCTTCCGCAAGAAGGGGGTGGAAGTGCTGCTGCTGACCGACCGCGTGGACGAATGGATGCTGTCCTTCCTGACGGAGTTCGAGGGCCGTGAACTGGCCTCGGTAGCCAAGGGCGGCCTCGACCTCGGCAAGCTGGAAAACGAAGCGGAAAAGAAACAGCACGAAGAAACTGAAACCGAGTTCAAGGATCTGGTCGAGAAAATGAAGGTTTCGCTGGCCGACAAGGCCAAGGACGTGCGCGTGAGCTTGCGCCTGACCGATTCGCCGACCTGCCTGGTGGCCGACGAGAACGAACTTTCCGGCAACCTGATGCGTATGCTCAAGGCGGCCGGCCAAAATGCGCCGGAGTCCAAGCCGACCCTGGAAATCAACCCGGACCACCCGCTGGTGCAGCGCCTGAAGTATGAAGAGGCCAAGTTCGACGACTGGTCGCATATCCTGTTCGACCAGGCCTTGTTGGCCGAAGGCGGCGCGCTGGGCGACCCGGCCGGGTTCGTCAAGCGGCTGAACGATATGCTGCTGGGGATGGCCTCAAAGTAACTCCCTCCAACATCCATCAGTACCGAAACGGCGGCCCTTGGGCCGCCGTTTTTTCATCCTCGACGCTTTTTCCCGCACAAATTCCAGCTTTCGCCGGCATTGGATACATCGATGGCAGGACGTCATTCGCTTTTCATTTCTCACCTGCGCCCCAGCATCTAAAGGCAAGAAGCTCATCCTTCCTTGCCATCTTACTTGTAAATTGTTGTAAATATAAAAGTCTCACTTAATGAGAAAAAATTATAAAAGAACAACTACATATTGTTGTTTAATCAATAAGTTTCGAAAAAAGAATAACGCTGCGTCGAAAAAAATAAAGAGGGATATGCGACGAGAAACGCCATCCGCAGTCGCCAAACTGCAAGTGCAAGTCATACATCGCTTCGAAGAGCTGGCCGCATTGTCCGACGAATGGGATACGTTGGAACGAAAGCTGTATTTGCGCACGCCATTCACTTCGTCAGCCTGGAATATCTTGTGGTGGAACCATCATCGGCAAGCCAAGATGATGATCCAGGACGAGTTGTATTCCTTCGCCTTGCGTAACGCCCAGGGCGAGCTGATTGCAATCGCCCCGATGATGGTCAGCATGCGGCCGGGCATCAAGGCATTTGGCATCCGGGTGCTGCAGTTCTTTGGCGCCGATCCCAACGTCACCGAAATCCGCGGCCTCATCTGCGATCCGAACTACCGCGAACTGGCCGTGGCCACCCTGAAAAACCACCTGCACACCTGCAAGCGCAAATGGGACTGGATCGAATGGCAGGGATTGTCGCTGCCGCAGGCGCTCATCCTGGCAACGCCTTCGGCCGAACAACCGATGCCGCGCGTGGTCTGCTACCTGGCGCTGCCGCCGACCTGGGAAGAACTCAAGACCAGCCTGTCGCGCAACATGAAGGAAGCGATCCGCAAGTGCTTCAATTCGCTCAAGCGCGATGAGCACCACCATGAGGTGCATGTCGTCAGCAAGCCCGAGGAGGTGCCCGATGCCATGCAAACCCTCTTCAACCTGCATACGCTGCGCTCGGAAGCCGACCACACGGTCGAACATGCCAACGTATTCCAGCGCGAGAAAAGCCGCCGCTTCCTGACGGCGTTCGTCCACAAGATGGCGGAGCAGGACCGCCTGCGCCTGTTCCAGGTCAAGATCAAAGGCCAGGTGGTCGCCACCCGCATCGGCTTTGTCTGCGACCGCCACCTGTACCTGTATTACTCCGGCTATGACATCGAATGGGGCAAATACAGCATCATGACCACCGTCGTGGTGCATGCGGTGCAATGGGCGATTGCGAACGGCTTCGAATACCTCAACCTCTCGACCGGGCGCGACTATTCCAAAATGCGCTGGCAGCCGACCGAATACCTGCTGCACAACGCCATCCAGATCTCGCCCCGGCTGCGCTCCGCGCACCTGTTCCACGGCTACACCCGGATTCGCACGGGCGCCTTGTCGCGCTTTCTGTCGCGCCGCCGATAACGCAGCGCGCGCGATCCCTGCCATCGCCTGCCGCGTCAGAAATGACCGGCCGCATTGTCGTGCCCAAAATACGGGTATCGCTGCCCGAAACATCCGACCTATCCGCTTCCCTCCCCCGTAGCGTGAGCTACGCGCGGCCTTCTGGTTGCCTCGGCAACGCATGCGCTATACAGTAGGACGGCATTTCCCTTTTTCCTTTCACCTGGAGCCTCGCAATGCAAAAACCCTTCGCTTTGTCGCTTTTCCTGGCCGTCGGTTTGATTTGTGCCGGCCATGTATCGGCGCAAGCCTTGACCGGCTGTGCCGCCAAAAAGGCCGATGTGCAGGCCCAGCTCGAACAGGCGCGTGCGCATGGCAACAAGGCGCAGGAAGCAAAACTGAAGATCGCCCAGAAGCAGCTGGAAACGAACTGCACCGACGAAGGCTTGCGCCGCGAACGCGAAGCCGACGTGAAGAAGAAGGAAGAAAAAGTCGCTGCCCGCCAGGCCGACCTGGACAAGGCCAACGCCAAGGGCAAACCAAAGAAAATCGCCCAGCAGGAAAAGAAGCTGCACGATGCCGAGGCGGAACTGAAAGACGCGCGCGACAAACTCGCTCAATAAAACCGAAAACAGCTGAACTACGCGTAGCCGCGCACGCCATCGCCACATGGCGGCGCGCCTTGCGCCTGGCAACTGCACATGGAATTCAACTTCATCAATCCGCGCAAGAACGCCCTGGTCTATCTGGTCAAGATCCTATCGGGCTGCCTGATCCTGTGGTACGGATTACGCGCACTCGGTATCCAGGAACCCTACTGGGCGATGATTTCGCTGATCATCGTCACCGAGCCCGATATGACGGTGGCCAAGGCCAACTTCCGTGCACGGCTGATCAACACCATTTCCGGCTGCGTGGTCTCCTGCATCTCGCTCATCATTTTCGGCCCGACCTTCCTGGCCATGCTGGTGGCGCTGACGGCCGCCGTGGTGGTGGCGATGCTGCTGCAAAACTATCCCAGCAACTGGCGCCTGGGGCCGGCAACGGTGGTGATCCTGCTGTCGGCCGCCTTCTCCGGCAGCGGCTTGCACCAGGAACTGCACCTGGCCTTCATGCGCGTGGGGGAAGTGATCGTCGGCAGCACGATGGCGCTGCTGCAAACCGTACTGTATATCTGGCTGGTCAAGCGCCGGCAACCACATGACGAGCAACAGCCCACAGCCTGATGCTGCACTGCTGCGGGGTGCGCGGGTGCTGCTGCGCCCCTGGCGCACTGCCGACCGCGAGCCCTTTGCCGCCATCAATGCCGATCCGTTGGTCATGAAGCACTTCCCCACCCCACTCTCGCGGTATGACAGCGATGCGCTGGCCGACCGCATCCAAACGCATTTCGACCAATACGGCTTCGGGCCGTGGGTGCTGGACATTCCTGGCGTCAGCGAATGCGCGGGCTTTGTCGGCCTGCTCAACGTTTCTTTTGATGCCCACTTCACGCCGGCAGTGGAGATAGGCTGGCGCCTGGCATCGTCGGCGTGGGGGCAAGGCTACGCCACCGAAGCGGCTGCCTGCGCCTTGCGTTACGGTTTCCATGCGCTGGCGCTGCCGGAAATCGTCTCGTTTACCGCCCCCGCCAATCTCAACTCCCTGGCAGTCATGCGAAGGCTGGGCATGCAGTGCGACATCCGCGAAGACTTCCTGCATCCGCGCCTGCCCGCGGGACATCCGCTGTGCTTGCATCACCTGTACCGAATCCGACGCGAGCAATGGATCGAACGCGAAAAGCGTTGACGCGATCGGCGGGCAATACCGGGAAATGGACGAAAGGACGAAAAAAAGCAGGACCGAAGTCCTGCTTTCAGGCAGAGCGGGTAAAGCTCAGTGCATCAATGCGTTACGCGGGTAGTGCGGCCGTTGGACAGCAAGCGCACGCGTTCGCCAACACGGAAAGCCTCGTCCGCATCCTGGGTGATGGCGCGCAGTTCGCCGTTATCCAGGCGCACGGTGATTTCCAGGCCGGCCTGATTGGCCATGCGCGATTCGATCTGGTTACCGGCGATGCCGCCGGCCAGGGCGCCGATAATGCCAGCTGCCAGCGCGCCGTTGCCGCCGCCGATGTTGGAACCGGCCGCGATGCCGCCCAGTGCGCCGCCAGCAAGGGTGCCCACGCCGGAAGCGCCCTTGTCGATGGTCACGTTGCGGATCGACTCCACCACGCCCATGCGAACGGTTTGTTCACCCTGCGCCTGGCGAGTGTTATAGACACTGGCCGAATTCGGCGTGTAGGCACAGCCTGCCGCCAGCGAGCTCAGTGCAACGATTAAAAGCAATTTCTTCATACAGACACTCCGACTGAAAATTCGCCCGGTCATCGGGCCGTTTTTTGTTTGCTGATTGAGGGTAGACATGCTTGCGCCATTTCCCGTAGGGCAAACAACTCTTGACATATTAATACAAACCAACTGTTGACCGGACTTCCAGCGCTTCGTTCCTGCCTGTTTTCTTCATCATTTCTTGCATTTCGCCCGGATTTCGACAAAATGCCGCGCTCCGCCATACAAATCGATGCCAACGGGCCTAGTACCGGATATTCCAGCGCCGGTACAGCACCCCCAGCACAAACAGCGGCCCGATCAGCAGGAAACGGAGATCCTCGAAAAAGGAAGGCTTCTTGCCCTCGATCTTATGGCCGATGAACTGCCCTATCCACGCGATCACGAAGACCGCCACCGACAGCGGCAACACCGCGCCCGCCGGCAAACGGGCCAGGATCACCAGCATCACGGCCGTCATGGCCAGCATGCCGGCGGCAAGCGGCGGCGACAAACTGAGGTAATACGCCAGCGCAGCGGCCGCCACCACCAGCGACACGGCTGGCGATACCGTCCAGCACAGGCCCAGCAGCGACAGCACGATGGCCGGAACGCAAACGCAGTGGATCTGCTCGTTGACCGGATGCCGATGGCTCTCGGCATAACGCGACAGCAACTGGTCGATACGGCGCTGGGTAACGATACTCATGCCTGCCTCCGGCGAGGTAGATGCTGCAGATGCAGCGGGGATCAACGCCCTCCGGACACGTCGATAAAAGTGCCGGTGGCATAGGACGATTCATCCGACAGCAGCCACAGGATGGCGTTGGCGACCTCTTCGGCGGTGCCGCCGCGTTTCATCGGCACGGCATCCTTCAAGCGATCGACGCGGCCGGCTTCCCCGCCGCTGGCGTGGATATCAGTATAGATCAGGCCCGGGCGCACGGCGTTGACGCGAATACCCTCGGCCGCCACTTCCTTGGCCAGGCCGATGGTGAAGGCGTCGATCGCGCCCTTGGAAGCGGCGTAATCGACATATTCGCCCGGCCCGCCCAACTTGGCCGCCATCGACGACAGGTTGACGATGGCGCCGCCGCGGCCGCCATGCCTGGTCGACATGCGCTTGACCGCCTCGCGTGCACACAAGAGGCTGCCGGTGATGTTGGCGATCAGTACACGGTTGATGCGCTCGGCGCTCATGCCGTCCAGGCGCGACTGGTGGTCCAGGATGCCGGCATTGTTGACCAGCGCGGTCACCGGCCCCAGTTCCTTGTCCACGGTGGCGAACAGGCGCAGGATGTCTTCCTCCTTGGCGACATCACCCGCTACCGTGATGGCACGGCCGCCAGCCTTGCGGATCTCGTCGGCCACGGCCTCGGCCGCATCGCGGTTGGACACATAGTTGACGCAGACCGCATACCCTTGCCGCGCCGCCAATTTGGCCGTAGCCGCGCCGATACCGCGGCTGCCGCCGGTCACTACGATGACTTTCCCTGCCATGTCTTCCTCCGTGAATGTGTGCTTGAAGTTGGGGCAATTGCGCCTGCGGCAATTACGCTAAGATCGCTGTTTTGCCGCGTCATTGTGCCTCGCCCTGCCGCCTGTGGCGCACCGTCAAATTATTTTCATCTCCAGCCAAAGAAACCATGCCGACCGGGAACCCTGGGCGCCAAACGCTCGAATTCACTGCTGCCGATCCGCTGCTGGCCAGCTTTCCGCCGGTAGTGGCGCGCGATACCCGCACACTGATCCTGGGCAGCCTGCCTGGCGCTGCCTCGCTGGCTGTCAGCCAGTACTACGGCCATCCGCGCAACGGGTTCTGGCGCTTGCTCTCGGCAATCACCGGAGACGACCTGGTGGCGATGCCCTATCAGGATCGCCTGCAGGCGCTGCTGGCACATCGCATCGGATTGTGGGACGTGGTCGGCACCGCCAATCGCCGCGGCAGCCTGGACAGCAATATGCGCAACATCGTGCATAACGATCTGGTGGACTTGCTCAAGCAATTGCCGACGCTGGAAACCATCGCCTTCAACGGCGGCACGGCCGAACGCATCGGCAGGAAAGCATTGGGAGAAATGGCTACAGGCTACCGGATACTAGCGCTGCCTTCGAGCAGCCCGGCCTTTACCCTGCCTTATGCAGACAAGCTGGAACAATGGATGGAACTGGAAGCGGAAAAGAAATGAGGCACCGGAGCCTACATGCAGGTATGCAGGCAAGACATTCAGCGCATTACGTCTTGCGGAAAAATACATAGTCGAAGAACTCGCCTGAAAAGCCGCCGTTGAAAATAAGGTACTGCACCGCCTTGCCGAAGAAGACGATGGCGGCAAAAACGATGGCCAGCTTGATGCAGAAAATGAAATGTTTGAGCATGGCCGAAGTGTATATGAGCGGCTGCTCGCCGGATCAACATTTCCATGGACGCAACCACCGGCCTGCCGAATCGAAATGAAAAATGCCGCCCGGGTTTCAACCGGACGGCATTTTTCATTCACCTCGTTCAAATCTTCGTCGGAATTCCGGGCAACGTTCCCAAGAACTCAGAATGCAGGGACCAGCGATCCCTTGAATTCGCTTTCGATGAATTTACGCACATCTTCCGACTGGTAGGCCTGCACCAGCTTCTTCACCCAGGGCTTGTCCTTGTCTTCGGCACGGGTGGCGATGACGTTGGCATAACGGCCGCGCGGGTCTTCCACGGCGATAGTGTCCTTCTGCAGCGACAGGCCGGCCTTGAAGGCGTAGTCGTTGTTGATCGAGGCCGCGGCCAGGTCGTCCAGCGAACGCGGCAATTGCGCGGCATCGAGTTCGACCAGCTTGAGCTTCTTCGGATTGTCCACCACGTCCAGCGGGGTGGCGTTGACGCCGTTTTCACCCGCGCCGGGCTTGAGCTTGATCAGGCCCGCCTTTTGCAACAGCAGCAGTGCGCGGTTGCCGTTGGAGGGGTCGTTCTGGATGCCGATGGTGGCGCCGTTGGGCAATTGGTCGATCGACTTGTATTTTTTGGAGTAAATGCCCAACGGCGCGGTGAGGGTCAGCCCCACCGGCACGATCTTGTAGCCGCGCGCCTTGATCTGGCTTTCCAGATAAGGCACGTGCTGGAAGGCATTGGCATCCAGGTCGCCGGCGGCCAGCGCCGCGTTGGGCTGCAGGTAGTCGCTGAAGACCACGAGCTGGATCTCCAGCCCTTCACACGCGGCGACTTTCTTGACCACCTCGAAGGTGCTCTCAGCATTGCCCACCGAGATGCCGACCTTGATCTTCGTTTTGTCCTGCGCCGATGCCGCGTGCGGCGCCAACGCCAGGGTCAGCGCCGCCAGCGCGCCTGCCAGTTTTGCCATTGAAGCGAATTGCATGATGTCCCCGATAAGAATAAGGACAGCATCGTCACATACGCTCTGCATGGAAAGAAGGAATGAATCCGCATGTCGATATGCAGGAAGCGCAGCAAAACTCCGTCGCGGATGCCCGGCAAGGTATCATTTCGCATCTCAGGCGGCTGCGCTGCCTTCACCCGATTCCATACCATGCTGATCAGAAGAAAATCCATCGAAGCCCAGGCCAACACCAAGGCCGGCCCCAACCGCCGCCGCCTCGGCGCCGACGCCGTCAAACCCCGCAAGCCCAAGTTCGCGCCGGTGACGCTGTCCGAACTGGATGGCGTGCGCTACCTGCACTTCGGCACCGAATGGGTACAAGGCGCCATGCGCATCCGCAAGCCGGACTGGATCGAGCTGGAATATGCCCAGCAGATGATGGCCTGGATGCTGTTCAACCCGTCGCCGCGACATATCGTGCAGCTGGGGCTGGGCACGGGCGCGCTGACCAAGTTCGCCTACCGTGAATTCCCGCAGGCACAGGTAACTGCGGTGGAACTGAACCCGGCGGTGGTCGCCATCTGCCACAGCATGTTCAAGCTGCCCGAACCCGACGAGCGCCTGATGCTCATCGAAAGCGATGCCATGGACTTCATCGTCCATGCGGCCGGACACGGCATCATCGATGCCTTGCAGGTCGACCTCTACGATGCCACCGCTCGCGGCCCGGTACTCGACACGCCGGAGTTCTACCAGGCCTGCTACGACAGCCTGGCGCCCGGCGGCATCATGACGGTGAACCTGTTCGGCGACCATCCCAGCTACGCCAAGAACCTGAGGGCGATGGAATTCGCTTTCGATACGGTGGTTTCGCTGCCGGAAGTCCATGACGGCAACGTCGTCGCAATCGCCTTCAAGGGACAACGGCAGTTCGATTTTCCTGGCCTGTATGAACGCGCCGCGCAGATCGAGTCGCAGACGAAGCTGCCGGCGAAATCCTGGGTCAACGGAATCAAGAGCGGGATCTGAGGAGCGATTGGACGGCACCTGCACGCAAAGCCTGGGCGAAGATCGGCTGAGCACATTGCATACGCAACAATCGCCCAAAATATTTTCAGATTTCTTGAAAAAGTCTTGCGTAGCACTGAAAGCCCACCTATAACGCGTCCTTTCTTGCAGCACAGAGCCACAACGTGCAACACGGGAGTTAGCTCAGTTGATAGAGCAGCGGGCTCTTAATCGTAGAGTTCATCGACAAAACGCCCTGCATCAAGCCCCCTCTCAGCAGTACATTCCCCTCAGAAAAAGTCAGCGCCATCAACGCTCTCTGCGTCATTGACTTTGCAATCTTGCAGTCAATATGGAACAAAAATATTCTACCCATCCACTTATGGGCTCTTTCAATATTTTCTTCATGGAGCCAAGCATGTCCAATCTACTCGCAATTCCTTTCTCATCATCGCCGCTGGAGTGGGAGATAACCAAGCGGAGCCGTGGCCAAGACATGCAAAGTGTACCCGCCGACAAGCTATTGAATGATGCGATGAGTGCCGATGCAAGCCCTGATGGAAAAAGAATAGCCGGGACGGAACTGCAACGCCGTCTGGACAGTGGCGAGATCGGGCAGAACCTGTCGGCGGCCGATAAAGAAGAGGTACAGAAGCTGCTTGACAGCATGAAAAACGGCGAACTCTCGCCGGATGGCGCACAACGCCTGAAACAACTGCTGCAACCGAGCCCGCTGTCATCGGGTAACGATAACGATATTCGCTGATAGCAGACACCCACATCAACGTTTGAAGCGAGCCAGCCTGCTCAACGCAGGCTGGCTGCATTCTTAATAAGTCATCTTTTCTCTTAATCGAAGAGTTCGCCGATACAGCGCCTCTCAAAAATCCCCTCCCCCCTCAAATTACACTTCGTATGGAATTCGCTTTCGATACAGTGGTTTCGTTACCGGAAGTCCATGACGGCAACGTCGTCGCGATCGCCTTCAAGGGACAACGGCAGTTCGACTTTCCTGCCCTGTATGAACGCGCCGCGCAGATCGCGTCGCAGACGAAGCTGCCGACGAAATCCTGGGTCAACGGAATCAAGAGCGGGATCTGAGGAACGATTGGACGGCACCTGCACGCAAAGCCTGCGCCAAGATCGGCTGGACACATTGCACATGCAACAATCGCCCAAAATTATTTTCAGATTTGTTGAAAAAGGCTTGCGTAGCACTGAAAGCCCACCTATAATGCGTCCTTTCTTGCAGCACAGAGCAACAACGTGCAGCACGGGGCGTTAGCTCAGTTGGTAGAGCAGCGGACTCTTAATCCGTAGGTCCACAGTTCGAATCTGTGACGCCCCACCAGAATTTCAAAGCCTTTCAAAGCATGCCTTTGGAAGGCTTTTCTGTTTTGGCCACTCCACCTCCCCTTTCGCGCGCCGACCATGAAACTCAGTGCTGACGATTTTGCCCTGGTGATCCAATCCACCCCGCTGGTATCGATCGACTTGCTGGTTTGCAATGCGCGCAACGAGATCCTGCTCGGCTATCGGCGCAACCAGCCTGCCAGTGATTGCTGGTTCGTTCCCGGCGGGCGTATCCGCAAGAACGAAATGCTCAAGGATGCCGTGCGGCGCGTCGCGCAGGTGGAACTCGGTGTGGAGCCGGCAAGCTGGGAATTATTGGGTGCATTCGACCATATCTATGCCGACAATGCACTGGGCCGCGAAGGTTTCGGCACGCATTACGTGGCACTGGGATGCCGTTGCAGCCTGCCGCCCGGAAGCGACATCGTCCCCGACGCGCAGCATTCAGAACTGCGCTGGTGGGCGCTGGATGAACTGATGCAAAGTCCGCTGGTGCATATCAACACCAAGCGTTATTTCGAAGACGCGCCGGCCAACAAATTGTAAGCCCCCTTAGCGGCCAGAAAAATCCGAAATGGCCAGCGCGGCCTTGATTGCCAGCATCACATCCCTCCATTGCCCGGCCTGCTGCTGCCGGAACAGCTTCGCAGTTGGATACCACGGCGAATCGTGGCGATTCAGGAACCAGCGCCAGTCAGGCGCGAACGGCAGTGCGATCCAGACTGGCAGGCCCAGTGCGCCGGCCAGGTGGGCAGCGGCGGTGTCTACCGTGATCAGCAGATCCATGCAGGACAACACGGCAGCGGTTTCATTGAAATTGCCTATCCCTTGCCCCAGCCAGTGCCAGCCTGCTTGCGTGCGCAGCCAGGCAGCGTCTGCTTCGCGCAGATCGGGCTGGACGGCGAAGAAATCGATATCCGCGCGTGCCTGCGCCAGTGGCGCGAACTGTTGCAGCGGGATGGAGCGGCGATAGTCGTTGGTATTGCCCGGGTTGCCTGAGCAGACGATGCCTACGCGGACACGTCCCGACGTGCGCGGCGCCAGTGCGTCGATGCGCGCCATCCATGCCTGCTTGCGTACGTCGTCTGCATACAGGTAGGGAATGGCGGCGGGAATCTCTCTGTATTGCGTATTGCATACCAGAGGCAGGCTCATCATCGGCAATTGGCAATCCACCGCCGGCACGGGTTCACCGATCGCAATCATTTCCAATGGCGAGGAAGACGGCAAGCTCGCCAGCAGCGGCAACTGGTTGGCGGGCACTTCGAGTACGACTTGCGCGCCGGCATCGGCGATCAGTTGCGCATAGCGGATGAATTGGATGATGTCGCCGTAGCCCTGCTCCGCCCATAGCAGGATGCGTTTGCCACGCAGCGGTGTGGCGCCATTCCATGCGGGAATCGCTTCGTGGCGGTAGGGGTCCGCGCTGCGCCCTTCCCAGCGCCATTCGTAGAGCGGCAAGGCCTCCTGGAAGCGGCCCAGCACCAGCAGCGAAAGCGCCAGGTTGAGCTTGGCCTCGGGATCGTCCTGTTTCAGCTTGAGCGCACGCTGGTAGCTGTCGATGGCGTCGTCGTATTGCCGCAGCCGCGCAAGGCTGGTGCCGCGGCTGACATGGGCATCGACGTAATCGGGATCGAGGATGAGCGCCTGGTCGTAAAACTTGAGGGCCGTTTCGAAGTCGCCCAGTGCGTGCTCCGCCGCACCGGCATCGTGCCAATAGACGGCGCGCTGGTCGTTCAGCCGCAGCGCCTGCTGCAAGCTGGCGCGTGCAGATTCCCAATCTTTGACACGCTCGTGCAGCATGGCCTTGCGGTGCCAGGTATCGGGGACATCGGCTTGCAGTTGCAAGGCGTCATCCAATAACGCAATGGCTTGCGTATCGTTCTTGCCCGAGGGCGACATCGCTTGCAGCGCGGCGGATGCGGCGACAAAGAGTTCGGGCATCCGGTGGCCCGCTTCTATCAGCGCGCGATACAACAGGAAGGCATCTTCCACCCGGCCCAGCTCGTAGAAGGCGCGCCCCAGCTTGTAGCGGATGGGCAATGCCTCTTGCGCGCTTTCCGGCAGAAGGCGCAGGGCGCGTTGCAACACGATGGTCGCTTCCTCGAAGTGCGTTTGCGCCATCGCCACGCTGCCCAGCAGATGCAGCGCCTGTACATTGGCCGGCTCGCTCTCCAGCAGGTCAAACAGTATCTGCTCGGCGGCAGCGTAATGTTCTTGTTCGAAGAGCTGGAAGGCTTGTCTCAGTGTTTCGGTCGGGTTCATGACGGGGCGGGCTATGCGGACCGCCGTATTGTCTCATCCTTCCCCCCGGACATGAACGGCGTCAGCGTTTGAGCACCAGAACCGGATCGGCCCGGTAGATGGCCGGATACATCTTCTGCAGGTTGGCGATCTTGGGCAGGTCGTTATAGGCGATATAGGGCTGGTTGGGATGCAGGGTGGCGTAGTCCTGGTGGTAATCCTCGGCCGGGTAGAAACCCTGCAGCGCCGTCACCTGCGTCACGATGGGCGAGGAAAACACCTTGGCAGCGTTGATCTGGGCGATATAGGCCTCGGCCGCCTGCTTCTGTTGCTCGCTGGCGGTGAAGATGGCCGAACGGTATTGCGTACCCTGGTCCGGCCCCTGCCGGTTCAGCTGGGTCGGATCGTGCGCCACCGAGAAATAGATCTGCAGGATCTGGCCGAAGGAGATCTTGCGCGGGTCGTAGGTCACTTGCACCGATTCGGCATGGCCGGTGCTGCCGCTGCTGACCATCTCGTAGGTCGCCGCCGCGCGCTTGCCGCCGGCATAGCCGGACACCGCGCGCAGCACGCCCTGGGTATGCTGGAACACGCCCTGCACGCCCCAGAAGCAGCCGCCGGCCAGTACGACTGTTTCGCTTTGCGCAGTCGAGGAAAGCTGCGCCTTACCCGCTGCAGCGGGCACGGCAACGGCAGGTTCGGCGGCATTGACGCGCGCCAGGGATGCCAGCGCCAGGCACAGCGCGGCGGCCACCGAGACGATGGCGACGGGTTTCAGGATGGACATGGTTTTCTCCGGAACGGAAGTGACGACAACATCAAATCAAAACGAACTGCTTGTCAGGAGCGTGTAGCAGAAGCCGGCTCCTGTGTCGCCGGGGCCTTCTCCCGCCCTTTCTTCGCCTGGCGCCACAGCAGGCGCAGCGCCAGCATCGTGCCCACCAGTACGGCGAACAGCAGCGGCTGCGCGATCAGGTTCTTGCCGGCCTTGTCCCACCAATAATGCAGCACGCCCAGCGGCACGATGAGATAGATCAGGCGATGCAGGACCTGCCAGCGCTTGCCCCCCAAGCGGCGCACCATGCCGTTGGTGCTGGTGACGGCTAGCGGTATCGACAGCAGCAGCGCGGTCACGCCGACCGTGATGAAAGGCCGCTTGACGATGTCCTTCCAGATCTCGCCCAGGTCGAAGAAATGGTCGAACCAGACGAACGTGGTGAAGTGCAGGCTCAGGTAAAGAAAGGCCATCAGTCCCAGCATGCGGCGCATCTTCACCAGCCAGTTCATGCCGGTGATCTTGCGCAGCGGCGTCACCGCCAGCGTGATGCAAAAGAAATAGAGCGTCCAGTCGCCGGTGCTGTGGGTGATGAATTCCAGCGGATTGGCGCCCAGCCCGCTGCCGGAGTCGACTACGCCCAACACCACCAACCGCGCCAGCGGCACGAAGGCCAGCGTCAGGAAAAGCCACCACAGCACGTTGACCGTGCGCGGCGTGAGGTTGCGGAGGGTGGCGGGAGCGAGCTGCATGGAGACTGTTCCGCTCAAAAGTACTTGCGCAAATCCATGCCCGAGTACAAGCCGGCCACGTCGTTGTAGCCGTTGAACATCAGCGTCTTGCGCTTTGGCGTGAAGAAACCGTCTTCGCCGATGCGGCGCTCGGTGGCCTGCGACCAGCGCGGGTGGTCCACGTTCGGGTTGACGTTGGAATAGAAGCCGTATTCCTGCGGCGCATACATATCCCACGCTGTCTTCGGCTCATCCTTGACGAAGCGGATCTTGACGATGGACTTGGCCGACTTGAAGCCATACTTCCACGGCACGATGATGCGCACCGGCGCACCGTTCTGGTTGGGCAGCACTTCGCCGTACATGCCGAAGGTCAGCAGCGCCAGCGGATGGTTGGCCTCGTCCATGCGCAGGCCTTCGCGGTAGGGCCAGTTGAGGATGGGGTCATAGATGCCGGGCATCTGCTTCTTGTCGGCCAGGGTGACGAACTCCACATATTTGGCGTTGCCGGTGGGTTCGGCCTTCTTGATCAGCGCCGACAGCGAATAGCCGATCCAGGGGATCACCATCGACCAGCCCTCGACACAGCGCAGGCGGTAGACCCGCTCTTCCAGCGGCGCCAGTTTCATCAGCGCCTCCAGGTCCAGCGTAAAGGGCTTCTTGACCTCGCCTTCGATATCCACCGTCCACGGGCTGGTCTTCAGGGTGCCGGCGTTCTTGGCCGGGTCGGCCTTGTCGGTGCCGAATTCGTAGAAGTTGTTGTAGGTGGTGGCGTCCTTGTAGGCGGTCTGCTTGTCCATTACCGCGTAGGCGTTATTGAGCTTGGCCGGCAGCTTCCGCCCCTGCTGTGCGAATGCTTCCGGGAAAGCGCCCCAGCCGCCGGCCAGTGCCATACCACCAGCAGCGGCCGCGGCCTTGGCCATGAAGCTGCGGCGCGAGAGATAGATCTCCTTGGGCGTGATTTCCGAGGCGGTGGGTATCTCGATCTGGTCGGGGCGGATCTTGATCAGCATGGGGCTCTCGCTAAAAAATGGGTTGGCGCCGGGCAATGCGGCAATCGGGCAATGCTTTGCTACGTGTGGCCATGCTAAGTGCGATGCGGTGACATCCGGGTGGCAATTTGATGACAATTTTGTCATGAAGAAAATCCACGCCGTTTCATCAAATGCGCTCTAAAATCTGCTGCATTTTCCCGCATCTGACAAGCTTTCGCGCATGGCCATCCTTGTAATCGAAGACGACCCCAAAACCGGCGACTACCTCAGGAAGGGCCTGCGCGAGTCCGGCTATGCGGTCGACCTCGCCCGCAACGGCACCGACGGCCTGCACATGGCGCTGGAGCAGGACTACGACCTGGTGGTGCTGGACGTGATGCTGCCCGGCATCGACGGCTGGCAGATAATGAGCGCCCTGCGCGCCAAGCGCGACCTGCCGGTGCTGTTCCTGACCGCCAAGGACCATGTCGACGACCGCATCCGCGGCCTGCAACTGGGCGCCGACGACTACCTGGTCAAACCCTTTTCCTTCACTGAACTGGTGCTGCGCATCCGTACTTTACTGCGGCGCGGCGTAGTGCGCGAGGCCGAGGTTGTCGAGATCGCCGATCTGCAGCTGGACCACGTGCGCCACAAGGTCACGCGCCAGGGCGTCAACATCGCGCTGACCAACAAGGAATTCATGCTGCTGCATTTGCTGGTGAAACGCCAGGGCGAAGCTCTGTCGCGCAGCGTGATCGCTTCGCAGATCTGGGACATGAACTTCGATAGCGATACTAACGTGGTCGACGTCGCCATCAAGCGCCTGCGCGCCAAGATCGACGCCCCTTTCGAGAAAAAGTTGATCCACACCGTGCGCAGCGTAGGCTACATGTTCTCGGAAAACCCATGAACGGCCCTGCCTCCACCATGCGCGGCTGGACGCTGACGCTGCGCGTATCGGCCCTGTTCGCGCTGATCGCTTGCCTGGTGGTGACCGGGCTCGGCTGGTACCTGTACGGTTCGGTGCGCGAGGCATTGGAACTGCGCGCCGACCAGGCGCTGACCGGCCGCGTCGAGCACTTCCGCAACCTGATGCACGACCTCTACAACGTCGAGCAAATGGAGCAGCGCCCGGCCCTGTTCGAAAGCATGATGGGCAACGAGCAGGACGTGCGCATCTTCCGCCGCCGCGGCGAAGCGCCTTTCATCCAGAGCAATCCCGATCACCTGGTGCCGCCGGAGATGGAACCTATCCCGGTAGGCACGCCGCTCTCGGCCGCCGACCTGTTCACCACCGTCCGCGCCGATGGCGTGCGCATCCGCTGGGTGTCGGCGCTGGCCGAAGTCGGCAACGGGCAAGGCCATGCCGATACGGTCGAAATCGTCGCCGCGTATGTCATGGTGCAGGAAGCGGACATGCTGCGCAGCTACCGCTGGCGCATCGCCGGCGCCGCCGCCGGCGCGGTGCTGCTGACCGCCCTGCTCGGCTTCCTGCTGCTGCGCCGCGGCTTGCGTCCGCTGCTGGAGATGAGCCGCCGCGCCGCGCAGATCACGCCCGATCGTCTGTCGATGCGGCTGGAGCAAGATGGCATGCCGCAAGAACTGCGGCGCGTGGCGGTATCGTTCAATGCCATGCTGGATCGGCTGGAGGCCGGCTACGAACACCTGTCGCAATTCTCCGGCGACCTGGCGCATGAGATCCGCACACCGATCAATGTGCTGATGGGCCAGAGCCAGGTAGCGCTAGGCCAGCGCCGCACACCGGAAGAGTATGAGCAGTTGCTGGAATCGAATGTGGAAGAATTGCAGCGCATCTCACGCATCGTCGAGAACATCATGTTCCTGGCGCAAGCCGATCACGCCACGCTGGCAGTCGATTGCGCCGCACTGGACCTGCACGAAGAGCTGGGCAAGATCGCCGATTACTTCGAAGGCATTGCCGACGAACGCGGCATGCGCTTCGCGCTGGAGGTGGGTGGAAGCTGCCACGCCAACCTGGTGATGTGGCGGCGCGCAGTCAGCAACCTGGTAATCAATGCGGTGCGTTATGGCAAGGCCGACAGCACGGTGCGCATCATCGCGCGCAGCGACGGAAACGGCAGCAGCATCATCGTCGAAAACCGCAGCGACGATGCCACGCCACACACCATGGCGCGCATGTTCGACCGTTTCTACCGCGGAGACCGCTCACGCAGTGCCTATACCGAATCCAACGGGCTGGGACTGGCAATCGTGAAAGCCATCATGGCGCTGCATCGGGGCACGGCGACGGTGGAATGCCCGCAGCCGGGGTGGATACGCTTCACGCTGCACTTCCCGCCAGCATAAGAACCGCCCGAACCGGTTACGTCTTTTCCCCGATATTGACCTGCACCACCGTCTGCGGCGCCTGCGATGCATTCTGCCGCTCTTGCGCTTCAGCCGCGAGCTGGGCTTCGCGCGCTTCGGCGGCGCGGCGCGCTTTCTGCGCCGCCGAGGCACGGGTAAAGATGATCTTCAGCGCCGCCATCGCCGGCACCGAAAGGAAGATACCGACCACGCCACCCAGCTGGTCGCCCGCCAGCAAACCCAGGATCACCATCAGCGGGCTGACCTCCACGCCTTCGCTCATCAGGTAAGGATTAAGCACGTAGTCCTGGAACAGCCGATATCCGATGATGAAGCCGAACAGCCACAGCAGATGGTCATACCCGCTGAAGCCGGCCACCACCAGCGCCGCCACGCTGGCTGCCAGCGGCCCGGCAAAGGGAATGAATTCCAGCACCGCCGCCAGGCCCGCCAGCAGCATCGAATACGGCACGCCCATGACCGAGAAGGCGATGCTGTAAGCCACCAGCGTGGCAATGGAGAGGAACAGCAAGGCGCGCACATAGCGCGAGAGCAGCACGTCGAGGTCCTTGATGATGTTGTCCCACAGGCGACGGTTGGCGCTGTTCATCCACGACAGCATCTCATCACGCATGGCCGGTGCTTCCTTGATCAGCAGGAAACTGATGATCGGCACCAGTACCAGATAGATCAGGTTGCTGGCGGCATGCATCACGCCCACGCCGAACTGCTTGGCCAGGGGCATGGCCTGGTCGGTGCCGGCGGCAAGCTGGTCGCGCACGAAACCCAGGATGCGCCCGCGCAACGGTTCGGCAAAGCCAGGCAACGGCAGGCGCGAGACCATGTCGTTGGAGCGCAGCAGCGCCGGTAGTTGCTCGCTCAGGTGCAATGCTTCTTCCTGGATGCGGGATCCGAACACGGCGGCCACCGCCGCCACGATGGCGATCACCAGCACGAACACGGCGGCGATCGATACCGTGCGCGGCACACGGCGCGGACGTACGCGCTCGACCTGCTCCACCAGCGGATAGACCAGATAACTGAAGAAGACCGCGAACACCAGCACCAGCAGCGTGGAAGAGATGGTGTAGGTAATGTAGAGCAGTAGTGCCACCAAAAACACGGTCCAGGCGATCCTGGCGATACGGAAGTCGAAACCCAGCATAAATTTTCCTTGGACAGATACGCCTGCTTTTTCCAATGACGCGCACGGGACAAAGCGCCACGACGGGCCACAGCGCTGATGAGCTGGTTTATGGAGCTTATTTGATCGGCATCAAACCCGGCATCAGTCGACACCTTCTGCCGGTGTAGGAAAGCGCGAAAATGCTGCCATGCAACGCGAATCGGGCGGCCTGCGGATACCGGGAAATCCGCAAGCATGCCTCGCACGGCAGAAAACATGGCAAGACACGCAGCACCTTTGCCTGTGTGGCGCAACGACATCGCTTCCGGCCAGACGGTCACGGCATGCCAGTTCGCGCCCAAGGACAGTCATTTACAAACCGTATAACTGTTATCAGAAAAATCATAGCCAAGTGTTATTGAGCTGGCGCAACAATTGTTTTAAATTTCAGTAATTACTGAAAATTCAAAATAATTGGAAGACTAACGAGCCATGGAAACCAATACCCTTACTCCCCTGATGCAACGCTTCATCATGCACTTCGGTGAAATGGGCAGCCGCTGGGGCATCAACCGCACGGTGGGCCAGATCTATGCGCTGCTCTACATCAGCGGGCGCGCCCTCAACGCCGACGAGATCGCCGATTACCTCAGCTTCTCGCGCTCCAACGTCAGCATGGGCTTGAAGGAATTGCAATCCTGGCGACTGGTGAAGTTGCTGCACCGCCCTAACGATCGCCGCGAGTATTTCGAGCCGCCGGGAGATATTTGGGATATTTTTAAGGCCTTGCTGGAAGAACGCCGCCGCCGCGAGATCGAGCCCACCCTGTCGATGTTGCGCGACGCGCTGCTGGAGCCGCCTGCCAGCGCCGACGACAAAGCCGCGCAAAAACGCATGCGCGAGATGTATGATCTGATCGAGCTGTCCAGCTCCTGGTTCGACGACGTGCAGCGCCTGCAGCCCGAGACCCTGGTATCGCTGATGAAGATGGGCTCCAAGGTCAAGAAGCTGCTGGATGTACGCGACAAGTTCCGCTTCGGTAGCAAGGACGGCGCAGCCGACGGGCGCGCCGCCTCGCAGGAAAAAAACGATAAGACCGACAAGATCGACAGGGAGTAGCCATGCGCCAGCCTGTTCCATCCGTCTCCAACCAGCAGCGCCC
This sequence comes from Herbaspirillum chlorophenolicum, assembly GCF_001189955.1. Lineage (GTDB taxonomy): Bacteria > Pseudomonadota > Gammaproteobacteria > Burkholderiales > Burkholderiaceae_D > Herbaspirillum > Herbaspirillum chlorophenolicum. The sequence continues at coordinate 206,548 of NZ_LFLT01000001.1, read as the reverse complement.
GCCGGGCCTGCGCCGCCTTCGAATTCCACGCCTGACCCAGCTGCCGCTGGGGGTGGAGATCACGCTGCTGCTCATCGTCAAGATCGCGCTGATCACCATCCTGGCCAAGACCTTCTTCGCCCATCCCGAAGCCAAGCACATGCGCATGCCCACCGCCAGCGTCGAGGCGCGCATGCTGTCGCCGGCCGCGCCGAACGTCCAGATTCCCGCAACACCCTCTGCAACGCCCAAAACCTCCGAGGTAAAAAATGGTTCCGATTGATGAAGTCGTTTCGCTGTCGCGGCTGCAGTTTGCCGTGACCGCGCTGTATCACTTTCTGTTCGTCCCGCTGACGCTGGGCCTGTCCTGGATCCTGGTGATCATGGAGTCGGTCTATGTCATGACCGGCAGCCCGATCTATAAGGACATGACCCGTTTCTGGGGCAAGCTGTTCGGGATCAACTTCGCCATGGGCGTGGCCACCGGCATTACGCTTGAGTTCCAGTTCGGCACCAACTGGTCCTACTACTCGCACTATGTCGGCGACATCTTCGGCACGCCGCTGGCCATCGAGGGCCTGGCCGCGTTCTTCCTGGAATCAACCTTCGTCGGCCTGTTCTTCTTCGGCTGGGACAAGCTCTCGCGCAAGCAGCACTTGCTGGTGACCTTCCTGGTGGCGCTGGGTTCGAGCCTGTCGGCGCTGTGGATCCTGATCGCCAACGGCTGGATGAACAATCCGGTCGGCGCCGAATTCAACTTCGAGACCATGCGCATGGAACTGGTCAGCATGACCGAGGTGATCTTCAACCCGGTGGCGCAGGTCAAGTTCGTGCACACCGTGGCCGCCGGCTACGTGACGGCTTCGATGTTCGTGCTGGGCGTGTCGGCCTGGTACCTGCTCAAGGCGCGCGATACCGCCTTCGCGCTGCGCTCGTTCGCGGTGGCGGCCGGTTTCGGCCTGGCGTCCACGCTCTCGGTGATCGTGCTGGGCGACGAATCCGGCTATACCGCTGGCGAAGTCAACAAGGTCAAGCTGGCGGCCATCGAAGCGGAATGGGACACCCACCCCGCGCCAGCCGGCCTGACGCTGTTCGGCCTGCCCAACGACAAGGAACAACGCACCGATTACGCGGTGAAGATCCCTTATGTACTGGGCCTGATCGCTACCCGCTCGACCGACCAGCCGGTAGCCGGCATCAAGGACCTGAAGAAGGAACACGAGGCGCGTGTCCGCAACGGCATGCTGGCCTATGCTGCGCTGACGCGCCTGAAATCCGGCGACAAGTCGGACGCCGCGCGCGCCGCCTTCGATGAGCACAAGAAGGATCTCGGCTACGGCCTGCTGCTCAAGAAGTACACCAACAATGTGGTCGACGCCACACCCGAGCAGATCGCCATGGCCGTGGACGACACCATCCCCAAGGTGGCGCCGCTGTTCTGGTCCTTCCGCGGCATGGTGGCGATCGGCTTCCTGATGCTGTTCATCTTCGCCTCCTCGGTCTGGTTCCTGGCCAAGAAGCAACTGGCGCCGCAACGCTGGCTGCTGAAGCTGGCAGTGTTCGCCATCCCGCTGCCCTGGATCGCCGCCGAGCTGGGCTGGATCGTGGCAGAATACGGCCGCCAGCCGTGGACCATCGCCGGCATCCTGCCTACGCACCTGTCGGCGTCCTCGCTGCAGCCGAGCAGCCTGTACTTCAGCCTGGCGGGCTTCATCCTGTTCTACACCTTCCTGCTGGTGGTGGAAATGATCCTGATGGTGAAGTACGCGCGCATGGGGCCGAGCAGCCTGCACACCGGCAAATACTTCTGGGAGACCAAGGGCCGCAACGACGATGACGGCGCCGTACTGCCGCCGCCGATCAACCCCAGTGCCAATTCCGGCAGTGCCGCCTGACGCATCCGATCAAGAAATGAGGAAAGCAAGATGATCTTCGATTACGAAACACTCAAGCTGATCTGGTGGGCCTTCGTCGGCGTGCTGCTCATCGGCTTCGCGCTGACCGACGGCTTCGACTTCGGGGTGGGCATGATGCTGCCCTTCGCCGGCAAGACCGATGCCGAACGGCGCGTGCTGATCAACTCGATCGGCCCCACCTGGGAAGGCAACCAGACCTGGTTCATCACCGCCGGCGGCGCCACCTTCGCAGCCTGGCCGCTGGTCTACGCGACTGCCTTCTCGGGCTTCTACATCGCGCTGATGGTGCTGCTGTTCTCGCTGTTCTTCCGCCCGGTCGGCTTCGACTACCGCAGCAAGGTGGCCGACCCGCGCTGGCGCAACGCCTGGGACTGGGGCTTGTTCGTCGGCGGCTTCGTGCCTCCGCTGATCTGCGGCGTGGCGTTCGGCAACCTGCTGCTGGGCGTGCCCTTCCACTACGACGACACCATGCGGGTGGAATACACCGGCAGCTTCTTCGCCCTGCTCAACCCGTTCGGCTTGCTGGCCGGCCTGCTGTCGGTTGCCATGCTGCTGATGCATGGCGCCACCTTCGCCTTCGTCAAGACCGATGCCGCCGTCGGCGAGCGCGCGCGCAAGACCGCCATCGTGGCCGCCGTCGCCACCGTGCTGCTGTTCATCGCCGGCGGCTTCTGGGTGGCGCAGTTGCCGGGCTACCGCATCACCTCCATGCCGGACGCCAACAGCGCCTTCACGCCGCTGGCCAAGACGGTGGAAATCACCGCCGGCGCCTGGTTCGACAACTACGCGCGCTGGCCGCTGACCAAGCTGTTCCCGGCACTGGGCGTGGCCGGCGCGGTATTGGCCGCACTGTTGGCGCTGGTGCGCCGCCCACGCCTGGCCTTCATCGCCAGCGGCCTGTCGGTGGCCGGCATCATCCTGACCGCCGGCATCTCGCTGTTCCCGTTCGTGATGCCGTCCTCGCTGGATCCCAAGAGCAGCCTGACCATGTGGGACGCGGTCGCCAGCCACAAGAGCCTGGGCCTGATGTTCTGGATGGTGGTGATCTTCCTGCCGATCATCGTCATCTACACCGGCTGGGTGTACCGCGTGGTCAAGGGCAAGGTCACGCTCAAGGACATCCACGACAACGAACACACGGCGTACTGAACGCGCCGCAACCTGGAACAAGGAGAACACTATGTGGTATTTCGCCTGGATACTTGGCATCGGCCTGGCGCTGGCCTTCGGCATCATCAACGTGATGTGGCTGGAAGCGAACTATGCCTTCGGCCGCCGCAAGGCTGAAGAGACGCACGAGCGCTTCGCCAGCGCCGCCGATAGCGAGCGGCGCGACAAGGAGTAAGGCCAGCGCCAGGCCGGACGGCCTTTTCCGTCGCAACCCTTCGTCAGGAGGCAAGATGAACTCAGCACCTACAAGCAAGGCCGATGAAATCGTCCCTGAAGCGCGCCACTGGCAACTGCTGCCCGGGGCCGACTTCGCCGACAGCTATCGCATTCCCCTGGCCGCCTCACTGGCACAGAAACAGGTAGCCGACATCGCCGCGCGCATGATGGCCGGCAGGCCGGCCTGGGTCGCGGCGCTTTTGGACCTGCGCAACCGCCTGGTGGCTCCGTTCGGGCTCAAGGGCGCCAAACTGGCCGTCGGCGAAGTGCAGCCGGATGGCCGCATGCCGGGATTCCCGGTGCTGGACGGCGATGCGTCGCACCTGCTGCTGGGCCTGGACGACCGCCACCTGGATTTCCGCCTGTGCATAGAAAAATCGCCATCCGGCCATGCGGACGAGGCGCCGCAATGGCTGACCGCGACCACGGTGGTGCGCACCAAGGGCTTGCCCGGCAAAGCCTATCTGGCCGTCATCATGCCTTTCCACCGGCGCATCGTGCGTACGCTGCTGGAAAAGATGCCGGGATAAGGTGCGCCCATTCCGGGCAGTTCCCGGCGCCATGCAAAAAGCCCCGCGAATGACTTCGCGGGGCTTTTTGTTACGTGCTGCGGCTGGAGCAACCGGTACTCAGACCAGGTTCAGCGTCACGTTGATGTTGCCGCGGGTAGCGTTCGAGTACGGGCAAACTTGGTGAGCCTTCTCAACCAGGTCTTGCGCCACGGCGCGGTCGATGCCCGGCAGCGAGATGTTCAGTTCGGCTTCGATGCCGAAACCGGCCGGGATCTGGCCGATGCCGACCTTGCCGGTGATGCTGGCGTCGGCAGGAATGGCGACCTTCGCCTGGCCGGCAACGAACTTCAGTGCGCCCAGGAAGCAAGCCGAGTAGCCGGCTGCGAACAGTTGCTCGGGGTTAGTGCCGGGACCGCCGGCGCCGCCCAGTTCCTTGGGGGTCGACAGCTTGACGTCCAGCACGCCGTCGGAGGACTTGGCGGAACCTTCACGGCCACCGGTTGCGGTTGCGGTTGCGGTGTACAGGGCTTTTTCGATCTTGGAGGACATTTTCTTTCCTTTCAGTTTTTCAGGTTAAAACCAACAATTGGAGATAAGGGGTGGCGAAAGATTCGCCGGGTTACCGCTGCTTCAAGTCTTGCTCTTGCTGCTTCAACAAATCGGACAGGATACAGGCCCACAAACGAATAAATTATTTACAATATAATTGTGAGCAACTTAATTTGCACAACAAAAAAGACACTGCCGCACTTTCCCGTGCCGATGCTCACTCTTCTGCATCCAGCAAATTCTTGCGCACATCCTTGAGTTCGCCAACCAGCTTCTTCACTTCATCCAGCGGCGGCAGCATGCAGCTCATCCGAATCGGCACCGCCTTGGCCTTCTCACGCAATGCACGGCCGGCATCGCTCAAGCTCACTACGACGCGGCGCTCGTCGCCGGCGTCGCGGGCCCGGTGCAGCAGGCCCATGGTTTCCATACGCTTCAACAGCGGGGTCAGCGTGCCGGAATCGAGATACAGGCGGCTGCCCAATTCGGAGACGGTGATCTGATCCTTCTCCCACAGTACCATCATCACCAGATACTGCGGATATGTGATGTCCAGCGTGCCGAGGAGTTTCTTGTATGCCTTGGTCATCGCCAGGGACGCCGAATACATGGCGAAACACAGCTGGTTGTCGAGAAGCAAGGCTTCGTCGATCAGCGCGTCCGGCAGCTTCGGTGTGTTTGCGTTGTCCATGTAGCGCATATTAAACAGCTCAAAATTAAATTGCAAGCAATTTAAATAAAAATTTTTAAAGTTGTTGCTCGGCTCCGCTTTGGCACACAGCGGCGCGCACCGCGCAACTTGGGTATCATTCGCGCTTTCCGGCACTTCTCTGCCCTTCCCTGCCATGCATCAAGACATTTCTGTTCCCGCCAACCCGCTCAAGACCCTTGACCTGTTCTGCCGGGTGGTCGACAACTACGGCGACATTGGCATTTGCTGGCGCCTGGCCCGCCAGCTCGTGCGCGAGCATGGCATCGCGGTCCGGCTGTGGGTGGATGACCTGGCCAGTTTCAAACGCATCTGGCCGGAAGTCGACCCCACGGCTGAAGTGCAGCAACTGGCCGGCGTCACCGTGCAGCACTGGCGCGACCAGGACGGCGCGTTTACGGCCGCCGACATCCCCGACATCGTGATCGAGTTCTTTGGCTGCGAGATCCCGCCGGCCTATGTCGAAGCGATGGCGCAGCGCGCCGTCAAGCCGGTCTGGTTCAACCTGGAAGGCTTGTCGGCCGAGCAGTGGGTGGAAGGCTGCCATACCTTGCCCTCGCCGCACCGCTCGCTGAAGCTGACCAAGTATTTCTTCTTCCCCGGATTCAATGAACGCACCGGCGGCCTGAGCTTTGAGGCCGATCTGGAAGCTCGGCGGGAAACCTTCCTGCGAGAAAACCGGGCCACCGCCTTCCTTTCCGGCTTGGGCGTGACGCCGCAAGAGCAAGAAAACCTGAAGGTGTCATTGTTCTGCTACGACGACGCCCCGTTACCGGCATTGTTCGACGCTTGGCAACACGCGCCGCGCGCCATCACCTGCCTGGTGCCGGAAGGCGTGGCGCGCGGCGCCGTCGAGGCTTTTCTCGGCACGCCGGTGCAACCTGGCGCGGCCGCCACCCGCGGCGCCCTCACCGTACGCGTGCTGCCATTCCTGCCACAGACGGACTACGACAAGCTGTTGTGGAGCTGCGACTTCAACTTCGTCCGCGGCGAGGACTCCTTCGTGCGCGCGCAATGGGCCGGCAAGCCCTTCATCTGGAATATCTACAGGCAAGACAAGAACCTGCACCACACCAAACTCAACGCTTTCCTGAAGATCTACGAACCGGCCACGCCCGCCCTGTCCGACGCCGCGCGCGCCTGGAACGGCGCCAATCACACCGAAGTTGACTGGCAAACAAGCTGGCAAGCCTTGCAAAACGAGTTGCCGGCCCTCACTACAGCGGCCGAAGACTGGCTGCGCAAGTTGTTGGCAAATGGCGACTTCCTCGCCAATTTGCTCAAGTTTGCCGCCAGGCTGGTGTCCTGAGCGGTAGAAGCCTCCAGAAAATAGGTTAAAATGCTGGGCTAACTTTTTAACGCTGTTTGGAATTCAATCGTACGTGGGCTTGCGGTGCAGTTTGTGCCAGTGGGCTACTGACAGTTTGAAGAAACCTACTTTTCACGACACTCCGCTATGAAATTTGCAAAAGAAATCCGCGTCGGCAACATCATCATGGTCGACAGCAAGCCCATGATCGTCCTGCGCTCCGACGTCAACGGCTCTTCCCGTACCGGCTTCACCTACAAGTGGAAGATGAAGAACCTGCTGACCAACAGCCCGCAGGAAAGCGTGTTCCGCGGCGACGACAAGTTCGACGTCGTGGTGCTGGACAAGAAGCCGGTCACCTACTCGTACTTCGCCGACCCGCTGTTCGTCTTCATGGACGAAGAGTACAACCAGTACGAAATCGAAGGCGAGAACATGGGCGACGCCATCGGCTACCTGAAGGACGGCATGCAGTGCGAAGCCGTGTTCTACGACGGCAAGGCGATCTCGGTTGAAATGCCGACCACCATCGTGCGCAAGGTTGCCTACTCGGAGCCGGCGGTCAAGGGCAACACGTCGGGCAACGTCCTGAAGGAAGCCAAGATCGAAAATGCGATCGAAGCCAACCAGATCGTCGTGATGGTCCCGCTGTTCGTCAGCCAGGACGACGACATCGAAATCGACACCCGTACCAACGAGTACAAGAAGGTTGTCCGCGGTTAATCCTCCGCCGATGCCATAAAAAACGCTGCCTTGCGCAGCGTTTTTTTTCGTCCCTACCTCGCCAAACGGCGAACTCCGCCTACTCCTGCGGCTTAACCTGCGCCAGATGGCGCGCCGCCTTGCCGCCTTCGCTGGCCCAGAATTCGCTGTCGGCTGCCTGGATACGGCGCGCCGAATTTTCCATATGCTGCAAGGCCGCCGCACGCGCCGCCGCGGCATCGCCATCGGCGATTGCCTGGGCAATGGCCGCGTGTTCGTTGCGCACCTGCTCGCTGAAATCGCTGCTGCGCGCCTCATTCATGCGCGCCACCCGGATGGCGGCATGCAGGAACTGGCTGAGGAATTGCACCAGCGAGGTATAGAGCGGATTGTGGGCGGCGTTGGAGATCGCGGCATGGAAGGCGAAGTCCTCCGGCACGCCATCCCTGCCCTCTTGTGCAGCCTTGTCGATGTCTTTCAATGCCTGCAGGATCGCCAGGTTTTGCTCACGCGTGCGGCGTTGCGCCGCCAGCGCCGCCATCTCGCCTTCCACTCCGCGCCGCAGCTCGATCACCCGCAGCACTGCCCGGATCGAATCGCGCACGTCCTCCACCTGCATGTCCAGCCGGAACGGCGTGGCCGGGTTGGCGCCCAGCACCACCGTACCGCTGCCCCGGCGCGCCCCCACCAGGCCTTCCGACTTCAGGCGCGAGATCGCCTCGCGGATCACCGTGCGGCTGACCGCAAAGCGCTCGGTCAGCTCCATCTCCGAAGGCAACCGCGCGTCGGGCGCGAATTCGCCTTCGCGGATCTGCTGCGCCAGCACGCTGGTGACATGGTCGGCCAGGGTCGCCTTGCCCCGCCCTGCAGCAGTTGCAGCCGGGCGGTCGGGAGGGGCCGGAACGGGAGGATTGGCAGTCGTCTTGGCGTCGGTGTTTATCATGGCGCCGCCATGATACCGCTTTTGGACGGCCTGTCCTGATGTGGAAATCCGCAGTCTTCCTGGCTTGATTTCAAAAATTGTATGACAACTTTCTGCTATAATCGCTGCCGCAAGTCCGCCGGCAGGCCATGCGAAGCCGCCGCGGCGCTGCACAGGTTTTCGCCACAGACCATCCCTATCAGATATCGAGGAGAACACATGCATATCGTCATCACCGGCGGCGCCGGCTTTTTGGGCAGCCGCCTGGCGCGCCAGCTCCTGCAACGCGGCACACTGACCGGCCGCGACGGCAAGCCGCAGGAAATCAAGCGCATCACCCTGCTCGACGTGGTGCCGGCACAAGGCTTCACCGACCCGCGCATTGAAGCCGTGACCGGCGACATCGCCGACGCTTCCGTGATCGAGCGCGTGATCACTGCCGATACGCAATCGATCTTCCACCTGGCCGCCATCGTCAGCGGCCACGCCGAAGCCGACTTCGAACTGGGCATGAAGATCAACTTCGACGCCACCCGCGTCATCCTGGAACGCGCCCGCGCGCTGGGCACCAAGCCGCGCGTGGTGTTCACCAGCTCGGTCGCCGTGTTCGGCGGCGAACTGCCGGCCGTGGTGCCGGACAACACCCTGCTGATGCCGCAAAGCTCCTACGGCGCGCAAAAAGTGATGGGCGAACTGCTGGTCAACGACTACAGCCGCAAAGGCTTCATCGACGGCCGCGCACTGCGCATGCCGACCATCTCGGTGCGCCCCGGCGCGCCCAACAAGGCGGCCTCCAGCTTCGCCTCGGGCATCATCCGCGAACCGCTCAACGGCCAAGCTACGGTATGCCCGGTCACGCCCGACACCCGCATGTGGCTGATGTCGCCGCGCCAAGCCATCGCCAACCTGATCCACGGCCATGAGATCAACGGCGCCGACCTCGGCCTGGCCCGCTTCCTTTCCATCGACGGCCTGTGCGTGACCGTCAAGGAAATGGTCGACGCGCTGGAACAGGTCGCCGGCCGCGAAGTCGTCAAGCTGATCGAATGGAAGGAAGACGAAGCCATCAAGCGCATCGTGAACTCCTGGCCGGGCGCCTTCGAAGCCAAGCGCGCCAAGGCGCTGGGCTTTACCGCCGATGCCAATTTCGCCGACATCATCAAGGCGCACATTGAAGATGAAGTGAAGAAGTAATCCGGTTGACCTTATCGGTCTTCAGGCAACGGCGCTCCGAGGAGCGCCGTTGTGCTTTTGGCCGCATGCCCGGCAAAAGGTGCGGCCACGGCGCATAATGAAGCACCCATCATCGCAAGACGCCAGGAGACCGCCATGGATAAAGCCACTCTCGCCGCCTATGACGGCAATGCCGCCGGCTTCGCGCAGGACTGGCACGAACAGCCTGCACCGGACGACCTGCACTCTATCGTGCGCCAATATTTCGTCCCCGGTGCCTGTGCCGACATCGGCTGCGGCAGCGGCCGCGAGGTCGGCTGGCTGGATGCCAACGGTTTTACCTCACATGGCTACGACGCCTCCGAAGGCTTGCTGGCGGAGGCCCGCCGGCGCTATCCGCAATCCCGCTTCACGCATGCGGCCCTGCCCGAGCTTGCCGGGATCGCCGATGCCAGCTTCGACAACGTGCTGTGCGAAACGGTGATCATGCACCTGCCCGCAGAAGACATCGCGCCATCGGTATCGCGCCTGCAATCCATCCTCAAACCTGGTGGCGTACTCTATCTCAGCTGGCGCGTCACCAACGACGGCGACCAGCGCGACAAGCACGAACGGCTGTACGCCTCCTTCGATACCGGCCTGGTGCGCGGCGCATTGCAGGGTTGCGCGCTGCTGCTGGATGAGGAAGTGGTCAGCGCTTCCTCGGGCAAGGTAATTCACCGCCTGGTTGCGAAGAAGGCGGCCTGACGTCCGCCGTCGCCGGCAAAAAAAAAAGCGCGGCCGTAGCCGCGCTGAAAATAACGCCTCGGAGATCAAACAGACTTCGTGTACATCCTTACTTCACCTTCCCCAACAAGTTGTAGATACTGGAAAAATCCAGCTTGCCCGCACCGTTCTTGCTATGGATGTCGTACAGGTTGCGCGCTGCCGCGCCCAGCGGAATTGCGCTGCCGGTCGCCAATGCGTTTTCCTCCGCCAGGCCCAGGTCCTTCAACATCAGGTCGACGCCGAAACCACCGGCATAATCCTTCGAGGCCGGCGCAGTGTCCATGACGCCCGGGCACGGGTTGTAGACTTCCAGCGTCCAGTTGCGGCCCGAGCTCTTGGACATGATCTCGGACAGCACCTTGGGATCCATGCCGTTGGCCACGCCCAGGCGGATCGCCTCGGAGGTGCCGATCATCAGAATCCCCAGCAGCATGTTGTTGCACACCTTGACGGTCTGGCCGCTGCCGCTCTCGCCTGCGTGGTAGATCGCCTTGCCCATTTTCTGCAGGTAAGGCTGCGCCGCTTCGAAAGCCTTCTTGCCGCCCCCGACCATGAAGGTCAGCGTGCCGGCAGCGGCGCCGTTGGTGCCGCCCGATACCGGCGCATCCAGCATCTCGAAGCCGCGGGCGGCGGCCGCTGCCGCCACCTTGCGCGCCGCTTCCGGCGCGATGGTGGAGCAGTCGATCAGCAAGGCGCCTGGGCGGGCAGCGGCCAGCAAGCCCTTGTCGCCCAGATACAGCGACTCCACGTGCTTGCTGGCTGGCAGCATGGTGATGACCACATCGGCCTTGGCCACCGCCGCCATGGAATCGGCTTCGGTCTTGCCGCCGGCTTCCACCAGCTTGTCGACGCTGGCCTTGACCAGGTCGTGGCCGCTGACCGAGAAGCCGGCCTTGACCAGGTTCTGCGCCATCGGCAAGCCCATGTTGCCCAGGCCGATGAATACGATGTTGGCGCTCATGGCTGCCTCCTTACTTCAGCGAGATGGTGGTGTTGACCTGGCCGGCTGCCTCGTCCGGCGCATACCAGCGCGAGGTGACGGTCTTGGTCTGGGTCCAGAAAGTCACGGCCTGCTTGCCGTTGGGGCCGAGGTCGCCCAGCTTGGAAGCGCGCGAACCGGTGAAGCTGAAGTAGGCCACCGGCACGGGAATAGGCACGTTGATGCCGACCTGGCCGACGTCGATCTCGTTCTGGAACTTGCGCGCGGCATAGCCCGAGCTGGTGAAGATCGAGGTGCCGTTGCCGTTGGGGTTGGCGTTGATGAAAGCGATCGCCTCGTCCAGCGTGTCGACTTCGACAATGCACATTGCCGGGCCGAAGATTTCCTGGGTGTAGATGTCCATGCCGGGCTTGACGCCGGTAAACACGGTGGGGCCGACGAAGTTGCCGTTCTCGCTGCCGGCCACCTTGAAGTTGCGGCCGTCCAGCAGCAGCTTGGCGCCCTGCTCCACGCCGCGGCCGATCAGGCGCTCGACGCGCTCCTTGGCAGCCTTGGAAACCAGCGGGCCGACATCGGCCTTGCGGTCGCTGCCCGGGCCGACCTTCATGGCCTTGGAGCGCTCGACGATCTCGGGGATCCATTCGCGGCTCTTGCCCACCAGCACCACCACCGAATTGGCCATGCAGCGCTGGCCGGCGGCGCCGAAGGCCGCACCCAGCAGGTTGTTGATGGCATGGTCCTTGGGGGCATCGGGCAGCACGATGCAGTGGTTCTTGGCGCCCATCATGCACTGCGCGCGCTTGCCGGCTTCGCTGGAGCGGCGATAGATATGGGTGCCGACATGGGTCGAACCGATGAAGGAGACCGCCTTGATGTCGGGATGGTCGCAGATCATGTTGGCCACATCCGGGCCGCCATGCACCACGTTCAACACGCCCGGCGGCAGGCCGGCCTGGTTGGCCAGCTCGACCAGGAACAGCGAAGAGGTCGGGTCCTGTTCGGAGGGCTTGAGCACGAAGGTGTTGCCGCAGGCGACTGCGATGGGGAACATGAAGCAAGGCAGCATCACCGGAAAGTTGAACGCGGTGATGCCCGCGCCCACGCCCAGCGGCTGGTAGAGGGTGTAGACGTCGACGCCGCCGGCCACGTTCTCGGCCATCTCGCCCAACTGCAGCGAGGTGATCGAGCAGGCGTGTTCCACCACTTCCAGGCCGCGCATGACTTCGCCTTCGGCATCCGGCAGGGTCTTGCCGTGCTCGCGGGTGATCAGTTCGGCCAGCGGGGCAATGTTTTCGCGCAGCAGTTGCTGGAACTTGAGCATGATGCGCATGCGCTGCGCCAGCGAGGTGTTGCGCCAAGTCTTGAAGGCTTCCTTGGCGTTGGCAACGGCGCGGTCGACTTCTTCCTTGGTGGCGAACGGCACGCGCGCCACCACTTCCTGCGTCGCAGGGTTGAGCACGTCGCGCCACTCCTTGGAAGTCGACTGCACCTTCTCGCCGTTGAGATAAAGGGGAACGTTGGGGATGTTGGCTTGGCTCATGATGCGGTTTCCATTAGTAAGGCTGAGAAGAAAAGCCGGGGCGGCGTGGAGATGAAGGGCCGCACAGCCCCGGAATAAACGTAAGGCTTATTGCTTGACCAGCGGGCAGGCGGCGTCCATCGGGCGGAACGCCTGCTGGGCCGGGATCACCGACAGCAGTTTCAGGTAATCCCACGGCGCCTTGGATTCAGCCGGCGATTTCACCTGGTACAGGTACATATCGTGGATCACACGGCCGTCGGGACGGATCGAGGCATTGCGCATGACCACGTCGGAGATCGGGATCTCGCGCATCTTTTGCGACACCACTTTCCAGTCGGAAGTCTTGGCGGCGGCGCGCGCCTTCAGGAAGTGATAGACGCTGGAATACACGCCGGCCTGCACCATGGTCGGCTTGTTGTTCTTGAACTGGGTTTCGAAGCGCTTGGAGAACGCGCGCGTCTGCTCGTCGTAATCCCAGTAGAAACCATCGGTATAAACCAGGCCCTGCGCCGCATCCAGGCCCAGCGCGTGGACATCGGACAGGAACACCAGCAATGCCACCAGGCGCTGGTCCTTGCCGCCCACCGAGAAAGAGCGCGCCTGCTTGATGGCGTTGACCACGTCGGTGCCGCCGTCGGCCAGGCCGATGACCTGCGCCTTGGAAGCCTGCGCCTGCAACAGGAAGGAAGAGAAATCAGAAGCATTGAGCGGATGGCGCACCGAACCCACCACGGTGCCGCCATTGGCCTTGACCACGTCGGAGGCGTCCTTCTCCAGCGAATGGCCGAAGGCGTAGTCCACCGTGACGAAGTACCAGGACTTGTTGCCCAGCTTGGTCAGCGCAGCCGCTGCGCCGGCCGCTTGCGAGTAGGTGTCGAACATCCAGTGGAAACCGTTGGTCGCGCATTCCGCTGTGGTCAGGGCGCCGGTGGCCGGGCCGCTGTACATGGCGATGCCGCCCTTTTCCTTGATCAGCTTCTGCACCGCCAGCGCCACCGAGGAGTTGGTCAGGTCGGCGATGGCCTCGACCTTGTCGCGGTCCAGCCATTCGCGGGCGCGGGTCACGCCCACGTCCGGCTTGTTCTGGTTGTCGGCCGACAGGATGTCGATCTTCATGCCCTTGCATTCGGCCTTGAGGCAGTCTTCCACCGCCATCTTGGCGGCTACCACCGAGCCCTGGCCGCCCATGGCGGAATACGGGCCGGACATGTCGGTCAGGATGCCGATCTTGACGGTGTTGGCGTCTTGCGCCGCGGCCGGGACAGACATGCCGAACAGGGAAATCGCACAGGTAACTGCTGCAGCCATGACAGAACGGCCGAATACGCTCTTACGCATTTTGTCTCCTTGATGTTGTCGTTTTTATCGGCTGCGCCTGGCGTTGCATGGACGCCAGGTCGTGCCGCATTCCTCCTTGCCGATGGAAAGCCTGCTTCCTCATCAGCAAGCCTTATTTTGCATGTGCGTTAATATCGATACAATAAACATAAATCCAAAATGCTTTTGCATCAGCGCACAACAGCAATAGCGAAACAATTATCAGGAGACCACATGCTGGACTGGGACAACCTCAGGATCTTCCTCGAACTCACGCGCAGCCAGGGGCTGGTGGATGCCGCCAAGAAGCTGGGCATCGACCACTCGACCGTGTCGCGCCGCATGAAGCGCTTCGAGGAACAGGTCGGCAGCCAACTGTTCGACCGCAACAACCACGGCTACAAACTGACTGCCGAAGGCTATCGGCTGGTGGAATATGCCGAAAAGATAGAAAGCACCGTCTATGCCGCCGCCGAAGAGCTGGGCGGGCACAACAGCAAGCTCTCCGGCCAGGTGCGGCTGGGCGCCACCGAAGGCTTCGGCACCTTTGTGCTGGCACCGCATATCGCCCACTTCTGCGCGCGCAACCCGCACATCACGGTGGACATGCTGCCGATGCCGCGCTTCGTCAACCTGTCCAAGCATGAGGCGGACATCAGCGTCTCCATCGAGCGCCCGCTGTCCGGTAATTACGTGGTCACAAAACTGTCGGACTATGTGCTGAAGCTCTACGCCACCCGCGATTACCTGCAGCGGCATGCGCCGATCGCCAGCGTCGCCGACCTGGAACGGCACAACTTCATCGGTTACATTGATGATCTGGTGTTCAGCGAGGAATTGCGCTACAAGGACACGGTCGCCCCCGACTCCTTCCGCGCCTTCCGCAGCACCAGCGTGGTGGCGCAATACACCGCCGCCTGCAGCGGCAACGCGCTGGCCATCCTGCCCTGCTTCCTGGCCCAGCAGTCGGAACAGCTGGTGCCGGTGCTGGAGCACGAGATTGCCATCACCCGCACCTTCTGGCTGGTCGCCTCCAGCGAACAGCGGCATGTGGCCCGCGTCTCGGCCTTATGGCGCTACCTGCGCGAATGCGTGGAGATGAACCGCGATTATTTGATGGGCGACTCGCGTCAGATGCAGTGGTTATCCTGACGGCAGCGCCCCTAATTGGTTTTCACACCGGACTGAGAGCCGGCCCTTACCCTCCTAGGAGATGAAAATGGCAGCGAAGAAAATCCTGTTGTTGACCGGCGATTTTGCCGAGGACTACGAGACCATGGTGCCTTTCCAGGCACTGCAGATGGTCGGCCACACCGTGCATGCGGTATGCCCCGGCAAGAAGGCCGGCGACAAGGTCAAGACCGCCATCCACGATTTCGAAGGCGACCAGACCTATAGCGAAAAACCGGGCCACAACTTTGCCCTCAACGCCAGCTTCGACGAAGTCAGCGCGGCCGGCTACGACGCCCTGGTGGTGGCCGGCGGCCGCGCGCCGGAATACCTGCGGCTGAACCCGAAGGTGATCGAACTGGTGCAAGCATTTGCCAAGGCCGACAAACCCATCGCCGCCGTCTGCCACGGCCCGCAGGTGCTGGCCGCAGCGGGCGTGCTGGAAGGCAAGAAGGTGTCGGCCTACCCGGCTTGCGCGCCGGAAGTGAAGCTGGCCGGCGGCCAGTACGCCGATATCGCGGTGGATGCCGCAGTGACCGATGGCAACCTGGTGACCGCCCCTGCCTGGCCGGCACACCCGGCATGGCTGGCGCAGTTCCTTAAGGTGCTGGGTACCAGGATCGAACTCTGATCCAGCCGTCCCTGACCTGAAAAGCGCATCCAGCCGGATGCGCTTTTTGTTTGCACGTGCTGCCTTGAAGGCAATTTCCCCGCTCCCGCCTTAGAATCCTGTGACCGGGCGCAAAAAACATCGCGCCGGCCACAATATTCCCGCCGCCGATCCGTCTTCCCGGCATGCAGTCGATTTCCAACCACCAAGCGATGAACGACAAAGACAGCGAGATCACCGCCACCGTACTGCGCGAGCGCACGCGGCTGGGCGGGTTCATCCGCCGTCGGGTCGCCGACGCCGGCGAAGCCGAGGACATCCTCCAGGATGTGTTCCACGAGTTCGTCCAGGCCTATCGTTTGCCCGAACCGATCGAGCAGGTCAGCGCATGGCTGTTCCGGGTGGCGCGCAACCGCATCATCGACCGCTTCCGCAAGAAGAAGGAAGAGCCGCTGGCCGATCCCGGCGACGCGGAGGATTTCGATGCCGCTGAAAGCGTGTGGCGGCTGGACCTGGCCTTGCCGGCCACCAGCGATGGCCCGGAAGCGGCGTATGCCCGCTCGGTGCTGCTGGACACCCTGCAACAGGCGCTCGACGAGCTGCCCGAAAAACAACGCGAGGTGTTCGTCGCGCATGAACTCGACGGCATCAGCTTCAAGGAAATGGCGGCCGAAAGCGGCGCCAGCCTCAACACTTTGCTGGCGCGCAAGCGCTATGCGGTCTTGCATCTGCGCAAGCGGCTGCAGGCGATTTATGACGAATTGGAGATGTGATGGATCAAATCAGACCCCCGCGCCGTTTCAGGATGGGTTGGCTGTTCAAGCTTTGCGGCCTGGCGCTATGCGTTGTCGTATTGGGCGGCGCCGTGATGCTGCTGTGGAACCTTGTGGTGCCGCCCATCTTCCCCGGCGCCGCCGAAATCGGCTTCTGGCGCGCACTGGGCTTGCTGGTGTTATGCCGCATCCTGTTCGGCGGTTTTCGCGGCCGCCACGGCTGGCATGAAAAGAAACGCCGCATGCGCGCACGCTGGCAGGCCATGACGCCGGAAGAACGCGAACGGCTGGAGTCGCGCTTCTGCATGTTCGGCCGCAACCGCAAGGGCGAATGAGCATGGGCGCCGCATTCCCGATGCAGGCGGCCAATTGCAAGCAGCCGCCTGGCATCATCGTGCCGCAAGTCAACCTGAAGCGTTGCGAAGGCCGTGCCGACTGCGTGCCGGTATGCCCGGAGAACGTGTTCGAGGTACGCCGCATCGATGACCAGGATTTCAGCGCACTCGGCTTCCTCAATCGCATGAAGCTGCGCGTACACGGCATGCAAGTGGCCTACACGCCCAATGCCGACGCCTGCCGCGCCTGCGGTTTGTGCGTCAAGGCTTGCCCGGAACATGCCATCACGCTGATACGGCGCTAGGCGGCATCCAAAGACGGCCGCAATGGCCAACCCCAGTTCTTCTCCCTCATCCAGACAGGAGGAACCATGCTTGAGCTTCAACCTGCGCGCCGTCCGCGCATTGTCGTCGCCGGCGCCAACAGCCCGACCGGCCGCCTGCTGCTTTTGCTGCTGCGCGACTCGGGCGTCCACGCTACCGCGCTGGTGCGCACGCCGGCCACGCTGGTAGCCGATGAGGTCATTTCCAACTGGACCGGCAATCCGCGCAGCGCCGACGCCATCGCCAATGCCGATGCGGTGGTGCTGCTCACCGGGGTAGTTGGGGCCGACGATTGGAGCGCTTATGAAAGCGGCATGGTAGGCACCGCACGACGGATCGCACAAGCGGTCGGCGCGCGCGGCACCCGGGTAGTGTATTTTTCGTCGCTGCTGGCCGATGCCGCATCCGACAACTGGTACCTCAAGGCCAAAGGCATGGCCGAACAGGTACTCCGGCAATTATCCGGCAGCGTGATCTTCCGTTTGGGTCCGGTGGTGCGCGGCAGCCCGCAGCCGCTGCCCTTCGAACAGGCCTTGCTGCAACAGGCGCCCGATGCGCCGGTAGTGCTGTACGGTGACGAGGGACGCACCAGCCGACCGATCAACCTGGGCGATGTCGCCACGGTAGCCGAATCGGCGGCGCTGGGCGTGGGAAGGCCTGGCATCTATGAATTGGGTGGCCCGGAAGAACACAGCCTGGCGCAATTGGTGAAGCTGGCCAACGGCGCCGAAGTGACCATCCGTACGGCGTCGTTACAGGCACTGGCCAGCCCCACCTTGCAACGCACCGTGCGCGACCTGCTGGCACGCATCTCCGCGCCGCGCGACGCGCAGGCGATGACTGCCACTGCTGCCGAGTTCGGCCTGCGGCTCACGCCGCTGTCGCTGGCCTGGCCGCTGGATGCGGTCGAAGCCTAGGGCCTGTTTTTCTCAGTTCTTGACGATCCACGCCGGACTGCTCTTTTCAAGGAAAGCCCGCAAGCCTTCCTTTCCTTCGTCGGAAGCCCGCAAGTCGGCAATCACGCCGGCGGTGTATTGCGCCAGCTCAGGCGAGACTTTCAGCGGATTGGCCACCTGCACCAGCTGCTTGGCCGCACGCATGGCTTGCGGGCCGTTGCCCAGCAACACATCGAGGGTGTGGTCGACCTTGGCATCGAGCTCCGCGGCCAGCACAACCTCATGCACCAGTCCGATGGCAGCCGCGCGGATGGCCGAGAAGCGTTCGCCCGAAACAAAGTAGCGGCGCGCCTGCGACACGCCCATCTTGGCGACCACATACGGGCTGATGGCCGCCGGTGCGAGTCCGAGCTTGACTTCGGACAGCGCGAAGAAGGCCGCCTCGGATGCGATCGCAATATCGCAGCACGACACCAGGCCCACGCCCCCGCCCATCACCGCACCTTGCACCTTGGCCACCGTGGGCGCGGGAAAGCTGTTGAGCGTTTCCATCAGCAGCGCCAGGTTGCGCGCGTCGCGCAGGTTGTCCTCGCGCGAGGCGTCGGCCATGCGCCGCATCCATGCCAGGTCGGCGCCGGCGGAAAAAGACTTGCCGGTCGAGGCCAGCAACAGTACCCGCGTGCGCGCATCTTCCTTCGCTTGCGTGATCAAGGCGATCAGGTGTGCGATCAGCTTGTCGTCGAAGGCGTTATGCACATCGGGACGGTTCAATGTGATGGTGGCGATGCCGCGCCCATCGATGTCGAGATTTGCTGCCGCTGTCATGTGCGCTCCTGGTTTGTCTCTTGATGTGCCGCCTTGCCGGCGGTCGTCCCGGGCACGCATCCTGGGACCTGTTCAGGATCTCAGGGCGGCCGCTGGGCTGCCGTGCAGGATAGCGCAAAAACAATCAAGCCCGCGATGGCGGGCTCGGCTCTGTCGCTTGAATGTCGATGATGGGCATGCGCGCGGACATGGCGCCTGCGGAAGACATGCCAGAAACAAAAAAGCCCGCTGATGCGGGCTTTTTGTATATTCCTGGCGTCCCCAGGGGGATTCGAACCCCCGTACTCACCGTGAAAGGGTGATGTCCTAGGCCTCTAGACGATGGGGACACGTATCTTGCTTTTATACCTGCGTTGCCTGCTGGGTCACAACGCCGATATTGAAATCTGGCGTCCCCAGGGGGATTCGAACCCCCGTACTCACCGTGAAAGGGTGATGTCCTAGGCCTCTAGACGATGGGGACATACAGGTACTGCTTTTTTCTTCAATCAAGCTTCGCTTGAAATCACCGCCAAACTACTGCGGGTCGCTGGTGGAGGTAAGCGGGATCGAACCGCTGACCTCTTGCATGCCATGCAAGCGCTCTCCCAGCTGAGCTATACCCCCTTGCGAAGAAGCGAGATTATGCAATACCTACTTTCAAAAGACAACACCTTTTTTGAAAAACCCTCATTTATTTTTTAAAGAGTATTTTTCAGGCGCGCCAACACCACATCGCGGCCAAACAATTGCAGCACGGCGTCGATCGCAGGCGTCTGTAATTGCCCTGCCACGATCAGGCGCAGCGGCATGGCCAGCTGCGGCATCTTCAGTTTGTGCGCGGCCAGCACTTCCTTGATCATCGGCGCGATCGCTTCCTTGGTCCATTCGACGGTGGCGCAACGCTGCGCGAATTCGGCCAGCGCCGGCTTGATGGCTTCGGTGATGTGCTGCTCGACCAGCGCCGCTTCCGGCGCCGGCTGGCGGTAGAACATCAGGGCCGCGGCCGCAATCTCGTTGATGGTGTTGGCACGGTCCTTCAACAATCCAATCACCGCATCCAGATCGGGCGCGCCCTCGAAGGAAGCCCCGTCCTTTTCCAGCAGCGGACGCACCAGCGTCGCCAGGCGCGCGTTGTCGGCCAGCTTGATGTAGTGGTTGTTGAGCCAGTTCAGTTTTTCGGGATTGAACTGCGCCGGCGCCTTGGTCAAGTGATCCAGGTCGAACCATTCGCAGAACTGCTGCATCGAGAAGATCTCGTCGTCGCCGTGGCTCCAGCCCAGGCGGGCGAGATAGTTCAGCATCGCTTCCGGCAGGTAGCCTTGCGCCGGATAGTCCATCACGCTCACCGCACCGTGGCGCTTGGACAGCTTCTCGCCATCGGCCCCAAGGATCATCGGCACGTGGCCGTATTCAGGCAGCGTGCCGCCCAGCGCCTTGAGGATGTTGATCTGGCGCGGCGTGTTGTTGACGTGGTCGTCGCCGCGAATGACGTGGGTGATCTTCATGTCCCAGTCGTCCACCACCACGCAGAAGTTATAGGTCGGCGTGCCGTCCGGGCGGGCGATGACCAGGTCGTCCATTTCGCGATTGGAAATCGTGATCGGTCCCTTGACCACGTCGTTCCAGGTGACCTCGCCATCGAGCGGATTCTTGAAGCGCACCACCGGCTTGCGGCCTTCAGGAATGGCCGGCAGGGTCTTGCCCGGCTCCGGACGCCAGGTACCGTCGTAGCGCGGCTTGTCGCCGGCAGCGCGCTGGCGCTCGCGCATGGCTTCGACTTCTTCCGGCGAGCAATAGCAGTAGTAAGCAGTGCCCTGCTCCAGCATCTGCGCCACTACCTCGCGGTAGCGGTCCATGCGCTTCATCTGGTAGAACGGGCCTTCGTCATGCTCCAGGCCGAGCCATTGCATGCCTTCGATGATGGCTTGCACCGCTTCCGGGGTCGAACGCTCCAGGTCGGTGTCTTCGATGCGCAGCACGAAAGTGCCGCCGAAACGGCGGGCATAGGCCCACGAGAACAGCGCGGTGCGGGCGCCGCCCAGGTGCAGGTAGCCGGTGGGACTGGGAGCGAAGCGAGTACGGACAGTGGTTGCGGTCATGGTCGGGGCAGGTAAAAACCAAAACGGCCTTGGCACGCCAAAGCCGTCGAACGGTGAAGGGTCGTCAATCGGAAAACCGGTATTTTACTGCCTTTGAGGGCCGCCACGCCATGCCGGCGCGGCGCCCGGATGCATCGGAACCTGTCTACGCTCACTTCACAGTGATATTGATGGTCTTGGCCATGGCCGGCCCATAGGACTGGTGCGCGCCATTGGCGAACTGGGCGGTCAGCTTGTACTGACCGGGCGGCAGCGTCACTTCGGCCTCGGTCTGTCCCTTGCCGTAGTGCAAATGGGTAGCATCCATGGGGATGACCTCGCCTTCCTTGATCGGCCCCATGTTGATCAGCAAATGATGGTGGCCGGTGCCTTCGATGATTTCAGTGGCGGGATGCACGGTCATTCCGGTGACGCCAAACTTCACCTTGAACGGACTGGAAACGGTGGCGCCATCCTTGGGCTCAAGGATGGAAACCGATTTGTCGGCGGCATACGCTGCCGACGACACCAGGCCGGCCATCAGCAGCGACGCCGCGAACACGCTGTTGAGCAGGCGCGGATAGCGATGGGTAATCATGGGCAATCTCCTTTTATTTAAATGGATGGAACAACGTTCCCCTGCTCATGACCCACATCGTCATCAGTCGTTCTGGATCACGATGCTGGGGAATTTACTGGTCATGTCACGGGCCTTCTCGGCCACTTTGACCGCGACACGGCGCGCAATGTTCTTGTAAATTTCCGCCACCTTGCCATCCGGGTCGGCCACCACGGTGGGGGTGCCGGAATCGGTCTGCTGGCGGATCTCCATGGTCAGCGGCAAGGCGCCCAGGAAATCCACGCCGAAGTCGGCGCACATCCTCTCGCCACCGCCCACGCCGAAGATCGGCTCGGCATGGCCGCAGTTGGAGCACACGTGCATGCTCATGTTCTCGACGATGCCCAGGATCGGGATGCCGACCTTCTCGAACATGCGCAAGCCCTTGCGCGCGTCCAGCAGCGCGATGTCCTGCGGCGTGGTGACGATCACCGCGCCGGTCACCGGCACCTTCTGCGACAGGGTCAGCTGCACGTCGCCGGTGCCGGGCGGCATGTCGACCACGAGGTAGTCCAGGTCGCGCCAGTTGGTCTGGTCCAGCAACTGCTGCAGGGCCTGGGTGACGATGGGGCCGCGCCAGACCATCGGCTCGTCGGGGTCGATCATGAAACCGATCGAGGAAACCTGCAGGCCGTGGTTCTCCAGCGGCTCCATGGTCTTGCCGTCCTTGGTTTCCGGCTGGCCGGAAATGCCCATCATCATCGGCTGCGAAGGGCCGTAGATATCGGCATCCAGGATGCCGACCTGCGCGCCCTCGGCCGCCAGCGCCAGCGCCAGGTTGACCGCGGTGGTGGATTTGCCCACGCCGCCCTTGCCGGAGGCCACGGCGATGATGTTCTTGACGTTGCTCTTCAACTTGATGCCGCGCTGCACCGCATGCGCGACGATCTTGAAATACACGTTGGCCTCGACGCCGGCGACACCCGGCAGCTTGCCCAGCGCATCGGCCACCAGCCGGCGGATCGGTTCGACCTGGCTCCTGGCCGGATAGCCCAGCTCCACGTCCAGCAGCACGCGGCCACCCTCGACGCGGATGTTCTTGGCTTCCTTGCCGCTGATGAGATCGCGGCCGGTATTGGGATCGATCACCTGCAACAGGGCCGCCTTGACTTCTTCCACGGTGATGCTCATTGACTCTCCTTCATGAATGCCGCAAGTCTAAACCAATCGGCCTTTGGCCGCCTCGCGCCCGGCCCTGGAAACCGGCAATTCCCATTTCCAAAGGAGCAACTTCTGCGCTCATTGCGCCGTGGCTGATAGAATGATCGTTTTTCCCTTTCACCTCCGCACAGCCAGCATTGCCAATGAGCACTTCAGCACCCCGCCAACTCTTCGTCACGACCGCACTCCCCTACGCCAACGGCGCGTTCCACATCGGCCACATCATGGAGTACATCCAGGCCGACATCTGGGTCCGGTTCCAGCGAATGCAGGGCAATGAAGTCCATTTCGTCGGCGCCGACGACGCGCACGGGGCGCCGATCATGATCGCGGCCGAAAAGGCCGGCGTGACGCCGCAGCAGTTCGTGGCCAACATCGCTGCCGGACGCAAGCAATACCTGGACGGCTTCCACATCGCCTTCGACAACTGGAGCTCTACCGACAGCCCCGAGAACCACGAACTGTCGCAAGAGATCTACCGCGCCCTGCGCGACGAAGCCAAGCTGATCTCGACCAAGACCATCGACCAGTTCTTCGACCCGGTCAAGAACATGTTCCTGCCGGACCGCTACATCAAGGGCGAGTGCCCCAAGTGCGGCACCAAGGACCAGTACGGCGACTCCTGCGAGAACTGCAGCGCGGTCTATTCGCCGACCGACCTGAAGAATCCGTACTCGACCCTGTCGGGCGCGACGCCGGTGATGAAGTCGTCCGAGCACTTCTTCTTCAAGCTGTCGGACCCAAAGTGCGTGGCCTTCCTGCGCGAATGGGCGCTGGACAACAATCGCCTGCAGCCGGAAGTGGCCAACAAGTGCCGCGAATGGCTGGACGGCGAAGGCGGCCTGGGCGACTGGGACATTTCCCGCGACGCCCCCTACTTCGGCATCGAGATCCCGGACGCGCCGGGCAAGTACTTCTACGTCTGGCTGGACG
The DNA here is from genome assembly GCF_001189955.1 of Herbaspirillum chlorophenolicum. Taxonomy (GTDB): domain Bacteria; phylum Pseudomonadota; class Gammaproteobacteria; order Burkholderiales; family Burkholderiaceae_D; genus Herbaspirillum; species Herbaspirillum chlorophenolicum. Next base: position 183,138 of record NZ_LFLT01000001.1, on the reverse strand, counting down.
CGCCGATCGGCTACCTGGCCTCGCTGAAGAACTACTTCAGCAAGACCGGCCGCGACTTCGACGCCTTCATGGCCGATGACAAGACCGAGCAGTTCCACTTCATCGGCAAGGACATCACCTACTTCCACACGCTGTTCTGGCCCGCCATGCTCAAGTTCGCCGGCCGCAAGACGCCGACCAACGTGTTCGCCCACGGCTTCATCACCGTCTCCGGCGAAAAGATGTCGAAGTCGCGCGGCACCGGCATCTCGCCGCTGCGCTACCTCGATATCGGCATGAACCCGGAATGGCTGCGCTATTACATCGCCGCCAAGCTCAACGCCAAGGTGGAAGACGTCGACTTCAACCCGGACGACTTCGTCGCCCGCGTCAATGCCGACCTGATCGGCAAGTACGTCAACATCGCCAGCCGCGCGGCCGGCTTCATCGCCAAGCGCTTCGACGGCCGTGTCTCCACCCAGTGGGCGACCGGCGACGACGCTTTCCTCGCCAAGCTACGCGGCGTGGCCGGCGACATCCGCTCGCTGTACGAGCAGCGCGAATACGGCAAGGCCCTGCGCCTGGTGATGGAACAAGCCGACGCCATCAACGCCTACGTCGACGCCAACAAGCCGTGGGAACTGGCCAAGGACACCGCCCGCGACGCGCAACTGCACGAAGTCTGCAGCCGCCTGCTGGAAGCCTTCCGCATCCTGACCGTCTATCTGAAACCGGTGCTGCCGCAACTGGCTGCGCAAGTGGAATCCTTCCTCAACGTGCAGCCCTTCCAGTGGAGCGACGTCAGTGCGCCGCTGGCCGACGGCCACGTGATCAACGCCTACGCGCACCTGATGCAACGCGTCGACCCGAAGATGCTGGATGCGTTGTTCGACGCCCCTGAACCTGCTGCCGCCGCACCTGCTGCAGCAGAGAGCGGCATCGAAGAGCTGGCGCCGGAAATCTCCATCGACGACTTCGCCAAGGTCGACCTGCGCATCGCCAAGATCGTCAACTGCGAAGCAGTGGAAGGCTCGACCAAGCTGCTGCGCCTGACGCTGGACGCCGGCGAAGGCAAAACCCGCAACGTGTTCTCCGGCATCGCCTCGGCCTACAAGCCGGAAGAGCTGGTCGGCAAGCTGACCGTGATGGTGGCCAACCTGGCGCCGCGCAAGATGAAGTTCGGCATCTCCGAAGGCATGGTGCTGGCGGCGTCGGCCAAGGATGAGAAGGCCAATCCGGGCATCTATGTACTCACCCCGTGGCCCGGCGCGGAACCGGGCATGCGCGTGCGCTGATCGGCAAGTGCCTGCAATACGGGAAGACCAGACGACGCCATGGAACTGCTGATACGCGAAGCCACCTCTGAAGATGCCCTGCTGATTGCGGAACTGACCCGCACCAGCTGGGCCAACAAGGTGGCTCCGAATTCGTCCGGCCACCGCGAGGAGCCGGACCACGTCATCGAAGACCTGCAGCATGGCGGCGCCTTCATCCTGCTACGCGGGGAAATTCCCGCCGGCTCGGTGCGCTGGCTGCCGCTGGATACCGAACGGGATGTCTGGGAAATCCGCCGCATGGGCATCTCGCCCGCCTTCCGCGGCGAACGCCTCTCGCAGCACCTGATGGAAGCGCTAATCCACCGCGCCCAGGCCGCCGATGTGCGCGAGCTGCGGCTGGCCGTGCGTACCGACCAGGCGCAACTGGTCGACCTGTATGCCGCCTTCGGCTTCGAAATCGCCCCCGAACTCGAATACACCCGCGCCAACCCGAACGAAGCGCCGCCTATCGTGATGCGCCGGGTAATGCGGTACTGAGCCGGACGGCTCTCCCTCGATCAAAAGCGACGCCTGGCGTCGCTTTTTTTCTGGCGCAATGCATGCAGCCCGGCGCATGGCAGCAGGCGTCAAGCCCCACCCTGTGCGGGATGAATCCTGCCGCTTCCCTCCCTCAAAAATCCTCAGAACATTCGTTCATCAAGCCGTAACAAAAGCTCATTACTATCCCCAACTGCTGCAGAGCCACATCGATAAGCCTTTACTTATCGCATCAATTTCATTATTGTTACAAACGTTCAATATTAATGATCATTCGTTCAAGCGAGAAAAATGGCTAACGGGGAACGCCAGGAAACAGCGTACATGGCCGTGCGCGTAGCGCGCCTGTATTACTTCCAGAACATGACCACTGCCGCGATCGCCGAGGAAATCGGCACTTCGCGCGCTACGGTGTCGCGCCTGCTGTCCTATGCACTGGACCGCGGCCTGGTGGAAATCCGCGTGCACGATCCGCAGGAAGTCTCCGGCAACCTCGAAACCGCCATCGCCGAACGCTACCAGTTGCGCTCGATCCAGGTGGTGCCGGTCTCGGCCGCCGCCACCGAGAAGGAAACCCTGCAGCGCGTGGCCGGACATGCCGCCGCCTATGTCAGTTCGCTGGTGGCGCCGTCCACCGTGATCGGCCTGGCCTGGGGCACCACCGTGGCCGAAATCGCCGACAGGCTGCTGCCCAAGCACGTCCATGATGTCGACGTGGTGCAGTTGAACGGCTCCGGCACCGGCCTCAATTTCGTCAATACCATCGGCGAATCCATCGTCTCGCGCTTCGCGCAGAACTACGGCGCGCGCGCCCACCATTTCCCGGTGCCGGCCTTTTTCGACTACGCCGACACCCGCACCGCGCTGTGGCGCGAAAGAAGCATCAAATCCATCCGCGCGCTGCAGGACAGCGCTTCCATCCTGCTGTTCTCCATCGGCGCCGAAGCCACCGGCAGCCACGTCCATACCGGCGGCTATTTATCCGACGAAGAGCGCAAGCTGATCCGGGAAGAAGGCCTGGTAGGCGATATCGCCACCGTGTTCTTCCGCGAAGACGGCAGCTGGCGCGACGTCGCACTCAACGCGCGCAGCAGCGGCCCCGACATGGATTGCTTCCAGCGCGCCGCGCATTCGATCTGCGTGGTGTCGGGCCGCGGCAAGATCCCGGGCCTGCGCGCAGCGCTGCAAGGCGGCTTCATCAATGAACTGGTGATCGACGAGCCGAGCGCACGCCTGCTGGTGGAACAGATCCGCGCAGCCGACGGCAAGGAAAGCACGACATGAATACCAACCACCTTTACGACATCCTGGTGATCGGCGGCGGCATCAATGGCGCCGGCGTGGCGCGCGATGCCGCCGGACGCGGCCTGTCGGTGGCCTTGTGCGAACAGGCCGACTTCGCCGGCGCGACCTCCTCGGCCAGCACCAAGCTGATCCATGGCGGCCTGCGCTATCTCGAATACTACGAATTCCGGCTGGTGGCCGAAGCGCTGTCCGAACGCGAACACCTGCTCGACATCGCCCCGCACATCGCCTGGCCGCTGCGCTTCGTCATGCCGCACGTGGCCGGCCTGCGCCCGCGCTGGATGATCCGCCTGGGCCTCTGGCTGTACGACCACATCGGCGGCCGCATCAGCCTGCCCAAATCGAGGGGCGTGCATCTGAACCGCATGGTGCATCCCAGCGGCCTGAAAAAGAGCATCACGCGCGGCTTCGCCTATTCCGATGCCTGGGTCGACGATGCCCGGCTGGTCATCTTCAACCTGCTCTCCGCACAGGAGTACGGCGCCGAAATCATGGCGCGCACCCGCCTGGTCGATGCGCAGCGCAGCGAATCCCAGGACGGCGGCGACAACCGCTGGGTCTGCACGCTGGAAAACACCCGCACCGGCGAACGCAGCACCGTGCAGGCGCGCGCCATCGTCAATACGGCCGGTCCCTGGGTGGCCAAAATGGATCATCTGCTCAATGCAAGCCCCGGCGACCAGGCCAAGCACGCCGCCGTCAAGCTGGTGCGCGGCAGCCATATCGTGGTGCCGCGCCTGTTCGACGGTGAACACGCCTACATCCTGCAGAACGATGACAAGCGCATCGTCTTCATGATTCCTTATGAAGAACGCTACACCCTGATCGGCACCACCGACGTCCCGCAAGAAAACATGGACCACGGCGCGCAGATCAGCGCCGAGGAAGAGGCCTACCTGCTGCGCGCGGTCAACCAATACCTGGCACACCCGATCAACGAACGGGACATCGCCTGGCGCTACGCCGGCGTGCGTCCGCTGTTCGACGACGAATCCGACAATCCGTCGGCCGTCACCCGCGACTACACGCTGGTGCTGCAGTCCGAACGCGAACTGCCCTGCGTCTCGGTCTACGGCGGCAAGATCACTACCTACCGCCGCCTGGCCGAGTCGGTCATGGACAAGCTGGCGCCCTGGATGGAAAGCCGCGCGCACCGCGCCTCCTGGACCGCGACCGAGGCCCTGCCCGGCGCCAAGTTCAAGCGCGCCGACCGGGCCGACGAAGTGGCACGGTTGCAAAAGAAGTATGCGCAGCTCGATGCCGCCTATCTGGCGCGCCTGTTTTCCCGCCACGGCTTGAAGAGCCACAGCATCCTGCGGGAAGCACAAACCTCCGCCGAACTGGGACGCGATTTCGGCGGCGGACTGCGGCAGCGCGAAGTGGAATACCTGGCCGTGCATGAATGGGCCTGCGAAGCCGACGATGTGTTGTGGCGCCGCACCAAGTGCGGCCTGCACATGACCGAACAGCAGCGGCAGGAGTTCAAGGCCTGGTTTACCGAATTCAGCGTCAACCGCTTTTGCCCGAGCCGCATGCAGGCCAAGAACGATTGAGCAGGATTTCACGCCGCGCGTGAAAACGATTACAGCCGTTCAGCGCAGTCCTGCTGCAATGAACGGATCAGCACCAAGAGACACCGACCGAATAGCAAGGGGAACGCGGGATGGCAGCAATTTCGTTGCAAGGCATTACCAAGAGCTGGGGCGAAGCCCAGGCCGTCAAGGGCATCGACTTCGAAGTGAAGTCGGGCGATTTCACCGTCTTGCTGGGGCCGTCCGGCTGCGGCAAGTCGACCACCCTGCGCCTGATCGCCGGGCTGGACATTCCCACTACCGGCACCATCCGCATCGGCGAGCGCGACGTCACCAACCTGCCGCCGGCGCAGCGCAAGATCGCCATGGTGTTCCAGTCATACGCGCTGTTCCCGCATCTGAACGTGCGCGACAACATCCTGTTCGGCGTGCGCGTGCGCAAGGAACCCAAGCAGGATTTTGAACCGCGCCTCAAACGCGTGGCCGACATCCTCGGCCTGTCGCACCTGCTGGATCGCCGCCCGGGCCAATTGTCCGGCGGCCAGCAGCAGCGCGTGGCGCTGGGCCGGGCGATCATCGCCGACGCACCGGTGTGCCTGATGGACGAGCCGCTGTCCAACCTCGACGCCCAGCTGCGGCAAGAGATGCGGCGCGAGATCCGCGCCCTGCAGCAGCAACTCAACATGACCATGATCTACGTCACCCACGACCAGACCGAGGCGATGAGCATGGCCGACCAGGTAATCCTGCTGCGCGACGGCAAGATCGAACAGAACGCGCCGCCGGCCGAACTGTACGCACAGCCGGCCACGGTCTTTGCAGCACGCTTCATCGGCACGCCGCCGATGAACATCCTGCCGCTGGTGCAGAGTGCTGGCGGCCTGGTCATCGAAGGCAGCGATGGCCCGGCGGTGACGACCGGCAGCGGCGGCGAACAATGGCAACTGGGCCTGCGCCCGGAGCACATCACCCTGAATGAGGCGGGCGTGGCGGCGGTAGTAGAGACGGTCGAATATTTCGGCGCCGACACCATCATCGGCGCCAAGGTCGGCGACGCGGCATTGCTGGTGCGCGTACCCGGCCAGTTGTCGCTGCGCGCAGGCGACCGCGTCCGGCTCAACTGGGACGCAAAGGATCAGTATTTCTTCGACAGGCAGACCGGGATGCGACGTCATCCCAACTAAACCGGCCCATGCCGGCAGAGTGAGACCCAACAATAGCAACCGCCAAGTTGCAACCAACTTTTCAACCTTATGGGAGAGACGCAATCATGCGTAGAGCAATTCTGAAATCCGTGGCCGCCCTGGCCGTCAGCGCCGTTTTCGGCGCCAGCGCCTTCGCCGCCAACCCGGTCGAAATCAGCTTCTACTACCCGGTCGCCGTCGGCGGCGCCGTTACCAAGACCATCGACAGCATGGTGGCCGACTTCGAAAAGGCCAACCCGGACATCAAGGTCAAGGCAGTCTATGCCGGCACCTACCAGGAAAGCATCGTCAAGGCGCTGACCGCATTCAAGAGCGGCACTCCGCCGACGCTGGCGGTGCTGCTGTCCACCGACCTGTTCACCCTGATCGATGAAAACGCCATCGTACCCATCGATGGCCTGGCCAACGACAAGCCCTGGATTGACGGCTTCTACAAGGGCTTCATGGAGAACAGCCAGACCGGCGGCAAGACCTGGGGCGTGCCGTTCCAGCGTTCGACCATCGTCATGTACTACAACAAGAACCTGTTCAAGGAAGCCGGCCTGAACCCGGACAAGGCGCCCGCCACCTGGACCGACATGGTTGAAGCCGCCAAGAAGCTGACCAAGCGCGACGCATCGGGCAACGTCAGCCAGTGGGGCGTGAAGATCCCCTCGACCGGCTTCGGCTACTGGATGTTCCAGGCCATGACCGCGTCCAACGACACCATCCTGATGAACAGTGCCGGCACCAAGACCTACTTCGACAAGCCGGGCGCGGTTCAGGCGCTGCAGCATTGGGTCGACCTGGCCGCCAAGGACAAGGTAATGCCATCCGGCACGATCGAGTGGGGCACCACGCCCAAGGACTTCCTGGAGCAGAAGGCCGCCATGGTGTGGACCACCACCGGCAACCTGACCAACATCCGCAGCAACGCGAGCTTCCCGTTCGGCGTGGCCATGCTGCCGGGTAACAAGCATCCGGGCAGCCCGACCGGCGGCGGTAACTTCTACGTCTTCAACAAGACCTCGCCGGAGCAGCAAAAGGCGGCGATGAAGTTCATCCGCTTCGCCACCGAACCGGCGCGCGCGGCGCAATGGTCGATCGCCACCGGCTACGTGGCCCCGCGCCAGGATGCTTGGGATACGCCAGAAATGAAGAAGTACCTGCAGGAAGTACCAGCCGCCGATGTGGCGCGCGAGCAGATGAAGTACGGCGTGGCCGAGCTGTCGACGCATGACAACCAGCGTGTGACCAAGGCGCTGAACGACAACCTGCAAGCCGCCCTGTCCGGTACCAAGACGCCGGAAGCGGCGTTGAAGGACGCCCAGCGCGAATCGGACCGCATCCTGCGTTCCTACGGCCGTTAAGCCTGTGCGGCACCCGCTGTAAAACCGGCCCGCCGCAGCCCCTCGTCCTTGCGGCCGGGGCTGCCTCGCGGGCCGGGGTTTCAAACTTGAATTTTTCGGCGCACGCTGCTGCGCCCTTGCCGTCCGGACAAGGCATAAAGGTCACCGATGAACCGTACCCATTCTTCCGTCACACCCTGGCTGCTGCTGTTGCCGGCCATGGTGCTGCTGGTCGCCTTCACCCACTACCCGGCCGTAGCCACCATCTGGCACAGCTTCTTCTCCACGCCCAAGGGTGCCAACCCGTCGGTGTTCGTCGGCCTGGAGAACTATGCGCTGATGGCCGACGACCCGGTATTCTGGCGCGCCTTCTTCAACAACCTGTGGTTCGCGCTGGGCACCATCCCGGTCTCGATCGCGCTGGCCATCATGATGGCGCTGTGGGTCAACGACCGCCTGTTCGGCCGCAGCCTGCTGCGCCTGGCCTATTTCACGCCGACCGTGCTGCCGATGATCGCGGTAGCCAATATCTGGCTGTTCTTCTACACGCCGCAATACGGCCTGCTGGAACAGATCACCGCCGCGCTCGGCCTGCCCTCGCATAACTGGCTGGGCAATCCGGACACCGTGCTGGGCGCGATGATGGTGGTGGCGATCTGGAAGGAAGCCGGCTTCTTCATGATCTTCTACCTGGCCGCGCTGCAGCAGATTTCACCGGTACTGGCCGAGGCCGCCGGCCTGGAAGGCGCAACGCGCTGGCAGTACTTCTGGAAGGTGCAGTTCCCGCTCCTGATGCCGACTACGCTGTTCGTGCTGATCAATGCGCTGATCAACTCCTTCCGCCTGGTCGACCATATCGTGGTGATGACCAAGGGCGGGCCGGACAACGCCAGCTCGCTCCTGCTGTACTACATCTATGAAGTCGGCTTCGCCTTCTGGGACTCGTCCTATGCCGCCGCGCTGACCGTGGTGCTGCTGGCCATGCTGGGCATCATTGCCTTCATTAAATTCCGTATCCTCGACCGCAGGACCCATTACCAATGATCTCGCAGACTTCCAATCCCTTTGGCGAGCGCAACCAGGCGCTGGAAACGATTTCGGCCTGGGTGCTGGGCTTCCTGTGGTTGCTGCCGCTGCTGTATGCGGTGTGGACCGCCTTCCATCCGTCCGAATTCGCCACGCGCTTTTCGCTCTCGGCCCCGCTGACGCTGCAGAACTTCGCCAATGCCTGGGATGCCGCGCCTTTCCCGCGCTACTTCCTGAACACCTTCCTGCTGGTGACCATGATCCTGGCGGCGCAGATGCTGCTGGCCACGCTGGCGGCCTATGCCTTCGCCCGCTTCGAGTTCCGCGGCAGCAATGTGATGTTCATGCTGGTGCTGATGCAACTGATGGTGATGCCCGACATCCTGATCGTCGAGAACTACAACACCATGAACCTGCTCGGCCTGCGCGACACCATCCTGTCGATCGGCCTGCCCTACTTCGCCTCGGCCTTCGGCATCTTCCTCCTGCGCCAGACCTTCAAGACCGTGCCGCGCGAGCTGGACGAGGCCGCCACGGTGGAAGGCGCCTCGGCGCTGCAGGTGCTGATGCAGGTCTACGTGCCGCTGGCCAAGCCGATCTACATCGCCTTCGGGCTGGTCTCGATCAGCACCCACTGGAACAACTTCCTGTGGCCGCTGATCGTCACCAACTCGGTCGAGTCGCGCCCGCTCACCGTTGGCCTGCAGGTGTTCTCCTCTACCGACCAGGGCGTGGACTGGTCCATCATCACCGCCGCCACCCTGATGACCTCGGCGCCGCTGCTGCTGGCTTTCCTGCTGTTCCAGCGCCAGTTTGTACAGTCCTTCATGCGCGCCGGCATCCGCTGAAACAATTATCTAAACAATGACGGGCCCGCAGAGGCCCGCTTCGCAAGACCATAAAACGGCATCACCTACATCGCGCGACATCGCAACATCGCAGTCGGCAACAGAGCAAGGAAGACAAATGAAACTCATCAGCTGGAACATCCAGTGGGCCCGCGGCATTGACGGCCACGTGGATCCGGCCCGCATCGTGCGCGACGCACGCGCCATGGGCGACTTCGACGTGCTGTGCCTGCAGGAAGTGGGCGCCAATTATCCGGCGCCGGGCCTGGCCGGCAGCGCCGGCGAAAATCAGTTCGAGCAGTTCGCGCAATTGCTGCCCGGCTTCACGCCGGTACCCATCGCCGGCGTCGACGTGATCGCCGCCGACGGCGGGCGCCGCTGCTTCGGCAACATGGTGCTGTCGCGCTATCCGGTGCAGCGCGTGTTGCGCCACCAGTTGCCGTGGCCGGTCGACCCGAACGTGATCAGCATGCCGCGTACGCTGCTGGAAGTGACGCTGGACACGCCGCTGGGCCCGGTGCGGGTGATGAATACCCACCTCGAATATTATTCCGCGCTGCAGCGCCGTGCGCAGGTGGAGGCCATCCGCCGCTGCCACGAAGAGACCTGCGGCCGGGCCGCCGGCGAGATGGCGGTGGACCGCCGCGGCTCGCCCTATCACGTCTTCCCGCACGCCACCAAGACCATCCTTACCGGCGATTTCAACTTCCGCCCGGAAGATCCGATGCATGCGCGCCTGCAGGAGCCGTTCGCCGGCCGCGACGGCAATGCGTCGCAACATGTGCCGCGCCTGGTGGACGCCTGGCAGCACCTGCACGGGAACCAAGCGCATCCGATCAATGTCGGTCAATATGACCGAGACCAATGGCCCGAAGCGTTCACCTGCGACTTCATCTTCGCCAGCGAAGACCTGCTGCCGCATCTACGCGCCTTTGAAGTCGACGGCCATACGCAGTCCTCCGACCATCAGCCGCAATTGCTGGAGTTGCGATGAGACCTCTGGAGCAAATGCCGCATGCGCGGGTCGCCACCGTGTTCACCGATATCGACGATACGCTGACCACCGGCGGAAAACTGAGCGCCCTGGCGTATGAAGCCCTGGAAGAATTGCAGCGGGCGGGACTGCGGGTGATCCCCGTGACCGGTCGTCCGGCCGGATGGTGCGACCAGATCGCACGCCTGTGGCCGGTGGACGGTATCATTGGGGAAAACGGGGCTCTTTATATGTGGCACGACGCGCACACGGGCAAGCTGCGCACACGCCATCTTCTTGATGAAGAAAGCCGCGCCGGCAATGCCGAGCGCCTGGCGGCGGTATGCGAACGCATCCTGCATGAAGTGCCCGGATGCGCGGTCGCTTCCGACCAGTTCTGCCGCCAGTACGATCTGGCGATCGATTTCTGCGAGGACGTGCCGCCGCTGCCGCGCGATGCAATCGACCGCATCGTGCAAATCATGGAGGAATCGGGTATGACCGCGAAAATCAGTTCCATCCACGTCAATGGCTGGTTCGGCGATTACGACAAACTGAGCATGGCGCGACTGATGATGCGCGAACGCTATGGCGTCGATCTGGCCGACAAGGCAGAACGCAACCGCTGCGTGTTCGCCGGCGATTCGCCCAACGATGCGCCGATGTTCGCCTATTTCCCGCTGTCGGTGGGCGTGGCCAACGTGCTCGAATTCACCGACCGCCTGGCGCATGCGCCGCATTTCATTACCCGCGAGCCCTGCGGCGCGGGTTTCGCAGAGCTGACCCGGCATCTGCTGGCGCACTCATGATTACCCTGCTGCACCTGATGTCCGCGCTGGCCCTGCTGGTGTGGGGCACGCACATCGTGCGCACGGATGTCCTGCGGGTCTATGGGGCGCAGTTGCGCCGCATCCTCTCGACCAGCATCACCCGCCGCTGGATGGCCTTCACCGCCGGCGTGGGCGTGACCAGCCTGGTCCAGAGCAGCAACGCCACCGCCGTCATCGTGTGCTCCTTCGTGGCCCAGGGCCTGGTCGGCCTGACGCCGGCGCTGGCCATCATGCTGGGCGCGGATGTCGGCACCGCGCTGATGACGGGCGTGCTCAGTTTCGACCTGTCGTGGGTATCGCCGCTGCTGATCTTCGGCGGCGTAGTGGTCTACCTGTCGCGCCGCCACACCTCCGTGGGCCGCCTGGGACGCGCGGTGATCGGCCTCGGCCTGATCCTGCTGGCATTGGAACTGATCGGATCGGCCACCCAGCCGATGATGCACACGGCCGGCATCAAGGTGCTGTTCTCTTCGCTGACCGGGGATGTACTGCTCGATGCACTGATCGGCGCGCTGTTCGCCATGCTGACCTATTCCAGCCTGGCGGCGGTGCTGCTGTCGGCCACGCTGGCCACGTCCGGCATCATCTCGCTGAAGGTGGCGCTGTGCCTGGTGATCGGCGCCAACCTGGGCAGCGGCGTCACCGCCCTGCTCTCGGCGGCCAGCCAGAATGTAGCCGGGCGCCGCGTGGCGCTGGGCAGCATGCTGTTCCGCCTGTCGGGCGCCATCGTGGTGCTGCCCTTCATCAACCAGCTTGAGCTGGTGATCGCGCAGTTCAGCAATGACCTGCGCTTCGGCGTAGTGGCATTCCATGTGATATACAACAGTGTGCGCTGCGGCCTGCTATTGCCGCTGGTGGAACCCATGGCGCGCCTGTGCATACGCCTGCTGCCCGAGAATCCGCTGGATGACGATGCCATCCACTCGCGCCACCTCGACCCGGCCGCCATCGATACGCCCACCCTGGCGCTGGCCAATGCCTCGCGCGAGGTGCTGCGCATCGGGGATTTGATCGAAAGAATGCTGCACTGCCTTTTGCCGGTCATTCGTGAAAACGATACCATCCGCGCCCAGCAGATCCGCCGCATCGATGATGACGTGGACAAGCTCTATACCGAAGTGAAAATGTATATGGCGCGCGTCTCGCGCGAGGAGCTGTCGGCCCGCGAAGTGCGGCGCTGGACCGATGTCATCACCCTCACCATCAACCTGGAACAGGCCGGCGACATCATCGTGCGCATCGTCAAGGGCCTGGAAAACAAGAAGATCGCGCCGCAGCGCACCTTCTCCGAAGCCGGCATGCAAGAACTCTGCGAGTTGCACGCGCGCCTGCTGGCCAGCCTGCAACTGGGGCTGTCGGTGTTCCTCGAAGGCGACCTGCGCAGCGCCCAGAAACTGCTGGCCGAGAAAGAATCCTTCCGCGACCTCGAGCGCGCCTACGCCAAGAGCCACCTGATCCGCCTGGCCGGCCAGACCCAGCAAAGCATCGAAACCAGCTCGCTGCACCTGGACCTGATCAGCGATATGAAACGCATGCACTCGCTGTTCTGCTCGACGGCCTATTCGGTACTGGACGAGGCTGGACTGCTACGCCACAGCCGCATGGAAAACAGCCATGAAGATGAAGAACGGCTTCGCATGATGGAAAGGCCGGAAGGCGATTATTCGCATCCGCCCTGACGGCGACGGACGAATCCAGCACGCAAAAGACAAGGCCGGCATTGGATGCCGGCCTTTTTTATGCCTTGCATGCTCAATGGCCGGATATCTCGGAGAAGGAAGTGCGCACCACCTGCTTCGTGCCGATATCGAAATGCACGTTGAAAAGGCGGTCCTCATGCACATAGCGGTACTTCCAGTCCCACACTTCTTCGTTCTTGCGGACGAACTGCACCACGCTGCGCGGCCGGCCCAGCATGCGCCGCACCTCATCGGCCGACATGCCGGGGCGGATGGTGTCGAAGTTCTCTTGAGTCAGGACTTGCCTGTAGTCAATCAACGTGCCGGAGGCGCCAATGGCGAACATCCAGGTACGGATACCTTCCGGCCCCTTGGGATACTCCAGGGTGCGGGCGCCGTTGCCGTCCTCCCAGACGGTGTCGGGCTGGCCCATCACGCCGCGCACGTCGGCCTCGGTGGAAACGCCCTTTTGCAGCTTGTCCAAGCCGAACTCCTCGATCGGATTGCCGTTGCTGTCGCAACCGAACATTGCTACAGCGGCAACAAGAGCACCCGCGGTAGCGGCGCAACGGCGGGCAAATTGGAAAAATCGCTTATTCATCCTTTTGATTATCCCTGATAAAGACAGGGTAAAATAACCCTCTTTGCATCAACCTGGCCGAAATTACTATGTTCTCCAAGAAAACCGCCTACGTATCGGAAATCACCCAGTTCATCGAGGAACTGAAGACCAAGAATCCGGCACTGGAAGAACAGCAACGCGCCGGCCGCGCCCTGCTGTGGGACAAAGAGCCCGTCGACCTGGACAAGACTGCCCGCGACAAGGCTTCGCGCGTTGCGCAACAGCCTTACGTCTACCAGTCGCACTAATTAAGGCGGCATGACGGCAAACGCAGGCGGCGGCGATCCGTCCGGCAGCGCCGGCGAGCAACAGCGCAACGCCGACGCCCTGGAAATCACCCCCGCAGGACAACCGGACACCACGCCCGATGTGATCGACGGCGTGGCATTGGCGCGCCTGTACGGCGAGCCGCTGTTCCAGCTGCCCAACGACCTGTACATCCCGCCGGACGCGCTGGAGGTCTTCCTCGATGCGTTCCAGGGTCCGCTGGATCTGCTGCTCTATCTGATCCGCAAGCAAAACTTCAACATCCTGGACATCCCGATGGCCCAGGTCACCCGCCAGTACCTGGAATACGTCGAGCAAATCCGCAAGCAGAACCTGGAACTGGCGGCCGAATACCTGCTGATGGCGGCCATGCTCATCGAGATCAAATCGCGCATGCTGCTGCCGGCCAAAAAGGCCGACACCGGCGAGGAACCGGAAGATCCGCGTGCCGAGCTGGTGCGGCGCCTGCTGGAATACGAACAGATCAAGCTGGCCGCGCAGGAGCTGGATGCGCTGCCGCAGGTCGGCCGCGATTACGTGCGCACCCAGGTCTACATCGAGCAGACCGTGGTCACGCGCTGGCCGGACGTCGACATGAACGACCTCAAGGCAGCCTGGGCCGATGTGATCAAGCGCGCCAAGCTGACCGCGCACCACCATATCAGCCGCGAAGAACTGTCGGTGCGCGAGCACATGACCGGCATCCTGCGCCGGCTGCAATCGGCGCGGTTCGTCGAATTCTCCGACCTGTTCGAACCATCGCGCGGCGTGCCGGTGGTGGTGGTGAACTTCATCGCCTTGCTGGAGCTGGCCAAGGAGACGCTGATCGAAATCACCCAGGCCGAAGCCTTCGCCCCCATCTATGTCAGACTCTCGTACTCGCCGAGTTGAGCGCGACGAGTACGATCCCCCTCGCTGATACCGGCGGCGCACTGCGCCACCTTCCAACCCGAGAACCCGCATGAAAATCATTTCCTCCATCGAAGAACTCCGCGACCACCTGCGCGGCCAGTTGCGCACCGCCTTCGTCGCCACCATGGGCAACCTGCACGAAGGGCACCTTTCGCTGATGCGCCTGGCGCGTACCCACGGCGACCCGGTAGTGGCCTCGATCTTCGTCAACCGCCTGCAGTTCGGCCCCAACGAGGATTTCGACAAATACCCGCGCACCTTCCAAAACGACGTCGAGAAACTGGAAAAGGAAGGCGTCTACGTGCTGTTCGCGCCGACCGAAAAGGACATGTACCCCGAGCCGCAGGAATACCGCGTGCAACCGCCCGATGACCTGGGCAACATCCTGGAGGGCGAATTCCGCCCCGGCTTTTTCACCGGCGTCTCGACCGTGGTGATGAAGCTGTTCTCCTGTGTGCAGCCGCGCGTGGCAGTGTTCGGCAAGAAGGATTACCAGCAGCTGATGATCGTGCGCAACATGGCGCGCCAATTTGCGTTGCCCACCGAAATCATCGGCGCCGAAACTTACCGCGCCGAAGACGGCCTGGCCCTGTCTTCCCGCAATGGCTACCTGTCGGCCGACGAACGGGCCGAGGCGCCGCTGCTGTATCGCGTATTGAACGATGTGGCCGATGAAATCCGTGGCGGCCAGTTGAATACCGCAGAAGCCGAAAAGAAAGCCATGTCGCTCCTGGCGGATCGCGGCTGGAACCCGGACTACGTGGCCGTGCGCAAACGCATCGACCTGCAGCCGCCATCGGCCGGCGACATGGCGCAAGGCACACCGCTGGTGGTGCTGGCCGCCGCCAAGCTGGGCACGACCCGCCTGATCGACAACCTGGAAATCTGAACGTGGGCGCCGCCGAGGCAGGCGTATTCCTGTTCGGCGCTGCGCTCTCTTTGAGCGCGGCTTCTGCGGCCATCACCGTCAAAGATGATCTCGGCAACGAGGTCACGCTGGCGCAACCCGCCCGGCGCATCGTCAGCCTGGCGCCGCACGTCACCGAACTGCTGTATGCCGCCGGCG
Organism: Herbaspirillum chlorophenolicum; assembly: GCF_001189955.1. GTDB lineage: Bacteria > Pseudomonadota > Gammaproteobacteria > Burkholderiales > Burkholderiaceae_D > Herbaspirillum > Herbaspirillum chlorophenolicum. Next base: position 167,752 of record NZ_LFLT01000001.1, on the reverse strand, counting down.
CCGGCGACAGACTGATCGGCGCCAGCAACTTCAGCGACTTCCCTGCCGCAGCCGCCAAACTGCCTTCGGTCGGCAGCTTCGCCGCCCTCGACCTGGAGCGCGTGCTCAGCCTCAAGCCGGATCTCGTCGTCGCCTGGCACAGCGGCAACAAACCCTCGCAACTGGCGCGCCTGCGCGAGTTCGGCATCCCCATCTACGAAAGCCAGCCGGCGGATTTCGGCATGATCGCCGATTCGCTGGAAAAACTATCGCGCCTGGCCGGCAGCGAAAGTATCGGCAATACTGCCGCCAAGGATTTCCGCGCGCGGTGGCAAGCGCTGCAAACCCAATATCGCGGCCGCACCGAAGTCAGCGTGTTCTACCAGATCTGGAGCCAGCCGCCGATGACGCTCAACGGCCGCCACATGGTGTCCTCGGTGCTGAAACTATGCGGAGGCCGCAATATTTTCGCCGACCTGCCGCAGTTGGCCCCCACCGTCAGCGTGGAAGCGGTGCTGGCGGCCGATCCGCAGGTCATCCTCACGCCCGGCGATGCCAAAGACCAGCCGCTGGAACGCTGGCGCCAGTTCCCGCGCCTGCGCGCGGTGCGTGATGGGCATCTGTACGCGGTCAATGCCGACTGGCTCAACCGTGCCGGACCGCGTGTGCTGGATGCGGCAGAACAAGTGTGCGATTTGCTAGATCGTGCTCGGAAATAACGCAACCTGATCGCCGAAATAAAAATCCCTCCGAATCTCGGAGGGATTTTTTTATAGTACAGCCTGATGCGATGATCAGAACTTGTACTTCACGCCCAGCGAAAACATGTTGGCCTTGTTGCTGCTTTCACCGCCCAACTTTTCGTAGCGGGTATAGCCCAGGCGCGCACCAAAATTTTGCGATACGGCGAACTCGTAACCCAGACCAAACAGGTAACCGGCGCCAGACACGGAATCGCTGGCCGAGGCACTGGCGGTGCCGCTACGCGCGGTAACCGAAGAGGAAACCTTGGAGTGGGTCGCACCGGCCTTCAGATACAGGCCAGGCACGAACTCTGTGAACTTGTAGAGCAGGGCCAGATCGACGCCCTTGGCGTCAATCTTGGTTTCATAGGTGGCGGTACCAGCCAAATTGGTGCCCGACTGCTTGAAATCGTCGGTGGCGAAGTAACCCAGTTCCAGCGCCAGGTTCTTGTTCAACTGGTAGCCAATCAGGGCGCGCAGGGCACCGACGTCGGTGGTTTCGGAGGTCTTGCGAGCGCCACTAGGCGTCTCGATAGAGTTGACGGAGACATAAGCGCCCTCCACGCCCACATACACACCGCTGTCTGCGGTTTGGGCAGCGGCCGAACCGGCGACCATCATTGCTGCGACGAACAAAACGTTTTTCTTCATTCTTATTGATCCCTTAGGTTTGTCAGATTTTTATAGGGAATACCCCCGGCCGGCATTATATCGTCGGCGGAGAAAACGTAAATAAAGGTAAAGTTTTGTGTGTGATTTTTTTCACAGCCGCCCACGAGATCCTGTACAAGTGATACACCAGCGGGACAATTTTCGCCGACCTCCTACAGCTAGCAGTCGCGGAAGCATGCAAGCAGTTGGACGAAGCAAGAACACTGCATCAGCAGCGCCAGAACGAAAAAATCCCTCCACACGGGAGGGATCTCTCTTGTCGTCGGGACGGATTAGAAACGATATTTCAGGCCGGCACTCAACACGTTGGCATTCACGTCGGTGGCGCTGCCCACGCGCTGATAGCGGGTGTAGTTAGCCGAGGCGCTCCAGTTCTTGGTGATGTCATATTCGTAGCCCAGGCCCAACAGATAACCCGTACCCGATGTCGACGCCGACCCGCTGCCAGTCTTGACGCCGGCGGTGGTTCTGACGCGGTCGCCCGATACTTCCGCATAGCTCAAGCCTGCCTTCAGGTACAAACCGGGAACACCTTCCGTGAATTTGTAGACGCCGGCAAAATCGGCGCCGGATGCCTTGTATTTGTCATGATAGCGGTTCACGCCATCGGTACCGTTACGCTTGAAGTCGCCGGTGCCGAAGTAGCCGAGTTCCAGCGCCCAGTTGGGCGTGAACTGATAGCCCAGCGCAGCGCGGACGAAGCCGGCATTCCTGGTTTCGGAGGTAGTGCGTTCACCGCGGACGGAACTCAGGGAAGTCGCATTGGCATAGCCTCCTTCAAGGCCGACATAGACGCCTTGATTGGACTTGACGGCTTGCGCGGAAGCAGAGACGGCAGCCATTGCCAGCATGGCGCCGGCGGTCATCAGTACGTGTTTTTTCATGGATGGTGACAGGAAATCTACGGAGGGTTTCGACAAGGCCGACATCGCCATGGAAGACAGCGCTGTGACCCAGAGCTTCATCGCATGCCATGACGGACGCTTCGATGAAGTCCGGTGCAGATCATAAGAAGGTATCTGCCGCCAGCCCCCGCGGGCCCTGCAATTTCGTGGATTTCTCCATACTTTCAAAAGAGCGCCCCAAAGTCGGATGAAGCGAACGTCAAAACCCTTTTGATTTCCTTTCCATGCCGCAATTACGGCCTAGCGCCCTGCTTCCGACACGAACAATTCACTGCCGCCGACATCCACGCTGCGAAAGCGACAACCGAAGGCTTCCTCCAACATATCGGTGCGCATGACCTCGGCGACCGTGCCCTGGCTGGTCCGCTCTCCCAGCAACAGCACATGACTGGCAAAACGGCGCGCAAGGTTGATGTCGTGGCAACTGGCCACCACCGCATTGCCTTCTTCAGCAAGAGAACGCAGCAACGCCATCACCTCCAACTGGGCGGCAATGTCCTGGTGCGAGGTCGGCTCGTCCAGCAGGTAAAGCCGCGGCGCCTGCACCAGCAAGGTCGCCAGGCCCACACGCTGGCGTTCGCCGCCGGACAGTTTGAGCAAATCGGCCTGTGACAGGTGCGCCAACCCGACGCGTGCAAGTGCCTGCAATGCCGCGCCGCGCTTCTCCGCTTCATCGGCCCAGCCGCCGCTGGAGAACCGCCCTGCCATCACGGCCTCGACCACCGCCATTGAAAACGCATCATGCTGCTGTTGCAGCAACAAGCCGCGACGCTGCGCCATTTGCATGGCAGACAGCGAAGTCAACGGCGAACCGCATAAGATGAAATCGCCCTGGGCCGGCCGCAGCAAACCTGCCGCAGCATGAAGCAGGCTGCTCTTGCCGATGCCGTTACGGCCCAGTACGCACCAGAATTCGCCCGCGCGCACCTGCCAGTCGAAACCTTCCAGCAAGTTCCGCCCCGGCACGCGCAAGGACAACTGCCGCGCCTGCAGCACGATGTCGCCGGCGCTCACATCCGGCTCCGCGCCAGCAGCCACAAAAACACCGGCACCCCGACCAGCGCCGTGATGACACCCACCGGCAATTGCGTCGGGGCGACCACGGTACGCGCAGCCAGGTCGGCCAGCGTCAACATCGCACCGCCGGCCAGCACCGATGCCGGCAACAACAGGCGCTGGTCGTTACCGACCAGAAGGCGCAAAGTATGCGGCACCACCAAGCCGACGAAACCGATGGTGCCTGCCATGGCGACAGCTGCCGCCGTGGCCGCCGACGCCGCGCAGAGCGTCATCACGCGCAGGCGCAAGACCGGCACGCCCAACAGCTGGGCGAAACTGTCCCCGCGCGCCAGCAGGTTCAGCGCCGGCGCATGGCGCACCGCCCACAGCAGCGCCAGCAGCAGTACGCCCGCCGCCAGCGGCAGCAGGCGCGCATCATCCAGATCGCCGATCAGCCAGAACACCATACCGCGCAACTGCGAATCGGGAGCGATCGATAAAGAAAGGGAAATGATGGCGCCGAAGCCTGCAGCCAGCATCACTCCCGTCAGCAACAGGCGCTGGCTCGACAACAGCGGCGACAAGGCCAGATGCCGCAGCGACTGGCGCACCAGCCCGAACAGCAGCAGCACCGCCAGCGCCGCCCCCAGCAACGCGCCGGGTGCGGTGACCAGGCTCGGCGGCAAGCCGAAGTACAACGCCGCCAGCATGGACAGCAAGGCACCGGCAGCCGCCCCGCCCGACAATCCCAGTACATAAGGGTCGGCCAGCGGGTTTCGCAACAGCACCTGCATCAGCGCGCCGGCCAGGGCCAGCAGCGCGCCCACCGCGAAGGCGGTCAGCGCGCGCGGCACACGCAGCGATAGCAGCAAGGACACCGTATCGGCCGATGCCGATGGACGCAGGCAGCCGCTGCTGCCGCACAAGGCGGCGGCAGCCAGCGCCAGTAGCGCCAGCAGCAGCAAGGCAGATAACGGCCAGAGGTAACGTCGCATCGGCGATAGCGGTCAGGAGTGCATCATCAGAAGTCGTAACGGGCGGTGAATTTTACCGCCCGGCCATTTTCCGGATAGATGCTGCCCTGGCACGAGAAGGCTTGCGAGTAGTAATCGCGGCCGGCCAGGTTGGTGCCGGTCAGCGCGAACTCCCAGGCATTCACTCGGATCGCATAACGGGCATCCAGTGTGGTGTAGGACGGTATGCGCGCCGCGCAGGTATTGGAGAAATCACTGCCATAGCGCTGGCTGTCGACCCACCTTATGCCGGCGTCGGCACTCTGGTTGCCTGATTTCCAATTGACCCGGGTGGACAGCATGTTGCGTGGGACCAGCGCCAATTCCTTGCCCGCATTCACGCCTTCGGTGAACTTGGCTTCGACGTGCTGGTAAGTGGCGCTGACGGTAACAGCCTCGGTCACGCGCAACTTGCCTTCGAGTTCCACACCCTGATGCTTGGTCGGATCAAGATTGGAGTTGGCGCCGAAGCCGAAAGCACCACCGGTTGGATCGTAGTAGATTTCGTCGCGCACACGGTGGCGGAACCATTTGGCCGTCAGTTGGCGATCCGCCGAGCCCCAGGTCGCACCGATCTCCAGGTCATGCGATACCTGCGGCTTGAGGATCTGGCCGGTCGGCAAGCCATTGAAGCCGTTCTCATCGGCCGTCGCCAGGCGGTAGCTTTGCCCGGTCTTGGCGAACGCGCGCAACGAAGGCACCAATGCGTAGCTAGCCTGCAGGTCCCAGGCATTGACGCCGCTGTTCATCCCGTAGACGCTCGATACGCTGCTTTGCGTGAAGATCTCGCGGCGCACGCCAGCGGCGATGCGGGCGTTCTTGTCGAACTCGATCTCGTCGCGCAGGTAAAACGCCTTGGAGCGCTGGGCAGCATCGCTATTGCCATAAGAAGCGACAGTATTGAGGTTCCATTCGGCAAGGTCGATCCCGGCAATCAGCTCGTTCTTGATCCGCCCGGCTTCCAGCACGTGGCGAATGCGCGGCGAGAATTGCGTATTGCGCACATTGGTCTGTAGCGTGGTGGCCGAACTGACGTAATTGGCGCGCGCGATCTTTTCACGGTGCGACAGTTCAGCCGCGACGTCGAAAGCGCCGAAACGGCGTTCCAGGAAGGCCGTGATGCTGTCGTTGTCATACGAACCGTAGTCGAGCGGCGTTTTCGCCTGGCGCGGATTGGCGTTGAACTGTGCCAGCGAAAGCCCGCCAGCCAAACCGTAATCGGCGCGCGCGATATTGGCGCGCAAACCGAAGCGCCAGTCGCTGGCGAACCATTGCACCGTGGTGCTGAAATTTTCCTGGTTGGACTTGGTATTGTCGCGGTAATTATCGTTATGCGCCTTGGCGTAGCTGGCGTCGATCGACATGTTGTCCCAGCCGCGGGCGACAAAGGCGCGCCCAGCGCGCTGGCCGTCGGTGCCGACTTCGGCGACGACGGAACCGTGACCGGCATTGGCTTGCGGACGCTTGGTGATGATCTGGATGGTGCCGCCGGTAGCGCCGCTGCCGTACAGTACGCTACTGCCGCCGCGCACGATTTCGATACGTTCGATGGTCTCGATCGGGATCGAGGACAGCAGCGGCGTCGTCAATTCATTTTCGGAAATGCGCACGCCGTCCACCAGCACCACCATGTTCAGGTCGCCGTTGGTGCCGAAGCCGCGCAAGTCCAGCGGAAAGTCGTTGGGGCCGGCCGAGCTTTGGCGGCCATAGACGCCACCCAGCTTGCGGATCGCCTCATTGGCATTGTCGATCCCGGCCTCGCGGATCTGCTCGGCGGTGATGACAGTAGCAGCTATCGGCGGAAATGCCGGATCGTTCGGAAAACGCGAGGCCGACACTACCACCGGTGCCAATGTGCTGTCGGCAACGGCATTGCCGCTGGTCTGGGCATGCGCCGGGGTGTAGCCCCATGCGGCCAACGCGGACAAGGTGAACGAAACGGCGGCACGGATGGCGGCCGGCTTACCGGCCTTGCGGCGCGGATGGAATTGGTATTGCGTCATGAGGGATCTATCAATATGAATTCTCCGGCCTGCCTCCCCGCAAGCCGAATTCCACGGAAACCGTGACGAACCTGTCCACGATCGCCTCCTGTCTTGGCCGGTATCCGGGCTTCAGGCGGCACCATCGGCCTTCCCATGCTGCAGCTCGCGCTGTGAGCACAGTGGCTTGGAGATGGATGGCCGGCCCTGTGTTGCCTGATGCATGAGCATCCGGGGGCCGGCGCCTGATTACCGTTGCGGGGGCAGCACACGTTACATTTTCGACAATACGGATGCAGGCATCCGGCATGCGCCAATGTGTGTTTCCCGTTTAACTGCCGGCGCGGACGCGCCAGCGGGCACCAAAACCGCGCAATTGTAAGCGCGACAAACCCTGGGCAACAAGGTTATGCACGATCTATGATGAAAATCATGGCAAACGAAGGCCAAGGATTGCTTTTAGGAAAAAGCTCGTTAAAATCTGACGCGACGTCGCAAAAGAATGGAAAAATGTCGCTGACATGGCCGGGTCAAGGGGACCCGAAACGCCGGAGAAACGGGAACAAATGGGGGATTTCACTCGCTGTTTAGCCGATGGCATGGCTGGCACGCGTCCTATACTCAGCCATCTGGTAACGTGGGTCGGTCCGGCGACAGCCTGTACCGCCCGACGCTGCTGCCGAATCGCTGTCGTGGCCTGTGCGGCCTTCAGACTCCGATGGCTTGCGCCGATAAGCATTGAATACCCTGCCGGAAAACCGGGCCAGGCGGTTCAGGCATGAAGCGCAGCTTCAAAGGACGACCCGTTTGATCTGCCGGAGCGGGCAACATGGAAGTGCACCAAATTTGTAGGGAGAACCAGAAATCATGAGCGACGACGTTGATTTGGAAGCATTGTTCGACGAAATTTCCGCACAGGCGCTGCCGACCTCGGTTACCAGCGCGGCCCCTGCCGCTGCCGCAAGCAATGCGCAACCGGCCGTGGCGGAAGACCAGTCCGACAAGCCGATGTACGAACGTCTGGGCGGCATTGTCCGCCTGCTGCACGACTCCATGCGTGAGTTGGGCTACGACCGCTCGCTCACCGATGTGGCCGCCCAGATCGGCGATGCGCAAGGCCGCCTGGAGCACGTCGCCACCCTCACCGAGCAGGCCGCCAACAAGGTGCTCAATGCGCTGGACTCCGGCATGCCCGCGCAAGACCGCCTGCAGGAACATGCCAAGAACATCAACGAGCGCTGGGCCAGGCTGTATGCAGGCCAGATGAGCATCGACGAATTCAAGCAGTTGGCCGGCGACTCGCAGAAGTTCTCCACTGCGGTGCTGGAATCGACCGAAGCGGAAAAGGCCCGCATGCTGGAAATCATGATGGCCCAGGATTTCCAGGACATCACCGGCCAGTTGATCAAGAAGATCGTGGGCATCACCGCCGTCGCCGAACGCGAACTGGCGCAGTTGCTGCGCGACAACGCGCCGCCTGAAGTGCGTGCGCAGATCGAAGCGGAAAAACCGGTTTCCCTGCTCAATGGCCCCGCCGCTCCTGGCGCCGCCATGGTTCAAAATGACGTGGACGATTTACTCGATAGCCTGGGGTTCTAATGGATGACGAAATGCTCAAGGACTTTGTCGTTGAAGCGTTGGAGCTCGCCTCCAACGTGGAAGAGCATCTGCTGACGCTCGAACGGCATCCTGACGATCTGGAAATCCTCAACGCGGTTTTCCGCGCATTCCACACCATCAAAGGCGGCGCCGGGTTCGTGAACCTGCCCGCCATGGTGTCGGCCTGCCACCTCACGGAAAACCTGTTCGACGCGCTGCGCACCGGCAAGGCGCCGGTCACGCCGCTGGCGATCGAAGCCGCACTGCAAGCCAGCGGCTTTGTGGCCGACCAATTGAACGAGCTCTCCAACGGCGCCGCGCCCGACAGCCTGGCGTCGATGCCGTCGGACCTCGAAGGCATCCTGACCCAAGCCATCGAAGGCAAGGGCGAGGCGCCTGTCGCTGCTGCCGCGCCTGCCGCAGCGCCGGCTCTTGCTGCTGCCCCTGCCGGTAGTGCCGAGGCCAACGGCGCCAGCGTCATGAAAGACGGCCAGCTGGATTGGGAATCGATGTACCAGGCAGTGACCGGCACCGCTACCGGCGCGCCTGCAACCAGCGCACCGGCTGCAACCGCCGTCTCGGAAGTCCCGGCTGCTGCGCCTGTCGCAGAAGCCGGCGGCGAAGCCAAGCCTGCCGCGGCAGCCCCGGCTCAACAGCAGAACCGCCGCGCCTCGGACAACGCCAAGGAAGAAAGCATCCGTATCGATGCCGGCAAGCTGGATGCCCTGCTGGAAGTGGCTGGCGAATCGGTGCAGGCAGCCAACCAGGCCGCTGTGCTGCTGGAAAAACTGCAGCAATTCAAATTCGAAGGCACTGCCGGTGCGCTGATGTCGACTCTGGCCGAGACGCTGGGTCGTGCCTCGCGCTATTCCAGCGAACTGCAGCGCGCCACGCTGTCAACCCGCATGCAGCCGGTCGGCCGCCTGTTCCAGAAATTCCCCCGCCTGGTGCGCGAACTGGCCAAGGACCTCGGCAAGGATGTCGACCTGGTCATTACCGGCGCCGAAACCGAAGTGGACCGCGTGGTGGTGGACAGCCTCTACGACCCGCTGGTGCACATGCTGCGCAACTCGCTGGACCACGGTATCGAAGTCGACCGTGCCGCCGCCGGCAAGCCGAGCAAGTCGACCATCTCACTGCACGCCTGGCAAGCCGGCAGCAGCGTCATGATCGAAGTGTTCGACGACGGCAAGGGCATGGACCCCGATATGCTGCGCAACAAGGCGCTGGCCAAGGGCCTGATCACCGAGCATCAGGCGCTGACCACCGACGAGGCGCTGCAACTGGTGTTCCTGCCCGGCTTCTCGACCAAGGAAGTGGCTTCCAGCGTGTCCGGACGCGGCGTCGGCATGGACGTGGTCAAGACCGCCGTGGAAAAGCATCGCGGCACCATCCGCATCGACTCGACCATCGGCAAGGGCACCAAGTTCTCGATCCGCCTGCCGATCGAACTGTCGATCATCCCGACCATGCTGGTGCGCTGCGCCGGCGCGCCGCTGGCACTGCCGATGGCGGTGGTGGAGCGCGTGGTCGAACTGCCGGAAACCTTCGACGAAGTCGGCGGTGCACCGGTGCTGCGCGACCAGGGCCGCCCGCTGCCGGTGCATTCGCTGGCCGGCGTGCTGGGCTACGAACCGGGCAATGAACGCGTGGGCGTCGTCATGGCAGTGCCCCATCCCTACATCCTCGGTGTGGAATCGGTGGAAGGCACGGCCGACCTGGTGATCAAGCCGCTGACGGCCATCCATACCAACGGCATCACCGGCACGGCCCGCTCGGCCGAAGGCGAACTGGTGCTGGTGGTGGGCCTGTCCTTCCTGCTGGATGGCTGCAACGACACCGAGCGTTCGGCGGTGGCGCAAGTCTGACAGGCCAATACGCGTCTTCAGCACCAAACAAAACGGCCGGGTCTTCACAGACCCGGCCGTTTTTTATTGGATGGCTGCCGCTGGCGGTTCCTGTCACATCTCGTCGAACAGGTCGCCTTGGCGATAGACCTTCCTGGCTTGCCTGGGCGACTGCGGCCTGGCTTCCGCTGGAGGCGCAACATCTGCACGGGCCGGCGGAGCTGCCTGCACAACTGCCGCAGACGGTTGCTCTGTTCTTGCCTCCTGCCGCTTGCGCTTTTGCTTCGGCTTGCCGGGCGCTACCTTTTCATCGGCGCTTGAGGACGACTCAGGAACGCTGGCAACCGGCGCTTGCGGTGGGATCTGCACTTGCGGTTCGGCCTGTGCTGCCACTGCCAATTGCACGTCCGGTTCTTCGCTTTGCAGTACACCGGGCACTGAATCTGCAGCTTGCGGCGTAGGCACCTCTACTTCCGGCACAACTGCCGGAGCAGATGCAGATGCCGGTTCGACTGCGGGTGTTGGTGGTGTTGGCGCCGGCGTCGGCACAACGTTGTGGGGCTTGTGCGAGTAACGCTCCGACAGCGCTTCATACAGCGGCGGTGCGAAGAAGCGCGACACGCGGCTGGCCAGCAAAGCGGTGGCCATCAAGGAGATCACCAGCGCATGGCCGTTGATCATTTCCATCACGATCACGAAGGAAGTGATCGGCGACTGCGTCACCGCCGCCAGATAGCCGACCATGGCCAGCGCGATCAGCACCGGCAACGAGATGTCGCCAAACAGCATGTGCAGCAAATTGCCGAAACCGGCGCCAATGGACAACGATGGCGCGAAAATGCCGCCGGGGGTGCCCGGCAGGTAGGAACCCACCATCGACGCCATCTTGGCCAGCGGATAAATGCCCGACAACTCCTGCTGCCCGGTGAGCAAGCCCTTGGCTTCAACATAGCCGCTGCCAAAGGTAGCGCCGCCCGCGACCACGCCGATGACTGCCACCAACAGGCCGCACAGCGCGCCGAAAACGACCGGACGCTCCGTGCGCAGGCGCAACAGCGATGCCGGAATCCATTTCTGCGTATTGAGCAGCAGCCAGCAGAAGCAACCACCGGCCGCGCCCATCAGCAGACCGCACAGGATCACCGCCACGATCACCTCGCGCGCGCTGTCGACGCCCGCAGTGATGGTGCCGAAATAGGTGTAGTTGCCGGTCAGGCCCAGGGCCACCACGCCGGCAAAGATGATGGTGGTGATCACCACGCCGCTGGCGCGCTGCTCGAAACTGCGCGAGAGCTCCTCGATGGCGAACACGATACCGGCCAGCGGGGTATTGAAGGCGGCCGCCAACCCCGCGGCGGCGCCCGCCAGGATCAGGCGTTTCTCCAGGATGGCGCTCGGGCGCGGGTAAAAGCGGCGCATGTTGTACATCAGCGCCGCGCCCACCTGCACCGTCGGGCCTTCGCGACCGATAGTGAAACCGGAGAAAATGCCGAGGAAAGAAATGCCGATCTTGCCCACCACGATGCGCACGGTCAGCAGCTTGCGCGCCAGTTTGGAAGTGTGCTCGCCCTGCTCAGCCAGGGAAGCGATCACCTGCGGGATGCCGCTGCCTTCCGAGCCGGGAAAATACTTGCGCGTCAGCCAGACGCACAGCGCGCCCATGGCCGGCGTGAGCAACAGCGGCAACCAGTGGTGGCGGCTTTGCATGCCCTGGAACAGTTCGAAGCCGAAATCGATCAGGCGCGCATACATCACCGCCACCAGGCCGGTGACCACCGCCCCCGTCCACAGGATTCCATATTGCAGCCACAAACGGCGCAAATGGCGCTGCGGCCGTGATGCCGCTGCCCATACTTTCCTCATTGGTCAATTTCCCTCTTCTTGCCGCCGCCATGCCCACAGGCACGGCGACTTACAGCGCTGTATCAACTGATGGCCGCTAAGCCTTGATGCTGTGTTTATTTAGTGACGGCCCAACGCCGGGCCCCAGCGTCTTTCATTACACATGGATGGCCGCTGAACAGGCTCTTACAGCTCGTACATGGCCTTCTCGCCTTCCATTACCTGCGAGATCAGCTTGCGGTTCAGGGTGGGCGTGAGCAATTCGATGAACGTGTAGACATAGCCGCGCAGGTAAGCCCCCTGCTTCAGGGCCACGCGCGAGACGTTGGTGCCGAACAGATGGCCGACCGGGATCGAACGCAAGCCGCGGTCGCGTTCGGCATCGAAGGCGATGCCGGCGATGATGCCCACGCCCATACCCAGCTCGACATACGTCTTGATGACGTCGGCATCGATTGCCTCCAGCACCACATCGGGCTTGAGATCCCGCAGCGAAAAAGCGTGATCGATCTTGCTGCGGCCGCTGAAGGCCGAATCGTAAGTAATCAGCGGATAGGCCGCGATCTCTTCCAGCGTCAGGTTCTTGGATTGCAGCAGCGGATGCTCTGGCGGTACCACCACCACGTGCTCCCACTGGTAGCACGGCAACGAAACCAGCCCTTCACCCGAAGCCAGCGCTTCGGTGGCGATGGCGATGTCGGCCTGGTCGTTGCGGACCATCTCGGTGATCTGCTTGGGATTTCCCTGTAGCAACGACAGGCGCACCTTCGGGTATTTCTGGGTAAAGGCCTGCACCACCTTGGGTAGCGTATAGCGCGCCTGGGTGTGGGTAGTGGCGATGGTGAAACTGCCGCTGTCGTGGGCGGCGAATTCCTTGCCGATGCGTTTCAAGCCATCGACTTCCTGCATAATCAGCTCCACCGAACGCAGCACGGCGCGGCCGGGCTCGGTCAGGCCGCGGATGCGCTTGCCGTGGCGGGTGAAGATATCCACGCCAAGTTCCTCTTCCAGCTCGATGATGGCCTTGGAGACGCCCGGCTGCGAGGTATACAAGGCCTTGGCCGCCTCGGTCAGATTGAAATTCTGGCGTACCGCTTCGCGCACGAAACGGAATTGATGAAGATTCATGAAATGCCCTCGCTGACTACCTGGCGGCCATCACCGCTTATTTGCCGGGCGACGCGCGCTCATGCGCTCAGCCGCCTCATTTGCATATGCCAAAGGCGTATATAAGCAAATAAATACTATGTAGTTTGGTTTGAAACATAAGTTTATTACGATTCGCAGACTAATGGGCGAGGTGTTATGACTGTTTCTTATGTAGTGAGCGGATTTGCTGTGGGACTGCTGGTCGGGCTGACCGGCGTCGGCGGCGGCTCGCTCATGACCCCGCTCCTGACCTTGCTGTTTGGCATCCATCCCAGTGTCGCAGTCGGCACTGACCTGGCCTTTGCCTCGGCCACCAAGACCGCCGGCACCCTGGCCCACCGCTTCAAGGGCACGGTACGCTGGGACATCGTGCGCCGCCTGTCCTACGGCGCCCTGCCTGCCGCGCTGGCAACCACGCTGCTGCTGAAACATTTCGGCGCCGTCAGCGACGGCATCAGCCTGGTCATCCGTTATTCGATCGCCATCTCGGTATTCCTCACCGTGATCGCCCTGCTGTTCAAGGGTAAACTGCAAGGGTGGCTCAATGCCCATCCGGAGCGCCAGTTGCAAGGCGCCGACTTGTGCAATGCGACCATCATCGCCGGCGCCGTACTCGGTACGCTGGTGACGATCTCCTCGATCGGCGCCGGTGCCGTCGGCGCGACCCTGCTGGTCTTGCTCTACCCCCGCCTGTCGCCGGCGGAAATCGCGGGCACCGACATCGCCTACGCGGTGCCGCTGACCGCGATCGCTGCCCTGGGCCACTGGTGGTTGGGTTCGATCAACTGGGAATTGTTGGCAACACTGCTCTTGGGCTCGCTCCCGGGCATCACACTCGGTTCGCTCGCGGCGCGCGCGGTGCCGGAGAAATTCTTGCGTGGCCTGCTGGCGATTACGCTGACGAGCGTCGCCGTGAAGCTGATTTGGTAGGCTGGTTTTTCAATGCGGGGCGGCGCCGGACGTGAAGGCGCAGCCTCAATAAGACGTTAACAGGGACTTATACAAGATGTACCGCTATGACCAATACGATCACCAGATCGTCAAAGAGCGAGTTGCACAATATCGAGACCAGGTGCGCCGGCGCCTGTCGGACGAGCTGGTAGAAGACGAGTTCCGTATCCTGCGCCTGCAGAACGGCCTCTACCTGCAACGCCATGCCTACATGCTGCGCATTGCCATTCCCTACGGCATGCTGGCCTCCAAGCAGTTGCGCAAGTTCGCCGAGATCGCCGTCAAGAACGACCGCGGCTACGGCCACTTCACCACCCGCCAGAACATCCAGTTCAACTGGATCAAGCTGGAAGAGTCCCCCGACATCCTGGCCGAACTGGCCAGCGTCGAGATGCATGCCATCCAGACTTCCGGCAACTGCATCCGCAACACCACTTCCGACGAGCTGGCCGGCGTGGCCGCCGACGAAATCGTCGATCCGCGCCCGTACGCTGAACTGATCCGCGAGTGGAGCACCTTCCACCCCGAGTTCGCCTACCTGCCGCGCAAGTTCAAGATCGCCATCAGCGGCGCCAAGGAAGACCGCGCCGCCACCGCCGTGCACGACATCGGCCTGCACGTGGTCAAGAACGAGGCCGGCGAAGTGGGCTTCCGCGTGCTGGTGGGCGGCGGCATGGGCCGCACGCCTATCCTCGGCAGCGTGATCCGCGAGTTCCTGCCCTGGCACCACGCGATGTCCTACCTGGAAGCGATCCTGCGCGTGTACAACCAGTACGGCCGCCGCGACAACATCTACAAGGCGCGCATCAAGATCCTGGTCAAGGCCATCGGCCCTGAAGAGTTCGCGCGCCAGGTGGAAGCGGAATGGGCCGAAATCAAGGACGGCCCGTCGACCCTGACCGAGGAAGAACTGCAGCGCGTGGCGCAATACTTCGTGCCGCCCGCCTACGAAACCCTGCCGGCAGTGGACGCCGAATTCGAACGCCTAAAAGCGGAAGACCGCGGCTTCGCCAACTGGCTGCTGCGCAACGTCAAGGCGCACAAGGTCCCCGGCTACGCCGCCGTGATCCTGTCGCTGAAGAAGCCGGGCGTGCCGCCGGGCGACATCACCGCCGACCAGATGAATTTCGCGGCCGACCTGGCCGACCAGTACAGCTTCGGCGAACTGCGCGTGACGCACGAGCAAAACCTGGTGCTGGCCGACGTCAAGCAGTCCGAGCTGTACACGCTGTGGAAACTGGCCAAGTCGCACGGCCTGGCCACGCCCAACATCGGCCTGCTGACCGACATCATCTGCTGCCCCGGCGGCGACTTCTGCTCGCTGGCCAACGCCAAGTCGATCCCGATCGCCCAGGCGATTGCCGAGAAGTTCGAAGACATCGACTACCAGCACGACATCGGCGACATCGAACTGAACATCTCGGGCTGCATCAACGCCTGCGGCCACCACCACGTCGGCAACATCGGCATCCTGGGCGTCGACAAGGACGGCTCCGAGTGGTACCAGGTCTCGCTGGGCGGCGCACAGGGCAACACCTCGTCGATCGGCAAAATCATCGGCCCTTCGTTCTCGGCGCAGCAGATGCCCACCGTGATCGATCGGCTGCTGCAGGTGTACGTGAAGCAGCGCACCGAAGATGAACTCTTCATCGATACCGTGCGCCGCATCGGCGTCGCCCCATTCAAGGAATTCGTTTACGCAACGCCGATCGCAACGTCGGCCGACTATCTCGCAGGAGAAGACGCCAATGCCTGACATCATCAAGAACAAGACCGTCGTCGCCGACGACTGGAACATCCTGCGCCTGGCTGAAGGTGAAGCTGCGGAAACCGTGACCGTCCCGGAAGGGAAAGTCATCGTCCCGCTCAAGACCTGGCAGGCGCAGCGCGACACGCTCAAGAACCGCCCCGACATCGGTGTCTGGTTCGCCAGCGACGAACGCGCCGAAGAGCTCAAGGGCGAACTGGCCCAGTTCAAGGTGGTGGCGGTGGACTTCCCCAAGTTTGCCGACGGCCGCGGCTACTCGATCGCCTACAACCTGCGTGCGCGCCTGGGCTATACCGGCGAGCTGCGCGCGGTCGGCGACGTGCTGCGCGACCAGTTGTTCTACATGCAGCGCGTGGGCTTCGATGCCTTCGCCGTGCGTGCCGACAAGAACATCCACGACGCCGTCAAGGGCCTGACCGACTTCTCCGAGAAGTACCAGACCTCGTGGGACGAGAAGAACCCGCTGTTTCGCCGCGTCAAACGCGAAGCGGTGCAAACCGCGGACTGAAGCAAACCGCCGGTGACACCAGTCACCGGCAGCATTGAAGAAAAAGGCAACATCATGTCGAACCAGGCTTTGCAGGATCTCATCGCAAAAACCCAAGCGACGCTGGACACCATCGCCGCGCAATATGCCCCGGCCGTATTCGCCTCCAGCCTCGCGGCCGAAGACATGGTGCTGACCGACCTGATCCTGCGCGGCAAGCTGCAGGACAAGATCGGCATCTTCACGCTGGAAACCGGCCGCCTGCACAAGGAAACCCTGGGCATGCTGGACCGCATCCGCGAAACCTACGATTACGACGTCACGCCTTATCGCCCGCAACCTGAAGCGATCGAAGCCTACGTCAAGAACCACGGCCTGAACGCCTTCTACGACAGCGTCGAGCTGCGCAAGGAATGCTGCCGCATCCGCAAGATGGAACCGCTGAACCGCGCCCTGGCCGGCAAGGCTTCCTGGATCACCGGCCAGCGCCGCGCGCAGTCGGTCACCCGTGCCGAACTGCACGTGCAGGAGCGCGATGAATCACATGGGGCGCACGGCATGGAGAAATTCAACCCGCTGGCCGACTGGTCCGAGCAGGACGTGTGGGACTACATCCGTGCCAACGACGTGCCCTACAACCCGCTGCACGACCAGGGCTACCCGTCGATCGGCTGCGAACCCTGTACTCGTGCCATCCAGCCCGGCGAAGACATCCGCGCCGGCCGCTGGTGGTGGGAAAATCCGGATTCCAAGGAATGCGGCCTGCACGTGGTGGACGGCAAGCTGGTGCGCATCAAGGCGCACGCGCCGGCATGAGCTCCTGAATCCGGCAACACAATCAAACAACGCAACAACAAGCAAGCATCGGAAGGCCCGGCATGAACACTGCGGTAGACAAACTCTTTTTGGACAACGCCAGCAACCGCCACCTGGACTGGCTGGAATCGGAAGCGATCCACATCATGCGCGAGGTCGCGGCCGAGTGCAGCAACCCTGCCCTGCTGTTCTCCGGCGGCAAGGATTCGGTAGTGCTGCTGCGCATCGCCGAAAAGGCCTTCCGCCCCGGCAAGTTCCCGTTCCCGCTGGTGCACATCGATACCGGCCACAATTTCCAGGAAGTGATCGAATTCCGCGACCGCCGTGCTGCCGAACTGGGCGAGCGCCTGGTGGTGCGTTCGGTGGAAGACTCGATCAGGCGCGGCACCGTGCGCCTGCGCAACCCGCAAACCGATTCGCGCAACGCCGCGCAAGCGGTGACGCTGCTGGAAACCATCGAGGAATTCAAGTTCGACGCCTGTATCGGCGGCGCGCGGCGCGACGAGGAAAAGGCGCGCGCCAAGGAACGCATCTTCTCCTTCCGCGACGAATTCGGCCAATGGAACCCCAAGGCCCAGCGCCCCGAACTGTGGGACCTGTATAACACCCGCGTGCATCCGGGCGAGAACATGCGCGTGTTCCCGATCTCCAACTGGACCGAGCTGGACGTATGGCAATACATCGCCCGCGAGAAGCTGGCGCTGCCGCCGATCTACTTCGCGCACGAACGCGAAGTGATCCCGCGCAACGGCCTGCTGGTACCGCTGACCGACCTGACGCCGGCGCGCGAAGGCGAGACCGTGGAAAAACAGGTCGTGCGCTTCCGCACCGTGGGCGACATCTCCTGCACCTGCCCGGTGGCGTCCGATGCCGCAACGGTTGCAGCCATCATCGCCGAAACAGCGGTGACCCAGATTACCGAGCGCGGCGCCACCCGCATGGACGACCAGACGTCCGAAGCCTCGATGGAAAAACGCAAGAAGGAAGGATATTTCTGATGAACGCCGCAGTGACACAAGAACAATTGAACAATGCCTCTGCCGTGCAGCCGCATGAGCGCGGCCTGCTGCGTTTCATCACCGCCGGTTCCGTGGACGACGGCAAGAGCACGCTGATCGGCCGCCTGCTGTTCGACAGCAAGGGCATCTTCGCCGACCAGCTGGATGCCATCTCGCGCGCCAAGCACAAGCGCACCGTGGGCGACACGGTCGACCTATCGCTGCTGACCGACGGCCTGGAAGCCGAGCGCGAGCAAGGCATCACCATCGACGTTGCCTACCGCTACTTCGCCACGCCCAAGCGCAAGTTCATCATCGCCGACACCCCGGGCCACGAGCAGTACACCCGCAACATGGTGACCGGCGCCTCGACCGCCGATGCCGTGATCATCCTGGTGGACGTTTCCAAGGTAAAGCTGGGCGACGACGGCAGCGTGGAACTGCTGACCCAGACCAAGCGCCACTCGACCATCGCCCACCTGCTGCAGATCGAGCACGTGATCGTGGCGATCAACAAGATGGACCTGGTCGACTATGACGAAACCGTCTACAACCGCATCGTCGGCGCTTACCAGCAGTTCGCGCAGCAACTGGGCCTGAAAGACGTGCACGCCATCCCGCTGTCGGCGCTGGTGGGCGACAACGTCGTGGCCGAGAGCGCGAAGATGCCGTGGTACAAGGGCCCGACGCTGATCGAGCTGCTTGAGTCGCTGTCGGTGTACGAAGATGCGCACGCAGAACCATTCCGCTTCCCGGTGCAACTGGTGGCGCGCCACAACGGCCATGAGGCCAATGACTTCCGCGGCTACATGGGCCGCATCGAAGCCGGCCGAGTCAGCCGCGGCGACAAGCTGGTGGTGCTGCCCGGCGGCCAGAGCGCCACCGTGAAGGAAATCCAGACACTGGACGGCTCGCTGGAAACCGCTTCGGCCGGCCAGTCGGTCACCATCCTGCTGGACGAATACCTGGACATCTCGCGCGGCGACCTGCTGGCTGCGGCCGACCAGGCACCAGTCGCGCTGAAGTCGGTCACCGCCGACGTCTGCTGGCTGTCCGAAGACCCGCTGGACCTGCGCCGCAAGTACTGGCTCAAGCACACCACCAAGCAGGTGGCGGCACGCGTGTCCAAGGTCGATACCTTGCTGGACATCAACACCCAGGAACGCCGCCCGGCCGACACCTTGAAGCTCAACGACATCGCCCGCGTGACGGTGAACGTACAGCAACCCATCGCCGCCGACAGCTACGAAGCCATCCGCGCCACCGGCGCCTTCATCCTGATCGACGAAGTGACGCACCAGACAGTTGCCGCTGGTATGATTCGAATCGACTGATTTCTCATCGATTCAAATTCATTACCAGGCCATGGCCACCGATCCGGCAGCATCTTCACACTCCTCCGACGCCCCTCCCCCCAGCCCGAAACATCCGGGTCGGGTGTGGCTGATCGGTTCCGGCCCCGGCGCCGCCGACCTGCTGACTGTGCGCGGTGCACGCCTGCTGGCGCAAGCCGACGTCGTGCTGCACGACGCGCTGGTGACGGAAGACATCCTTGAGCTATGCCCGCAGGCCGTGAAGATTTCGGTCGGCAAACGCAGTGGCCAGCGCTCCACCGCGCAGGTGGAGATCAACGCAAAGCTGGTGGCTGCGGCGCAGCAGTACCGCCGCGTGGTGCGCCTCAAAGGCGGCGACCCCATGCTGTTCGGCCGCGCCGACGAGGAAATGCGCGCGCTGGAAGCGCACGGCATCCCCTACGAAGTCGTCCCCGGCATCACCGCCGCCCTGGCGGCCGCGGCTTCTGCCAAACGCCCGCTGACCCGGCGCGGCATCGCCCGCAGCGTGTCACTGTTCACCTCCAGCACCGCTCCCGACCAGCCCAACGAAGTGATCATGCCCAACGGCGACACGCTGGTGCAGTACATGGGCGGACGCGAAGCCACCGCCACCGCGCGCCGGCTGCTCGAGCTGGGCTATGCACCAAGCACTCCGGTGGTGGTGGTGGAAAATTGCAGCCGTCCGGATGAACATATCTACAACCTGCAGTTGGCAGGCCTGGAAGCCGGGCTGCAAGTCTGCAGCGGGCCGGTGCTGGTGATGATAGGGCCGGCACTGGCTGATCGCGATTGATGCGGCTTCACTTTGGGCAGCAATTGCCCTCGCCAAAAACGCCACAGCCATCGTCCTGACGAAAGTCAGGACCCAGCGGCTTTCGTAGCTCTCCCACCTATAGAAACTGTCGCACTTGCCCGGCTGCCAGCAATGATTGCTATCATCGCGGCTTCACCGTTATGAGGTCCAGCCATGCACCTGCTGCACGACACCAACGCCCCCGCCGCCGATCCCATCGATTTCGATGCTTTCCTCAAGGTCGACATCCGCATCGGCACCATTATCTCGGCTGAAGCATTTCCCGAAGCGCGCAAGCCTGCCTACAAACTGAAGATCGATTTCGGCTCCGGCATCGGCGTGCGCCAGAGCAGCGCGCAGATCACGGCACATTACCGGCTTGAGCAGTTGGTGGGTCGCCAGGTGGCGGCAGTGGTGAACTTCCCGCCGCGCCAGATCGGCAAGTTCATGTCGGAAGTGTTGACGCTGGGCTTTCCGGATGCCGCAGGCGAGGTGGTGCTGTTCAATCCCGACCAGGCCGTACCCAATGGAGCCCGGCTGTTCTAAGCGGGCGGGGAACCCGCTTTGACGCAATAAGCGGCAATCGCCTGCAGCACGGCGTCATCTTCGCCGGCGGCGGCGACCGCGTCGATATGCACGGCCGGATGGGCTTGCCGCAGTTGCTCTATCAGTTGCGGCAAATCGCGCCGCACGTGCCCGCCCTGCCCAAGGAAAACCGGAACGATCGTCATCCGGTTTACGCCCTTGGCCACTTCTTGCGCCGCCAGCGCAGGCAAGTCAGGCTGCATCAGTTCAAGAAAAGCCAATTGCACGCTGGCCTCCGGCAAGGCCGCTTGCGTCAGCGCCCGAAGGCGTTCGAACGGCGCCGCCCAGGCAGGATCGCGCGCGCCGTGCGCGAACAGGATCAGGCTGTGGGCAATGGAGGCAGGCATGGGCGGCTTGGGCGTATCGCCTAGTTGCGTTCAACCCACCACAACGCGCCGACGGCCAGCGCCATGAACAGCAGGCTGGGCAGTGCCGCCGTCACAAAGGCCGGCCAGGTATTGAGCAGGCCAAGGTGCGAAAACAGGCTGTTGATGAGCTGGAAGCACACACCGATCATGATCCCGGTGAAAATCTTCAGGCTCACGCCGCCGGCACGGAAATGCAGGTAGGCGAACGGCAGCGCCAGCGCCATCATCACGAAGATGGACAAGGGATAGACGATCTTCTTCCAGAACGCGATCTCGTAACGGTCGGTACGCTGGTTATTGGCTTCCAGGTGCTTGGTGTAAGCGAGCAGGTCGTAGGCCGACATGCGGTCCGGATCGGCGAACAGCACCGACAGGATTTCCGGCGTCACTTCCGACACCAGTTGCATGCTGTCCAGCTTGATGGTCTTGATCGGTTCGGTGATCTTGCGGTCCTTGTTACCGTCGGCGAAGTCCGATTGCACCACGCCGGAGAGTTTCCAGACATGGTTTCCCTCATAGTCGCCTGACGTTGCCGTGATCATGCGCGCCATGTGGAAATCCGTGTCCAGCTCGTAAAGCTTGACGCCTTCGATGCGGCCGTCCGGCTGGATGGCCTGGATGTTGATGAAGCGGCTACCGGTGACGTTGCCTTCCAGGCCGTTGTCCTTGATCACATCCTTGGCCCACATGCCCGAACGAAACTGCGACGACAGCGAGGCGCCCTGGGCCTGCAGCTTGAGCTTCTCGGCCCATTCCGAGGCCTTGGGGGCGACGATTTCGCCGAACACGATCGTCAGCACCGCGAAGCCGATGCCGATGCGCGCCAGCACGCGCGCAGCCATGCCGGTGGACATGCTGGACACGCGCATGATGGTGAACTCGGAGCGCGCCGCCAATTGCGACAGCGTGTAGATGGTACCGATCAGCACCGCCGTGGGCATCAGTTCATAGACGTTGCCCGGCAGCCCCATCACCACATACAGCACCGCCTGCTGCAGTTGGTAGCCGTTGCGGCCGACCTGGTCCAGCTGGCCCATCATCTCGAAGAAGGCGAACAGCGCCAGGAAGGCCGCCAGTGCGAACAGCACCGAGCGGGTGATCTCGGTTCTGAAATAACGTTGGATGACTCTCATGTCAGGCCTCGCGCTTGAAGATCAGGGCGCGGCGCACGGCCGACCAGATGACCGCCGGATGATAGCGGCTGTTGATGTTGAGGCGTAGTGCGAACATGCCCACGATCAGCAGCGCCACGATCGCATGCACCGGCCACCAGGCCAGTATGAAGGACATGCGCCCCTGCGCCACCGACGCCTGGAATACGCTGACCGTGTTGCTGTAGACCACGAACAGCAAGAGCGCCACCAGCAGGCCCAGCGAGCGGCCCGCACGCGGATTGACGAAGGACAGCGGAATCGCCAGTAGCATCAGGGAAAGCCCCATCAGCGGCAGCGCGATGCGCCACAGCAATTCGCCGCGGGCGAAGCCGTCGTTCTTGGCGAGCAGCTCGTTCATCTGCATCGCCCGCGCCGAGCGGTCGCCGGCGGCAGCCTGCGACTGGTTGCCGATCAGGAGACCATAACGCTCGAAGTCGACGATCTGGAAATCCGGCAGGCCGGGGGCGCCGTCATAACGGCGGCCCTTGTTCATGACCACGAACTTCTCGCCGTCCTTGTCGGTCACGGTCTCGCCTTCCTTGGCCACCACCACGCTGTTCTTTCCGCCAGCGTTGATGGTATTGACGAACACGTTGCGCACCTTGGCGGCATCGCCGGAAATGCCTTCGACAAAGAAGATGCGGTTGGCGCTGGCCGACTCCTGGAACTTGCCGGGAGAGACCCGCGCGATATCCTCGCGTTTTTCAAAACGTTCGCGGTATGCGCTGCTCTGCTGGTTGGCCCAGGGAGTGACGACAAAGGAAAGCACGGCCACCAGCACCACGATGGGCCAGCCGAACAGCAGCACCGGCTTGACCCAGCGCGTCAGGGAAAGCCCTGCGGAAAACCAGACCACGATTTCGGAATCCTGGTAGCTGCGGGTCATGACCAGCAGCACCGAAATGAAACCGGTCAGGACCAGGATCACCGGCATGTAGTTGAGCGACTGGAAACCGATCAGGGCGATCACGTCCTGCGACGCGACCTGGCCGCCTGCGGCCTGGCCGAGGATCTTGATCAGCATCACGGTCAGCGTGATGGTGAAGAGCGTGGTGAAGACGGCACCTGCGGTGCTCGTCAATTCGCGTCGAAGTGCGCGCTGGAAAATCATGCGAAACCAGGAACTTGTTGAATAGGTGGGCGTAAATGCAGAAAGATCCTGTCCGACCCGGCATGCTACGTATCCGAGAGGCATCTCCACCGCACGTGGCAGCGAAATGGGCTCTATAATCGCCGGGTAAATCAAACAAAGGACGAACGATGGACTTTAGCACAAAAACATTGGACGCAAAAAACGCTGTAACCACTGTCAAGACTGGCGCATTGGTGGTCGGCATCCATGAAAACCGCAAGCTGACCAAGGCGGCCTCCGCGCTGGACAAGCTGGGTGCGATCAGCGCCGCGCTGAAGTCCGGCGACATTTCCGGCAAACCCGGCTCGACCCTGCTGCTGCGCGGCGTGACCGGCATCGCCGCCGAACGCATCGTGCTGCTGGGCCTGGGCGCCGAAGAAGAGATCTCCGACAAGAACTTCGCCGCCGCCGCGCAAGCATTGGTGCGCACGCTGGCGACGCTGGGCTGCGACGACGCGGCGCTGGCGCTGCCGTTTTCCGGCGTCAAGGGCCGCGACCTGGCCTGGGCCGTGCGCAACGTCGTGCTGGCCGGCCGCGATTTCGTCTACCGCTCCGACACCCTGAAAAGCAAGAAGGACCCCGCCCCCACCGGCGTGAAGAAAATTACCTTTTTGACATCACTGGCCGACACGCCGGCCGCCAAGACCGCCGTGGCCGAAGCCGTGGCACTGGCCAACGGCATGGCGCTGACCAAGGAACTGGGCAACCTGCCCGGCAACGTCTGCACCCCGACTTACCTGGCCAACACGGCCAAGAAGCTGGCCAAGGAATTCAAGCTGGGCGTGGAAGTGCTGGACCGCAAGCAGCTCGAAGCGCTGAAGATGGGCAGTTTCCTGTCTGTCACCAACGGCAGCGACGAGCCGCCCAAGTTCATCGTCTTGAAGCACATGGGCGGCAAAAGCAAGGATGCGCCGATCGTGCTGGTGGGCAAGGGCATCACCTTCGACACCGGCGGCATTTCGCTGAAGCCCGGCCTGAACATGGATGAAATGAAGTACGACATGTGCGGCGCCGCTTCCGTGCTGGGTACCTTCCGCGCGATCGCCGAACTGGGCCTCAAGCTCAACGTGGTCGGCGTCATCCCGACCTGCGAAAACATGCCGTCCGGCCGCGCCACCAAGCCGGGCGATATCGTCACCTCGATGTCGGGCCAGACCATCGAAGTGCTCAATACCGATGCCGAAGGCCGCCTGATCCTGTGCGACGCGCTGACCTACGTCGAGCGCTTCAAGCCGGCTGCCGTGATCGACATCGCTACCCTGACCGGCGCCTGCATCGTGGCCTTGGGCCACCACAACTCCGGCCTGTTCACGCGCGAGGACGACGCCCACGACCAACTGGCCAACGACCTGCTGGCAGCCGGCCGAGCCACCGGCGACACCGCATGGCGCATGCCGGTGCAGGATGTCTACCAGGAACAGCTGAAGTCCAACTTCGCCGACATCGCCAACATCGGCGGCCAGCCGGGCGGCAGCGTCACCGCCGCCTGCTTCCTGGAGCGCTTCACCCGCAAGTACACCTGGGCTCACCTGGATATCGCCGGCACTGCCTGGAAGAGCGGCGCCGCCAAGGGCGCCAGCGGCCGTCCGGTGCCCCTGCTGACCACGTACCTGCTCAACCAGGCACGCAGCAAGTCGTCGCGCGCCTGATGAACGGCGGCGCGCCTCGCATGAGCCATGCCCTGTTCCTCGCATGCGATGGCGTCGCCTGACAACCGGCAGCACTGCAAGCCACCGCCTCGCCGGTGGCTTTTTTTCTTGTCCGCTTCAGCGGCGCTGGTACTGGGCTTGGCGCTACTGCCGGCAACGCCGTCGCATGCCGCCGAGGCGGCGTTGCCGCAGACTGTCTACTTTCCCTCCGCCAACGGCCGGACCGAGCTGACCGGCTATCTCTTTGAACCTGCCGGCCCCGGCCCGCATCCCGCCATCGTGATGCTGCACGGGCGCAGCGGCCCCTACTCCACCAACGTCAATGCCCAATGCACGCTGGTCGGCCGCGGCATCGCCTCGCCTTGCGATGCCGGCGCGCTGACGCTGCGCCATCGTGCATGGGCACGCTACTGGACCGGGCGCGGCTACCTTGCCCTGCACGTCGACAGCTTCGGCCCGCGCGGCGTGGCCCATGGCTTCGGCCGCCACACCCACGGTGCCCCCGAACGCGCCGCCGTCAATGAGCTGGATGTGCGCCCGCTGGATGCGGAAGGCGCACTGGCCTATCTGGCCGGGCGCGCCGATGTCGCGCCTGCGCGCATCATGCTGCAAGGCTGGTCCAACGGCGCCAGCACGGTACTGAACGTGATGCATCGCCAGGCCTTGCGGCATGGCGACGGCAAGCCCGCGTTTGCGGCGGCGCTTGCCTTCTATCCCGGCTGCGGCCCACGCGCCCTGCTCTCGCAAGCGCCGCACATCGATCGCCCGATGCAAGTGCTGCTGGGCGCCGACGACGAGGAAGTCTCGGCGGCAAATTGCGAACGCGTGCTGGCCCGTGCCCGCATCGCTGCCGATACGCCGCCTCCGCTTGTCACCACCTATCCCGGCGCCACGCATGACTTCGACGATCCTGGCCGCAAGCGCCAAAGCCTGGACGCCAATCGCGCGGCGCGCCAGGATACCCTGGAACGCCTCGGCCCCTGGATGGACCAGGTGCCATCGCGATAATGCCCTGCGCATTTCCGGGCGAAACAAACCTCAGCAACCGGAATTGCGCACAAACCCGCCGGGTTCAATCCAGATACAATGACGCGCTATACAGCCATGTTCCAGACTCATGCAGTCTCTTCAACCGGAAAAATAATGAAGACGTCTATCGCGATCACCCTGGCCTTGTTATGCGCCGCACCCGCCATGGCGCAACAAACCGCCCCCGACGGCATCGACAGCGCCGCGCTGCCTGATCGCATCGTCGGCGACCTGGGCGCCGGCGTCTATCACCTCGAGCGCAATGTGCTCGACAAGAACGGCCACAACACCCTGCTGCCTTATGCCTATTTCGATTACAGACGCTTCTTCGCCCGCCTGGATACGTTCGGCATCAAGACCGCCAGGATCGGCGCCGGCTACCTGGAGTTCGCCACACGCGTCAGTTTCGACGGCTTCAATGCGGAGCGCGGCTTGCGGCGCCGTTCCAATCCCATCCCCTTGGGCATCGGCACCTTCCAGGAGACGCCTTACGGCGCTTTTTTCCTGAACGCCTTCTATGACTTCAACCAATCGCACGGCACCCTGGCAGAAGCGATCTATGCCGCCCAGGTCGATGTCGGGCCGGTCAGCATCTATCCCCAGATCGGCGTGGAACGCCGCAGCGCCAACTACAACAATTATTTCCTGGGCGTAAGCGCGGCAGAGTCGGCTGCCAGCGGCTACCGCGAATACCACGCCGGCGCTTCCAACAACGCCATTGTCGGCCTGAGTGCCGATATTCCCGTGAATGCCGATTGGCGAGTCAATATCACCTGGCGCCGCAAATGGCTTGGCAGCGGCTCATCCGATAGCCCGATCCTCAACCACAAGATCGAAGACATGGGGCTGGTCGCCTTGAATTACCACTTCAAATAGTCCTCGATGAATACGGTAAGATGGCGGCCTTCGCCCGCATGGGTGAAACCGCCTGTTCATCATCTGCCATCCCTATCATGAAAATCGCCACCTGGAACGTCAACTCCCTCAAGGTCCGCCTGCCGCAAGTGCTCAAATGGCTGGAAGAAAATCCGGTCGATGTGCTGTGCCTGCAGGAAACCAAACTGACTGACGACAAGTTCCCCGTGGCGGAAATCGCTGCGGCCGGTTACATGGTGGAATTCAGCGGGCAGAAAACCTACAACGGCGTGGCCATCCTGTCGCGCCATCCGATGAGCGACATCGTCAAGAACAACCCGCTGTTCCCGGATGAGCAGCAGCGCATCATCGCCGCCACCATCGAAGGCGTGCGCTATGTGTGCGCCTACATCCCCAACGGCCAGTCGCTGGAGTCGGAAAAATATCCGTACAAGCTTAGCTGGCTATCGGCGCTGCATGCGTGGCTGCAGCAGGAGCTGGCACAGCATCCGCGCCTGGCGCTCCTGGGCGACTACAACATTGCGCCGGAAGACCGCGACGTGCACGATCCGGCCGCCTGGCAAGGGCAGGTGCTGGTGTCGGAACCGGAGCGCGAGGCTTTCCGCAAGCTGCAGGCGATGGGCCTGACAGACTCGTTCCGCCTGTTCGAACAACCGGAAAAAATATACAGCTGGTGGGATTATCGCCAGATGGGCTTCCGCCTCAACCGCGGCTTGCGCATCGACCACATCCTGCTCACGCAGGAATTGAAAGAACGCTGCACTGCCTGCGTGGTCGACAAGGTTCCGCGTAAATGGGAGCAGCCGTCCGACCATGCGCCGGTGATTGCAACGCTGGCGGATTAGGGCCCGTTTATTCACGTACGCAGAAAGCAGGCCATATGAACGATTCACGTCCTGTCGCCCTGGTGACCGGATCAACCTCAGGAATTGGTGCTGCAATAGCGCGCCGGCTCTCAAACGACGGCTATTCCATTGTGCTGCATTCGCGCAGCTCGGCCGACACGGGCCGCGCACTGGCCGGCGAACTCGGGTCAGCCGCTTATGTGCAAGCCGATCTCGCGATCGATGCCGACCGCATCAGGCTCGTTCGTGAAGCCATTGCAATATGGGGCCGGCTCGACGTTCTCATCAACAATGCCGGGATCAGCCGCGTCATCCCTCACACCGATCTGGCTGCGGCCACACCCGATGTGTGGCAAGAATTGCATGAAGTGAATGTGGTGGCGCCGTTTCGCCTCGTCGCCGAAGCATCGGCTGCGCTGCGTGAGGCGGCCGCGCGAGGCCGGCCAGGCTGTGTCGTCAATGTGAGTTCACATGCCGGTGTGCGCCCCAAGGGAGCGTCCATCCCCTATGCGGCGACCAAGGCGGCACTCAATCATGTGACTCGCCTGCTGGCGTTATCGCTGGCCCCGGAGATCAGGGTCAATGCTGTTGCCCCTGGCCTGGTCGACACGCCCCTTACTGCCGAGTGGACACAGGCGCAGCAACTCTGGAAGGAACGCGCTCCCATGCGACGGTCCGCCAAGCCGGAAGACATTGCACAAGTTGTTTCAATGCTGGTGGCATCGAACTACCTGACCGGGGAAATCCTGCTATCCGATGGTGGCCTGAACCTGACCTGAGAGCGGCGCAAGAACCCGCAACAGGCTCTTGCGATGCATCGTCTTTCTTGAACGGCCAGTAGCCGGCATCCAGCCACTAGTTGCCAGCAGCTGCTCCAATTTGAGCCGCGTGCCCAGCCACGACCCGCCAGAGCTCGCCGGACCGCCGCCATACTCGGGTATATGCGAATATGCCGTCGAATGGCGTCGCCCCGAAGTGGCCGGCAAGCATCGCTTTTGTGGTCGTCAGAATCATATCCCCAATGGGGTGGGCTTTCATCTCGTACAGCTCCAGGCGCTCCAGACGTAATGTCCTGCTTCGGTGGATGGAAAGATCATCATCCTTGGACAGAATTTTTCCATCTGGTCCAGTGAAGACAAGTGCATCGTCCAGCAACTGGGCAAGCGCCTCGACGTCGCCTGCCAGCATGGCTGCCTGCAACGCTGTTTCATACTTTTCTATGATCGCCAGATCCATATTTGTCCTCATGTAACAGTTGTGCAGGAACCCGCAACAGGGTTCTTATGATGCGTCGTCTTTCTTGTTGCGCATGTTTTTCTCGAACTGCACGTCCAGCTTGCTCACCCGCCTGGGCGTCTGCGGTCCATAGGCATTGACGAAGGCAACAAAGTCGTCCAGCTCCAGCGCCTCGCTCAGCTTCTCCATCGGCTTGCCTGCCACGCGCTGGACCAGCTGAAAACGTTCATCCGACGTGCGCAGCATCGAATACTGCTTGGTCTCGGCACGCCGGTTGAGGCGTTCAATGGCGCTGGCGGCCCGGGTCGATCTCATTGGAGCGGTTCCTCCAGGTTGAGCTGCCAGTAGCCGACATCCAGCCAGCGGTCGAATTTGCGGCCGACCTGGCTGAAATGCGCACATTTCACGAATCCCATGCGTTCATGCAAGGCCACGCTGGCGGGATTGGGCTGGGTAATGCCGCCAAGCACCAGATGCACGCCCAGCGGCTTCAGCGCGTCGAACAGGTGCGCATACAGCCGCTTGCCCGCACCGCGTCCGGCAGCATCCTGGTGCAAGTAAACCGAACACTCGACGGAATGGCGATAAGCCGCGCGCGGCTTCCATTTGCTGGCATAGGCATAGCCCAGCACGACGCCGTCCTCCTCGTACACCAGCCAGGGAAACTGCGACTGCACTTCGGCAATGCGCGCCTGCATGGTTTCCACGCCGACCGGTTCGGTCTCGAAGCTGATGGTGGTATTTTCAACGTAATAGTTGTAGATGCCGCAGATGGCTGCGGCATCGGAAGCAAGGGCGTGGCGGATGGGATCGGACATGGCGGTCGTGAGCGTGGCCGGGAATCGGCAAAGCCTACAGTTTAACCAAAAGCCGCGGCCCATGCCGGCCGCGCTTCGCCCCTCAGAAGCGATGCCGCATGCCGACATTGAGGCCAGTCTGGCGGCCATTCTCGGCATACAGCTGGGGCGAATTGCCGACGCCGATCGGGTCGCCGCAGGGAACCCAGGCATAAGCCAGCGTCGTATACAAGTCGGTGCGCGCGGACATCGTGTGCGTCAAGCGCATCGCCAGCAGGTTGGGATTGCCGCTGAGGCCCATCGCCGCATTACGGACATCGACGTGGTAATAGCCGAACGCCAAGGCATTGCGCTCACTCAACGGCATCGCCAATCCCAGCCAGACAAAGTCGCTGCGCCGGTCAGGGCGATCGCCGATGCCGTGTTTGACATGGCGGCGATAACCCGCATAGGTCTTCACCTTGCCGATCGGAAGCACACCGGACAAAGACACATTGCCTGCGCGGCTGTAGCCGGGCTCCAGGGTATCGCTGTTGTCCCTGTCGTAGGTCAGCGTCCATCCGAAGCCGTCGTTGCGGTAATCCAGCGCCGCCGAGTATTTGGCCCCGGCTGAGACCTGGCCGGCCACTTCGCCCAGGCCATAGCTGGCGCCGAACTTGTAGCGGCCGGCGCTTCCCTGGTACTTGATCAAATTGGAGATGCGCCCCAGCGTACCGTCGCGCCGGCCTCCGCGCAGATGGGTACTGACGCCTGACCACGAATAGTTGTTGGCGAGCGCATCATTGAGAAAGAAGTCTCCGGTGGTGCTTTCACTGCGCCCCACAAGCAAGCGTCCGTACGCCCCCTCGATGCCGACATTGGCCTGGCGGTTAAAAAATGAGGCAGGAACCGCCAGGCCTCCGGTGTCGGGATGGAAACCGGTTTCCAGATGCACGAAGGCCTTGTTGCCTCCGCCCAGATCCTCCTCGGTGCGCATGCCGATGTGCGAAGTGGATCTGCCGCCCGAATGCATGCGCAAGATCGCACCGCCCCTGGGGCCGGCGTTGTTGATATATTCCATGCCCACATCGATCAAGCCATACAGCGTCACCCCTTGGGATACGGGCGCTGCCGCAGCCGGCGCTGGCATCGAGAAGAAAGCAGCGCACGGCAAAGCCACGCCCAGAAAGAGAGTATTTCGCATCAGATTCATCCATTAGTTAAAAAAAACGTCCAGCGCTGCAAATGCAGGGCTGGACGTGAATTGATGCTAAGAAGGCTATATGACCACTCGGTTACCACCCGAGCTGCCATCTGCAATCTCTATACAACTCTCAAATCTTTTCCAATACGTGTATTACCCGCGCCACGCCACCTTCACCTGATCCAGGGCCGCGGGATCTTCAATCGTCGGCAGATCGCCAGGATCGCGTCCTTCGCAGATGGCCTGGATCGCCCGGCGCAGCAGCTTGCCCGAGCGCGTCTTGGGCAGCAGGCCGACGAAGAGCACGCGGGAAGGCCGCCCGACGGCGCCGATCTGCTTGTCCACCACGCCCATGATCTCGGCCTCCAGCGCCTGCTTCTGCTGCGGCGTGGCAGCGGCATCGGCATTCTTCAGGATGACAAAGGCGTAGGCCGCCTGCCCCTTGAGCTTGTCTTCCACGCCGACCACCGCCACTTCCGAGACATTGGGATGGCTGGAAATGCTCTCCTCGATCTCGCGCGTGCCCAGCCGGTGGCCGGCCACGTTAATCACGTCGTCGGTGCGCCCGAGGATGAAGTAATAGCCGTCCGCATCGCGGATGCCCCAGTCGAACGTGGAGTAAGTCTCGCGCGCGAAATTGCGCCAGTAGGTATTGACGAAGCGCTGGTCGTCGCCGTACACGGTCTGCATGCAGCCCGGCGGCAAGGGGCCGTCGATCACCACCACGCCCTTCTCATTGGCGCCGCATTGCTCGCCGGTAGCCTCGTTGATGATGGCCATCTTGTAGCCGGGCATCGGCACGCCCGGGCTGCCCAGGCGGGTGGGCTTGTCGTCCACGCCGCGGGCGATGGAGATGATGGGCCAGCCGCTCTCGGTCTGCCAATAATTGTCGATCACCGGCACACCCAGCTCGCCGGCGATCCAGCTCGATGTCGTTTCGTCCAGCGGTTCGCCGGCCAGGTACAGCGCCTTGAGCGACGAGGTGTCGTACTTCCTCATGAATTCCGGCGGCTGCTTCTTCAGCACGCGGATGGCGGTCGGCGCCGAGAACATGCGCGTGACCTTGTATTTTTCGACGATGCTCCACCAGATGCCGGCATCTGGCCGGATCGGCAAGCCTTCATAGAGCACCGTCGCCATGCCCTGGATCAGCGGGCCGTAGACGATGTAGGAATGCCCGACCACCCAGCCGATGTCGGAGGTGCAGAAGTAAGTCTCGCCGGGATTGCCGCAGAAGATATGCTGCATCGACGATGCCAGCGCCACCGCATAGCCGCCGACATCGCGCTGCACGCCCTTGGGCTTGCCGGTGGTACCCGAGGTGTAGAGGATGTAGCTGGTCTCGTTCGATTCCAGCCAGGCGACCGGCACTTGCGTCCCCAGATGCTGCTCGCGCAGCAGCGCGTAATCGACGTCACGCTCAAGCGTGCGCGGCATTTCCGCCAGGCCGCGGTCGACCAGCAGCACACGCGCCGGCTTGTGCTCCGCCAGCCGGATTGCTTCATCCAGCAGGCCCTTGTACGGGATTACCTTGCCGCCGCGCGAACCGGCATCGGCCGAGACGATCAGGCGCGGCTTGGCATCGTCGATGCGCGACGCCAGGCTATTGGAGGCGAAACCGCCGAACACCACCGAATGCACGGCGCCGATGCGCGCGCAAGCTAGCATAGCGAAGACCGCTTCGGCGATCATCGGCATGTAGATCAGCACGCGGTCGCCGCGCGCCACGCCCAGCGACTGCATGGCGGCGGCCATGGCCATGACCTCCTGCTGCAGCTCGGCATAGGTATAGGTGCGCTCGCTGCCGGTCTCGGTGGAAATGGCGATCAGCGCGGGCTGCTGCGCCCGCTGCGGCAGATGGCGGTCGACCGCGTTGTAGCAGAGATTGGTCCGGCCGCCGATGAACCAGCGCGCAAACGGCGGCCGCGAATCATCCAGCGTTTGGGAGAACGGCTGCTCCCAGTGGATGCGTTCAGCTTCCTTGGCCCAGAAGACTTGCGGCTGTTCGATGGACTGCTTATAGAATTCCTCGTATTGCATGACGTCTCCTCATGTCTTTCGAATTGGAATCTGGAATGTGAATTGCCCGCTATTGCTTGTTGGTGTTGCAGGCATCGCGTCTTTGCGCGACAGGCCGGATGCATTTCATCGCGACGATGCGAAAGTGTGGCATCCCAAACTTACTTGCTGCTGAATGTCGACTGAATTGCGTGCTGCGGAACCGGTCGGCATGCCGCTCGCGCGGAGCGCACATCCGTCGCTCGCAAAGGCATGGAGATCAGGCGGCGAACGCCACCCGGGAAGGGAAAACGCGCATCCGCTCTCCCGCGAATGCGCCCATCGGAGGCGGACTTACCCGGCCTTGCATTCGTTGGCGAGTTGCTGCCCGATCTTGGAATTGAGCAGCATCGACTTGGCCGGAATCTGGATCCACACCAGTCCTTCACTCTTGTTCTCCAACCGTACGGCGCCAGTCGATGTGCCGACCGGACTCATCATGTACGAACTGCCCTTCCACACCAGCGTGACGCCATCGGTAACGCGGCCGTCCATGCGCAGCTCCACCTTGTTGCCCAGTTCGCACTTGAAGTTGCCGGTGACCAATTGCGTGGCCCAGGTAGGCTGGCTGGCGGCCGGCGCCTTGGCGATCTGGGGCAGCACCGGCTTGGTGTCGCTCACGGGCATTTTGTCCGAAGCGCAGGAGGCCAGCACAGCCGTGGCGGCGAATACGGAACAAGACTTGAAGACGGAGGAAAGGCGCGAAGCGTTGAATGCGGTCATCGGAGTATCCAGAAGAGGTGTCAGCCCCGGATACCGCAATGCAGTGAACCGGATCGACGATGGCAAAACTGATCCGACCGCATCTTAGCAATTAATTGCAATTCCCTCGACTTCTCCACGCTCTTGTTACAAATCTTCACGATTGCCGGCGGCGGATAAGCACCGCCGGCAAACCGGCTTACTTGCGCTTGGAGATGGGGACGAACTTCAAGTCTTCCGGGCCGACATAGTTGGCCGACGGGCGGATGATCTTGTTGTCGACGCGCTGCTCGATAATGTGCGCGGCCCAGCCCGAGGTACGGGCGATCACGAACAGCGGCGTGAACATCGCGGTCGGCACGCCCATCATGTGGTAGGACACGGCCGAGAACCAGTCAAGGTTGGGGAACATCTTCTTGATATCCCACATCACCGTTTCCAGGCGTTCTGCGATGTCGAACATCTTGGTCGAGCCGGCCTCCTTGGACAGCTTGCGCGCCACTTCCTTGATCACCTTGTTGCGCGGGTCGGAGATGGTATAGACCGGGTGGCCGAAACCGATCACCACTTCCTTGTTCTCGACGCGGCGGCGGATGTCGGCTTCGGCTTCGTCCGGGTTGTCGTAGCGCTTCTGGATCTCGAACGCCACCTCGTTGGCGCCGCCATGCTTGGGACCGCGCAGCGCGCCGATGGCGCCGGTGATGGCCGAGTACATGTCGGAACCGGTGCCGGCGATGACGCGGCCGGTGAAGGTGGAGGCGTTGAATTCGTGTTCCGCGTACAGGATCAGCGAAGTGTGCATTGCCTTTTCCCATTGCTCGGACGGCTTTTCGCCGTGCAGCAGGTGCAGGAAGTGGGCGCCGATCGACTCATCGTCGGTCTCGACTTCGATGCGCTTGCCGTTGTGGCTGTAGTGGTACCAGTACAGCAGCATGGAACCCAGCGACGCCATCAGACGGTCGGCGATGTCGCGTGCGCCCGGCGTGTTGTGGTCGTCCTTCTCGGGCAGCACACAGCCCAGCGCGGAGACGCCGGTGCGCATCACGTCCATCGGGTGCGAAGCGGCAGGCAGCCATTCCAGCGCCGCCTTCACATTGGCCGGCAGGCCGCGCAGCTCCTTGAGCTTGGCCTTGTAGGCGCGCAGTTCGGCCGCGGTGGGCAGCTTGCCGTGCACCAGCAGGTGGGCGATCTCTTCGAATTCGCAGCTATCGGCCACGTCCAGGATGTCGTAGCCGCGGTAATGCAGGTCATTGCCGGTCTTGCCGACGGTGCACAGCGCGGTGTTGCCGGCGGTCACGCCGGACAGCGCCACGGATTTCTTGGGCTTGAAGCCGCCTGCTGCCGGATTTGTCTGCTGCTCGCTCATCGTGTTCTCCTCAAAGGTGTCGGTTATGCGTTGATGACGTTGCTTACTTGTTCTTCTGCTGCGCGAACAGCGCATCCAGTTTCTGCTCGTAGGTGTGGTAGTCGATGCGGTCGTAGAGCTCCATGCGCGTTTGCATGGTGTCGACCACGTTCTTCTGCGTGCCGTCGCGGCGGATCGCGTTGTAGACATTCTCGGCCGCCTTGTTCATCGCGCGGAAGGCCGACAGCGGATACAGCACGAGGCCGACATCGGCGCCCTTGAGCTCATCCACGGTGAACAGCGGGGTCGAGCCGAACTCGGTGATGTTGGCCAGGATCGGCACCTTCACCGCATTGGCGAATTTCTTGTACATCTGCAGGTCGGTGATGGCTTCCGGGAAGATCATGTCGGCGCCGGCTTCGACACAGGCCACCGCGCGCTCGATTGCCGCGTCCAGGCCTTCGACGGCCAATGCATCGGTACGCGCCATGATCACGAAGTTGTCGTCGGTACGGGCATCGACGGCGGCCTTGATGCGGTCCACCATTTCCTGCTTGCCGACGATCTCCTTGCCGGGACGGTGGCCGCAACGCTTGGCACCGACCTGGTCTTCGATGTGGATGGCGGCGGCGCCGAACTTGATCATCGACTTGACGGTGCGGGCGACGTTGAAGGCCGAGGCGCCGAAGCCGGTATCGACGTCCACCAGCAGCGGCAGATCGCAGACGTCGGTGATGCGGCGCACGTCGGTCAACACATCGTCGAGGTTGGAGATGCCCAGGTCGGGCAAGCCCAACGAGCCTGCCGCCACGCCGCCGCCGGACAGGTAGATTGCGCGAAAACCGGCGCGCTTGGCCAGCAATGCGTGGTTGGCGTTGATCGCGCCGATGACCTGCAGCGGGGATTCTTCCTGGACGGCCTTGCGGAATGCTGCGCCTGCGGAGTGGAGAGCCATGGTGACACCTTCTGAATGGGTTGCTGGATACGCTGAAGCGAGGCAACAGCCGCGACGTTTCAGCGGACAAACTGGCAGACTGCATTGCAACGCCCGTGCCACACCCCGAATCGAAAAGCGAATCTTGCTGCCGGCAGTGCCCCGCCCTTGTCTCAAAGCGAAGCAAAATCAATGACTTAAAGGAACCCTCCTTCCATCGGCAATGCGACAGAGGCGTGTTCTTCCATGTGCCTATCGGACAGCAAAAGCGTTTCATATGTGTTACATTTTTGTTTCACGAAACATCAAATGAAACATTTTTCTCTTCGATGAAACGTCCTGCCTATCGCGACACCGACCGCCCTGCCGACAAACCCGTCATCTGGACGGTATCGGTGTCCCGCCTGTCCGAGCTATTTCGCGACATCACGCTGGAGTTCGACGACATGGCCGACATCGAACCCATCCAGCTGGGTTTCGACGACGCGGTGCGCCACATCCGCGAACGGCTGGCGACCGAGCGCTGCGACGCGGTCATCTCGGCCGGCTCCAACGGCGCCTACCTCAAGAGCCGCCTGCCGGTACCGGTGATCGTGGCCCGTGCCAGCGGCTTCGACGTGATGCAGGCGCTGGCGCGTGCACGCAAGCTCACGCCGCGCATCGGCCTGGTCACCTATCAGGAAACCGTGCCGGCGCTGGCCGAATTCCAGCAGATGTTCGGCCTGGACATCGTGCAGCGTACCTACGGCACCGAGGAAGACGCGCGCGCCCAGATCAACGATCTCAAGGCTGCCGGCATCGAAGCCGTGGTAGGCGCCGGGCTGATCACCGACCTGGCCGAGGAGGCTGGCCTGCAAGGTGTATTCATCTATTCCTCGGCCTCGGTGCGCCAGGCGTTCGAGGATGCGCTGGAACTGGCGCGCCTGACCCAGCTGGAATCCACCCGCGGGCGCAGCCTGCCGGTGGCCGATACGCTGCGCGCACGCCATCACATCAACGACCTGCGCGGCGAGTCACCGGCGATGGAAGCGGTACGCCATTCGATCACGCTGTTCGCGCGCTCGCCGGCCACCGTGCTGATCCAGGGCGAAACCGGCACCGGCAAGGAACTGGCGGCCCAGGCGATCCACCGCGCCCATCCGCTGATGCAAGGCAAGGTGCAGGCTGCACATCCCTTCGTGGCGGTGAATTGCGGCGCGCTGGCCGAGTCGCTGCTGGAATCCGAACTGTTCGGCTATGAGGAAGGCGCCTTCACCGGCTCGCGCCGCGGCGGCCGCGCCGGCCTGTTCGAAGCGGCCAACCGCGGCACGCTGTTCCTCGACGAGATCGGCGAAATGCCGCTGCCGTTGCAGACACGCTTGCTGCGCGTGCTGGAAGAACGTGAGGTGGTGCGAGTGGGCGGCACACGCCCTATTCCCGTGAATGTGCGCATCATCAGCGCCACCCATTGTGACCTCGATGCGCGCGTGCGGGAGGGACGTTTCCGTGCCGACCTGTATTACCGGCTGGGCGTGCTGCGCCTGCAACTGCCGCCGCTGCGCGAACGCCGCGAAGACATCGCGGCACTGGCGGAATGGCACCTCAAGCACGCGCTGGCAGCGGTCGATGTGCGCCCGCACGCCAACCTGCATGCCGAGATCGCGCACTGTGCACCGCTGCTGGCCGCGTACGCATGGCCGGGCAATGTGCGCGAACTGCGCAACATGATGGAAAGGCTGGCGCTGTTTCTCGCCGCCGAGCCCCTGCAGGCATTGACGCCGGCACTGATACAAGGCATCGCGCCTGAAATCGTCACGGCAGGCGCCCACCTGCCGGTGCCGCCTTCATTGCCCGCCGCATTGCCGGAACATGCGCTGCCCGACATCCGGGCAATCCTGCAGCGCTGCGGCGGCAACCGGGCGGCGGCGGCACGCCAACTCGGGATCAGCCGGACTACGTTGTGGCGCAAGCTGAAGGAAGCCGGCGAACCCGACGTGCAGTGAAGGCGCCTCAACGGCGCCTCGCCGGCAAACCCGGCCATCGCATGACTGTAAATTGTTTGCACCACATGAAATTCCCGATACCTTCCCATTAGCTGATAATCAGGCAATTCTGCTTCTTGACAGCATGTCCGCCCGCCACCTATGCTCGGCCGCTGTACCGGCTATATCGCGGCTATATCGGCATCGACATACAAACTCAAGCGGCGGCTGTTCGCCCTCTCAGACGAGGCCATCGAACTCCGCACTTTCATCCGCAGGCGTCATTCAAAAAGGGGAAGAACCATGACCAGCACAACCGCCTCACCGACGGCCGGACATACGCATCCGCAGGCCCGGCGAGCCATCATCTCCTCGTCCATCGGCAATGCGCTCGAATGGTTCGACATCCTGATCTACGGCGCCTTCGCAGTCGTCATCGCCAAACAGTTCTTCCCGACCGGGAACGACACCGTATCGCTGCTGCTGACCTTCGGCACCTTCGGGGTCTCTTTCTTCATGCGCCCGCTGGGCGCGATCGTGCTCGGCGCGTATTCCGACCGTGTTGGCCGCAAGGCGGCGCTGATGCTGTCGATCATGCTCATGACCATCGGCACCGCGCTGATCGCGTTCATGCCCAACTATGAAAGCATCGGCCTCCTGGCCCCGGCCGGCATCGCGCTGGGCAAGATGATCCAGGGCTTTTCCGCCGGCGGCGAATTCGGCAGCTCGACCGCCTTCCTGGTAGAGCACGCGCCGCACCGCCGCGGCTTCTTCTCCAGCTGGCAGGTCGCCAGCCAGGGCGTGAGCCTGCTGCTGGCGGCCATCTTCGGCGCCGTGCTCAACAACATGCTCACAGCCGACCAGTTGGCCTCGTGGGGCTGGCGCGTGCCGTTCGTGTTCGGCCTGCTGATCGCGCCGGCCGGTATCTACATCCGCCGCCACCTGGACGAGTCGCCCGAGTTCAAGGATTCCAACGAAAAGACCGACGCCCCGCTGCGCGACACCTTCTCCAGCCAGAAGCTGCGCCTCCTGATCGGTTCGGGCAGCGTGATCATGGCCACCGTCTCGGTCTACCTGTCGCTGTACATCCCGACATATGCAGTCAAGCAGCTCGGCCTGCCGGCATGGTCCTCGTTCGCCGCCATGTCGGTGGCCGGCATCATCATGGCGCTGGGTTCGCCGCTGGTCGGCGCCTGGTCCGACAAGATCGGCCGCACCCCGTTCATGATCGCCAGCAGCGCGCTGTACATCGTGCTGACCTACCCGATGTTCGTGTTCCTGACCAACTCGCCGGGCTTCATGCAGCTGCTGTTGCTGCAGACCGTGATCGGCGTGCTGATGACCATGTACTTCGCCGCGATGCCGGCGCTGCTGGCCGACATCTTCCCGGTCGCCACCCGTGGCACCGGCATGTCGCTGGCCTATAACATCGCCGTGACCATCTTCGGCGGCTTCGCCGGCCTGATCATCACCTGGCTGATCGACTTCACCGGCGACAAGCTGTCGGTGAGCTACTTCGTGATCTTCGGCGCCGTGCTGAGCCTGTTGGCCAGCCTGTCCGCACGCCTGGTGCTGCGCCTGCGATGACAGCTACGCCGGGCAGGCCTGCAAACGGCGTGCCCGACGCATCGATGACCGCAAGTCAGTGCAAAAAAAATGGCCCGCATCGTTAAACGATGCGGGCCATTTCTCTTTTTCTTTCCGTGGCGTTCCCTTCCCGGCAACGCCGCACAGCTCAATCGTCTTCGGCGCCGCCGATGCCCAGCTCCTGGATCTTGCGGGTGATGGTATTGCGCCCGATCCCAAGACGTACCGCCGCGTCGTTCTTGCGACCATGCGTGTGCTTGAGTGCGATCTTGATCAGCGCCGCCTCGAACTGACGGCCCAGAATGTCCATCACTTCCGGCTGTTCCTGCGCCAGCATGTGCGCGGCTTCCACTTCCAGCAGGGAGATCCAGTTGGCGTTGCTGGCTTCCGCAGGCGCTGCGGTATAGCCGGCATCGCTGCCCGCCGGCAGCGGCATGGCCGCCGAGGCCGGAGCCGACAATGTCTGTGCCGGCTGCGGCGCATGGGTGCGCTCTTCCACCAGATCCTGCGGCAGGTCCTTGATCTCGACCGTCTGGCCGGGTGCCATCACGGTGATCCAGTTGCACAGGTTTTCCAGC
Source organism: Herbaspirillum chlorophenolicum (assembly GCF_001189955.1). GTDB lineage: Bacteria > Pseudomonadota > Gammaproteobacteria > Burkholderiales > Burkholderiaceae_D > Herbaspirillum > Herbaspirillum chlorophenolicum. The sequence goes on along the minus strand of NZ_LFLT01000001.1, from coordinate 127,856 downwards.
TGGCGCACGTTCCCGGCGAACTCCAGCTGCGACAGGAACTGCATCGCCTGCGGCGACAGGCGCTTGGCCTCCACGCCCAGTTGCCGCCCGCTCTGCGTAAGGAAATGGCGCGCCAGGATGGGGATGTCTTCGCTGCGCTCGCGCAGGCTCGGCAAGCGCAGGCGGATCACGTTAAGACGATGGTACAAGTCTTCCCGGAACAAACCTTCGCGTACACGGTGTTCCAAATTCTGGTGCGTGGCTGCGATCACGCGCACATTGGCCTTCAAGGACTGATGGCCGCCGACACGGTAGAAATGGCCATCCGACAGCACGCGCAACAAGCGCGTCTGCAGGTCCAGCGGCATGTCGCCGATTTCATCGAGGAACAGCGTGCCGCCCTCGGCCTGCTCGAAGCGGCCGCGGCGCATCGCTTGCGCACCGGTGAAGGCGCCGCGTTCGTGACCGAACAGTTCGGACTCCAGCAGGTCCTTGGGAATCGCCGCAGTATTGAGCGCGACGAAAGGCTGGCTGGCGCGCGGGCTGTGCTTGTGCAATGCACGCGCCACCAGCTCCTTGCCGGAACCGGACTCGCCGGTGATCAGCACCGTCACATTGGACTGCGACAGGCGGCCGATGGCGCGGAACACGTCCTGCATCGCCGGCGCCTGGCCGAGGATTTCCGGAGTCTGCGCGGCGGACTGTTCGACATCGATTTCGCGCAGGCTTTCATCGAGCGCGCGGCGGATCAGTTCGACCGCCTTGTCGACATCGAAAGGCTTGGCCAGGTATTCGAAGGCGCCGCCCTGGAAAGCCGAGACGGCCGAGTCCAGGTCGGAGAATGCGGTGATGATGATGACAGGAATACCGGGATGCTTGGCCTTGACGGTTTGCAGCAATTCAAGCCCGGACGCGCCCGGCATGCGGATATCGGAAACCAGGACCTGCGGGGTGCCGCTCTGCAGGGCTTGTATGGCATCGCGCGCGCTGGAAAAGCTTTGCGTGGCGAGATTTTCTCGGGCCAGGGCCTTTTCGAGAACCCAGCGTATCGATTCGTCGTCGTCAACAATCCAGATTGGCTTCATAAATAACTTTTCCTGCGTTGGTCATGCTGTTAATGCTTCTGTAGCGCAGCGTAGCGGCACACCGCAACGACAGCCCCCGATGGCGAAATGCTTCCATCACACTGGTTTGGCGCGCCGCCTGCGGCCATTGGCTCACGGCAGCGGTATTAGTATTCTGAAATCGGTACATCCCGGCCGGCTCTCGCATTCGATCACGCCCATGTGCTGGTGAACGAAAGTCTGCGCCAGCGTCAATCCGAGCCCGCTGCCTCCCTCGCGTCCCGACACCAGCGGATAGAAAATCCTTTCCTGGATGTCGGGAGGGATGCCCGGACCGTTATCGATGATATGCAAGTCTAGTGCCAGCCGGTATCGCACCTTGGATAGCGTCACTTGCCGGCTCACGCGCGTGCGCAGAATCAGCTCGCCGTCGCCGGCGCGGATGCGGTCGACCAAGGCTTGCGCTGCGTTGTGGACGATGTTGAGCAGCGCCTGGATGAGCTGCTCCTTGTCGCCGCGGAATTCGGGAATGGAAAGGTCATAGTCGCGCTTGATGGTCAGGCCCTGCGGGAACTCGGCCATGATCAGGCTGCGCACGCGTTCGCACACTTCGTGGATGTTGACGTCGCCGACGATGTGCGGATGGCGGTGCGGCGCCAGCAGGCGATCGACCAGCGTCTGCAGCCGGTCGGCTTCCTTGATGATGACCTGGGTGTATTCGCGCAGCTCCTTCAGGTGGCGCTCGGGCAACTCCAGTTCCAGCAATTGCGCCGCGCCGCGGATGCCGCCCAGCGGGTTCTTGATCTCGTGCGCCAGGTTGCGGATCAGTTCCTTGTTGGCCTGGCTCTGGTCGAACATGCGCTCTTCGCGGTCCAGCTTCAGTTGCTGCACGTTCTCCCGCAACTCGAGCAGCACCGGCATGTCCGGGTTGTCCAGCGGCGTGACGATGGTATGCACCTGCAAGGGCTCGCGGTTGGCGCGTTCCAGCACCAGGTCCAGGCGCTTGTCGGCAAACTGGTGTTCGATGGCCTGGGAGAACAGCGCGGATAGCTCCGTGCCGTTGAGGAACAGCTCCGAGAGCTTCTGCTGCGACAGGACCTTGAATGAACTTTCCAGCAGGTTCTCTGCCGCAGCGTTGGCGTACACGATGCCGCCCCGGGCATCCAGAATGATCACCGCCGAAGCCAACAGGTCGAGGCCGTCAAGCGAAGGGAAATTTGTCTTCATTCGGATAATCGTTGACCCTGAAATCGTTGGTTATTGATCCTGCTCTAGCAAGTTTCGGGCGAGCCCGCATCCCACGGCACTTTATGCGTCAATCTTGCAGCGCCTGCTCCAATACGGCGATTGCCGCCTCGCTTTGGCTGATCGCATCCTTCAAGGCCGCGGTGCGCGACTGGTATCGGGCGTAATTGCGCTCGCCGCCGCGGCGCTCCGGTTCGCCGCCGTTGTATTCGCGCCGGAGCTCGCCGAGTTTTTTGCGTTCGGCCGCCAGGCGTTCGCGCACATCCGTGTTCGAACGCTCTTCGGCAATTGGCACTGCCGGCGGCACATCCTGCCGCCCTTTGCCGACGCCATCTCCACTGACCGCGCCTACCGGCGCCAGTACACCCTTGCGGCAGTTCGCCGCACGCGCGTCATCGCGGTATTCGACGCCGCCGCTGCCGGTGCAGACATACATGTCGGCAGCATGGCCCGCCGCCGCGCCGGCCAGCAGTGCCGCCGCCCATCCCAAACTACACCAGTGCCTCATCGCATCCTCCGGAAAACATCCACCGCCTTATGACAAGACGGCAAGCGCTCCGGCTGCGTACAAACAAAAAGGGGAAGCAAGCTTCCCCTTTTTTTGAGTACCCGTCTTCGATTACAGCGAGTAGTACATATCGAATTCGATCGGATGAGTGGTCATGCGGTAGCGTTGAACTTCCTGACCCTTCAGTTCCAGATAGGCATCGATCATGCTGTCGGTAAAGACGCCACCGCGGGTCAGGAACTCGCGATCCTTGTCCAGGTGGTCCAGCGCTTCTTCCAGCGACGCACAGACGGTCGGGATCAGCTTGTCTTCTTCCGGCGGCAGGTGGTACAGGTCCTTGGTCGCGGCTTCGCCCGGATGGATCTTGTTTTGCACGCCGTCCAGGCCTGCCATCAGCAATGCAGCGAAGCACAGGTACGGGTTGGCCAGCGGATCCGGGAAACGGGTTTCGATACGGCGGCCCTTAGGATTGGCCACGTGCGGAATACGGATCGATGCCGAACGGTTGCGTGCCGAGTAGGCCAGCTTGACCGGTGCTTCAAAGCCTGGAACCAGACGCTTGTACGAGTTGGTGCCGGGGTTGGTGATCGCGTTGAGCGCCTTGGCGTGCTTGATGATGCCGCCGATGTAGAACAGCGCTGTTTCGGACAGACCGGCATAGCCGTCGCCTGCGAACAGGTTCTTGCCATCTTTCCAGATCGACTGGTGAACGTGCATGCCGGAGCCGTTGTCGCCGACCAGCGGCTTAGGCATGAAGGTCGCGGTCTTGCCGTAGGTGTGCGCAACATTCCAGACCACGTACTTCAGGTTCTGGGTCCAGTCGGCGCGCTCGACCAGCGTCGAGAACTTGGTGCCGATTTCGTTTTGGCCGGCGCCGGCGACTTCGTGGTGATGCACTTCAACAGGGATGCCCAGGGATTCCAGGATCAGGCACATTTCCGAACGCATGTCCTGGAAGCTGTCGACCGGGGGAACCGGGAAGTAGCCGCCCTTGACGGTCGGACGGTGGCCGGAGTTGCCGCCTTCGATCTTGGCGCCGGTGCTCCAGGAAGCTTCTTCGGAATCGATCTTGACGAAGGAACCGGACATGTCTGCGCCCCAGCGCACGCCGTCGAAGATGAAGAATTCTGGTTCCGGACCGAAGTAGGCGGTGTCGCCCAGGCCGGAGGACTTCAGGTAGGCTTCAGCGCGCTTGGCGATGGAACGCGGGTCGCGGTCGTAGCCCTTGCCGTCGGACGGCTCGATCACGTCACACTGCATGAACAGTGTGGTTTCTTCCATGAACGGGTCGATGTTGGCGGTGTTCGGGTCCGGAATCAGCAGCATGTCGGAGGCTTCGATACCCTTCCAGCCTGCGATCGACGAACCGTCGAAGGCGTGACCGGATTCGAACTTGTCGATGTCGAAATGCGAAACAGGCACGGAAACGTGCTGTTCCTTGCCACGGGTGTCCGCGAAACGGAAGTCAACAAACTTGACTTCGTTGTCCTTCACCATCTTCAAAACCTCTGCGGCCGTCCTTGCCATGCGAATCTCCTAAAACGAGGAAGTAGTATAAATTTGGGGGGTGAGCCGTTTTCTGCGACTGGATCTTTGCATTTGATACAACGGTCTTGCGCCGGAACTCAGGCGTGGATGATAGCAGATTCCATGCCACCGCCCTTTCAGGGGCCGCAATAATGGAATATTTTAGGGAGTACAGGCTGGACGGCCGTTCCCTTCAGTGCATGGAGGTCGAATTTATGCATTATTTTAGTGCACTTTGGAGAAATTGCACCAACAAATACCATTTTGGTGCACCAGATTCAGAATGCGCACTTTAAAAGTGCATTCGCGCAAATTATCGATGCATTCCCTGCTCCAAAAGAATTAATCGTTCCAATTTATTTATAATTTTTAGCAATTTCCAACCAAAGCAGCCCCTGCGAGACATCGATGACTCAAGAACTGATCCTCACCACTGCAAGCCAGCGTGCCCAGGATGGCCAACTTCCCTACCGCGGGGCCGTCACTCCCCAGGAAGCCTTTGCCCTGATTCAGGGCAATCCTGCTATCAAGCTGGTGGATGTGCGGACCAAGGCCGAACGTGACTGGGTCGGGGTAGTGCACATTCCCGCTGAGCAACACTTGTTCGTTCAATGGAATTTGTACCCTGAAGGCAAACCCAATCCGCAATTCCTCGAGCAGTTGAAGGAAGCCGCCGGTCCGGACGAGGTACTGCTGTTCCTGTGCCGCTCCGGGGTTCGTTCCAGGCATGCCGCCAAACTGGCAACAGAAAACGGCTATCGCAATTGCTTCGACATCGTCGAAGGATTCGAAGGCAACAAAGATGCGGCCGGGCACCGCAAGACGGTGGAAGGATGGTGCAAGGCCGGCCTGCCCTGGACAGGTGCCTGAAGCGCCCATCGGCGGCCTGCGGCACGATCGCGGCCCGCATATGAAAAAGCCCGGGTCATGCCGGGCTTTTTTGCGTGCTTCACATTTTATTTATAAGATTTCCCGACGCGGCAATATCGGCCTTGCCGATCAGGCTCCCAAAGGAGCATCCAGCTCCGCCATCAGCGCAACGATGGCGGCAAAGCCGGCAGCGCCGTTGCGCGTTGCATCTTCAATGCGCTCGAGCGTCACGACAATCCCCTCCCGGTTCATCGTCAGCGCCGCGCCTTTCATCCGATGCGCGAGGCACTTGACGGCTTCGATGTCGGACGCAGCATGGGCCACACGCATTGCCGCCAGATCCTGTAGCGAGGTTGTCCGGAACAAAGCCTCCAGGTCGACCGACTGGGCATCCACCGGCGGCGCGCCGGGGGCCTGTTCGTCCACATCGTAATCGCACCACAGCGACAGCATTTTCTTGAACTCTTCGATCGGCAACGGCTTGCCCAGAATGCCGTCCATGCCGCTTTCCAGGCACAGTTGCACATGGGCTGCGTCGGCCTCGGCCGAGATGCCGATCAGCGGGGTATAACCCGCATCCGGATTGCTCTCTTCCGCCGCGCGCACCCGGCGCGCCACTTCGTAGCCGTTCATGTCCGGCATGTAGCAATCGAGCAGCACCAGGTCATAACGCTGCGCCTGTATGGCAGCCAGCGCGGACCTGCCGTCTTCGGCGCCGGCCACGCTGCAGCCGAACTTGCGCAACTGCTTTTCGATCACCATGCGGCTGGTCGCCGAATCGTCGACCACCAGAATCGAAGGTCCTTTTTCGCTCATTTGTCGATCCGTCCTTATCTCAGTCTCTCGGTCTCAAAGGTCTTCCAACTGATGCTGAATCTTGAACAGCTCGCTATCGTTGCGAACGCCAAGCTTGCGAAATGCCGATTGCTTCTGGCCACTGATGGTCTTGACGCTGCGCGCGAATTTTTCCGCTATCTGGGTCACGGTCATGCCATCCAGGCAACAGCGCAGCACTTCGCGTTCACGCGGCGACAATTCCGAATTCTCGGAGAGTGAATCCGACATCACCTCGCCTTCCCGGGCGCCCGTCCCCGGTTCGGCGGAAAGCATCGATGACAATTCGGCGGCCATGTTGTTATTCAGATGGACACGGCCAAGAGAAACGGTACGTATCGCCTGGATCAGCTCCGAGAGTTCCTGCGACTTACCGACAAAACCACGGGCGCCGGCCTTCATGGCCAAGGCGACCGTGGCCGGGTTGTAATGTGAGGAAGAGACCAGGATCTTGCTGTCGGGAAAACGCACCCGCAATGCACGAATCAGGTTCAGGCCGTCAATATCATTGGCCCCCAGCGAATAATCGATGACCAGCAGATCGGCCGGCGCAGTGCGCAAGGCCACCATCATTTCCTTGCTGGTCGCAAACGTCCCCACGATCTGAAAATCCGGCTCTTCGGACAAACGTCCCGCCAGTCCGTAGCGGACCACTGCGTGATCGTCCAGCAAGGCAATGCGGACCGTCGATGCAGATGACCATGTCATCATGGATTCCTTTTTTGGCTGATGGCCCCAAGGGCCGCGGCGTCCCGGCCTCGCCTCTCCCCATGATGGCGAACGCCGTCCCATGTGCCGAAAACCGAATGGTCGCGGCCAGTCTTTTTTCCAAGTGTATCAATAGCGCCTCGTGTCAAACGAACGAATAGGGCCATGATTTCCTCCGCTTCAGGCAGGCACTTGCGCCGAATCGCAAGACGGTGCTTCCGTGCCGCGGCGCACGGCATGCAGGAACTCGGATGCCTTCAGCGGCGGCGCAACACCGCCCTGCATCAACTGGCATCCCATTTCACGCAAGGCCTCGGATGTTTCCAGATCGTCCACACCGCAGGCCACGACATCCATCCCCAGGCGCCGCCCCATGTCGAAGATGCTGTCGACCATGCTGCGTGAAGGCTCATGGCGCAACAGTTGCCCGATAAGTCCGCCATCGATATGGATGCCGGTGAACGGCATCTCGGAAAGCATGTTGATATTGGCGCTGCCCGCGCCAAAGCCGTTGAGCGCCAAACCGAACCCCTTGATGCGCAAACGGTTGAGCGAAGCCGACAGATGCACCGACCGCACCGGCGCGCCGTTTTCCGTGAGAACGATGGAGACTTGTTCCGGGCTCAATTGATGCTGCCTCACCCGGTCGGCGAGATAGTCCACAATTTCCGGTGTCTGCAGCGTCTGGGCGGAGGCCTTGATGCTGAACGGCAAACAATGGCCGTAGGCCTTCAGTTTTTGCTGCACCCGCAGCACGTGATTGACGGTGCGGTAAAACAATACCAATCCCAGCCCCTGCTGTTCGATCAGCGCCATGAATTGCTCCGGGCGCAATTTGCGGAACCTGGGATGGTTCCAGCGCACCTCGGCCGCGGCCGCAACCGTACGCAAGCTTTCAGGAGAAACCTGCGGGCAATACCACACATCGAATTCATCGACATCGCAAATGGCCCTGAGCAAATCGTCATCGGTGATGTTGCGCAATGCGTCATCCGCGCCTGGACGCCGCTGGCGGCGCGGCTTGCTCAAGGCAAGCGCCAATTCGATCACATAGCACAGGGAAATATTGGATAACGGCTTGGGCAAGGCTTCAACGACCGTAAAACCGGCGCTCTTGGCCAGCCTGATATGTGAGTCCAGCATGCCCGCGCCAAGCACGCTCACCCATACCAGCATCGGAAACTGCCGCTGCGTCCCTTGCTCGCTACGAGCCTGTTCCACATGCTGGACGATGAACTGCGGACCATCCATGTTGGGCATGCCGATGTCGCAGAAAATCAGGTCCACGCCATGCATTCCCATGAGCTGGATTGCCTCCTGGCCGTCGGCTGCTTCCAGCACCTTTTGCGCCCCCATGCGCTTGAGATTGCCGGCCAGAACCGCCCTTTGCAGCGGCTCATCCTCGACAATCAGAATGGATAAATCCGAGATCGATTTCATGATATTTCAGGTTGTTTCAATGCCGTTTTTCGGTATTTTCCAACCTGTGATTTTGTGCCTGCGGCTCATCGCCTCCAATAAGAATCGTCTGGAATGCCCCCCGAATAAATTAAAGAAATTGTGAAAATACAATGAAATCCAGATCACTCCCCTCTTGAGGCGAAACGCATGAAGGCACCGATATTCCCTCACCTCCGGCGACGGACTGAATTAGAATCGAACGGACCAACCTTTACGTATCGCATCGATCATGGACAGGCGGATCTTCTACACACTCTGGGCACTCGCCGTTCCCGCTGCGGTCCTTGCCGGGCCGACGGCGGAATTGCGCGTCACCGGCCGCATCGTGCCCAATGCCTGTGTACCGAATTTCATCGGGGGCGGCGTGATCGACTACGGTGCCATCCCGTCCAGCACGCTCTCGGCGCATGCCCTGACTTTGCTGCCTGCCAAATCGGTCGGCCTGCAAGTGTCTTGCGGCATTCCTGCCAGCGTGGCGTTCCGCCTGGTCGATAACCGCCCGCTGGCGACAGGCGATGGCATGGTCAAGACTTCGGCCCGACCCAGCATGCTGCGCGACGAACGTTATTTCGGATTAAAGAACGGACAAGGCCTGCGGGTCGGCGGGTATGTACTGCGCTTCGAACCACGCGACAACGCTGCCGCGCCCAACCTGCAAATGAGTGAATCGGGCAACGCCGCAAGCGGCACCTGGACTGCACGCACCGATGGCATGCTGCTGCAGAACACGCTCTACACCTGGGCCGCAGGCGAGCATGGCATCCCGGCAAAAATGCAGCAGATGGGCGCCACGCTGAGCATCCAGCCTGTCATCGACAGCCGCAGCGAAGGTCTGGGTGATGAAATCCCCCTGAATGGATCGGCCACTTTCGAGTTGGTCTACCTCTGAAACCGGCCTATTCCTGCCACACCGCTCCCGACATAGCCATGCCAGCCATCCGCCCTTCCTGCCATTCACTGCTTCGCCTGATGCTGCTTTGCGCGGGAGTTGCCTATGCCGGCAGCGGCGGCGCGGCCAGCATGGTGCCGATGGAAGTCGTGGTCACGCTCACACCCGCAGCCTGCACGCCGACGCTGTCCAATGGCGGCGTGGCCGACTATGGAACGATGAACGCCAATATCCTGCGCCAGGGCCAGGTCACAGCATTGCCGGCCATGAATATGACCTTTTCCATCAATTGCGACGCCGCTGCCAAATTCAGCGTCAGGGTCATCGACAACCGCAGCGCCTCGCTGGTGCCCGGCATCGTTGCCGCCGGGTCCGGCAACAGCGCGCTGGGGGACGACTACAACTTCGGCCTGGGCATCGCCTCCGGCCGCAATGTCGGAGGCTATACCATCCGCTTCATGCCCAATACCTATACCGGCGACTATCGGCCGGTGAAGCTGATGTCCTCAACCGATGGCAATACATGGAGCGATGCCGGCAATGGCGCTGCCTCCAAACGGCTACGCTTTTCATGGGGAGCGGGCAACGGCACGGTCGACGCCTACAAAGCGGTATCGGGAAGCCTGTCCGTACAACCCTATGTCAACAAAGCGGAAAACCTGCCCTTGAGCCAGGACATCCCGCTTGATGGTTCGGCTACGCTGGAGCTGCATTACCTGTAAAAAAAATCGGATCGGCGCGAAATGGCTAAAACAGCCATAAACCACCTGTTGTTCCATCGCTTGCAGATGGCCTGGATGGGCGATGATCAAAAATAGAGTTTCGTTCCTGGGGGAAACAAGATGTCCGCTTTCGTCATGCAACAAAAAATGCGCGGCCTGGCATGCCTGTCGCTTTTCGCATTGGCCTGCGCCGCCGCACCCATCGCCCACGCCAGCGGCATGCTGCCGGAAACGTCGGTCGTCATCGTCAACGAAGCCGATGGCGAAGCCAGCATGAACGTCAAGAACACCGACGCTGCCGCTACCCTGCTTTACACCTCCATCCAGAACCTGCCTGAAGACAAGGAGCAGTTGCTGGTGGTCTCCCCGCCGGTGGCGCGCGTGGAACCCGACCAGACGCAACTGGTGCGCTTCATCCTGCAATTGAAGGAACCGCTCAAGACGCAGCGCCTCAAGCGCGTGATTTTCGAAGGCATTCCGCAAAAAGGCGCCGAAGGCGGCGTCAAGGTGACGATGAACGTGCGCCAGAACCTGCCGCTGATCATCCATCCCAAGAACCTGCCCATGAACCGTGAGCCCTGGAAGCTGCTGACCTGGTCCATCAACGGCGATTCGCTGGTAATGCGCAACGACAGCGCCTATGTAGTGCGCTTTGCCCAGTCGGTGTCGCTGCTGCCGTCCATGGCCGAAGTCGACATGAGCCGCACCTATATCTTGCCGGGAGAAAAACTGACCGGACAGATCAAGGGCAACGCGTCCGGCACGACTACGGTTCGCCTGTCTCCGGCCACGGTGTACGGTTTCTCGGTCGACAATTTCGACGCGCCGCTGGGCAAACCCTGAGCCCTGACGGGTGGCGACCGCGGACAACGGCCTGCCTTCTTCCGGTACGCAGCAACGGCATACCGGCGGGACAGTTGCGCCGCGCCTCTCGCCATGCTGCAGCCGCCTCCTGCTTGCGCTCGGTGGCCTGGCCGCGGCGCTCCCCGCATGGGCGCAACTGCCGGCGGGGTTCGACCTGGACATGCTGCGCGAGCGCGGCATCGATCCGCAAATCGCCGAATACTTCAAGGATGCCGCCCGCTTCCGCCCCGGCATCAACATCGTCACCTTGTTCGTCAACGGACAGATGCGCGGACGCGTCGATGCACGCTTCGACGACAAGGGCGAACTCTGCTTCGACAAGAACCTGCTCAACAAAGGCGGCCTGAAGACGCCCGAGAAAACCCTGCCCGCCGGCGGGCCGGCCCCGGCATCGGCAGCCGCTGCAGCGGCCGGGCAATGCTACGATTTCAAGGATGCCTATCCGCAAACCGGGATCGAACTCAGGCCGGGCAAGGAAGAAGTCGCGCTGGTCGTGCCGACCGATGCGATGCGGCCCAATGAAAGCGATTTTTCCGGCTTCACGACCGGCGGCACCGCTGCCCTGGTCAACTATGACATCGTGACCTCGCGCAGCCAGTTCGGCAGCAGTTCCAGCAACTTCCTCAGCGCCAACCTGGAATACGGATTCAACACGCGCGACTGGATCGTACGCGGACGCACCATGTATGCGCGGCAAGACCAGTCCTCGCAGCGCCAGCACTTGTATGCCTATGCGCAGCACACGCTGGTCGACTACAAATCCATCTTCCAGGGCGGCCAGATCAACATCCTCAATACCGCCTTCGCCGCCGGGCCGATCACCGGGCTGCAGATCGTGCCGGAGACCGCACTGTCATCCAGCTCTCTCAACAACGTGATGGTGGAAGGCATCGCGCAGACCCAGGCGCGGGTCGAAGTGCGCCAGAACAATGCCTTGATCTACTCGACGGTGGTGCCCAGCGGCCCCTTCGCGCTGACCGACCTGCCGCTGCTCAATGGCACCAGCGACCTCGATGTCACCGTGACCGAAGCCAATGGTTCGCAACGCCGCTTCACCGTGCCGGCCGCGTCGCTGCACGGCGGCAACCTTGGCATGCAGCGCGGCTATTCCTTCGCGCTCGGCAAATTGCGCTCGCTGGGCAACTCCACCGGCAGGCAGCCCTGGGTCGCCACCGCCGGCGGCGGCTGGCCACTGGGCAAGAACAGTACGCTCAGCGCCGGCCTGATGGGCGCCACCGGCTACCAGGCGGCAAGCTGGGGGGCGGACACCCGCATCGGCGACAACAACCTGAGCGTTCAACAAAGGCTCTCCCGTGCCCCACGCGAGGGCGAACACGGCACGCAGTTCACGCTTGCCAGCAGCAGCATCCTGGCGGCCAACACTTCGCTGGGCCTGTCGACCACGCAGCAGACCCTGGGCTATCGCGACCTCAGCGACACCACCATTGACCAGCGCAACGAGCTGACCGAACAGTTGCTGCTCGCGCCGGGCCAAACACCCACTACGCAATACGCGCGCTACCGAGGCCAATACACGGCCTCGCTCAGCTGGAGCAATACGCTCTTGGGCGGCTTCAATGTCTCCTACTCCAGATCAACCCAGTTCTACGGACAAAGCACCCAGCGCGTCATGGCCTCATGGGGACGCAGCTTCGATACCGTCAGCGTCAACCTGAATATCGAGCACCAGATGGGCGGCACCGGCGCGCTGACGGGAGCCGCCAATACCTTCTACCTCACCGTCAGCATCCCGCTGGGCAAGCGCAGCGTGCGCACTTACGTCAACAACAGCAGCGGCTACCAGCGCCTGGGCGCGTCGTATAACGAGCAGCTCAATGACTATGTCAACTACACCGTCGCAGCCGAACGCAACCAGCAAACAAAAGACAGCGACCTGAGCACCCAGGTCTCGATGCTGCCGCGCTATGCGCAAGTCAACCTCGGCTACGCGCGCTACGGATCGGGCAGCACTGCCTACAACGGCGGACTGCGCGGTGCGATGGTGCTGCACCAGGCTGGATTGACGCTGTCTCCCTACGCGGTACAGGACACCTTCGGCATCCTGCAGGTAGGCGATGTCTCCGGCGTCAAGGTCAGCACGCCCTACGGCCCCGTCTGGACCGACTGGAAAGGCCAGGCCGTGGTTTCCCAATTGCCGCCCTACGCCAGCACCCGGCTGGAAATCGCCACCAAGAGCCTGCCCCGCAACGTCGACATCAAGAATGGACTGAAATTGCTCGACCCGGGCCGGGGCTCGGTCAGCCACATCGACTTCGATGTGCTCAAGGTCAGGCGCATCCTGCTCAACACCAAATCACCGGACGGGCAACCATTGCCCAAGGGCGCTTTCGTACTCGATGCTGACAACCGGTTCGTGACTACCGTGGTCGACGACGGCCAGGTGTTCCTGCTTAACGGCACGCCAACCGGGCCGCTGCGCGTCACCCTGCCGGACGAGAAAAACTGCGTGCTCCAATACAGCTTGCCATCCGCCCCCGATCCCAATATGTTCTACGAGACGGCCGATGCGGTGTGCCGGCCGGACATGCACGCGCAACCGAAAGGAATTCCCCATGCCCCGGTCTGATCCTGTCCTTGCGCTGGCCACGCTGGCGGCCGTCCTGCTGGCCACGCCTGCCGCCCACGCGGCCGGCCCCGACAACTGTCAGATGCAAATCAGCAACCCCAGCGTGGACTATGGCGACACCACGCGCGCGGAGCTGCTGAAAAAGCAAGTCTCGCCGCTGATGATGAGCCTGGGGCGGCAAAGCGTGACGCTCACCGTCACCTGCCGGGTGCCGACGCTGATGACGCTGTTCTACCGCGGCAGCGCCGCCGACGCCAACACCTACCGGCTCGGCAATGGCGGCTCATTCACCCTGAACGTGCTCAATGCCAGGCTGGACGGCCGCGCGGTCGGGCTGGGCAGCGTCCTGGTGCCGGAGCAACCGCCCGAAATCAAGGCCGACAGCGTAACGCTGCGGCCCAACACCGGCGCGGTACCCATCATCAACGACGTGCCGGTCAGGGGCAGCTCGCTGCAACTGCAAGTCGACATCGATGCCGTGATCCTGACTACCGGCAGCCGTATCAACGACCGCACGGTATTTCGCGGCGCCGGGAGTTTCGAGCTGGTCGAAGATTGACCCGGCTCCCCCTATTCCTGACAACTGCAACACTCTTTGTAACGCCGTGTAACGCTCTCAAATCCTGCCAACCCTAATCGGGCAAGCGGCGTTATAGAACGTGTCATGCGCCATCCCGGTTCGTCGGGCTCGCACTCATCCCCCCTGAAAGTTACCGGCAGACAACCATCCATTATCGAGGCCCATTCATGCGCCCGTTTCGCCAAGCCATCCGCCCGGCCATGCTGCCGGCCACCCTGCGCCAGCGATGCTTGCTGGTATTGCTCGCATGCTGTGCCGCATCGGCCACCGGCGCTGACCTGTCGCCGCAAGAACGCGCCCTGCATGTACTCGACCGCCTGGCCTACGGACCGCGTCCGGGCGATCTGGAGCAGGTCGAGAAAATGGGCGCCAAACGCTATATCGAACTGCAACTGCACCCCGAACGCATCCCGCTGCCGCAAGACCTGCAGGCCCAGCTGGCCGCGCTGCCGGGGCTGCAGATGACGCCGGCGCAATTGTTCGTCGACTATGGCCCGCCCTCATTCGACAAGAACGCATCGAAAGAAGAAAAACAGGCCGCGCGCCAGCGCGCCGGGAGCGAACTGACGCCGCAATTCCATCTGGCGCGCCTGCTGCAAGCCACCGAAAGCCCACGCCAGCTGCAAGAGGTGATGACCGAATTCTGGGCCAACCACTTCAACGTCTTCGAAGGCAAGGAATGGGTGCGCTACTGGGTCGGCGATTATGAAAAAAATGCCATCCGCCCTTATGCACTCGGCAATTTCCGCGATCTGCTGGGCGCTGTCGCGCACCATCCGGCGATGCTGTACTACCTCGACAACTGGCTCTCCAGCGGCGTCGGCACGCCGGGTGCACGCGGCAACTTCAAGGGGCTCAATGAGAACTACGCACGCGAACTCATGGAGCTGCATACGCTGGGCGTGGATGGCGGCTACCGGCAGGCCGACGTCATCACGCTGGCGCGCATCCTGTCCGGCTGGACCATTGACGTCAACGCCATGAAAGGCGGCGCCGCGCCCTTCTCCTTCAACGCCGCCCGCCATGATGCCGCACCCAAGGTCTTTCTCGGCAAGCCGCTCGCGGCCCGTGGCTACCAGGAGGGTGAAGCCGCACTCGACATTCTGGCCAGCCATCCGTCGACGGCGCGCTTCATTGCCACCCAACTGGCGCAGTATTTCGTCGCCGACAAACCCGATCCGGCACTGGTGCAGAAACTGTCGCAAACCTTCCTGGCCACGCATGGCGATATTCGCGCGGTGCTGCAAACCTTGTTCGACAGCCCGCAGTTCTGGTCGCGCGCCAATTACCAGACGCAGTTCAAGACGCCCTACCAGTTCGTGGTCTCCGCACTGCGCGCCACCGCCACGCCGGTGGTAAACCCCAGGCCGGTCAACGGCGCGTTGGGCCAGTTCGGCATGCCGCTGTACGGCTGGCTCACGCCGGAGGGCTACAAGTATTCCGAAGAGGCCTGGCTCAATCCTGACGCACTGCTGCGCCGGATCAATTTCGCCGGCGGCCTGGTGAACGGCAAATCGCCCATCGCCCGCGCCGATGGTGCGCCACCGCCATCCAATGCCGATGCGCGCCCTGCCGATCCTCAGCAGTTGCTGGCTACGCTGGGGCCGGCCATCGCACCGGACAGCGTACAGAAGATCAATGCCGCACCACCCAACCTGCAGGCCGGCCTGATTCTGGGCGGCCCGGATTTCATGAAACGCTGACGCTAAGGATCGACATGAACCGCCGCGACTTCATCCGCTATCTCGGCGCCGCAGGCAGCGGCGCCATCCTGGTGCCGGTCGGCCTGTCCGGCTGCGCCGTAGTGCCTACCGGCGACAAGAGCATCAGCCGGGCCGGGCCGGCCAAACTCGCCTACGGTTCGCCCAAGCCGCGTGCGCACGCCAATGGCGATGGCGCCCCACGCACGGTGGTGGTGTTCCTGCGCGGCGCTGTCGACGGCCTGAACGTGGTAGTGCCGCATGGCGATCCCGAGTACTACCGGGCGCGCCCGACCATCGCCGTGGCGCGCCCCGGCCAGGCCAACGGCGCCATCGACCTGACCGGCTACTTTGGTTTGCATCCGGCGCTACAGCCGCTGATGCCCTACTGGGAAAGCGGCCAACTGGCCTTCGTCCACGCCTCCGGCTCGCCAGACGCTTCGCGTTCGCACTTCGAGGCACAGGACTACATGGAAACCGGCACGCCCGGCCAGCACAATACGCGCGATGGCTGGATGAACCGCCTGATGGGCTACCTGCCGCCGTCGGAGTCGCCGCTGCAGGCACTCTCCGTGGGCGACGCCACGCCGCGCATCATGAGCGGCAGGAACGTCGTGGCCAACCTGCAGACCGGCCGCGCCGCCGCCCGTCCCAGCCTGATCGACCAGCCGCGCATGATGCAGGCCTTCGCGCCGCTGTACGGCGGCGACGATCCGCTAGGCAAGGCCTATCGCGACGGCATCGCGGCGCGCAAGGAACTGATGGCCGAAATCAACAGCGATGAGCAGCAGATGGCCAACAACGGCGCACCGCTGCCCAACGGCCTGTCGATCGACACCGCGCGCCTGGGCCGCCTGATGCGCAACGATCCGCGCATCCGGCTGTCTTTCCTCGCCGTGGGCGGGTGGGACACGCACATCAACCAGGGCAACGGCACCGGCCAACTGGCGGGACGGCTGACGCCGCTGGCCACCGGCCTGGCGACGCTGGCGCGCGAGCTGGGGCCCGCATTCAATGACACCGTGGTCGTGGTGGTATCGGAATTCGGCCGCACCTTCCGCGAGAATGGCAACGGCGGCACCGACCACGGTCATGGCAACGCCATGTGGCTGCTGGGTGGCAACCTGCGCGGCGGCAAGATCTACGGGCAATGGCCGGGGCTGAACCAGGCCGCCTTGAACGAAGGCCGGGACCTGGCGATCACTACCGATTTCCGCGCGGTGCTGTCGTCGGTGGCGGAGCGCCATATGCGTATCGGCGACCAGGCGCTGGAGAAAATCTTCCCGCAATATGCTGCCGGGGGGCGCGGTGTGCCGAATCTGTTTGTCTGAATACGGAAAGATTGACGCAAAAAAATGCCGTTCAGGTTTCGCACTGAACGGCATTTTTTCTGCAACCTCCGGAGACTTACTCAGTCTCTTCGATCCACGCAGCCTGAATCGCCTCCAGGATGCGCTCGCCCACGTGCTTGGGATCGTCATCGAAACCATCGAGCTCCATCACCCAGCGATACAGGTCGGTGAATCGGATGGTCTTGGGATCGATCTCGGGGAACTTGTCATACAGTTCCTCGGCGATCTGCTGGGTATCTGTCCATTTCATGTTGGGTTCCCCCGGATCAATGGTTTTCGGAAGCGTGGTTGATCGTGTACTTCGGGATTTCGACAGTCAGGTCGTCCTCGCCCAGCACCACCTGGCACGACAGGCGGGAAGTCGCTTCCAGGCCCCAGGCCATATCCAGCAGATCCTCTTCCTTGTCGGAAGGCTCATTGAGGGTATTGAAGCCTTCGCGGATCACCACGTGGCAAGTGGTACAGGCGCAGGACTTTTCGCAGGCGTGCTCGATGTCGATGTCGCTGTCGAGCAGCGCGTCGCACAGGGTCTTGCCGGCCGGCGCGTCGATCACCGAGCCTTCGGGGCACAGTACCGGATGGGGGAGGATGACGATCTGAGGCATAGGATGACTTTCAGCTATTCAATGGATTACGACACTTCGTCGAGCTTCTTGCCGGCCAGCGCGGCATGCACGCTGCGGTCCATGCGGCGTGCCGCGAATTCTTCGGTGCCATGCGCCAGCGCTTCCACTGCGGCCTTGATGGCGAGGTGGTCGCTGCCTTGGGCCGTTGCGGATACTGCAGCCAGTTGCTGCTCGATGGCGACACGCTCTTGTTCGCTCAGCAAGGCGCTGTCGACATTGAGCGCCGATTGCGTGGCCAGCACGATACGTTCGGCTTCGACCTGCTCTTCGCGCAGGGCGCGGCGCTGCATGTCCTCATCGGCCGAGCTGAAGGATTCCTGCAGCATGCGGGCGATCTCGTCGTCGGCCAGGCCGTAGGACGGCTTGACGCTGATGGACGCTTCCACGCCCGAGGTGATTTCACGCGCCGACACCGCCAGCAGGCCATCGGCATCGACCTGATAGGTCACCCGGATACGTGCGGCGCCTGCCGCCATCGGCGGGATGCCGCGCAGCTCGAAGCGCGCCAGCGAACGGCAATCGGCCACCAGTTCGCGCTCACCCTGCACCACGTGGATCGCCATCGCGGTCTGGCCATCCTTGAAGGTGGTGAACTCCTGCGCGCGTGCGCAAGGAATGGTGGAGTTGCGGGGAATGACCTTCTCGGCCAGGCCGCCCATGGTTTCGATGCCCAGCGACAGCGGGATCACGTCCAGCAGCAGCCAGTCATCGCCCGGCGCACGGTTGCCGGCCAGCAGGTTGGCCTGCACGGCCGCGCCCAGCGCGACTACCTTGTCGGGGTCGATGTTGGACAGCGGATTGGTCTTGAAGAATTCACCCACCGCGCGGCGGATGGTCGGCATGCGGGTGGCGCCGCCGACCAGCACCACGCCGTCGACGTCTTCCACGGAAAGGCCGGCGTCGCGCAGCGCCTTGCGCATCGGCGTGATGGTCTTGCCGACCAGATGCTGGGTCATTGCCGCGAATTCATCGGCGGTGATGGACAGGTGCACTTCCTCACCCGACTTCAGCGCGGCATCGATATGCACTTCGGCCTTGGTCGAGAGCAGCTCCTTCACTTCGCGCGCCTTGACCATCAACAGCCTGGTGTCTTCATCCGACAGCGGCTGCAGTTGCGCTTCCTGGCTGATCCAGCAGAACAGGCGATGGTCGAAGTCGTCGCCGCCCAGGGCCGAGTCGCCGCCGGTAGCCAGCACTTCGAACACGCCCTTGGTCAGCTTGAGGATGGAGATGTCGAAGGTGCCGCCGCCCAGGTCGTAGACCGCGAAGGTGCCTTCGGAATTATTGTCCAGGCCATAGGCGATGGCTGCCGCGGTCGGTTCGTTCAACAGTCGCAGTACGTTGATGCCGGCCAGTTGCGCAGCATCCTTGGTGGCCTGGCGCTGGGCGTCGTCGAAGTAGGCCGGCACGGTGATCACGGCGCCGACCAGGTCGTCGCCGAGCGCATCTTCAGCGGTCTGGCGCAAGGTGGCCAGGATCTGCGCCGAAACTTCCACCGGGCTCTTCACGCCGGCCACGGTCTTCAGTTGCACCATGCCCGGCGCGTCCTGGAAGTCGTAAGGCATGTTCTCGGCGTGGGCGATGTCTTTCAGGCCGCGGCCCATGAAACGCTTGACCGACACGATGGTGTTGCGCGGGTCGGTAGTCTGCGCGGCTTGCGCCTTGTAGCCGATGTTGGCGTGGCCGTTGGGGAGGTAGCGCACTACCGAGGGCAGCAGCACGCGGCCCTCGTCGTCGGCCAGCACTTCGGGAATGCTGTTGCGTACGGTGGCCACCAGCGAATTGGTGGTGCCGAGGTCGATCCCCACGGCGAGCCGCCGCTGGTGCGGCGCGGTGGACATGCCCGGTTCTGAGATTTGGAGTAAAGCCATGAAGTTATCGTCGAGCGGTTAGGCGTTATTCACGCTGTTATTCTGGAAGAGCCATCCGGATGCCGAGGCCGATGAAGGCGCAGCCTGCAAGGCGGTTCAGGTGGACGGAAGCGGAAGCGCGGCGGCGGAAATACGCGCCGACCGCGCCGGAAAACAGCGCGATGGTGCTGAAGATGGCAAAGGCCTGGACGATGAACACCAGCGCCAGCAGCAGCATCTGCAGCGGCACGTGGCCGGCGTCGGCATGCACGAACTGCGGCAGGAAGGCGATGAAGAACAGCGTGACCTTGGGGTTGAGCATGTTGGCCAGCACGCTTTGCCAGTAGATGCGCGTGAGCGGCACGCCCGGCGCGCCCTCTTCGGATGCCAGCGCGATGCCGGCCGAGGCCGAACGCAGCGTACGGTAACCGAGGTACGCCAGGTAGCCCGCACCCGCGTATTGCAGCGCGTGATACGCCGGCGGATACGCCTTGATCACGGCAGCGAAACCCAGCACCGCCAGCAAGGTATGGAAAATCAGCCCGGAAGAGAAACCGGCCGCCGCCACCAGCCCTGCCTTCTTTCCTTGCGCGATGCCGCGCGTGAGCACGTAGATGTTGTCCGGCCCCGGCGCCAGGGTCAGCGTCATGGCGGCCAGCAGGAACAGGAAGATATCGGGCATATCGTCTCCTCTGCCTCGCTTCAGCCTTCGATCAGGGCGAACGCGTCGCCGATCTCGTTACCGAACTTGTCGAGGAACATCAACTGGCGTACCAGTTGTGCGGCCTGGATGTAGTCGTCTGCATTCAGCAGCTTTTCGATGCGCGCCACCTCGGCCTTCTTTTCAGACGTCAGCTCGCTGTTGAGCCGCTCCAGCGCATCGATGTCCTTGCCGGCCTTGGCGTCATCCAGGGTCTCGCGCCATTCCATCTGCTGCATCAGGAACGTCGGCGCCATAGAGGTATTCGATTCGGTCTGCAAGTCCACGCCGTGGAGTTCGCACAGGTAGCGTGCGCGGCGCAGCGGGTTCTTCAGGGTCTGGTAGGCTTCGTTGGCGCGGGTGGCCCATTGCATCGCCACGCGCTTCTCGGCGTCGCTGGCGTGCGCAAACTTGTCGGGATGCGCCTGGCCCTGCACCTGGTGATACGCCTGCTCCAGCGCCTTCATGTCGATGGCGAAGCGCTGCGGCAGCTGGAACAGGGCAAAGTGATTTTTCATGGCTGGAAAAATTCGGGGCCTAAAATATAAAAGCCTGTCGGACTTCAACAGGCTTGGCACATCCATACCGCTGCGATACTAATGTATCGTCCACCGCACCTGGCGGGTTACTGGCGGGACGATCGGTGCGCTGTCACAGGATTCGGCTAAGCACTGGCCGCAGGCGATATGACAGGCACTGCGGCGGAAAATCGGATTACAGCGGATGACGCCGGCGACGGCTCAGATGCGGAAACTTTCGCCGCAGCCGCACTCGTCCTTGACGTTGGGGTTCTGGAACTTGAATCCCTCGTTCAGGCCTTCGCGGGCGAAGTCCAGTTCGGTGCCGTCAATATAGGGCAGGCTCTTGGGATCGACAAAAACGCGGATGCCATGCGACTCGAACACTGCGTCTTCCGCAATCTGTTCGTCCACATATTCCAGCTTGTACGCCAAACCGGAACAGCCGGTGGTGCGCACGCCCAGGCGCAGGCCGATGCCTTTGCCGCGGCGCTCCATGTACCGGCTGATGTGTTTTGCTGCCTTCTCTGTCAATGTGATTGCCATGATGCCTGCCTTGCTGCTGTCAAATGGTGCTGCCCGGACCGAACCAATCAGGCCGCGGCTTTCTGCTCGGCGCCGTGCTTGGCCTTGTAGTCCTGCACAGCGGCCTTGATTGCGTCTTCAGCCAGGATCGAGCAGTGGATCTTCACCGGCGGCAACGCCAGTTCTTCAGCGATCTGGGTGTTCTTGATCGACAACGCCTGATCCAGCGTCTTGCCCTTGACCCATTCGGTCACCAGCGACGAGGAAGCGATCGCCGAGCCGCAGCCGTAGGTCTTGAACTTGGCGTCCTGGATCACGCCATCGGCGCCCACCTTGATCTGCAGCTTCATCACGTCGCCGCAGGCCGGCGCGCCGACCATGCCGGTGCCAACTGTCTCGTCGCCCTTTTCAAAGGCGCCGACGTTGCGCGGGTTCTCGTAGTGGTCGAGTACTTTTTCGGAATAAGACATGTTGTTGCTCCTTGAAGATGTATCCACCGCAACCAGCTTTCCAACTCCTGATGCGTGCTAGCGGCGGCTGGCAGAATTCTGGTTTAGTGTGCAGCCCACTGGATCGTGGAGATGTCGATGCCGTCCTTGTACATGTCCCACAGCGGGGACAGTTCACGCAGCTTGCCGACCTTGCTCTTGATCAGGTTGACGGTGAAATCGATATCTTCCTCGGTCGTGAAACGGCCGATGGTGAAACGGATGGAGCTGTGCGCCAGCTCGTCGCTGCGGCCCAGTGCCCGCAGCACGTACGACGGCTCCAGGCTGGCCGACGTGCAGGCCGAGCCGGACGACACCGCAATATCCTTGATCGCCATGATCAGCGACTCGCCTTCGACGTAGTTGAAGCTCACGTTCAGGTTGTGCGGCACGCGGTGTTCCATGTCGCCGTTGATGTAGGTTTCTTCGATCTCTTTCAAGCCACGGGCCAGGCGGTCGCGCAGCGCGCGGACGCGTTGCAGTTCGCTGTCCATCTCTTCGCGGGCGATGCGGAAGGCTTCGCCCATGCCGACGATCTGGTGCGTGGCCAGCGTACCCGAACGCAGGCCGCGCTCATGGCCGCCGCCGTGGATCTGCGCTTCGATGCGCACGCGCGGCTTGCGGCGCACGTACAGCGCGCCGATGCCCTTGGGACCATAGGTCTTGTGGGCCGAGAAGCTCATCAGGTCGACCTTCCAGTTTTCCAGGTCGATCTTGACCTTGCCGGTCGCCTGCGCGGCGTCGCAATGGAAGATGATGCCCTTGGAGCGGCAGAATTCGCCGATTTCCGGGACCGGCTGGATCACGCCGATTTCGTTGTTGACCAGCATGACCGAGACCAGGATGGTGTCGGGCCGCACGGCGGCGGCGATCTGCTCGACCGTCACCAGGCCGTTGTCCTGCGGCTGCAGGTAGGTCGCTTCGAAGCCCTGGCGCTCCAGCTCGCGGAAGGTATCCAGCACCGCCTTGTGCTCGGTCTTGATGGTGATGAGGTGCTTGCCCTTGGTCTTGTAGAACTGCGCCGCGCCCTTGATCGCCAGGTTGTTGCTCTCGGTGGCGCCGGAGGTCCAGATGATTTCGCGCGAGTCGGCATTGACCAGCTTGGCCACTTCTTCACGCGCCTCTTCGACAGCCTTTTCCGCCGACCAGCCATACATATGGCTGCGCGAAGCCGGATTGCCGAACTGCTCGCGCAGGTAGGGAATCATCTTGTCGGCCACGCGCGGATCGACCGGGGTGGTCGCCGAGTAGTCCATGTAGATCGGGAAGTGGGGAGCCTTGATGGTCTCCAACAGGCTCTTTTCCAAAGGTGCGTTCATGAGTTAAAGCTCCAAATCAGGCTGCTGCTTGCGGGCGGTGCATCACCACCACACTTTGCTTTTCGGCGGAGCGGGTCTCCGCCAACTTGTGTTCCTTCTGCTGGTCGACCAGGTCCTGCAAGGATACCGAGTCCAGGTATTCGACCATCTTCTCGTTCAGGGTCGACCACAGGTCGTGCGTCATACAGCGCGGGCCGCCCGGATGGGTGGCGCTGTGGCAATTTTCCTTGCCGCCGCACTGCGTCGCATCCAGGGGCTCGTCCACCGCGATGATGATGTCGGCGACCGACACGTCGGCCGCCTTGCGGGCGAGGTTGTAGCCGCCGCCGGGGCCGCGCACGGACTCCACGATCTGGTGGCGGCGCAACTTGCCGAACAGCTGTTCCAGATATGATAAGGAAATTTCCTGCCGCTCGCTGATCGCGGACAGCGTGACCGGGCCGTTGCCCTGGCGCAAGGCCAGGTCAATCATCGCGGTCACGGCAAAACGGCCTTTGGTGGTTAGACGCATGAAATTCCTGCTCCAGAAACAATTGAATCCCGGTTCCCTGAATTCCCGAATATTTGAGTCAAGTATATCAAACCCGAGTAATCCTGTCAGGTACTAATTGCTGCAGGGAAGCCGGTTGCCGGAAGAGCGCAAAGCCCCAAACATGCGAATGCCCGCCAAGTTCACGCTTCCGGCGGGCATTTTCCTGCTATCGAGCATTAACGATCTGGTAAGATGTCCCAACTCTTTTTTCATCTGGCACCAGCGGAACTGACAATCCGCGACAACGGTTCGGCCAGACATCCCCCACCGGCATTCAACATAACGACATGGATGTAAGCGATACCCCCAACCCGCTGCTGCGCCCGCGTCGCAGGCCCCAAAGCCTGTCGCAGGAGGTGGTGGCTGCGCTCTCGCAGATGATGGAAAACGGCAGCCTCAAGCCGGGAGACAAGCTGCCCACCGAATCCGAAATCATGCAGAGTCAGGGCGTGTCCCGCACCGTGGTGCGCGAAGCCATCTCGCGCCTGCAGGCCGCCGGCGCGGTCGAGACCCGCCACGGTATCGGCACCTTTGTACTGGAGCCCAAGAAGGGTTCCAACATCAATATCGATCCGGCCACCATCACCACCATGCGCGACCTGATGGCCCTGCTGGAGCTGCGCATCAGCCTGGAAACCGAAACCGCCGGCCTGGCGGCGACGCGCCGCACCGATGAACAGCTGGGCGAGATCCGCGCAGCGCTGGACGCCTTCCGCGAAAACCAGTTGTCCGGCGGCGACACCGTCGGCCCCGACTTCCGCTTTCACTTCGCCATCGCCAACGCCACCGGCAACCGCTACTTCATCGAGATCATCAACCACCTCGGCATGGGCGTGATCCCCCGCAAGCGCATCAACACCGCCGAACTGGCGCACGACCAGCAAGCCAGCTACCTCGACCGGGTGCAGCGCGAACACGAAGATATCTATGAGGCAATCGCCCGCGGCGATACCGAAGCGGCGCGCGCAGCCATGCGCAACCACCTGACCAACAGCCGCGAGCGCCTGCGCCGCGCGCAAATGGAAGCCGAATCCGGCGCCGCCGGCTCCCCTGCCGCCTGAACGTCCCGGCCTGCACGGCCGATTTCACCGCCGCAACACCCAACAGCCAGCACCTAAAAAATGCTGGCTTTCTTAAAATCCATGTTATACGATGACTGATATCCTATTGGGATACGTAGCGAAAACAAGAATAGGAACCTGTTCGGGATCTCGCCGGGAGTTGGGCCGATGTCATTTCAGGATGGGCTGCAAGGCGCAAAACGCAGCCGGGCCGGTGGCCCGGCGAGGCTTTGCAACGCCGCAGACCGCCTGAAAGGGCATTGGAACGACCCCGGCGAGATCCCGAACAGGTTCTAAGCAACACAACCATCCAATTCTTAACGGCGTAGCGAAATCATGTACACACCCCAAGACCTGAAAACGATCCTCTCCTCCGGCCTGCTGTCGTTCCCGCTGACCGACTTCGACGAGCAAGGCGACTTCCGCCCGAAGACCTATATCGAACGCCTGGAATGGCTGGCCCCATACGGCGCCAGCGCGCTGTTCGCCGCCGGCGGCACCGGTGAGTTCTTCTCGCTGGTACCGGGCGAGTACAGCGACATCATCCGCACCGCGGTCGATACCTGCCGCGGCAAGGTCCCCATCATCGCCGGCGCCGGCGGCTCCACCCGCGCTGCCATCGCTTATGCGCAAGAAGCCGAACGCCTGGGCGCGCACGGCATCCTGCTGATGCCGCATTACCTGACCGAAGCCAGCCAGGACGGCATCGCCGCCCACGTCGAAGCCGTCTGCAAATCGGTCAAGTTCGGCGTCATCATCTATAACCGCGCCGTCTGCAAGCTCAATGCCGAGACCCTGCAAAAGCTGGCCGACCGCTGCCCCAACCTGATCGGCTTCAAGGACGGCGTCGGCGAGATCGAACCGATGGTGCACATCCGCCGCAAGCTGGGCGACCGCTTCACCTACCTGGGCGGCCTGCCGACCGCGGAAGTCTATGCTGCGGCCTACAAGGCGCTGGGCGTGCCGGTGTACTCGTCGGCAGTGTTCAACTTCATCCCCAGGACCGCCGTGCAGTTCTACGAAGCGATCGCCAAGGAAGACCATGACACCGTCGGCAAGCTGATCGATGACTTCTTCCTGCCTTACCTGGCAATTCGCAACCGCAAGGCTGGCTACGCCGTCTCCATCGTCAAGGCAGGCGCCAGGATCGTGGGCCACGATGCCGGTCCGGTGCGTACTCCGCTGACCGACTGCACGCCGGAAGAGCACGAAGAACTGGCCGCGCTGATCAAGAAGCTCGGCCCGCAGTAATCGCAAGCCTCTGCAAGAGCAGCAACGAAAAAAAACCTTCGCTTTGGCGAAGGTTTTTTTATTCCAGCCGGATCGGTACCAGATCAGAACTCTTCCCAATCCTGGCTCTCATCCTTGGCACGGCTGCTGCCTGCGGCAGGTTTCGGCACCGGTGTAGCCAGCTTAGGTGCGCTTGCCGGCGCAGCGGGCGCCGGCTTCGCTGCGGGCGCTTTCGATACAAGCGGCGTCACCGAGACAGGTTTACTCGCCACTTTCTGATGCGCAGCCACCGCATTCGCATCAATCTTGAAAATGCTCACCGCGCCCACCAGGTTGGTCGCCTGCGACTG
This sequence comes from Herbaspirillum chlorophenolicum, assembly GCF_001189955.1. Classification (GTDB taxonomy): domain Bacteria; phylum Pseudomonadota; class Gammaproteobacteria; order Burkholderiales; family Burkholderiaceae_D; genus Herbaspirillum; species Herbaspirillum chlorophenolicum. The sequence goes on along the minus strand of NZ_LFLT01000001.1, from coordinate 101,767 downwards.
CAGCGATTGCGCGGCGGCGGCAGCTTGCTCCACCAGCGCGGCATTCTGCTGGGTCACTTCATCCATCTGCGCGATGGCCTGGTTGACCTGCTCGATGCCGGTACTTTGCTCGCGGCTGGCTTCGGCGATCTCGCCGACGATGTCGGTCACGCGCCGCACGCTGTCGACCACATCGCTCATGGTCATGCCGGCCTGCTCCACCAACTGGCTGCCGGCGTCCACCTTGGACACCGAGTTGTCGATCAGGGTCTTGATCTCCTTGGCCGCCGCCGCCGAACGCTGCGCCAGCGAGCGCACCTCGGAAGCCACCACGGCAAAACCGCGCCCCTGCTCACCCGCGCGGGCCGCTTCCACTGCGGCATTGAGCGCCAGGATATTGGTCTGGAAGGCGATGCCGTCGATCACGCTGATGATGTCGACGATCTTGCGGGAAGACTCATTGATGGCCTGCATCGTGTCGACCACCTGCGCCACCACCTCGCCCCCTTTGCTGGCAGTGGAAGAAGCCGAATGCGCCAGCTGGTTGGCCTGCATGGCGTTCTCGGCATTCTGGCGCACGGTGCCGGTCAGCTGCTCCATCGATGCGGCAGTCTCTTCCAGCGAGCTGGCCTGCTGTTCGGTGCGCGAAGACAGATCCAGATTGCCGGCAGCGATTTCCTTGGAACTGGTATCGATGCTTTCCGAACTGCCGCGCACGCGCGAGACGGTATTGAGCAGGCTTTGCTGCATGCTGCGGATGGCCGAGAACAGGCGGCCGATTTCATTGTTGCTATTGACATCCACCTTGGCGGTGAGGTCGCCGTTGGCAACCAGGTCAAGCAGGTTCACGGCACGATTGAGCGGTGTGAGCACGATATTGCGCAGCATGAAATGCACCGCAAGCACCAGCGCCATCGCACCGGCCAGGCCCGCCACCACCAGCCATACGACCAGGCTGTACTCCTTGTCGCGCTGGTCGGCGGTCTTGTCGTTCAATTGCATCGCCAGCGCCTGGTACTTCTCCAGCGCCGCCGAGAAGCGTCCGCCGCCCGGATTGATCTGCTTGTCGTTGAGTTCGGAATAAGCAGCGGCGTCATCCGCCTTGAGCAGGTCGCCGGCCTTCTTCAGCAGATCCGACAAGGCCCTGGCCGAGTCGATCAGTTCGGTCTTGAGCGCCGGATCCTGCCCCGGCAGGTCAGGCAGCCTGGCAAAGTTGTCCATGGTCTTCAAGCCGCGCTCATACGTGGTTTGCGCACTCTTGAAAGCGGACTCCTTGACGCTGGCCTCGTTCTTTTCCTTCAGGTTGGCGTAGGCGCGCGTCAACGCCGAACGCGTGCGCGTGGTGTCCTTATAGGCATCGTTCACAAGCAGGGTGCGCTCGGTGATCTGATGCACGAACTCGGTCGACTGGTTGGCCCGGCCCAAGGCAAAAATGCCGACGCCGGCGCCGACCACGATCATGCATGAAAACAGCGCCAGCGCGCCCATCAAGCTGAAGCGAACCGTTAAATTCCGCATTCCCACTCTCCACTTAATTTTTTCGCAACAAAATTTATCAAGAACGTTGCAACAGAAGATACCGCAAGCTTTCTCGCCCCAATATCCCGGTAAACAGGTGAAAACGCCCTTGTTTCCCCATTAGGGCGCGTTGCGGCCCCGCCCGTTGCAGGCGAACTTTCCCCGTATCGATTTTGCAATGCGAATCCGCGCCCCGACCTGTTCTGGATCAAAGCGCATGCAGATCGCGCCACAAATAGTTGCAGCAGCAACACTCCGAACGGGAGGTTGCCGTGCAACAGAGGGCCGGTTCAAGGCAAGTCGATGATTTCGACCCAGTTCGGGTTGCGCCCCAGCGTATAGCGGAACAATGGCTTCAAGGCGCCGCTGGTGCGGTCGATGGCATAGCTGGTCAGCGCATTGGACTTCTGCCCCACTGCCAACAGGAAGCGCCCTTGCGGATCGATGTTGAAACCGCGCGGCTGGGCTTCGGTCGGGAGGTTGGCAAGACGGGTCAGTTTGCCGCTGGCGGTGTCGACGCGATAGCTCGTCAGCGTGCTGGAAGTGCGCTCGCTGGCATAGAGGAAGCGGCCGTCGGGCGTGAGGTGAAGGTCGGCCGTGGCCAGTTGCTCGCTGCTCTTGAAACCGTCGGGCAAAGCCGAGTCGGTCGCCTCCAGCTTGAGTGTGCCGGCCTTGGCATCGTAGGCGTAAGTATTGACGGTGCCGTCCAATTCATTGGTGGAATAGACGAAACGCTTGTCGTTGGCGAACACAAAATGGCGCGGGCCGGCGCCGGCCTTGGTGGCCACCGATGGCGGGTCATTCGGCACCACCTTGCCGGTCGCGGCATCGAAACGGAACTGCAGGATCACATCGCTGCCAAGATTGGAGGCGAACAGGAAACGGTTGTCGGGATCGACCTGGACGGAGTGCGCATTCTTCCCGGTCGGGATCACCGCCAGCGCCGGTGCTTGCACCGTACCATCGGCGCCGATGGTGTTGACCGAAATCCTGTGGCCGGTGTACGAGGCCGCGAACAGGTACTTGCCGTTCTTGTCGGTAGCAATGTTCGCCATGTTGTCGGCCAGCGGCACCGTGGCCAGCGATGTCAGCTTGCCGCTGGCCTGGTCGATTGCATAGCTGGTCACCGAATATGGCTGCCCGCGCAAGGAAGCGTACAGGAAGCGGTGGTCCGGGCTGATCGCCAGCGGCATCACGGTACTGCCGGTATCGACCTTGTCGACCAGGTTGACGCTGCCGTCGCCGTTAAGCTGCAGCACGTAGATATCCTGGCTGTCGGCATTGGAAACGTAGGCGATGGTAGCCGCACCGGCCGGAATGGCCGCCAGCGTCAACGCCGACGCTGCGATGGCGGCGGCAAGGCGGCCGGGTGTGGATGAGATTTGCTTGGACATGGCGTCTCCTTGAAGGATGCTTGTTGTTGGTACTGCATTGGCGTGCGCAAGCCCCTGCACACAATGGCCGTGCATGGCTTGCTTCTTTCCCGTTTGCTGCTGGAACAAATAAAGAAAAAGGGATCTGCAAGCAGATCCCTTTTCTGGAACATCAAGTCACCGGCGCCGGGTTGAACAAGGTCAATGCATTGTGCAGCTTCCACTGTTCGGCCCAGGTCTTCTTCTTGCCGCTGGCCACGTCCAGCATCAGCTGAAACAGCTCCCAGCCGACGTCCTCGATCGTGGCCTCGCCGCTGGCGATACGGCCGGCATTGACGTCCATCAGGTCATGCCAGCGACGCGCCAGGTCGTTGCGGGTGGCGACCTTGATCACCGGCACCGCAGCCAGGCCATAGGGCGTGCCGCGGCCGGTGGTGAAGATGTGCAGGTTCATGCCGGCGGCCAGTTGCAACGTACCGCAGATGAAGTCCGATGCCGGCGTGGCGGCGTAGATCAGGCCCTTCTGCCGCAGCTTGTCGCCCGGCGCCAGTACGCCCGAGATCGGGCTGCTGCCCGACTTGACGATGGAACCCATGGCCTTCTCGACGATGTTGGCCAGGCCGCCCTTCTTGTTGCCGGGCGTGGTGTTGGCGCTGCGGTCGACGCCGCCTTGCTTCAAGTAATTGTCGTACCAGTCCATCTCCCGGATCATGGCCTGCGCCACTTCCTCGTTGACCGCGCGCGAGGTCAACTGGTCGATGCCGTCGCGCACTTCGGTCACTTCCGAGAACATTACCGAGGCGCCGGCCCGCACCAGCAGGTCGGTGGCGAAACCCACGGCCGGGTTGGCGGTCACGCCGGAGAAAGCGTCGCTGCCGCCGCACTGCACGCCGACCACCAGGTCGGATGCCGGGCAGGTCTGGCGGCGGCGCTTGTCCAGTTCGACCAGGCGCGCTTCGGCCATGTGCATGATCGAATCGATCATGGAGTTGAAGCCGACGTGTTCCGCATCCTGCAGGCAGACCACGTAGGGCTCGCCCTCCTTGTGGATCGGGATCATGTTTTCCGGCAGCAGGCGGTTGGGCTGCAGCTTTTCGCAACCGAGGCTGACCACCATCGCCTGGCCGCCGAAGTTCGGATTGAGGCTGATGTTGCGCAAGGTACGGATCGGGATGCCGGCATTGGGCGCATCGATCGCCACACCGCAGCCGTAGGTATGCTCCAGCGCCACCACGTCTTCCACATTCGGGTACTTGGGCAGCAGCTCGGCGCGGATACGCTTGACCGCATGCTCGACCACGCCGGCCACGCACTGCACGGTGGTGGTGATGGCCAGCAGGTTGCGCGTGCCGACCGAACCGTCGGCGTTGCGGTAGCCCTCGAAGGTATGGCCTTCCAGCGGCGGCTGCGGCGCGGGCTTTTTGGTGGCGATGGGCAGGTTGTCCAGCTCGCGCGCCGGCGGCATCCGCACCAGCGACTCTTCGATCCAGCTGCCTTTGGGGATATCGCGCACGGCATAGCCGATGGCCACGTCGTAACGCACGATGGGCTCGCCCTCGGCGATGTCGCGCAAGGCGATCTTGTGGCCCTGCGGCACGCGGTCGACCAGGGTCAGGCCGTCCGGAAAGACGGTGCCGGCCGGCAGGCCGCCGTCATTGACGACGATGGCGACATTGTCGGTGTCGTTCATCATGATGTAACGCGGGCTGGCGGCTGCGCTGGCGATGGTATCGGTTGTCATGCTGTTTCCCAATGCGACGATGCTTGCTTTGAATATGGAACCGCTGCCGGCATGCTGCCCGGCCGCTTGCTGCGGATCAGGCGTCTTTCAGTTCGACGCGCTTGATCTCCTTGACGATGACAAGATAGCTGATCACGGTGACCAGCGCGTTCACGCCGACAAACACCAGGGCGCCGGCGAAGGAGCCGGTTTCCTTGAGGATGTAGCCGATCACGATCGGGGTGGTGATGCCGGCCACATTGCCGAACATGTTGAACAGCCCGCCCGACAGGCCGACGATCTGCTTGGGCGCGGTGTCCGCCACCACGGCCCAGCCCAGCGCGCCCACGCCCTTGCCGAAGAAGGCCAGCGCCATGATGCCCACCACCATCCACTGCGCTTCCACGTAATTGCACAGGATCATGGTCATCGACAACAGCATACCGCCGACGATGGGGATCTTGCGGGCCCAGGTCACCGAGAAGCCGCGCTTGATCAGGCGGTCCGAAATGATGCCGCCGACCACGCCGCCGATGAAGCCGCACACCGCCGGAATCGAGGCCACGAAACCGGCCTTGAGGATCGACATGCCGCGCTCCTGCACCAGGTACACCGGGAACCAGGTCAGGAAGAAATAGGTGATCACGTTGATGCAGTACTGGCCGATGTACACGCCCAGCAGCATGCGGTTGGACAGCAACTGCTTGATGTAGCCCTTGCCCTTGGTCGATGCCGCTGCCACCTTCCTGTTATCCATGTCGACCAGGCCGCCGCCCTGCTCGATATGTGCGAGCTCGGCCTTGTTGATCATCGGATGGTCCTTGGGGCTGTAGATGATCTTGCTCCAGATCCCCGCCAGCACCAGGCCGAAAATGCCCATCACGGTAAACACATGGTGCCAGCTGAACGCATGGACGATCCACGCCATCAGCGGCGTAAACAGCACCGCCGCGAAATACTGCGCCGAATTGAAGATGGCCGAAGCGGTGCCGCGCTCATTGGTCGGGAACCAGGCGGCGACGATACGACCGTTGGCCGGGAAAGACGGCGACTCCGCCAACCCCACCATGAAACGCAACAGGAACAGCGACACCACGGCGGCAGCGGTACCCATCCAGGTCACACCTGCCTGCAGGATCGTGAACACCGACCACAGGGCGATGCTCCACATGTAGATCTTTTTGGAACCGAAGCGGTCCAGCAGCCAACCGCCCGGCAATTGCGCCAGCACGTAAGCCCAGCTGAAGGCTGAAAAGATATAGCCCATGGTGACCGGGTCGAGGCTCAACTCGGTCTTCATCGCCGAACCGGCGATCGATAGCGTGGCGCGGTCGGCATAATTGACCGTGGTCACGATGAACAGCATAAACAGAATCAGATAACGAACATGGCTGGCCTTGACCGCTCCCGCGGCAGCCGCCGTGATATTGCTTTGCGCCACTTTTTTCTCCAGATCTCGTCTCGCCTTCAAGGATTCGTTACGCCAAGTCCCGTGGCTGCGCCTCATAGTATTTCGCGCCGGATCATACCGGGCAAACAAGGCAAGGCAGCAGACAAGGATGGGCGGGCGTCTCTCTTTAGCGTTTTGTTTTAATGAAGGAATATTAATTGTTATAAGACATCGTACAACAATCAGGGCGAGTATATCAGGAGTCCATGCTTTGGCAATAGTCTTGCGGAAACGACTCGACAAAATGATGGAATGGCCCGAATGGGCATGCTGGACAGGCTTTACAGCTCGCCTCACTCCCCGTTTACAAGGGGGAGCGAGGCAACAGAACACACACGCAGCAAGCAGTAACCTCCGACCGCAAAGCGTCACTTGGCCACGTCATTCCATGAAGTTGTATGACATGATCGTAAAACGCCCGTCCGCCTGTTCATTTGGCGGACATGCGGGCCAGGCCACATATCTGAGGGAAATAAAAAAGGGGAAAAGGCAAACGCCCTTCCCCCAACCAAACGTTGCAGCCACAAGGGCCGCAACCAGTTTTCTTGCCTCCCGGCTTCAGCCGTGCGCGTATTCCTTCTTGGGCAGGCCGGCGTCAAGGTGCTCGATATCGCGATCCGGGCGCATGGCCAGCGTGGATACCGCCCCGATCAGCAGGAACACGCCGGAACCCACGAAAGGCAGGCTCCAGTTGCCGGTCATGTCGACCACCGCGCCAAACACCAGCGGCGAGATGATGGTCGCCAGCGCGGCGCCGGTATTGAGCATGCCGCTGGCAGTGCCGGCGAATTTCGGCGCCACATCCATCGGCACCGCCCAGATCGGCCCAATGGTCAGTTCCAGCATGAAGAATGCGCCCGACAGGCACCACACGACCACGTTCACGTCATGGCTGATCATCACCGGGATCAGGAAACCGAAGGTGCCCAACAGGCTCACCGCGATCACGCCCTGGCGCGCCAGGCGCAAGTTGCCGGACTTCTTCAGCACGCGGTCGCTGATCAGGCCACCGGTGACGTCGCCCACCACGCCGGCGAAAAACACGCCGGAGGCGAAGATGGCGGATTTCTTCAGGTCCAGGTGATAGGCGTTCATGAAGAAGATCGGTACCCAGCTGAAGAACAGCGTATTGGTCCAGACCTGGCAGAAGTACACGAAGATGGTCGGCGACATGCGGCGCAGGATCTTCTTCCACGGCGTCGCCTCGCCGTTGGCAGCGGCCGTCTTGGTGTGCTCCGGCAGCTTGGCCAGTTCGGCCTCATTGATGGACCGGTGCTCGCGCGGATTGTCCTTGTAATAGAAGGCCCAGATGAAGATCCACAACGCGGTCAGCACGCCGACGATGACGAAGGCAGCGCGCCATGAATGCAGCGCGATCAGCACCGCCACGATCGGCGGCGCCACCGCATTGCCCAGGCGCGAGAATGAATGCGTGATGCCCTGCACGAAACCGCGATCCTTGCGCGTGAACCAGTTGGCAATGGCGCGTGCCTGGGCCGGCAGCGCCGCGCCCTCGCCGATGCCCAGCAGCAGGCGCGCCAGTACCAGCGAGACCAGTCCGCTGACAAAACCGGTGGCGATCGTCGCCACCACCCAGATCGAGCCGCAGAAGATCAGTGTCTTCTTGGCGCCCAGCTTGTCGGCGAACCAGCCGCCGATGATCTGGAAGATCGCATAGGTATAGCCGAAGGCCGAGAACGCCAGCCCCAGCGTGGTATTCGACAGGCCCAGCTCATCCTTGATCGGCCCGGCGGCGGCGGCCAGGTTGACGCGGTCGAGATACAGGATGAATGACATGGCGCAAAAGATCGCCAGCATGATCTTCTGTACATGGGTCGCCTGCCCGTGGTTGATATTGGTTTGCATGGTCTCCTCGCCTCTGTGGACGTTGTTGAAGCGCCGGCCCGTTTATCGGTGCTCGGCGCCAGTTATTGATTGTGATGTCAGGCGTGGCTTGCGGCGCGCGTACTCCCCATCCTGCAAGCCAGCTCGAAGGCATTGGCCATCGCCGTGGGCTTGGCGATGCCCTGCCCCACGATGTCGTAGGCGGTGCCGTGCGCCGGTGTCGTAATGGGAATCGGCAAGCCGCCTTCTACCGTCACGCCGACGTCGAAGCCCAGCAGCTTGGTCGCGATCTGCCCCTGGTCGTGGTACATGGTGACGATGCCGTCCAGCTTGCCGGCCTTGGCGCGCAGAAAGATGGTGTCGGCTGGATACGGGCCTTCCGACGGGCAGCCGGTGTCGGCCGCCAGCTTGATGCCGGGTTCGATGACATCGATCTCTTCGCGGCCGTAGTTGCCGTTGTCGCCGTTGTGCGGGTTGAAGCCGCATACGCCGATGCGCGGATTCGGATTGCCCGCAGCGCGGAAGGATTCGGTCAGCATGCGGATGGCGGCGGCCACGCCCTGGGGCGTGAGATGCGAGGACACATCCTTCAAGGGCATGTGCGAAGTCACGCGGCCGGTCCACAGGTCGTCCAGGATATTCAACTCTCCGCACAGGCCGTTGTAGTCGAGCAGCTTGGCGAACCAACGCATCTCGTCTTCCTCGTGCATGCCGCCTTTGCGCATGGCGCCCTTGTTCAGCGGCGCGAAGCATAGCGCGTCGGCGCGGCCCTCTGCCACCATGCGCGCGCCCAGCGTGAGCGATTCGAGGATGAACTTGCCATTGGCTTCGGTAGCGACGGCAGGCTCGTACTGCGTGTCCTGCTGCGCCCAGTCGACGATCTGCAGCCAATCGGCTGCTTGCGGCAGCGGCAGGCCTGTCGCCTTGGCCGCGCGCTCCAGCGCCGGCGTGTTGCCGATCAGGCTGATGTCGGCACGGGCAGCGGTGGCCGGGTCGGCCAGCAGGCGCAACACCAGCTCGGGGCCGATGCCGGCCGGGTCGCCGATGGTCAGTGCAATACGCGGCTTGTGTGGTGTGGAAGATGGGGATGCTGCGATGGACATGCCTGCTCCTGTGTCTCGTGGTTCTCGTATCTGGTCGGGCCGCCGGCTGCGAGAGTGCATGGCGCACTCTCGCTGGACGTTGGCCGAACTATACGAGCGGCAGGCGCCGCGATTCCATCGCTATTTCGCTGAAGCTGGTTTCGCGTTTTGCGAAACCGGACGGGAAGCCTTGCCAGGCTTGGCTGCCTTCGCCGCAGAGGTGGCCAGCATGGCAGCCACCGCCATGCCCGACCCCGACATCGCATGCACCGGCTGATGGCACAGCACGAAACGGCGCGTGGCCCATTCCCCGTCCACGGGCACGGTCTTGAAACGGTTTTCCCCGACCAGCAGATCGGCCACCTTGTCCGGCATCAGGCCGATACCGATGCCTTGCGCGATCATCGCCGCCATGCTGTGGAAGCTGCGCACCATGATACGCATGTGCAGCACCTGGCTGCTCTGTGCCGCCAGGCGTCCCAGCGACAGCGACAAGGCCGCGCCTTCGGACAGGCCGATCACCTCGTGCGGCAAGATGTCTTCGAGCGTGGCGCGCCTCTTCTTGGCCAGCGGATGGCCATGCGGCACCGCCAGCACCAGGCGATCTTCGCGGTAAGCCTGGGTCGGCAGCATGGTGCCGCCCAAGGTGCTTTCGTAGATGCCGATATCGGCCACGCCACGCGTGACCGCTTCCACCACGCCCTGGCTATTGGCTTCCAGCAGGTCGATCTTGATGCCTGGATATTGGTCCTGGCACAGCCGGATATCCTGCGCCAGAAATTGCAGCACGGCCGAGGTACACGCCGCCAGCCGCACCACGCCCATATTCCCCTGGCGGAAAGCGGTGGCATCGTCCTGCATGCGCGCCACCGAATGCATCATGCTGCGCACATGCGCCAGCAGCGCACGGCCGGCGTCGGTCAGCGCCATGCCATGCGGCAGGCGCTCGAACAACGGGATGCCGAACTGCGCCTCGAACTCCTGGATGCGGCGCGACGCTGCCGCCGGCGCCAGGAAGATCCGCTCTGCCGCTTTGGTCACGGCGCCCAGTTCAGCGGTGGCCTCGAACAGGCGTAGCGTGGTCAGGTCGAAATGGAGGCGGTCGAGCGTGGGGATGATTGCAGCGGAAGCGGCATTGGGGGGGGCCGGGCGGGAAGACATGGCTGAGAACGGTGGCGATGGCGAACGGGAATGCCCTATTCTACGCGTCACCGCAAACAAAGAGCCTGCGGGGATTTGCGGAAGCATCGCGACAGGGCCTATGCCCATCGCATCGAAACAGCAGCAAACGCAACTACTCCGGAATGGCAAAAGAAAAAGCCCCCAATCTTGCGATTGAGGGCTTTGCATTCTGTGGCTCCCCGACCTGGACTCGAACCAGGGACCTGCGGATTAACAGTCCGTCGCTCTACCGACTGAGCTATCAGGGAACAGCTGAGGGCGCGATTATGAACGAATTTTTCTTTCGCCGCCAGAGTGTGCGAAAGAAATTTTTTACATCATTCAACAACCGCCGTTGCGTCGAAGTTCGGGCTTCGTCCCATCCGCAACTTATGGCGTCATCCCACCCGAAAACGTCGCCGCTCCGGTACAAATGGAAGATGAATTGAAAAAGCCCCGCAGAAAACTGCGAGGCTTTTGAATTTTTTGGCTCCCCGACCTGGACTCGAACCAGGGACCTGCGGATTAACAGTCCGTCGCTCTACCGACTGAGCTATCAGGGAACAGCTGAGAAAAAGATTATGACCGGATTTTTACTTCCTGTCAAAAACTTTTTTCAGCCGGCCCGCTTTTCCCCTATGAAACCGGGGAAGCGGCGCCGGCAATCCCTTGCCTGCCAAACGGCTTAGAGCACCTTGGCGATGGCATCCACCACCGCGTCGATGTTCTTGGTGTTGAGCGCGGCCACGCAGATGCGGCCGGTGTCGACGGCATAGATCGAGAATTCGTTGCGCAGGCGGTCGACTTGCGCCTTGGTCAGGCCCGAGTACGAGAACATGCCGCGTTGCTTGTTAACGAAGTCGAAGTCATGGCCGGGGGCCTTTTCCTTCAGCTTGGCCACCAGCAGCTGGCGCATTTCACGGATGCGCACGCGCATTTCCGACAGTTCGTCTTCCCACAGCTTGCGCAGTTCCGGCGAAGCCAGCGCAGTTGCCACGACCTGGCCGCCGTGGATCGGCGGGTTGGAGTAGTTGGTGCGCACCACGCGCTTCAATTGCGATAGCACGCGGGCAGCCTCTTCGGCGCTGGCGGCGGCAATCGACAACGCGCCGACGCGCTCGCCGTATAGCGAGAACGACTTCGAGAACGAGTTGGAAACGAACAGCGGGCCGCCGGCTTCGGCGAAGCGGCGCACCACCTTGCCGTCTTCTTCGATACCGTCGCCAAAGCCCTGGTAGGCCATGTCCAGGAACGGCACCAGGCCGCGCGAGGTCACGACTTCGATGACCTGGGTCCACTGGTCTGCGGTCAGGTCGGCGCCGGTCGGGTTGTGGCAGCAGGCGTGCAGCAGCACGACCGAGCCGGACTTCATGGTCTTGAGCGCATCCAGCATGCCGGCGAAGTTCACGCCGCGGGTGGCTGGGTCATAGTAAGGATAGGCATTGACCTTGAAACCGGCCATTTCGAACAGCGCGCGGTGGTTTTCCCAGCTCGGGTCGCTGATCCAGACTTCGGTGCCGGCCGGCGAGAAGTGCTTCAGGAAATCGGCGCCCAGCTTCAGCGCACCGGTGCCGCCCACGGCCTGCACGGTGATCGCGCGCTTTTCGGTAATCACTGCGCTGCCGACGCCGAACACCAGTTCCTGCACGGCGCGGTCATAAGTCGCCAGGCCGTCGATCGGCAGGTAGGTACGCGGGGACAGTTTGGCGATCAGTTCCGCTTCCGCCTTTTTCACGCATTCCAGCAGCGGCACCTTGCCGTTGTCGTCGTAGTAGACGCCCACGCCCAGGTTGGTCTTGGCCGGGTTCTTGTCGGCGTTGTAGGCTTCGGTAACGCCCAGGATGGGGTCGCGCGGCGCCATTTCGATGGCGGAAAACAGGGAGGCGGAGACAGGTGCGTTCATCGTGATAACATGAAAAGTTAGCTGCAACGGAGCGCTGCAGGAGTGGATGGATGCATGGCCGAGGTTGCCAGCCCTGCACCGTTTTGCAACACCACATTCTAGCAAATCCCGGTGCCTAATCACAGATACAGGCAGGTGTAAAACCAGGCTGAATCTGCATGCTTCCATGCAGAAATGACATATCCGCCGCCTTTTCGCCTTGAAGACGGCGTCTCCGCCTGCATCTATGACGCATTCGCGCGTCCGGCATTTCCGGCCTGCAACGCCCTCTTTTCAGGCATGCGGCCGCACCGGAAGCAGGCAAACCTCAACCGAAGCGGGTTACCGACCACCATGGCTGAACTGACAACGATTACCCCCGAGCTCGACGACAGCAAGTTCGTCACCTTCCCCGATTCGCCCTACAAGCTCAACCAGATCTTCCCGCCGGCCGGCGACCAGCCCGCCGCGATCGAGAAACTGGTGGAAGGCGTCAACGACGGCCTGTTCTTCCAGACCTTGCTGGGCGTGACCGGCTCCGGCAAGACCTACACCATGGCCAACACCATTGCCCGCCTGGGCCGGCCGGCCATCGTGTTCGCTCCCAACAAGACGCTGGCGGCGCAGCTCTATAGCGAGTTCCGCGAGTTCTTCCCGCACAATGCGGTGGAATACTTCGTCAGCTACTACGATTACTACCAGCCTGAAGCCTATGTGCCGCAGCGCGACCTGTTCATCGAGAAGGACTCGTCGATCAACGAGCACATCGAGCAGATGCGCCTGTCCTGCACCAAGTCGCTGATGGAGCGGCGCGACGTGGTGATCGTGGCCACCGTCTCTGCCATCTACGGTATCGGTAACCCCAACGAATACCACCAGATGATCCTGACCCTGCGCGCCAAGGACAAGGTGGCCCAGCGCGACGTCATCGCGCGCCTGATCCAGATGCAGTACAAGCGCAACGAGACCGACTTCGGCCGCGGCACCTTCCGCGTGCGCGGCGACACCATCGACGTGTTCCCGGCCGAGCACGCCGAGCTGGCGGTGCGCATCGAGATGTTCGACGACGAGATCGACAGCCTGCAGCTGTTCGATCCGCTGACCGGCCGCGTGCGCCAGAAGATCCCGCGCTTCACCATCTACCCCGGCTCGCACTACGTGACGCCGCGCTCGACCGTGCTGCGCGCGATCGAGACCATCAAGGACGAGCTGCGCGAACGTCTGGAATTCTTCCGTAAGGAAAACAAGCTGATCGAAGAACAGCGGCTGGAGCAGCGCACCCGCTTCGACATCGAGATGATGACCGAGATCGGCTTCACCAAGGGCATCGAGAACTACTCGCGCCACCTCTCGGGCGGCAAGCCGGGCGACCCGCCGCCGACGCTGGTGGATTACCTGCCGCCGGACGCGGTGATGTTCCTGGACGAGTCGCACGTGCTGATCGGCCAGTTGAACGGCATGTACAACGGCGACCGTGCGCGCAAGGTCAACCTGGTGGACTACGGTTTCCGCCTGCCTTCGGCGCTGGATAACCGGCCGCTGAAGTTCGACGAGTTCGAAAAGAAAATGCGCCAGACCGTATTCGTCTCCGCCACCCCGGCCGACTACGAGAACAGCCATGCCGACCAGGTGGTCGAGCAAGTGGTGCGCCCGACCGGACTGGTCGACCCGATCATCACCGTGCGCCCCGCCACCACCCAGGTCGACGACCTGATGCAGGAAATCACCGACCGCGTCGCCAAGGACGAGCGCGTGCTGGTGACCACGCTGACCAAGCGCATGGCCGAGCAGCTGACCGAGTTCCTGTCCGACAACGGCATCAAGGTGCGCTACCTGCACAGCGATATCGACACCGTGGAACGCGTGGAAATCATCCGCGACCTGCGCCTGGGCACTTTCGACGTGCTGGTCGGCATCAACCTGCTGCGCGAGGGGCTGGATATTCCGGAAGTTTCGCTGGTGGCGATCCTGGATGCCGACAAGGAAGGCTTCCTGCGCTCCGAGCGCAGCCTGATCCAGACCATCGGCCGCGCCGCCCGTAACCTGAACGGGATGGCCATCCTGTACGGCGACAAGGTCACCGACTCCATGCACAAGGCCATCGGCGAAACCGAACGCCGCCGCGCCAAGCAGATGGCCTTCAACGAAGCCAACGGCATCACGCCGACCGGCATCAAGAAGGAAATCCGCGAACTGATCGACGGCGTGTTCAACCCGTCGGAAGCGCGCGCCGAACTGATGGTGGCGCAGGAGCAGAAGAACTACGAAGCCATGAGCGAGAAGCAGATCAGCAAGGAGATCAAGCGCCTCGAGAAACAGATGCAGGACCACGCCAAGAACCTCGAGTTCGAAAAGGCGGCAGCGGCACGCGACCAGTTGCATGTACTGAAGCAGCAGCTGTTCGGTGCGCCGGGGAGCGATACGGCGGCGGCCTGATCGTCCGGCGCCTGCAACCATCCTCGGTCGTCCCTGCGAAAGCAGGGACCCGCATCGTTCACCGCGCTGCGCACCGATCCCCCAAACCCGCCGTTATACAATGCCGCCATTTCCCACGACGGCCACGCCGCAAGCTTCCCCATGACCACGCATTCCGCCTCTCTCCCCGCCGACCTGCTGGGCCTGATCCAGACCGCCGATCCCTCCTGGCACGCCGCGCTGCGCGAGGGGCTTGAGGCGATCGCCAAGGCCGACCCGGCCTACCTGGGCGCGCTGGCGCAAGACAACTACCTGCCCACCGAAGGCCGCATCTTCGCCGCATTCAAGCAGCCCATGGATGCCGTGCGCTATGTGCTGGTCGGCGAAGGTCCCTACCCGCGCGCCGCCAGTGCCACCGGGGTGTGCTTCATGGATGGCGCGGTGGGTTCGCTCTGGTCGGACAAGGGCTTGTCCAAGCAGGTCAACCGCGCTACTTCCCTGCGCAATTTCATGAAAATGCTGCTGGTGGCCGATGGCGCGCTGCAGGCCGGCAATACCAGCGGCGACGCACTGGCGGGCATTGCGGCCAAGGCGCAAGCCGATACGCAAGGTACGATCCAGACCCTGGCCGACCTGCAATCCAACCTGGAAGCGCAAGGTTTCCTGCTGCTCAACGCCAGCCTGGTGTTTCGCTCACACGTGGCGCCTGTCAAGGATGCCAAGGCCTGGAAGCCGTTCTTCGACACCGTGCTGCGCGCCATGGCAGAACATGCAGCGGCGCGCGGCAGCGCGCTGCCGACACTGGTGCTATGGGGCAAGATCGCCGAACAGTTGCACAGCCTGCCGCTGGTCGAAGCCTTCCCGCGCGCGGTGGCGGAACACCCCTACAACCTGAGCTTCATCGAGCACAGCGGCATGCAGCAATTGTTTGGCCGCATGCGCCTGCTGGCGCGGCACAGCTGACCGGCACTTGCATCAGGAAGGTTTCAGGCCCGCGCCATGCTCCGTGGCCGGCGAAGCCTTGAAGAACTGCACCAGTTCCAGCAAGCCGTAGGCCTGCACCCGCATCTCTTGCGCGGTGACAGACAATCGGTTCGACGTGTCGGCGTTGTATTGCAACGAACCGGAAAATTGCTCGACGGCGACATTGATCTGCGCCAGGTCGCGCGCCTGCTGCTGCGACGTGCTGCTGATGCGCGCCACCAGTTCAGCCGTATGGCGGATCGACGGCACCAGCTGGTTCAATAATTCGCCGGCTTCTTCCGCGGTCTGCAGGCTATCCCCCGTGATGGTGGACACATCCTGCGCAGCCCCCTGCGAATGTTCGGCCAGCTTGCGCACTTCCGCTGCGATCACGGCGAACCCCTTGCCTTCGATCCCTGCACGCCCGGCCTCGATCCCCGCATTCAGCGCCAGCAGATTGGTGCGATAGGCGATATCGTCGATATAGCGCACCGATGCCGCGACATCGCGCATGGCCGCAACCGTGGACGATACCGCACGGCATCCCTCCAGCGCCTCCGTACTGGATTTCTCGGCGATCCTGGCCGTTTGCGCCGAATGCTCATTGTTTTGGTAGATCGCCTCGCTGACGGTGCGCATGGCAGTGGAGGTTTCCTCGATGCTGGCCGCCTGTTCGTGGGTGGCATTCGCGATCGCCAGGGAAGCGTCGTGCAATTGCCCGGCGACCGCGCTCAAGGCGCCGGCCCGGGCCTGCAATTCGCCAACGACATGCGACAACGTGCCAGCCATATGATGCATGGCCGCCAGGATGCTGCTGCGGTCGCCCTTGCGCACGCTACCGGCCGGCGCCAGTTCCCCGCGCGCCACCCGCTTGGCGATCTCGGCAACCTGGTCGAGGTCGCCGCCGACCCTGCGCAAGATACGCAGGCTGATCGCCAGCAGCAGTCCCGCCGTCAACAGCATGGCGCCGCCGGCGCCTGCCGCCAGCATCCACATCGTGCGTTCGGCAGCATGCAGCAGCGCGCCGGCTTCCGCGCTGATCGTATCGAGTTGGGCGCCCTGCAGCTTTTGCAGGGCATCGATGTGCTGGCTCGCGATATCGAACCACACTTGCGCTTCCAGGCCGCCGAACTCGCCGCGCAATGCGGCCTCACGCAATTGCAGCAGGCGGCGTGCCGGCGCTGCCTGCTGCACCGACTGGTACCGCTTGCGCATCTCGGGCGTCGCGAACATCAACAGCTGCCGCTCGTCCCTGGCCTGGTTGCTGCCGGCAGCGATCACCTGGTCGCGCTCGCCATCGGCATAGCGGCCAGCGCTGATGACGCCGTTGAGCAAGCCTCGCTCGCGCGCCGCTTCTTCGCTCAGGCTGGTCAAGGCCTGCGACGCCAGCACCGCATCGGTCAGTTCAGGCACCCGGATGCCGCGCATGAGGTTGCCAGTACGGTCCATGACATCCTGGACCAGGCCGCTGTAGCGCTCGAACAGCGATCCGGCCGCCAATGCACGCCCATCGATATCTCGGCGCAGTTGCAGCAACCGTTGCCTGAACGACGATGCCTCGTCCGCGCCGGCCCGTTCCAGAACCTGCCCGGTCTGTTGCCGGGCAACGGCCAGCGCACGCTGCGCTTCGCCGGCTCCCGTGCTGCCGTCCTGGGCCATGCCCAGCCAGCCATTGCTGCGGCCGCGTTCGACTTGCAATACCCCGATCAAGGCATCATACGAACGGATCTGCCGCACCTCGGCGCCGACCGCCTGCATATGCCCAACGGTCTTCACCGCATCGTGCACGGCATGCGCGCACAGCAACAGGAATCCCAGCATCGGCACTGCAGCCAACACCAGCAACTGCGTCTGTAGTCTGAGCTTGAACGCCATTACTCCCCCCGTATAAAAATATGCTCCCCCTGCGGTGCCGGCATCAGGCCTGCAAAAGCCATGACAGCACCCGGTCCGATACGCCAGTTGCCGCAGCCGCCTCAGGCCCAATCATATGGCTCATGAAGAATCCCCGCCAATAAAATAAAACCCGGCGCGAGGCCGGGTTGCAGGCATGCAGCCGCGCCCGTCAGGCGCGGCGCCAGGATGTCAGAACTCTTCCCAATCGTTGCCCTCCTCCGCCTTGGGCTTGGCGGGCGCCGCTGCGGGAGCGGCTCGGGGAGTGGCCGCTTTGCCCGGAGGTAACGCAGCAGCAGCCGGTTTGGCGATGGCAGGCTTCTTCGGCCCTGCAGCCGGAACCGTCGCATGGGCCACGGCGGGACGCACCGGCGCTGCCGGACGCGACGGCGGAATGGCGGCCGGCGACAGATGCCCCTCGTCCAGCTTGAATCCGGCGACCACCCCGGCCAGATGCGCCGCCTGCTCCTGCAACGACTGGGCGGCGGCGGCGGCCTGTTCTACCAGCGCGGCATTTTGCTGGGTGGCCTCGTCCATCTGCGTGACGGCACGGCCTATCTCGCTAATCCCCGAACTCTGCTCCTGGCTGGCGGCGCTGATTTCGCCGACGATATCGGTCACCCGGCGCACGCTGGATACCACCTCGGTCATGGTGCTGCCGGCCTGGTGCACCAGGTTGCTGCCGACTTCCACCTTGTGCACGGAATCGTCGATCAGCCCCTTGATTTCCTTGGCAGCGGTGGCGCTGCGCTGGGCCAGCGAGCGCACTTCGGATGCCACCACCGCGAAGCCGCGGCCCTGCTCACCGGCGCGCGCCGCTTCCACCGCGGCGTTGAGCGCCAGGATATTGGTCTGGAAAGCAATGCCGTCGATCACGCTGATAATGTCCACGATCTTGCGCGAGGAGTCATTGATCGAGCTCATGGTTTCGACCACTTGCCCCACCACTTCTCCACCCTGCACCGCCACCTCTGACGCCGACACCGCCAGCTGGTTGGCCTGGCGCGCATTATCGGCATTTTGCTTGACGGTGGAGGTCAGCTCCTCCATCGCCGAGGCGGTCTCCTCCAGCGAACTGGCCTGTTGCTCGGTGCGGCCGGAAAGATCGAGGTTGCCGGAAGCAATCTCGCCAGAAGACGTTTTCACCGATTCGCTCGCGCGGCGAATTTCCAGCAGGGTTTTCGAGATCTTGTCGGCAAAGCGATTGAAGGCGCCCGAGATCTGCGACAGCTCGTCGCGCCCTTGCGTATCCAGGCGGCGCGTCAGGTCGCCTTCACCGGAAGCGATGTCTTCCATCACATCCCGTACCACGCCCAGCCGGCGCAACATGCCGGTGATGGTCAGCGTCAGCAGCACCGCGGCCACCACGATAGCCAGCACCGCAAGCACCGCCGACAAGGCCATCAGCGCGCGGATCGAGTGGGTTGCCTCGGCGTAGTCGAGCGCCACTGCCAGCGACCAGTCGGTGCCCTCGATGGGCTGCACGAACAGCATGTAGTGGGCGCCGCCGATATTGACTTCATCTCCCTGGCGCATGGATGCCAGCGATTGCGCGCTCAGGCTCTGGTCGAGCGCGGATACCGGCTTCAAGGCCAGTTCCTTGTTGGGATGCGTGACGATCACGCCGTCCTTGCCGACGATGAAAGCGAAACTGCCCGGCGTAGGCTTGATGCCGGCAACGTTGCGCACCACGTTATCGAGCTGCACGTCCGAACCGACCACGGCCTGCAGGTTGTCCTTGCCGCCCACGGCTTCAGCAAAGGTCACCACCAGCTTGCCGGTGGTCGCGTCCACATACGGTGCGGTCAGCACCGGCTTGCCCACGTTCACCGCCTGCTGGTACCAGGGCCGGGAGGTCGGGTCGTAGCCTTCCGGCATGGGATGCAGCGCCAGCATGCGCTTGTCGGGATAGCCGATATAGGCATCGTCGAAGGCGCCCGCTTCCATCGCCGCGGCGACGATGGGCAGCACGTCGCTCTGCTTGAGCGCCTGTTTCATGGAAGCGGTGATGGTGCGCTTGCTGCGTACCCACTCGGCGATGTTGGCCGCGTGGCTGTCGGTCAGTTGGGCGGTCTGGGCCTGCAACGCCGCCAGGGTATCGCGCCGCACGGTAAAGATGTTGGCGGCGGAAAGGACGATCATGGCGACCGCCACGATCAGGACACAGATCACGATCAAACGTGCGCGTAACGACGACAGCATGGCTTTCCCCTTGAATGATGACGCAAGACAATGGAACATCTGATGTTGTTGTCGACGCCTGTGCGTGGCTGTCGCGGTCATGGCTGGCGAACCATGCGGCAACGTTGCGCGATTCCCCTCGGCAACATTGGCCGCGCACGGCAATCCATCCCTGCGAATCAATATAGCAGCGGCTTATTTCAAAGTCATTTCGAACAGAGGATGCGCCGCAACAACGGCGGCGGGCAATGCGGGGAGCAGAAACAACAAACCCCGCGTCAGCGGGGTCATGGCGGGAATTTGCAATACAGCCCAAGGGCTGCTTGCGCCTGGCATCTGCAGGTCTGGACGGGACATCGACCTTGTCCGTCCGCGGCTCCGACCATCGGAAGATCTGGAGCCGGTCTCTTTTCTATGGTGTCGCGACTCGCCGAGTCCGACAGCTTGCTTCAATGGCTTGCGACTTCATGCCTGGCTTGCCGGCCTCGATGGCGCGGCGGTAGTTGCTTGCCCTGCGGGCTTGCATCAGATCTGCGATTGCAGCTTCCATACGGCTTGCAGGTGGCCGCTTTCCAGTTGGCGCAGGCGGTTTTCCAGCTCAACGTGGTCTGCCACGCCTTCGAAATAAGCCGCGTCGTGCAGTTCGGAGGCATCGTTGCGCACCGGTTGCAGGGCGTGGGCGGCGATGACGCGTTGGGCCGCAAACTTGGCCAGCTCGACCAGGGCGCGCAAATTGTTAGAAAAACCGGCATCTTTTACAAATATACTAACGGTAGACATGATCTTCACTCACTGTTAAACGTTTCGGTGATTGAAGAATAAGGTCGCCCCCGGCTTTTGCAAAGCAACATTTTCCGACACCAATATAAGTTTTTCTAACATCATGGCCTCCTCCCTGCCCCCACTGAAAACCCTCAAAGTGTTCGAAGCGGCAGTCCGGACGCGGAGTCTGACGCTGGCGGCCCAGGAGTTATTCATCACCCACAGCGCGGTCAGCCAGCAGATCAAGACCCTGGAGGAATACTTCGGCCAGCCGTTGTTTTTGCGCCAGTCGCGTGGTGTGGAGCCAACAGAGGCAGCGCTGGCCTTCTATGGCGAGGTCAAGGCCAGCTTGGACCGTATCGCGCTGGCGGCCGAACAGCTGACGCTGGCCGGCAAGAGCCGGGTGGTACGCCTGATCGCCGCGCCCTCGGTGGCGATGCGCTGGCTGATCCCGCGCCTGTCGCAGTTCCAGATAGACAACCCGCGCATCGAAGTGCGCGTGACCACCACCATGTCGGAGCACTTCGAAGATGTGAAGGACCCGTTCGACGTGATCCTGTGGCGCAGCCCGCTGGAACGCAGCGGCTACGAATGCGTGCGCTTCCTGGACGACGTCTCGGCGCCGCTGGCTTCCCCGCATTTCCTTGAGCTGCATCCGGTCAAGACGCCGCGCGACCTGGTGGAAATGCCGCTGATCCACCTCTCCATCCGTTCACTGGCCTGGTCGCAATGGCTGAGCAAGGCCGGCGTGGCGGTCCGCAAGAAAATGCCGGGCACCGTCTACGAACACTTCTTCCTCAGCCTGCAGGCCGCCGCCACCGACCTTGGCGT
This sequence comes from Herbaspirillum chlorophenolicum, assembly GCF_001189955.1. Lineage (GTDB taxonomy): Bacteria > Pseudomonadota > Gammaproteobacteria > Burkholderiales > Burkholderiaceae_D > Herbaspirillum > Herbaspirillum chlorophenolicum. The sequence goes on along the minus strand of NZ_LFLT01000001.1, from coordinate 80,712 downwards.
GGCCATGGGCACGCTGGCCCTGGTCGACGACGACCTGGCGCATGGACGCCTGGTGCAATTGTTTCCGGAAGTGGTGCTGCATGGGGAGGGGTTCCACATGATGTACCGCAGCGCCGCCGATGCCAACCCGGCGCTCAAGACGTTCATCACATGGCTGATGCAGATGGGGCAGGCTTCCGCCTACGATCCGCAGCGTACGCATCCGGCGGACTTCCCCGGGGAGCATTGAGGTGGGTGGGACAGGAGAATTGCAGCGGCGTTCGTTGCGCCTTCGGCGGCACTTTAACGACGCTGGGCCCTGACTTTCGTCAGGGCGACGGCAGGATCAGTCGGCCGATTTCAGCACATGCACCGCACGCTCGGCGATCAGGTCCTTGGACTTCTCGCGGTAATCGATCATGTGCGGCAGCGTAAAGTGCAGGCGCAGCGCATCTTCGCTGGTCCATTTCTCGATGAAGGCAAAGGTGTCAGGGCCCATCGGCGCCTGGTTGGGACCGAAACCGTCCACATCGACCGCCAGGCTGTATTCGATGCAGCCCTCTTCGGCACGCACGGCGGCGAGGTTGGCGCGGCCGAGTTTCAGCAACTCTTCGCGCTTGCCGGGCTTGGCAGTGATGATGGCCACGACGGTGATGGTGCTCATGCTTGTCTTCTCCTTATTGGATATGAATGGAACGCCGGAACCTCTCCGGCGCAGAGGCGACAAGCATACGCGATTTGGCAATTGGCTGTTACAGGACCCGCTCCCGGAGAAATCGGGCACAGGTGCTTAATTCAAACGAATCTTCTCCAGCAATTGGCCGACGTTGTAACGCATCAATGCCAGATAATCCGGCGCCGGCCCGCCTGCCCTGGAGAGCGCATCGGCATACAGCTTGCCGCCAGGCGTGACGCCTGCTTCGCGCGCGATCTGCTGCAGCAGTTTCGGGTTGCTCATGTTCTCGAAAAAGAGAGCCTTGATCTTCTCGGTGCGGATCTGGCGAATCAATGCCGCCACTTGCTTGGCGCTGGGTTCACTGTCGGTGGACACGCCCTGCGCGGCCAGGAAGCGCACCTTGTAGCGTGCACCGAAATATTCGAAGGCATCATGCGAGGTGATCACGCGGCGCCTGGCATCCGGGATCTGCGCGAATTGCTGGCTGGCCCAGCGGTCCAGTTCCTGCAACTTGCCGACATACGCCTCGCCGTTCTTGCGATAAGCATCGGCGCCGGCAGGGTCCAGCTTGGCCAGCGCGGCGGCGATGTTGCGCGTGTAGACGATCACGTTCTGCGGGTTCTGCCAGGCGTGCGGGTCGTCCTTGCCATGATGATGGTGATCGTCGTGGTCATGGTCGCCGTGGTCATCATCGCCCACCCGCTCGCGTGCATTGATGCCGGCCGAGGCGATGACGATGTCGCCGCGGTAATTGGCCGACTGCGCCAGGCGTTCCATCCAGCCCTCGAAACCCAGGCCGTTGACCACCACCAGCCTGGCGCGCGACACCGCCTTGATGTCGTCCGGCGCCGGCTGGAACACGTGGGCGTCCTCATCCGGACCGACCAGCGTGGTGACGGCAATACGGTCACCGCCGACATTGGCGACAATATCGCCCAGGATGCTGAAACTGGCCACCACGGGGATACGCTCGGCGGCGCTTGCCGGCAGGCTCGCGGCCAACGCCAGCGCGGCCAGCAAAAGGGAAAAAGGACGAAGCAAGCTCATACGGACTCCGGGAAGAAGCGAAGGAAAAATTCAGCCACGCAGGTGCGGGCGCTTCAGCAGGCGCGGCAGCCAGCCGCGCGGCGCAAACAGCAGCGAGAGCGCGTACAAGGCGCCGGCGCAAACGATGATCACCGGGCCGGATGGCACCGAGGCGTAATACGAAATCAGCAGTCCCGCATAGCCGGCCACGGCCGCCTGCAGCACGCTGTTGCACAGCTGGGCCGGCAAGGTGTCGTGCCACAGCCGCGCGGACACTGCCGGCAGCATCATCAGGCCGACCGCCATCAGCGTGCCCAAAGTCTGGAACGAGGCCACCAGGTTCATCACCACCAGCATCAGGAAAGCCTGCTGGTACACCTCCCCGCCACGGCCGTTGCCGCGCCCGACCGACATGTAGCCGGGGTCGAAACTCTCCAGCAGCAGGCCGCGGTAGAGCGCGGCGATCGCCAGTACGCTGGCGCTGGCAACGCCGGCGATCAGCAGCAGGCCTTCGCTGTCCACGCCCAGCACGTTGCCGAACAGGATATGCAACAGGTCGAGCTGGGTGCCGTGGCGCGAGATCAGGATCACGCCCAACGCCAGCGCCACCACGTAGATGGCGGCCATGCTGGCATCTTCCTTGATCTCGGTATGGCGGCTGATCCAGCCGGCCACCGCCACCACCAGCACACCGGCGGCAAAGCCGCCGATCGACAGCGCCGGCAGCGACAAGCCGAAGAAGATGAAGCCCACCGCCACGCCCGGCAACACCGCGTGGCTCAGCGCCTCGCCGAACAGGCTCATGCGGCGCAGCGTCAGCAGCACGCCCAGCGGCGCGCTGCCCAGCGCCAACGCGAAAGCCGCCACCAGCGCGCGGCGCATGAAGGAGAATTCCTGGAAAGGTTCGATGGCGAATTGATGAAAAGCCGACCACAGCGTCATTGCAGGCCGCCCTTCTCTTCGGTGCCATGATGATGGCCGGGATGGCTGCCGTGCTCGTGCACATGCGCGCGCGAAGAGGACAAGGACAGGGCCAGCAGGTCGTCTTCCCTCACTTCGCATACCGGCGCGTACTCATCCACCGCCTCGGCCATGGCGCGGGCGCGCATCAGATTGTCGTCGCACAGCACCTCGGCGGTATCGCCCCAGGCCACCACGTTGCGCGCCAGCAGCAGCGTCTGCGGGAAGGAACGCCGCACCTGGTCGTAGTCGTGCAGCACCGCGATCACCGTACGCTGCTCCGCATGCCAGGCGGCAATGATGCGCAGCAAGTCACTGGTGGTGCGGGTGTCGATGGCGTTGAACGGTTCGTCCAACAGGATCACCTCGGCGTCCTGCAACAGGATGCGGGCGAACAGCACACGCTGGAATTGCCCGACCGACAAGCTGGAGACGGCGCGGGATGCAAAACCGTCCAGCCCCACCGCCGCCAGCGCCTGGCGCGCGCGCGCCGCCATACCGGCGTCGATGCCGCGCCAGTTGCCCTTGCCCGGCCAATAGCCCAGCAGCACGCAATCCAGCACCGAAATCGGAAAGCTGCGGTCGATTTCGGCCTGCTGCGGCAGGTAGGCGATGCGGCGTGTGTCCACATGCGTGACCACCCGGCCGCCGTTGCAGCGAACCAGACCCAGCATGCTTTTGAGCAAAGTGCTTTTGCCAGCGCCGTTGGGGCCGACCACCGCGGTCAGCGAACCACGCACGAAAGCGCCGCTGATGTGATGCAAGGCAGGATGCCGCCGGTAACTGACGGTCAGGTTTTCCAATGAAATGACGGCAGACATATCAACCCTCCCCCAGCGCCCACAGCACGCCCAGCCACAGCAGCAGGCAGATGGGCAGCACCGCCAGCACGCGCTGCCACCAAGGGCTGGCGAGCACGCCTTGCTTCATCAACAAACGAGAAAGAACCGACACGGCAGATAACCTGACTAAGAAGGATGCAAGCGGCGGCATCGCCGGAAGACATAGCTTCCGAACCGATCGCAACCTAGTTGCAAAAAATGGGAAAGCACGAATTATAATGCAACCCTGTTGCAGAATGTAACAAGACTGAATTTTTCTGCCAGGCAGGCCCAAAATGCTGGGTTCAACCGACGCCCAGGCGCCCACACCAACGAAAGACTATCCATGTCCCGTCTGCCCCTCGCCTTTTCTGCCTTTTCCGTTATTGCAGCCTCACTGTTGAGCTTGCCGGCCTTTGCCGCCGACGACCACCACGGCAACCATCCGGCCCACGAGCATGGCGTGGGCAAGCTGGATGTGGCGCTGGAAGGCAATACCCTGACGCTGCACCTGGATACGCCGCTGATCAACCTGGTCGGCTTCGAACACGCCGCCACCTCTGCCCGCGACAAGGAAACCGTACAGGCAATGGCCAAGGTGCTGCGCGACGCCGGCCGCATGTTCGCCACCGATGCCGCCGCACAATGCAAACCGGCCGAAATCCAGCTTGAATCCGCCGTGCTGCCGCCCGCCTTGCTGGGTGAAAAATCGCCGTCCAGCGCCGCCCCGGCCGCCGCCAGCGATGGCCATGCCGACCTCGACGGCGACTTCACGCTGGTCTGCGCCAGCCCCGGCGCGCTCAACACGGTGGATGCCAGCGCCCTGTTCCGCGCCTTCCCCGGCTTCCAGCGCATCGACGTCCAGCTGGCCACGCCCAAGAAGCAAGCCGCTTTCCAACTGGCGCCGGACAACGGGATCATTCCCCTCAACTGATCCGAGCTACCAGAGGAAGTCAGGCCGTTGACAGCAGGCAGGCGTATCATCGCGCCAGCCCCTTCGGCCCTTATCCCATCCCGCCTCCCCGATGCACCGTTGACATGAACCAGCCGCAGCCTGCCACGCCCGCCATCCACTTGCGCAACCTGAGCTTCACCTGGCCCGGCCAGCCGCATCCCGCACTGGCGCTAGACGAATTGCGGGTGGAGGCACGCGAGCACATCTTCGTCAGCGGCCCCAGCGGCAGCGGCAAGAGCACCTTGCTGGCGACCATCGGCGGCATCATCGCGCCGCAGGCGGGCAGCGTGGAAGTGCTGGGACAAGCGTTGCAGGGCTTGCCCGCCGCACGGCGCGACCGTTTCCGGGTGGACCATATCGGCTTCATCTTCCAGCAATTCAACCTGCTGCCTTATCTGTCCGTCACCGACAACGTGCTGCTGCCCTGCCAGTTCTCGTCCTATCGCAAGGGCCGCACCTTGCAGCAAGGCGGCAACTTGCAGGAAGCGGCCCACTCATTGCTAACATCGCTGGACCTGGCGCCCGCACTGTGGGCGCGCCCGGTCACCCAGTTGTCGATCGGCCAGCAGCAGCGCGTGGCGGCGGCGCGCGCACTGATCGGCCGGCCCGAGATCATCGTCGCCGACGAGCCGACCTCGGCGCTGGACAGCGACCGCCAGCAAGCCTTCCTCGACCTGTTGCAACGCGAATGCGCCCACGGCGGCGCGGCGCTGGTGTTCGTCAGCCACGACCAGCGCCTGGCCGAACGCTTCCACCGGCGCATTGCGCTGGAACAGGTCAACCGCGCCGCCAGCATCGAGGAGGCCGCATGAGGACACTGCTGCGCCTGGCCACGAAAAGCGCATGGAACCGCCGTTTCACGCTGGGCCTGATGCTACTGGCCATCGCCCTTTCCACCACCATGCTGCTGGGCATCGAGCGCGTGCGCCATGACGTGCGCGCCGGCTTCTCGCAATCGGTATCGGGCACCGACCTGGTGGTGGGCGCGCGCACCAGCCCGATCCAGCTGATGCTGTACGCGATCTTCCGCATCGGCGGCGCCACCAACAACATGGGCTGGGACAGCGCCCAGGCGCTGGCGCGCAACCCGGCCGTGGCCTGGACCATCCCGATCTCGCTGGGCGACTCGCACCGCGGTTTCCCGGTGCTGGCCACCAACGGCGACTACTTCCGGCATTTCCATTACGGCGACGGAAAGGCACTGCAACTGGTGCAGGGCCGTCCTTTCGCCGACGTGTTCGAGACCGTGCTCGGCGCCGAAGTCGCCGACAAGCTGCATTACAAACCGGGCGACCGCATCGTGCTGGCGCACGGCATGGGCAGCGCCCACCTGGCCCAGCACGCCGACAAACCCTTCGTGGTCACCGGCATCCTGGCGCGCACCGGCACGCCGGTGGACCGTACGGTGCACATCGGCCTGGACGCGATGGAAGCCATCCATCTCGACTGGGAAGGCGGCGCCCCGCTGCCCGGACTTCACATCGCGCCGGCGCTGGTCAAGAAATTCGACCTCACGCCCAAGAGCATCACCGCCGTGCTGGTCGGCCTGAAGAGCCGTGCGCGGGTGTTCGCCGTGCAACGCGACATCGCCGATGGCGAAGGCTTCAAGGAACCGCTGATGGCGGTGCTGCCCGGCGTCGCGCTGGACCAGTTGTGGGACGTGGTCGGCATCGGCGAAAACGCGCTGCTGGTGGTGTCCGGCATGGTGGTGGTGGTCGGCCTGGCCGGACTGGTGGCGGCCATCCTCGCCAGCCTGGGCGAGCGCCGGCGCGAACTGGCCATCCTGCGTTCGGTCGGCGCGCGTCCTTGGGATGTCTTCATCCTGCTGTCCATCGAAGGCCTGGGTGTGATGCTGGCCGGCGTGGTGTCGGGCGTGCTGCTTCTCACCGTCCTGCTGCTGGCGCTGGGGCCGACGCTGGCGGCGCAGTTCGGCATCGCGCTGCAGCCTGCATGGCCGTCCGCAGGCGAATTACAATTGCTGCTCTGGACCGTTGCCGCCGGTTTCGCCGCCAGCCTGCTGCCGGGCCTGCGCGCCTACAGGCTCAGCCTGTCCGACGGCCTGACGCCAAGAATTTGAACCTGCAATCGACATGAAAACTCTCTACTGGATAGGCGGCATCGCCGCCGCCGGCCTGCTGATCGGCACCGGTGTACGCCTGGCCGCGCATTCCGGCGACGAAGCGGCCGCGACGCCCGCCGCCGCGGCCATACCGCAAACCGCAGGCGCCCCGCTGGCCGGAGCAGTGCCCGCCGTCACGGCGCGCGCCGATGCCGGCAGCACGGTCACCGGCGTTGCCGCCGCATCGGATGGGCAATATCAGGTCGGCGACCACCTCAAGCAAAGCGCCACCGTCACCGACCAGCCTTACAAAGCCTCCGGCAAGATGGTCGGCGGCTACCGCGAAATCGCCTGGGAAAGCCTGATCCCCAAGGACTGGGACGCCATGGCGCCATTCAAGGGCCTCAAGCTGGACCAGTTGGACGACAACGACCCGCGCGCCGACGCCGCGCTGTGGAAAGCCAAGAAGTACTGGAAGGATGCGCCGGTCGACCCATCAATGGAAGGTGCGGCTGTGCGCCTGCCCGGCTTCGTCGTGTCGCTCGACCGCGAAGGCGAGGCGCTCAAGGAATTCCTGCTGGTGCCCTACTTCGGCGCCTGCATCCACGTGCCGCCGCCGCCGGCCAACCAGATCATCCACGTCAAGAGCAGCAAGGCCATCAAGAACGTGCGCACCATGGATGCGGTCTGGATCAGCGGCGTGGTCAAGGTCGAGCGTTCCGACTCGTCCATGGGCGCCGCCGGCTACAGCATGACGGCAGTGAAGGTCGAACCTTATACCGAGCCGGACAACAGCTGAGTCAAGACGCTCCGGGATCCCCGGCCTTTCATCGCCACTTATTCACAGATTTTGGGTACAAGCCTGTGGATATGGTTTTGAAAAGCCGCCTAAGCCATTGAAATAAAAGACAATCCCACTATCGTTGCATTGTGGAGCATTGAACGGCAGCCCCGCTGTCGAACACATCCGCTGCGCATTGCATGCATCGGCCGCAATCACACACCAGGCAAGGTTTTTGACTGGCTGGTGGTAACTGGCGGCAATACTGCCGCCCGGCAAACATCCTCGTTGCAAAACGACTTATCCCCACTGCCTGACCGAAACAGGGAGCTTGTGCACAAGCTCCCTGCTTATCCACACATTTTGGTAGCAAGCCTGTGGAAAACCCTTGAGCAAGCAGGCTAAGCCATTGATCGAAAAGGGATTTCCGTTTCCGTAGCAAAGTGCGTCAAAACGAAGGCCATCCCGGCCATCCGGATGGGGCCGGGTCAGAATGGTCAGCATCCATCCGCCAGAGGCAAAGATATCCACACTTTTTGGGAGTAAGCCTGTGGAAAAGATTTTGACAAGTAGCCCAAGCCATTGAAAAGAAAAGGGATTCCATTTCCCGCGCAATGTTGTGCAGGAACGGGCCATACGAAACAGGGGAGAGAAAACGGAGGGAGAAATACTGCGGGACGTCACCCGTTCACGACCCACGACAAGATCGTGAACAGGTGTGGACGCACCCCGCGCCGCGTGACCGGATCAAGCTTTCGCCTGCCGGGAAGGGAGGATCGCAGCTTCCAACACGTGTGCGTACTGCCGGGTTACAACGCCACTTCCGGCCTTGGCGTGAAGCTCTACAGCAGAAATCGGATTCGATGGCGGGGATAAGGCCCGCAGAAAAAATAGCCTGCGATGCGCTCGCATCGCAGGCGAAACATCTGCAACAGGTACAGAGGAGACAGACAGGATAGTAACGGCGGCTTATGACACCGGAATGACATCGCGCCATGGGGAAACCGGATTCGATTATTTTTATCGCCGCCCCGGCATGTCACGCTGCCGTAACACATGACGGTTATCTTGCTGGTTCTAGTGCGGTACATGCAACCGATATGCATGATCGCATGGTGTGTTGGACACTCGTCCAGCACACCCTCCTCCGGAGGCTCGGCCTTCTACCTTCAGCACTCCCCCTCTGTACCCGGATTCCGGGCAATACCTACCAGACGCCGTCGACCGCCACGGGATTGAGCCTGATGCGCGCGACTTCGCCATCGCCGCCCTGCAGCGCGAGGTCGTCCGGCATCGCCTTGGGCGGCTTGCGGTACCACTCCACGCACACTTGCGACAGGTTGGTCAGCGCTTTCTTGGCCATGAACTGCTGCAGCAACTCACGCGTCAGCTCAAGATTGGGATTGAGGAAAAAGTCGCCCGGCGCCGCCAACGCCGTGGCCGACGCGCTCATGCGCCCGAGATCCTTCTGGAACATACGGCGCGGCACCGGTACCGCATGGCCCGCCGCAGCGAGCAATTCCTGAAATACCGGCGCCATGAAATCGATTGCGTAACCATCGCATTGGACCCAGGCGTGGAATGCATCATGGTTGCTCGAGACGGCCTGGGCATCGTCGCCCAGCACGCCAAAGGACAGCGCGCCGCCGCCCTCCTGGTTGATCAGGTAGAACGCAGCGCCTGCAACGGGAAACGCATTGCGTTTGTAAAATTTCTTCAGCATCTGTGCTGCGGTGACGCTGAAGAAAAAACTTGCGGCCGGAATATCTGCCTCGACACTTTGAAGCACGGAATGCACGACGCGGAAGATACGCTGATAGTCGGCCAACGGGATCAGCGGGCGCAGGTTCTGCGCAGATGGATGTGAATTTTGCATGCTGCTATTTTCTCATGGAAAAGAACGGGCAAGCCGCTGGCTGCCCCCGTGAGTGCAGCTACGCACCCACGCTGCGTGACGCGCCTTGGTACTGCCATGCAGCTTCACGACCTGCCGTTCCATCCTCAAGACACTGCTTTACTGCCACTACCTTTTACTCACCCTTGCTACTTACTGCTGGCACTGCCACTACACGCACTGCTACTGCCCCTGCAAACCTCTTTACCGAGAACACACCCCGTTACTGCATACCGCGATTGCCCCGCTTCCACTCCCCCAACTTCCCCCGCAATTCTCTTCACCGGCACGTTCAAGCCTCTTCCTTAGGCTGCCCTTGCAAAAAGCAGGAGCAATTCAGGGGATGGTGTTGCGCGCAATGGCGCAGCGACCGGCCAACATCCACCTCGGCAAATGCCCACTCGGGATCGATGCCGGCTTCGTGGGATGAAAAAGTCGAAGCCGCCGCCTGTTCCGGCCCACGCTTGCCGGCGTCGTCCAACGACACTTCCAGACGGCCCCATTCGCGGTCGGTCATCACAAACAGGTATATCAAGACGGTGCAAAACAGCAGATAGCTGATAAACATCAAGGTAATTTCACCGGGTACGGATTCGGCGACGATCGTCATGACGGCCTCCCATCAACATTCATTCGCAAGAGGTCTATATTGCAATTCGGCATTCCCATCTCGAAATCCGGAGCTACAGACCGCGTTTCATTGATGCTCATGGTAGGCATTTACCCTACCGGCAACCATCGGGGAATTCCTGACGTTGGGCAGAGGTATGGCATGCGCGCCACATCAGGAAAAACCTGAAAACCGGGCGCGCAAAAAGAAAACCCGCCAGGCTTGCGCGTGGCGGGTTCAAACTCAATGTCCAAGTCCAAGAGGTTATTGAGGAGACGGATTCACTATATCGAAGCCCCCTTGCATACGGAACAAAGCATTCGTCATGCGCTTATTCGCCGGCGGAATAAGCAGTGCCGGCGCAGCTTTCCAGCCGTTCAACCCGGCTGGATTGCCAGCCAGCGCTCCACCAGGCGGGTCCAATAGGCGGCGCCGACCGGGATGTTCTCGTCGTTGAAATCATAGTGTGCGTTATGCAGCATCAGCTGGCCCTGGCCGTTCCCCACCCGCAAGAAGCAACCGGGACGCTGCTGCAGGAAATAGGCGAAATCCTCGCTGCCGGCGATCGGGCCGAACGGCGCGATCACGTGCTCCTCGCCCACCAGCTCAACGGCCACGCTGCGCGCGAACTCGGTCTCGGCATCGCTGTTGACCAGTACCGGATAACCGCGCAGGTAATCGATCTCGGCGCGTGCGCCGTAGCTGGCGGCATGCGTCTCGGCCAGCGCGCGGATGCGCACTTCCAGCAGCTCGCGCACTTCGGGCTTGAAGGAGCGCACGCTGAGCTCCATGGTCGCAAACTCCGGGATCACGTTGGAGGCATTCCCGGCATGCAGCGAGCCGACCGTGATCACCGCCGTTTCCATCGGATCGACATTGCGCGCAACCACCGTCTGCAGCGCCATCACCAGGCTGGCCGCCGTCACCACCGGATCGACCGACAGGTGCGGGCGCGCCGCATGGCTGCCCTTGCCGACGATCCTGATCTTGACCGTATCGCACGCCGCCATGAAAGGCCCGCTGCGGAACATGAAGGTGCCGGCCGCCACGCCCGGATGGTTGTGGATGCCGAACACCGCGTCGCAGGGGAAACGTTCGAACAGGCGGTCTTCCAGCATCTTCTGGGCGCCGCTGTTGAAACCCGCTTCCTCGGCCGGCTGGAAAATCAGGTTCAGCGTGCCGTCGAAATTGCGCGTGCGCGCCAGGTGGCGTGCCGCCCCCAGCAGCATGGCGGTATGGCCGTCATGGCCGCAGGCATGCATGGTGCCGTGGTTGCGGCTGGCATATGGCAGTCCCGTCTGCTCGGCAATGGGCAAGGCATCCATGTCGGCCCGCAAGCCGATGCTGCGCGTGCTGCTGCCGGCGCGCAGCGTGCCCACCAGGCCGTTGCCGCCAATATCGCGCGTGACCGCGTAACCCCACTCTTCCAATCGCGCAGCCACCAGCGTCGCCGTATCCGCCTCCTGGAAGGAAAGCTCGGGATGCTGGTGGAGATGGCGGCGGATGCCGACGATGTCTTCCCGGATATCGTCCAGGTCGTCGACCCGGCAATAGGCCTTGGCGGCATTGGCGTCAATCAATCTTGTTCTCCGGTGAATTCAGGAATGCAGTCATGCAACCGCACGGCGCGCCATGACTTGCGTGCCTTGCTCTGCCAGATCCCAGAACAGCCCCGCCATCACCTGCAGCGACTCGCGCGATACGCTGGCCAGTATATGCTCGTTAGGCGCGTGCTGTGAGCAAGCCGGATACGAGTGCGGCACCCACAGCGTCGGCAGCCCCAGCGTTTCGGAAAACACATCGTTGGGCAGCGAGCCGCCCAGGTTGGGCAGCAGCGTGGGCTTCTTGCCGCTGGTCTCCTGCATCGAAGCCAGCCCCCAGCGCACCCATTCGTCATCCGGATCGAGGCGGGTGGCGGCGAACTGCACGCCCGACAGCGCCACGCCCACGTCGCTGTAGCCATGCGCGTCGAGATGGGCGCGGATGTTGGCGATGAAGTTGCGGTCATCGCTGCCGACCACGAAACGGATCTGGCAATGCGCGCTGGCGTGGCCGGGGATGGCGTTGACCGGCGCCTCCGGATTGCCGGTCTTGAAGGCCAGCACCTCCAGCGTATTCCAGCCGAACACGCGCTCGGCCGGCGTCATGCCGGGCTCGCCCCATTCGGCATCGACCTCGGGATCGGTGGGGCCGCCGCCAACCTTGACCTCGGCCAGCGCATTGCGCACGCTCTGCGGGAACGCATCCGGCAACAGGCTGGGTACACGGATGCGGCCGCGTCCATCCACCAGGCACGCGATCGCATTGGCCAGGCGCACGCCCGGATTGCGCAGCAAACCGCCCCAATTGCCGGAATGGTGGCCGCCGTCGCGCAGGTTGACCGTGAGGTCGAAATTGCAGCCGCCGCGCGAGCCGAGGAACATGGTCGGCGTAGGCGCGTTCACGCGCGGCCCATCGGAAGCGATGAAGACATCCGCCTTGAGGCGCCCGGCATATGCCTGGCAAACCGCATTCAGGCCGGGCGAGCCGGTCTCCTCGCCCATTTCCAGAATCACCTTGACGTTGTAGCCCAGCTTGCCGCCGCGCGCCTTGATGACCTCTTCCAGCGCAGCCAGGTTGATCGTGTGCTGCGCCTTGTTATCGGCGGTGCCGCGGCCATACCAACGGTCGCCGTCGACCACGATTTCCCAAGGCGACAGGCCGGTGCGCCATTGCTTGTCGTAACCGCGCACGACATCGCCGTGGCCATAGGTCAGGAGCGTGAATGACGCTGCTGCTTCCATCCGTTCGGCGATGAGGAACGGGCTGCCGCCAGGCAGCGGACTGTCCACCACCTCGCAGGTAAAGCCCAGGCTCTCCAGGTAGGGCGCCATCTCCAGATGGAGATAGTCGTACAGGATGGGGCGACTGGCCGGCTCCTGGCTCTCGGTGCGGATGGCGACGCGCTTTTTCATCGTTTCCATGAAACGGCCGTCATCGAAATACGCTTCCACGCCGGCGATGGCTTGTGCTCTGCTCATGCTGATTCTCCTCTGGGTCTGGTTCAATTCATTCATCGGCGACGGCGGCAGATCTCCCTGCCCGCTTCGGCGTCGTGCATTTCGTTCGGTTGCGATGGCGTCGTTCAGGCGGCCGCGGCGAGTTCGGGGATACCCCGGCCCGGCTCCGGCGTGAGCGCCGAAGCCAGCAGCATGCGGGTATAGGGATGCTGGGCATCGCTGAAAATTTTCTCGCGCGTCTGCAGCTCGACAATGCAGCCCTTGTTCATCACCGCCACCCGGTCCACCAGATGCTCCACCACACCCAGGTCATGGCTGATGAACAGGTAGGTCAGCCCGAACTCGGCCTTCAGGTCCAGCAGCAGGTTCAGGATCTGCGCCTGTACCGACACATCCAGCGCCGAGGTCGGCTCGTCGCAGATCAGGATGTCGGGCCGCAGGATCAGCGCACGCGCAATCGCCACGCGCTGGCGCTGGCCGCCGGACAGCTGGTTCGGATACTGCCCATAGGTGCGCTCGGGCATGCCCACCAGGTCGAGAATCCGGCGCACCGCCTTCTCTTGCTCGGCAGCCTTGCCGATGCCATGCAGCTTCAGCGGCAGGCCGACGATCTGCGCCACGGTCTTGCGCGGGTTGAGCGACGAATACGGATCCTGGAAAATCGGCTGGATATGGCGCGCATTGTCGCGGCGCCTGGTCGGGTCGACCTCCTGGCCGTTGACCAGCACATTGCCCGAGGTCGGCTCCAGCAGGCCCAGCAGCATCTTGGCCAGCGTGCTCTTGCCGCAACCGGACTCGCCCACCAGTCCCAGCGTCTCGCCGCGGTACAAGCGCAGCGACACGTCATCGACCGCCTTCAGCGCCACCGGCGCCTTGAACAGGCCGCGCTTCAATTGGTACACCTTGGACAGCGCGCACAACTCCAGCGCAATGTCGCCAGTGGGGGCCGGCGGTTCGGCCGGCAAAAATTTTCCCAGATCGCCCATGTTCATGCCAGCACCTCCATCTCTTCGGTTTGCGTCAGCGCGTCCGGCTTGTGGCAGCGCGCATAGTGCGGATGCCCGTCGCTGCCGCACGCCGCCATCGGCGGCTCGGCCTCGCAGCCGGCATCGGCCAGCGTACAGCGGTTGCGAAAGGTACAGCCGGCGACGTTGCCCACCAGGCTGGGCACCACGCCGGGGATGGCTTGCAGGCGGCTGCCCGGCGGCGTCTTGCCGCGCACCGGAATGCAGTTGAGCAGGCCGCGCGTGTACGGATGGCGCGGCTGCTCGAACAATTGGCCGACATCGGAAGTCTCGACCACCTGCCCCGCATACATCACCGCCACGCGGTCGGCGATGCGCGAGACCACGCCGAGATCGTGTGTAATGAAGACTACGGCCGTGCCGAACTCTTGCTGCAGCTCGCGGATCATGCGCAGGATCTGCGCCTGGATGGTCACGTCCAGCGCGGTGGTCGGCTCGTCGGCGATGATCAGGTCGGGACCGCACATGAGCGACATGGCGATCATCACGCGCTGGCGCAGGCCGCCGGACAACTGGTGCGGATACTGGCGCAACCGGTCTTCGGCGTTGGCGATGCCGGTGCGGTGCAACAGGTAGATCGCCCGCTCGCGCGCCTCGGCGCGGGTGACGTGCGGCTGCTGCAGCATTGCCTCGCACAGCTGGTTTCCCAGCGTGTAGGCGGGATTGAGCGAGGTCATCGGCTCCTGGAAGATCATCGCCATGCGCTTGCCGCGCAGCTGCATCAGCTGCTTCTCGGACATGCCGTTCAGGTCGGCGCCGTCGAACAGGATATGGTCGGCGCTGCACTGCGCCTTGCGCGGCAACAGGCCCATCAGCGCCAGCGAAGTCATCGACTTGCCACAGCCGGATTCGCCGACCAGGCACAGCATCTCGCCGCGCCGCACCTGGAAGTCGATGCCGCGCACCGCATGCAGCATGCCGTTTTCGGTGGGCAGGTCGACCTTCAGGTTTTTCACATCCAGCAATACGCTCATGGCTTTCTCCTTGACTGCAATCGGTTGCGGCTCAGTTGCGGCCGTCGGGCGCATTGATGTCGCGGATGCCGTCGCCCACCAGGTTGATGGCCAGCACCAGCACCGCCAGCGCCAGGCCGGGGATGACGATCACCCACGGCTTGAAGAACATGTAGGACTTGCCTTCCGACACCATCAGCCCCCACGACGGAGTGGGCGGCTGCACACCCAGGCCAAGGAAGGACAGCGTGGCTTCCAGCAGGATCGCGTGGGCCATCTCCAGCGTCACCACCACGATCAGCACCCCCATGATGTTGGGCAGGATCTCACGCACCAGGATGTAGGGCGTGGAAGCGCCGATGGCCTTGGCCGCGGCGATGAATTCGGCGTCGCGGATCTGCTGCGTGGCCGAGCGCGTGACCACCGCGAAACGGTCCCACAGCAACAGGCCCAGCAGGATGATCACCACCTTGAGCGAACCGCCCACCAGCGATGCCATCGCCAGCGCCACCAGCACCACCGGCATGGCCAGGCGGGTGGTGATCAGGTAGCTGATGACGGCGTCGGTGCGGCCGCCGAAGTAACCGGCCAGTACGCCCAGCGTGGTGCCGATCAAGCCCGAAATGAGTGCCGCCGCAATACCGATCATCAGCGACACGCGGGCGCCGTAGATCAGCCGCGACAGGTAATCGCGGCCCAGCTTGTCGGTGCCGAGAATGTGCTCCCAGCTGCCCTGCGCGTTCCAGACCGGCGGGATCAGCCGCGCCGACACATCCTGATTGAACGGGTCATGCGGCGCCAGGAGCGGCGCAAAGACTGCCGCCAGCACGATCAGGAGCAGCACGGCCGCGCCCAGCGTCAAGCCGCGATGGCCCAGGAAGCGGTTGAGCTTGCGGCGCCAGGCCGGCGCCGGCTTCAATGCGCCTTGCAGCAGCGCGCCCGGTTGCAGGGCGGAGGATGTGGTGGTCATGTCGGCTCCTTCAGCGGGTGCGGATGCGCGGATCGAGCAGCGCATTGATGATGTCGGCCAGGAAGGTCAGGCCGATGTAGAACATGGCGATGATCAGCACCACCGCCTGCACCACCGGATAGTCGTTGCGCGAGATGGCGTCCCAGGCCAGCTGGCCCAGGCCCTGCATCGAGTAGACCGATTCGATCACCACCGAGCCGCCCAGCATGAAGCCCAGCTCCACCGCCGCCAGCGCCACCACCGGGATCACAGCATTGCGCAACGCATGCTTGAACACCACCTTTGACTTGGACAGCCCCTTGGCGCGGGCAGTGCGGATGTAGTCCGAACCCAGCACTTCCAGCATGCCGGAACGGGTCAGGCGCATCATCGCCGGCATGGCGTAGTAGCCCAATGCCACCGCCGGCAGGATGAAGTGCTGCCAGCTTTCATTGCCGGCCACCGGCAGCCAGTGCAGCGTGACGGCGAAAATCAGGATCAGCGTGAGGCCGAACCAGAAACTGGGCATGGCCTGGCCGACCACGGCGATCATCAGTGCAATGCGGTCAAGCCAGGTGTCGCGGTAGATGGCCGCCAGCACGCCCAGCGGAATGGCCACCAGGATCGCCAGCAGCAAGGCGCTGCCGCCCAGCTTGAAGGTGATCGGCAAGCGCTCGGCGATCATTTCCATCACCGGGCCGTTGAAGTAGAACGAATTGCCGAAGTCCAGGTGCACCGCCTTGGCAAGCCAGTCCACGTACTGCGTGGTCATCGGCCGGTCCAGGCCGAACTGCACGCGGATCTGCTCGACCTGGGCGGCGCTGGATTCAGGCCCGGCAATGGCGGTGGCCAGGTCGCCCGACATGTGCAGCAGCGAGAAACTGACGATGGACACCGTCAGCGCCACGCACAGGGCGATGGCCAGACGGCGCAGGATGAATATCAACATGGCGGCGTTCCCTGTGATGGGTGAGCGGAGCTGCGCGGGATGCGCCGGACAGTGCTTGCAAATTGCAGGCCTGCCCGGCCGCAACCTTATTTCCAGCTGGCCTCGTAGAAACGGGGCAGTTCATCCGGATAGCCCTGGAACTTCAACTGCGCGTTGTAGGCATAGAACGTCGAATACGAAAACATCGGCGCCACATAGGCTTGCTTGGAGATCAACTCCTGCGCCTTGGTGTAGTTGGCCTTGCGCACCGCCGGGTCGATCGAGGAGTCGGCGATCTGCAGGTATTGCTGCAATTGCGGGTCCTTGGTGATGTCGTCGGCACTGCCCTTGAAGTAGACGCCAGCGAAGGCCGAGGTATCGTTCATCGAGAACGAGCCCCAGGAATAGAAACTCATCGGGGTCTTGCCGCTGCGGTATTCGTTTTGCAGGGCTGCGAACTTCATGTAATGCAGGCGTGCGCGGATGCCGATCTTATGCAGGTCGCCAATGATGGCTTCGGCCACCTCGCGTTCGCGGTAGGCGTAGATGTCGGTGTCGAAGCCGTTGGGATAGCCGGCCGCCGCCAGCAGTTCCTTGGCCTTGGCCGGGTTGTAGTCGAACTTGATGGCGGCGTTGCTATCGCAGCCGAACTGGGTGCGGAAGCAGGCGGTGTAGACCGGCTGGCTGCCGCCGCGCATCAGGTTGTCGGCGTAACCCTTGCGGTTGATCGCATGGTTGACCGCCTGGCGCACGCGCAGGTCCTTGAACGGCGAATTGGGCGAGGATGAACCGGTGGTATCCAGCGTAAGGAAGCCCACGCGCATGGTCTCGCCGCTTTGCACCGCCAGCTTGGGATTGGTCTTGAGCGAATCGGCCTGGTCGGGCGGCACGCGCCAGATCCAGTCGATGGCGCCGGTCATCAGTTGCGCCGCACGGGTTTCCGGATCGGGGATCACCACGAACTTGATATTGCCGATGCTGGGCTGCCCCTGTGGGCTGTCCTTGAAGTAGCCGGCGTTCTTCACCAGGGTCACGCCCTGCCCCGGCGTCACACTGGTCACCTTGTAAGGGCCGGTGCCGATCGGCGCCTTGGCGAAACCGTCCAGCCCGACCTTCTTGAAGTAAGCCGCCGGATAGACCGGCAGCGGGCCGGCCAGGTATTCGAGCGCTGCCGGGAACGGCGCCTTCAGGTTGATGCGTACCTTGTAGTCGCCCAGCTTGTCGGCGCTCTTGATCCAGTCGGTGTTCTGGCGCGTGACCGCCTTCGACTCGGGCGACACCACATAGTTGAAGGTAAACACCACGTCGTCGGCGCTGAACTTGTCGCCGTTCTGGAATTGCACGCCCTGGCGCAAATCCAGCACCAGCGCCGTGGGCGACTCCCACTTCCAGGCAGTGGCCAGTTGCGGCTTGTACTCGTTGGTCTTGGGGTCGCGGTAGATCAGGGTGTCCCAGATCAGGTGGGCCAGGATCACGCCTTCACGCAGGTTGTTGTGGTACTGGCTGATGTTTTCGACTTCGCTGTCGGACGCATACACCAGTGTGTCGTTGGCCTTGTTGGCCATCGCGGAAAACGATGCGGCGGCGCCTGCCACCAGCAATGCACATCGCGACCAGGCCAATAAAGATGTCTTCATTGCGTTCATCCCAACCCCTTCGTGAAAGAGAAATGTTTGAAAAAACAGCGACGTCGAGGGCATACTAGGCCGGTCTTTATCGATGCCGCAATAATCAAATTTCTATGCCTTCGTTGCCAAAAAGAGATGGCTCGATTTGTGCACCACAATGTATGGATACCTTGAAAGCCAGCATCGCAGCAGGGCCACGGCTTGCCACGCAGATGCAGCATTTTCGGCCCCGACGTTTTGTCTGGCGACGCACCAAAGCCGTGAAGACTGCACCAAATAAACCATGCAAATCTTTTTGCAGCACCCTGAATGCACTTCATCAATCGGCATAAAAGAGGTCCACGATGAAATCGCAGCACCTGCAAGACACTGCCCTGCGCTACTTCCTGGAAGTCGTGCGTTGCGGCTCGATCAGCGAGGCTTCACAACGGCTCAATGTGGCCAGCTCGGCCATCAGCCGCCAGATCAGCAGCCTGGAAGATGCCCTCGATACCGTGTTGTTCGAACGCAAGCCGCGCGGCATGGAGCTCTCGGCCGGCGGTGAAATGCTGGCTGCGCACGCGCGCAAGGTGGCGCTGGAGGCCGACCGCGTGGTAGCCGACCTGCAGGCCCTGAAAGGGTTGCGCAGCGGCCGCGTAAGGCTGGCATCGTCGGAAGGTTTCGCCATCGATTTCCTGCCGCGCCTGATCAATGCTTTCCAGAAAAAGTATCCCGGCTTCGTATTCCAGCTCTTCGTCGGCGCCCCGGCCGCGGTATCGCGCCAGGTGCGCGAGGGCAACGCCGACATCGGCCTGACGTTCGCGCGCCTGCCGGAGCCGGAAATCAAGGTGGTGCACCGCCAGCCGGGACCGATCTCGCTGGTGATGCGGCACGACCATCCGCTGGCGCGCTTCCGCCAGGTTTCGGTGTCGCAGATCCGCGCCTATCCGATGGCGCTGCCTGACCCCACCACCACGCTGCGCCAGTTGTTCGATATCGCCTGCAGCCGCCAGCATGTGGCGATCGAACCGGTGATGACCAGCAACTACATCCAGTCCCTGCACAATTACCTGCTCGATAATGATGCCCTGTCCATCACCGGTGAAGTGACGGTACGCTATCGCATCGCCAGCGGTGAACTGACCATCCGCCCGATCCGCGATTGCCCCAGCGACGGCCGTTTCGTCGAAGTGCAGACGCTGGCCGGACGCACCCTGCCGCGCAGCGTGGAAATCTTCCTCGATTATCTGGTGGCTGACCTTGCCAAGGATCTGTAAGAATCTTTGTCCGGTTCAATGAAAAAAGCCGTGACGGAATTTTCCGTCACGGCTTTTTCTATGGTGCGCATACTGGGCAATGCCAGTCGAGAGTTCCCGGATTAGCCCTCGTCCGACCACCCCAGCCCCAGCGCTTTCTGGATACCGACGAAACTGCGCGTCAACGCCGCCTCGGCCTGCAGCAGGTTCTGCTGTGCGGTGATCTGCTGGCGCGTGGTATCCAGCACGTCGATCAGGGTACCGGTGCCTGCCGCATAGCGCTGGCGCGCCAGTTCCAGCGCGCGGTCGGCCGACACCTTGGTGCGCGCCACGGTGGCCACGGTCACGCGTCCATAGCGGAAGCGCGAGAGCGAATCCTCGGCATCGCGCAATGCGTCGAGCACGGTCTGGCGATACTTCATTTCGGCTTCATCGCGCACACGCTCGGCCTGGGTGACGCGCGACCTGGCGCGGCCGAAGTCGAGGAAGTTCCAGCTCAGCATGGGCGCACCGATGGCGGCGAAGTCATCCAGCCTGGTCAGGTCGGAAGGATGCGTTCCCCCCAGGCCGATGATGCCCAACAGCTTTAGGCTGGGATACTTCGCCGCCTCGGCCTGCCCGATCTTGGCAGTGTCGGCGGCCAGCGTACGCTCGGCGGCCCGGATATCGGGACGGCGGCGCAAGAGCGAGGTCGGATCGCCCACCGCCACTTCGGCCGGCGGCAAGGGTACCGGCGCGGCCAATGCCAGTTCGGCATCCAGTGCGCCAGGTTCCTGGCCCGCCAGCGTGGCGAGCTGGTTCAGGTAAGCCTCTTTATCCGCCTGCAGCGGCACCAGGTCGGCGCGGGTGCCGTCAAGCTGGTTCTGCATGCGGATCAGGTCCAGGCTGGAGGCGGTGCCGCGTTCCACGCGCTGGCTGGTCAACCCCAGCATCTGCTCCTGCGCGCGGATCGATTCATCGCCCAATGCCAGCCGCTGCTGACGGTCGCGCAGGTTGATATAGGCATTGGCCACTTCAGCCGCCAGGCTGACCTGCACATCGGCCAGCGTGGCCTGGGCGGCTTCGGCGCTGGCGCCCGCGGCCTGTATCGAACGCTTGTGGGCGCCGAACAGATCCACTTCCCAGGTGGCGTCAAACCCCAGGCTATACAGGTTGGCGCTGGTGGATGAACCGGAAGAGCTGGACAAACCGCCAAGGTTCAGCGGCGGCAGGCGCGCATGCGCCGCCAGGGCCGATGCACCCACGCTGGGGAGTGCATTAGCCTGTTCCAGGTTGAGCGCGGCGCGCGACTGCTGCAGCCGCGCACGCGCCGCACCCAGGTTGGGGTTGGCCTCCAGCGCGCGCTGCACCAGGCTGTTGAGGATCGGATCGTTGAGACCCTCCCACCAGCGGTTGGACGGCATGGCCGCCGTGGATGACGCGTCGCCGCGCACGAAATGCCCGTTCTGCGCGGCATGCGGCGCAGCGTCCGGCGGGCCGGCGTAGTCGGGCCCCAGGGCGCAGCCGGCCAATAAGGCGGCAGCCGCCAGCGCAACCAGGCGCGGAATGCAGTGAGTGTGAAGTGTTGTCGTTTGCATGATGTTCATCAATGAGTAGTCACCGGAGCCGCATGGGTCGGCAAGGGGCGCAGAAACAGCACCAGCGGCGTCACACACAGGATCGCCACGCCCAGCAGCCAGAACAGGTCGGCGTACGTCATGGTCAATGCCTGCACCTGGATGGTGGAGCCCAGCAGGCGGATCGCGGTGTCCTGCCCGCCCAGCAAGTGGCCTTGGGCGGCGATGGTCGATTGCACCAGCTCGGAGTTGGCCGACAGACTCTCTTCCAGCCGCCGGCTGTGCAGCCACAGGCGCTGGTCCTGGATCACGGCGATGCTGGCCAGCGCCAGCGAACCGCCCAAATTGCGCGCCGCGCTGTACAGGCCGGAAGCATCGCCCGCCTGCGAAGGCGGTACCGAGCGGATCGCCGCCTGGTTCAGGAACAGCATGGCCAGCACCGTGCCGACGCCGCGCATCAGCTGCGAGGCGATGAAGGAGCCGCCATATGACAATGGGCTCAGGTCGGTCTCGATGAAAGCCGACAGCGCCAGCAGCAAGAAGCCGGTGCCGACTGCCAGGCGGATATCGACGCGCCGCATCAGCATCGGCGTGAACGGCATCATCAGGATCATCGGCACGCCCGAGAGCAGCACGATCACGCCCGACTGCAGCGAGTTGTAGCCGGCGATGCCCGCCAGGAACTGCGGGATCACATAGGCCGTGCCATACAGCGCCACGCCGACGATCATGGCCATCATCACCACCGAACCGAACTGGCGGTCGCGCAGCAGGCGCAACTGGATCACCGGATGCTTCGCCCGCACCTGGCCGATGCCCAGCAGGATGAAGCCGACCACCGAGGTCAGCGCCAGCCAGCGGATATCCGGCGAGGAGAACCACTGCTCGCGCTCGCCCTCTTCCAGCACCACGGTCAGCCCACCCAGGCCCAGCGCCAGGCCGAGGATGCCGAGCCAGTCGGCCTCGGCCAGTTGTTCGAACTTGGGGCGCTCATAAGGAATCGCCACCAGCAGCAAGGTGATCAGCGCTGCGCCCACCGGCAGGTTGATGAAGAAGGCGTAGTGCCAGCTGACGTTCTCGGTCAGCCAGCCGCCCAGCACCGGCCCCAGCACCGGCCCGAGGATGGCGGTGGCACCGAACATGGCATTGCCCACCGGCTGCTGCGAACGCGGCAGGCGCGTAGCGATGATGGTCATGGCGGTAGGGATCAGCGCGCCGCCGGTGAAGCCCTGGCCGATCCGGCCGACGATCATCATCGGCAAGGTGGTCGACAGGCCGCACAGCACCGAGAACAGCGTGAACAGGCTGGCCGCCGACAGCAGCAGGATGCGCAGCCCGAACAGGCGCTCCAGCCAGGCCGACATCGGGATGATCACGATCTCCGCCACCAGGTAGGCGGTGGCAATCCAGGTGCCTTCGGTGCCGGAAGCGCCGATCTCGCCCTGGATGGTGGGCAGCGAGGAGTTGACGATGGAAATGTCCAGCGTCGCCATCAGCGCGCCCAGCGTGCCGGCCGCCACCGCCAGCCAGGCGGCGGCATCGGCCTTCTCGCCGCTCGCTCCCGCAGATGGTTTGGCAGCGGCGTTCAACGTACCTCCCTGGCCGGCTTCTGGTCGACGCCGGCATTGGCTTCGCTGTTGCGCTCACGGTGTTCGCGCAGCTCGTCCTTGGCGGCGATAGTGTTGACCTCCACCGTCACCGACAAGCCGGCCACGAACACCTTGCGATCCTGCGCCGAGGCATCGACAGCGATGCGCACCGGCACGCGCTGGACGATCTTGGTGAAGTTGCCGGTAGCGTTCTGCGGCGGCAGCAGCGAGAACTGCGCGCCGGTACCCGGCGAGATGCTTTCCACATGGCCCTGGAATTCGATGCCGGGCAAGGCGTCGATCTTGATCACGGCAGGCTGGCCGATGCGCATCAGGCCGATCTGGGTTTCCTTGTAGTTGGCGGTGACGTAGAAGTTGGTCGGCACCACCGTCATCATGCGCGTGCCGGCCGAGACGAACTGGCCGACGCGTACCTGCTTGTCGCCAATGCGGCCGTCGACGCTGGCGCGGATTTCGGTCGCCCCGAGGTTGACGCTGGCGGCGTCATATTGGGCCTTGGCGGTCTCGCCCTGGGCCTGGGCCTGGCGCACCTGGGCCTGGAGCGAATGCACGCGCAGCCGGGCCGCATCCAGCGCGGCACGGCGGGTGGCGACGCTGGCCTTGGCCTGCGCCATCTGGTTGCGCAGCGTGGTCAGGCGCTCGCGGGTTTCAGCGCCCGATGCCGCCAGCGGCGTGTAACGCTCGACTTCCGAGGTGGCGAAACGGGCATCCTCTTCGGCCGACGCCAGCTGTGCCTTGGCCTGGTCGATTGCCGCGTTCTGCTCGGCCAGTTGCGCCTTGGCGGCATCTTCACTGGCGGCGGCGGCATCGATCTGCGCCTTGGACTGGGCGGCCTGCGCCGAATAGTCGCGCGGGTCGATGCGCACCAGCGGCTGGTCGGCCTTCACATCCTGGTTGTCGGCCACGAACACCTGCTCGACGTAGCCCGATACCTTGGGCGCCACCGTCACGCTGTCGGCGTAGACGAAGGCATCGTTGGTGCTCTCCAGATATTTGCCGCGGAACTGGTAGTAAATGATCCAGGCCGCAATGATGACCAGCGCGACCGCCATCAACGAGCGCAAGATGAACCTGGCGCGGGGACTCATGCGTTTCTTGGCCTTGCCGTTGCTTCCATTGTTGCCGTTGTCCTGCCCTGCTCCGGCTGTGCTTGTTGTGGCGTCTGTCATTTTTTATCCTGATATCGGGGGCCCCGGCGTTGCCGGGATTACTTACAAATCGAGTGGAAACAGGCTATTGAGTGAATTA
This sequence comes from Herbaspirillum chlorophenolicum, assembly GCF_001189955.1. Lineage (GTDB taxonomy): Bacteria > Pseudomonadota > Gammaproteobacteria > Burkholderiales > Burkholderiaceae_D > Herbaspirillum > Herbaspirillum chlorophenolicum. The sequence goes on along the minus strand of NZ_LFLT01000001.1, from coordinate 56,820 downwards.
ATGAGGTACCATATGATATGGCATCCGAGAAAATTATGTCCACCACCTTTACAAACGACTACACCGAAGCCGCCGAAGCGCTGCGCGACTTCTACCTGCGCTCGCACCGCACCCTCGACAAACTGATGGCGGCGCAGGGCGCATCGTTCGCGCGCACCAAGATCATGGCCGTCATCCAGCGCAGCGGAAAAGTCCGCTCCACCGACCTGGCCGGCGCCTTCGGCTTCGCCCCGCGCACCATCACCGAGGCAGTCGATGGCCTGGAACGTGACGGCCTGGTCGAACGCGTGGTCGATCCCGCCGACCGCCGGGTCAAGCAAATCTCATTGACGCCATTGGGAGAGGAAGTGTTGTGCGCATCCGAACCGGCGCGCAAACGCTTTGGGCAGCAGTTGTTCGAGGTTCTGGACAAGAAGGAAACCGCCCAGCTCGCCCAGTTGCTGGGCAAGCTCAACAGCAGGCTGGGGGAACTGGAGCAGGAGCTGGCGGAAGAGGTTGCCGCCGCAAAACCGGAAGACGGTACCCGGCGCAAGAAAAAGTAAGCGGATTGCGGCGGTGGACGTGGCCGCAATCGCTTGAGATTGTTGACAGGTCGGATGGACAGCTGTGCGCTTTGAATGCGGACAGGAGAGACGCTCAACGCCGCCGGGTCCTGACTTTCGTCAGGACGACGGCGCTTGCCGTTTGCACAGCAACGTCACATCCCCATCATTTCACCGATCCGCAAACTCATCGGTAGCCCGGATCAGCTTATCCAGTATCCCCGGTTCGCTATAGGCATGTCCGGCACTGCCGATCAGGTGCAATTGCGCATCCGGCCAGGCCTTGGCCAGATCCCATGCCGACCTTGCCGGCGTCGCCAGGTCATAACGCCCCTGCACGATCACCCCCGGTATCCCCTTCAGTCGCGAGGCATTGGCCAGCAACTGCCCTTCTTCCATGAAACCGCGATTGAAGAAGTAATGGTTCTCGATGCGCGCAAAGGCCAGTGCGAACAAGGCGTCGTTGAAGGAATCGATCATCTTCTCGTCGGGCACCAGCGTGATGGTACTGGCCTCCCAACGGCTCCAGGCGCGCGCCGCTTCCAGCTTGGCGGCCTCGTCGGCGCCGGTCAGGCGCTTGCGGTAAGCGGTCACCAGGTCGCCGCGCTCGGCCTCGGGAATCGGCGCCAGGAATTCATCCCAGCGATCCGGCGCCATCCACGACGCGCCCTCCTGGTAGTACCAATCCAGTTCTGCCTTGCGCAGCAGGAAGATGCCGCGCAACACCAGCTCGGTCACGCGCTCGGGATGGGTCTGGGCATAGGCCAGCGCCAGCGTGCTGCCCCAGGAGCCGCCGAACACTTGCCACTTCCCGATCTTGAGCATCTCGCGCAGGCGTTCGATATCGGCCACCAGATCCCAGGTGGTATTGGCTTCCAGGTAGGCATGCGGCAGCGAACGTCTGCAACCGCGCTGGTCGAACAGCACGATGCGGTATTTCTCCGGATTGAACAGGCGCCGGTGCGAAGGGCCGCTGCCACCGCCGGGGCCGCCATGCAGGAACACCACCGGCTTGCCGTGCGGATTGCCGCACACCTCCCAATACACGCGATGGCCATCGCCCACATCCAGCAAGCCCTTGTCGTAAGGCTCGATGGGCGGGTAGAACGTGCGCAGTTGCGATTCGGATGATGAGGCAGGGGTGGCGGCAGATGTCATTGGTGAAATCCTCGTGGGTGGGATACAAGCAAACAGTATAGGTCTTGTCCGCAGATCCTTCACTCGACCACAAGTTCGTAGCTGTTCTTGACTTCATTGAGCACAAAGAAGGAACGCAACTGGCGCACGCCCGGCAGGCGCAGCAGCACGTTGGCATGCAGCCGGTTGAAGGCCTGCAGGTCTTTCACGCGCAGCTTGATCCAGTAATCGAATTCGCCGGCCAGCAGCAGGCACTCCTGCACGGCCGCGATATCGCGCACTGCCTTCTCGAACTCGGCGAAGCTTTCCGGCGTCGAGCGGTCCAGCACCACACCCACAGTCACCAGTACCGGCAGCCCCAGCTTTTCCGGATCGAGGATGGCGCGCACTTCCCTCACATATCCCTCATCCATCAGCCGTTTGGTGTGGTTCCAGCAGGCCGTGGCGCTCATGCCGACCTTCTTCGCCAGCTCGGCGTTGGCAATGCGGCCGTCCTTCTGCAGCGCCTTGAGGATGCGCTTGTCCATGCGATCGAGCGACATGATGAAAATTTCCCTATTTTTTAAATTTAAGGATTTTTATTTCGACAAACTAAATTTCTTCACTTTATCAAACCAGATAATCTCATAAATTCGGAAGCACCATTTAAAACGCCAAGCGTAAAGTTGATCCCGGCGATTCGACATGGATCGGAGCCATTTTTGAACCCGAACTGAACCTGAACCGGAGCACTCTCATGCTGGCACTCGACAAACTGTTCCCGCGCAAGACGCTGGGCTTCTTCCCCTCCCCCCTCCATAAACTGGAACGCCTGTCCGCGATGCTCGACACCGAAATCTGGGCCAAGCGCGACGACGTCTCGTCCGGCCTGGCCTTCGGCGGCAACAAGATCCGCAAGCTGGAATGGCTGGTGGCCGACGCGCTGGCCAAGGGCTGCGACACCCTGGTCTCGATCGGCAACATCCAGTCCAACCACACGCGGCAGGTATGCGCCGCCGCGGCAGCGGTCGGCATGAAGTCATACACCGTGCAGGAAACCTGGCTGGAATGGGACGACCCGGTGTACGACAAGGTCGGCAATATCCTGCTGACCCGCATCATGGGCGGCAACCCGATCATGGGCGGCTACGGTTACTCGACCACGGAAAAAGACACCTGGGCCAAGGCACTGGAAGAAGTGCGCGCCAAGGGCGGCAAGCCCTACCCGATTCCTGCAGGCGCTTCGGACCACCCGCTGGGCGGCCTGGGCTACGCCAACTTCGCCGATGAAGTGGCGATGCAGGAGCAGCAGCTGGGCATCTTCTTCGACAACATCGTGGTAGCGACCTGTACCGGTTCGACGCAAGCCGGCATGGTGGTTGGCTTCGCCGCGCAGGAAAAGCGCCGCCGCGTGATCGGCATCGACACCGCCGACGACGAAGCGATGACCCGCCGCGCCGTCACCAAGATCGCCAACGACACCTGCGAGCTGATCGCTTCCAAGGGCGGCAAGAAGGTGGTGTTGAAAGACGCCGACATCGAGATCATCCCCGACTACAGCGGCCCGGCCTACGGCCTGCCGAGCGAGCAGACCATCGCCGCCATCCGCACCGCCGCCGAAATGGAAGCGATGCTGACCGACCCGGTGTATGAAGGCAAATCCATCGACGGCCTGATCGACATGGCCAAGAAGGGCCACTTCAAGGGCCAGCGCGTGCTGTACGCCCACCTCGGCGGCGCTCCGGCGCTGAACGCCTATTACAAGGCCTTCGAAGATCCGGAGAACCTGACCAAGCTGGCGCGTGAAGCGCGTTACAAGGAATAAGCGGCGAGCAGGACCTGCAAAACAAAAGCGGCCCGCAAGATTGCGGGCCGCTTTTTACATTTCCCAATGGGATTGAACTCTGTGTTCAGAAGAGCACGTCGAGGCTGCCCGTCTCCAACGTATCGAGCAAAGTGCACATCATCCTGCAGCAAAACACTACATCTTTGCCGATTGCACCGACATTTCCGTTTCCATCGAATTCCCGCCGCTTGATCAGCATCAAAGTCCCTGTCTCACTTCACGCGTACCTTTCGTCCATCATCACTCGTCAGGTAAACAGCCGTGAAAAAACTCGTGACCATCGCTGCCGCCGCTGCGGCTTTCGCTTCCTCCTTTGCCGCTCCCGCCGCCTTCGCGCAGGAAGCGCAAAGCCCCTGGCTGGTGCGCCTGCGCGCCGTCAACATCAGCCCCGACAACAAGTCCGACCCGGTCGCCGGCGTGACTACCCAATCGGACCAACTGACCGTCAGCTCCAAGACCATCCCGGAAATCGACATCAGCTACTTCTTCACCCCGAACATCGCGGCTGAGCTGATCCTGACCTATCCGCAGAAACACGACGTCCGCCTCTCCGGCCAGAACATCGGCAGCTTCAAGCAACTGCCGCCGACCCTGCTGCTGCAATACCACTTCACGCCGGAATCGCGCTTTTCGCCTTATGTCGGCGCCGGCATCAACTACACCCGCATCTCCAACGTGAACGTGCTGGGCGGCGCGGCCGAGCTGGATAACCACAGCATCGGCGGCGCCCTGCAGGCCGGCCTGGACATCAAGATCGACAAGCACTGGCTGATCAACTTCGATCTCAAGAAAGCCCAGATCCAGAGCGACGTGAAAGTCGGCGGCACCAAGGTCAGCACCGTCAAGATCGATCCGTGGCTGTTCGGCGTCGGCGTCGGCTATCGCTTCTGATCGCCAGTACCCGACGCACGACGCGGCGCGATCGGTCATTCCCGATGACCGGTCGCGCTGTTGCATATCTAAAGCGCGCGTTTCACCTGCTCCACCGTTCCATAGCAAGAAGAGGTTCCATCACGATGCCGACAACTTCGCATACCACGCCGGTGGCACCCGGCGCACCGATGCCGCACCGCAAGGTCATCCGTTCCTGGGTGATCCCGATCAGCCAGCGCAGCACCTCCATCGCGCTCTGGCTGTCGGCCATCGATTACTGCCTGTTCGGCCTCGGACTGGCAGCCATCGTCTGGATGCCGTGGATGATCGGCAAGATCCTGCTGGGCATGGCAACCGGTTTCGTCATCGGCCGCCTGTTCATCCTCGGCCACGATGCCTGCCACCAGAGCTTCACTCCCAACCGCAAACTCAATACCTGGCTGGGCCGCATCCTGTTCATGCCATCGCTGACGCCATACAGCCTGTGGGCGATCGGCCATAACGTGGTGCACCACGGCTACACCAACCTGAAGGGGTTCGACTTCGTCTGGCAACCGCGCACCATCGAGGAATTCCGCGCCCTGCCGCGCTGGCGCCAGCGCCTGGAGCGCATCTACCGCAGCGGCTGGGCGCCGGGCCTGTACTACATGGTGGATATGTGGTGGAAGCGCATGTACTTCCCCTCGAAGAAGCAGATGCCTACCCGCCGCGCCGAGTTCATGTGGGACGGTCTGCTGGTCAGCCTGGCGGCGGCGGCGTGGATCGCCGGCCTGGCCTGGGCGGCGCAGGCCACCGGCCAGTCGTTCTGGGGCCTGTTCATTACCGGTTTCGCCATTCCCATCCTGTTCTGGAAGGCGATGATCGGGTTCGTGGTCTATGTGCACCACACGCATACCTCGGTGGCGTGGTACCAGGACAAGCTCACCTGGGCCGCTGCCCAGCCCTTCGTCTCCACCACCGTGCACCTGACCTTCGGCCGCCGCTGGGGCGCGCTGCTGCACCACATCATGGAGCACACCGCGCACCACGTGGACATGAGCGTACCGCTGTACCGCCTGAAGCAGGCGCAGAAGAAACTGGAAACCATGCTGCCCGGCCGCATCGTGATCCAGAAGTTCTCGTGGCGCTGGTACTTCGACACCGCGCGCCGCTGCAAGCTGTACGACTTCAACCGCCTGTGCTGGACCGACTTCCGCGGCCGCCCCACCAGCAAGCCGTTGCCGATGCCTGACATGCCCGCGGCGGCAACCACGGCAAGCCAGGCCTGAGCAATGCCTGCAGTTTAACTTTCAACAACAAGACGGTCGCATGGAAGGGCAGTCGCGGATCCCCGGTAACCCCGCGATACCGCCCAATCCCCCCATCAAGACCGCCCCTCCCTCTTCTTTTTATTGTGCCCCCCGCACTTGCCCACCTGGCCGATAACTTCTCCCGATTACTTGCCGCTTGTTTGATCTGGAGCAAGAAATGCCGTCTGATTCCGCAATAGCACCGCTTCGCGCCTGTCCTGCAGACTTAAAATGGGGACCATCAAAGATCGCAACATGCCGCCGGGAACATCGTATGAACCAGTCTTGCCACTCCGCCCTGAACGCCGCATCTCCTGCCGTTGCCAACGCTGCCGCTCCGCTGCATCAGGTGTCGACCCTGACCGCTGCGCGCGAAGCCGCCAGCAGTTCGTCCCTGCGCAGCTGCACCGCCTGCGGCATGCACCAGTTGTGCTTGCCGATGGGCCTGGACGAGTCCGACATGAAGCGCTTGGACAAGATCATCGGCCGCCGCAAGGTGGCGCGCGACGATTTCCTGTACCGCATCGGCGACCGCTTCACGGCGCTGTACGCAGTACGCGTGGGCCACTTCAAGACCTACCAGGAAAACCTCGACGGCGACCGCCAGATCACCGGCTTCCAGATGCCCGGCGAACTGCTGGGCATGGATGCCATCAGCACCGAACGCCACCAGTGCGACGCCGTGGCCCTGCAAGACAGCGAAGTGTGCGAGATCCCGTTTGCGCGCCTGGAACAATTGTTCGGCCAGATCCCGCACCTGCTGCGCCATTTCCACCGCATCATGAGCCATGAAATCACCAGCGAGCAGAACGTCATCATGCTGCTGGGGAACATGCGCGCCGAACAGCGCTTCGCGGCCTTCCTGGTCAATTTGTCTTCGCGCTACGCGGCGCGCGGCTATTCATCGACCCGCTTCCAATTGCGCATGACGCGCCAGGATGTGGGCAACTACCTGGGCCTGACCATCGAAAGCATCAGCCGCCTGATCTCCAAATTCCGCAAGCAGGGATTATTGGCGGTGGAGCAGCGCGATGTGGAAGTGGTGGACCTCGCGGCACTGAAGAAGCTGGCTGCCGGCGTGGACGCCTGCGTACCGCCAGGCGCACGCGCGACGACCTGATCGCATCCCTTACGCCGGATGACGTGGCCGCTCCTTTGGAGCGGCTTGCGTCAGCCGCACGGCCAGCAGGCCGGACGCGGCGAAACTTCCCCAGAAACAAAAGAATCCTATCGTGTAGGCGCCCAGCGCATCCCACTCGCGGTGGCCCGCGGCCAGCGCCAGGCCGGTCGGATCGAACATGGAAAAGAACAGCCCCTCCGCTGCGATGGCCATGAGAAACGCCATCCAGCCGACGATGGCGTAATTGCGTAGATTCCTGCGCATTGCCTTCTCCTTTGCATTGTTGTCTGCGCCCGCGGTTGGGACACGTTCCGGTCTTGCCGCCGGCTTGCCGTACTTAACGCCTGTAATGCATTACCGTTTATTCCGCCGGCGCGTAAGCCTGCGCACTCATCGCCATTTCACGTTGCTGCGGCCAGGCCCAGTTGCCATGCAAGCGCCAGGCGCGGCTGCCGTCTTCGGCCACCAGGCGCCAGCGTGCCGGCTCCAGTTCGTCCAGCGGCACGGCGAAACTGCCGTCGACGGCGGGCCGGGCGACCAGCGCACGGTCGCGGGCCGGCTGGGTCGGATGCACCAGGCTCAGAAAGAGCACGCTACCCGCCTCACCCGCCGCCGGCTTTTCCGTCATGCGCAAGCGGCCGCGCAACATGCCGGCCGCCGGGTCATAGGCCAGGCGGATATCCGCGCCCAGGCGCAAGGCCTCATGGTCGCGCCGCAAGTCCTGGTTGATGGCCTTGCCCTGCTTGTAATAATCGTCGGCCACTAGCGCGTCGCCGCGCACGACCGCCAGCCAGACGGTGAACAGGCCGGCCACCACCACCACGGCCGGGCCCGCCATCAATAGCCAGGGCCAGCGGTGGCGATACCAGGGAATGGAAGCGGCGGACAGGGTCTGGACGTTCGGATGCATGGTCGGTTTTTCCTTCACGAAAATGGTCAGCGGCGCGGCACGATGAAGACGGCCTTCTCGCTCACATGCAGCGCCTGATTGTCTTCAGCCTGTAGTTCAAAGTGGATCTTGTTGGAACCTCTCTCGCCGGCTCCGTGCGGCGCACGCACACGCACCGGCACCGACAGGGTCTGGGTGGCCGCAACCTCGATCACGTCGGACGGCGCCACCGTCAACCCGGCAATGCCGCCGACGGTGATGCGGTAGCGGTGGCTGCGCTCATCGGTGTTGATGACTTGCAGCCGGTATACGTTCTCGATGATGCCCTCTTCCACTTCGCGCCCCATCGAGCCGCGATCGCGGATGACATCCAGCTTCACCGGCATGCGTACCCACAGCGATGCGGAGAACAGCGCCACTACCGCCGCCAGGATGGCGCTGTAGATAAGGATGCGCGGACGCAGCAGCCGGCGCCTGATCGCCGATGCCGGCAAGCCTTGCTCTATCGCATTCTCGGTCGAATAACGGATCAGCCCGTGCGGACGCTTGATCTTGTCCATCACGCTGTCGCAGGCATCGACGCAGGCCGCGCAGCCGATGCACATGTATTGCAAGCCCTGGCGGATATCAATGCCTGTCGGGCATACCTGCACGCACATCGTGCAATCGATGCAATCGCCCGCCCCGTCCTTCCCGGTTGCCCTGGCTTGCGGCATGCGCGGCTCGCCGCGCTGCGCGTCATAGGTGACGATGAGCGAGTCGCGGTCGAACATGGCGCTCTGGAAACGCGCATAGGGGCACATGTACTTGCACACCTGCTCGCGCATCCAGCCCGCATTGCCGTAGGTGGCGAAGCCGTAGAACAGGATCCAGAAGATTTCCCAGGGGCCGAAGGCAAAGGCCGCCAGCTCGGGCAGCAGTGCGCGCATGGGGGAGAAATAGCCGACGAAGCTGACGCCGGTCCACAGCGCCACCGCGCCCCAGGCCAGATGCTTGGCCGACTTGCGCCACAGCTTTTCAAACGACCATGGCTGGCGGTCCAGGCGCATGCGGGCGCTGCGCGTGCCTTCGATGCGGCGCTCTATCCACATGAAGATTTCTGTATAGACCGTCTGCGGGCAGGCGTAACCGCACCACACGCGCCCCGCCACTGCAGTAAACAGGAACAGGCCGAAGGCGCAGATGATCAGGAGCGCCGCCAGCCAGATGAAATCCTGCGGCCACAGCACCAGGCCGAACAGGTAGAACTTGCGCGTCACCAGGTCGAACAGCACGGCCTGGCGGCCGTTCCAGTTCACCCAAGGCAAGCCGTAGAACACCAGTTGCGTCAGAAAGACGCACAGCCAGCGCAGGCTGGCGAAACGTCCCTTGATCTCGCGCGGGTAGATCTGCTCGCGCGCCTGGTACATGCGGATGACGGCGAATTGTTCTTGTTCCTTGCCGGGAGGAGGTTCACCGCCCTTTGCTTGCTTGGAGATCATTTCTTGCCTTCAAAATACCGTCGTCCCTGCAACAGCAGGGACGACACCATGGCGTTACTTCGCCCCTGCGTTGCTCGGCCGGTTCGACAGGCTCCACACATAAGCCGCCAGCACATGCACCTTGGGCTCGCCGAGGAATTCGCCGAAGGCCGGCATGGTGTTGTCGCGCCCCTTGGTGATGGTTTCCTTGATGGTGTCGATGCTGCCGCCATAGAGCCAGATCTTGTCGGACAGGTTGGGCGCGCCCAGCATCTGGTTGCCCTTGCCGCCGGCGCCGTGGCAAGCCATGCAGGCGCCGAACTTGGACTTGCCGAGTTCGGCCTTGATCGGATCATGGGTCGAATCCGACAGGCTCAGCACATAGTTGGCGACGTTATCGACATCCTTGTCCGAACCCAGCGCGGCGCCCATCGGAGGCATCACGCCGTGGCGGCCCTTCATGATGGTTTCCTTGATGGTTTCGGGCGCGCCGCCGTGCAGCCAGTCATCGTCGGTCAGGTTGGGAAAGCCCTTGTTGCCGCGCGCGTCGGAGCCGTGGCACTGCGCGCAATAAGTCAGGAACAACCGCTCGCCGATGGCGCGCGCCTGCGGGTCGGCGGCGACCAGCTTCAGGTCCTGCTTCATGTAGTGGTCGAACAGCGGACCGTACCTGGCATTGGCCGCACGCACGTCGCCATCGTGCTCGGAGGTCGATTGCCATCCCAGCGTACCGGCGAAGTTGCCCAGGCCCGGATACACCACCAGGTAGCCGACCGAGAAGATGATGGTCAGATAGAACAGCCACATCCACCAGCGCGGCAGCGGGTTGTTCAGCTCGGTCAGGTCTTCGTCCCAGACGTGGCCGGTGGTGGAACCGGCGACAGGCTGCTCGCCCTTCTTGACCTTCCAGGTCGATTGCTGCCACAGCAGCAAGGCGCAGCCGATGATGCCCAGCACGGTGAGCACGATGATCCAGATGTTCCAGAAACCGCTGGTGAAATCAGCCATGGCGCGCCTCCCCGTCCTGCTCGGCGGCGGCCGGCTGGCCGATGTCGCCATCGGCGAAAGGCAGCATGGCGGCCTGGTTGAAATCGGCTGGCTTGTGGCTGACGTAGGCCCACCAGATGATGCCGGCGAAGGTGACAAAGCTGGCCAGCGTGATGAGGCTGCGCGCGTCGGTCAGGAAATCGATGTTCATGCTCTTATCTCTCCGCCTTGATCTGTATGCCCAGTTCCTGCAGGTAAGCGATCAGCGCGTCCTGCTCGGTCTTGCCGGCCAATGCGGCCGGGGCGTCCTTGATCTCTGCTTCGGTATAGGGGTCGCCCAGGCGCTTCAGTGCGCGCATGCGCGAGACGATGTCGTAGTTGTCCAATCGGGCCTGCTCCAGCCACGGGTAGGCCGGCATGTTGGACTCCGGCACCATGTCGCGCGGGTTGTGCAGGTGGGCGCGATGCCATTCGTCGCTGTAGCGGCCGCCCACGCGGGCGAGATCAGGGCCGGTGCGCTTGGAGCCCCACTGGAACGGGCGGTCATAGACCGACTCGCCGGCCACCGAGTAATGGCCGTAGCGCTCGGTCTCGGCGCGCAGCGGACGGATCATCTGCGAATGGCAGTTGTAGCAGCCCTCGCGGATGTAGATGTCGCGTCCGGCCAGGCGCAGCGCCGAATAAGGCTTCAAGCCGGCGATCGGCTCGGTGGTCGACTTCTGGAAGAACAGCGGCACGATCTCGGCCAGGCCGCCGATGCTCACCACCAGCACCACCAGCCCGATCAGCAGCCAGGGATTCTTTTCGATCCATTCATGCGAAAACTTCATTCTTTCCCCCAATCAGTGCGCGGTGTTGGCCACGGCAGGAATCGGCGCGTGCGCCAGCTTGGTGCCCCGCATGGTGCGCACCGTGTTGTAGGCCATGACCAGCATGCCGGACAGGTACATCAGGCCGCCGATGAGGCGGATCACGTAATACGGATAAGTGGCCTTGACGCTTTCGACGAAGGAGTAGGTCAGCGTGCCGTCGCTGTTGACCGCGCGCCACATGAGGCCCTGCATCACGCCGGCGATCCACATGGCGGCGATGTACAGCACGATGCCGATGGTGGCGACCCAGAAATGGATTTCGATCAGGTCGCGGCTCCACATCTCGGTCTTGCCGGACAGCCGGGGGATCAGGTAATACATCGACCCCATGGTGATGAAGCCGACCCAGCCTAGCGCGCCGGAATGGACGTGGCCGATGGTCCAGTCGGTGTAGTGCGACAGCGCGTTGACGGTCTTGATGGCCATCATCGGGCCTTCGAAGGTGGCCATGCCGTAGAAGGACAGCGACACCACCAGGAACTTGAGGATGGGATCGGTGCGCAACTGGTGCCAGGCGCCCGACAGCGTCATCATGCCGTTGATCATGCCGCCCCAGGACGGCGCCAGCAGGATCAGCGAGAACACCATGCCCAGCGACTGGGTCCAGTCCGGCAGCGCGGTGTAGTGAAGATGGTGCGGACCGGCCCACATGTAGGTGAAGATCAGCGCCCAGAAGTGCACGATCGACAGGCGATAGGAATACACCGGTTTATTGACCTGCTTGGGGATGAAGTAGTACATCATCCCCAGGAAGCCCGCCGTCAGGAAAAAGCCCACCGCGTTATGGCCGTACCACCACTGGATCATCGCGTCCTGCGCGCCGCTGTAGGCCGAGTAGGACTTGGTCAGCGTGGCCGGCATGCTGATACCGTTGACGATGTGCAGGATGGCCACGGCGATGATGAAAGCGCCGTAGAACCAGTTGGCCACATAAATGTGCTGCACGCGGCGCTTGACGATGGTGCCGAAAAACACCACCGCGTAGGCCACCCACACCACCGCGATCAGGATGGTGATGGGCCACTCCAGCTCGGCGTATTCCTTGCCGCGGGTCAGCCCCATCGGCAAGGTGATGGCCGCGGCCACGATCACGACCTGCCAGCCCCAGAAAGTGAAGGCGGCCAGGAAGTCGGAAAACAGCCGTACCTGGCAGGTGCGCTGCACGACATAGTAGGAAGTCGCCATCAGCGCGCTGCCGCCGAAGGCGAAGATCACCGCATTGGTATGCAAGGGCCGCAGCCGGCCGAAGCTCAGCCAGGGAATCCCCATGTTCAGTTCAGGCCACGCCAGTTGGGCGGCGATGACCACCCCCACCAGCATCCCGACTACGCCCCACAGGATGGTCGCCACCGAAAACTGGCGAACCACCTTGTAGTTGTAGCTATTTTCTTTGCTCACGAAACTCTCCCCGCTCTGTTGAGTACTTGTCCGGCACCAGCTTACGGGGCGTGTCCCGGTGCGGTATTGACGTGTATCAAAATGGGGAGAAGCGGGAAGAAAATGGTACGGAATAGGCGATGGCTCGGCCCGGACGAGGCCTATTCCGAGAGCAATGGAAACAAGAACCGGCTATCCCGCAGTCTTGTCATCGGAAACGGCCGCCCTGTCGTCGTCATGCAAGATCCTCAATGCCGGCCCTTCCAGGTCGTCGAACTGCCCACCATCGCTGGCCCGGAAGAAAACCCAGATCGCCAGGAACACCAGCAAGGTACTCAGTGGAATAAGCAGGTAAAGCGCTTCCATCAACGCCCTCCTTCGAAGGCCGGCGCCCCTGCGATGCGCTCCGCCGGCAAACCGGCCGGTACACGCCGCGCCCGGCTCAGGCGCAAGGCATTGCCCACCACCAGCAGCGAACTCAAGGACATTCCCACCGCCGACATCCAGGGATCCAGCCAGCCGAACGCCGCCGCCGGAATCGCCAGGAAATTGTAGGCTGCAGCCCACGCCAGGTTTTGCCGCACTACGCGCATGGCGCGCGCGGCCATGTCGGCGCAATCGGCCACCGACTGCAGCCGGTCCGACATCACTACCGCATCGGCGCTGGCCTGTGCCAGCGCAGCGCCGCGCCCCATCGCGAAGGAGACGTCGGCCGCGCGCAGCATGGCGGCGTCATTGATGCCGTCGCCGACGATGGCTACCACCGCTCCGCCCGCCTGCAGGGCTTTCACGTGGTCGAGCTTCTGCTGCGGCGAGCATTGTGCGATCACCTGGTCGACACCGGCCTTGGCGCCGATCTCGGCGCATACGTCAGCCTGGTCGCCGCTCAGCAGGACGGTGCGCAAACCCCGCGCGCGGAAGGCGGCGATGGTGGCGGCGGCATCTGCACGCAAGCTGTCGGCCAGGTCGAAACGCGCCAGCCAGCCATGCCCGTCGCCCAGATAAACACTGCCGGCGCCGGGCATGACCGGGGCGAGCAGGCGCGGCGGCAGCAGGTTTCCGCTCAACTCGGCGACAAAGGCTTGCGAACCGATGCGATGGCGGCGTCCGGCGATCTCGCATTGCATGCCGGCGCCGGTGAAGGACTGCAGATGCTCGCAGGGGGCGGCAGCAATCCCGCGCCGCTCAGCCTCCGCATTCAATGCCCGCGCCAGCGGATGCAGGCTGCCGCTTTCCATCGCCGCGGCAATTGCCAGCGCCTGGTCCTCATCCAGCAAGCCTGTACGTAACGATTGCATCAGATGCGGCCGCCCCTGCGTCAGCGTGCCGGTCTTGTCGAACACCACGGTATCGGCGCGGCGCAAGGTTTCCAGCACATTGCCGCGCACCACCAGCGTCCCTTCGCGCAACAGGCGATCGGTGGCGGCAGCCAATGCAGAAGGCGTGGCCAGCGACAAGGCGCACGGGCAGGACACCACCAGCACCGCAATGGCGGTCGGCCAGGCCTGCGCCGGGTCGATGAAATGCCAGGCGAGGAAAGTCATCACTGCCAGCATCAGCAGCGCCAGCACGAAACGCGAGGCCACGATGTCGGCCCACTGCGCCAGGGCCGGCTTGCCGGCGCCGGCTTGCTCGGCCAGGCGGGTAATTGCCGCCAGTGTGCTTTCCTGCGTGGCGCGGGTGACTCGCAGCAGCAGTGGATGATGCAAATTGACCGCGCCGCCCGGCGCCTCCTGTCCAGCCTGCAGGCGTTGCGGCCGGCTCTCGCCGGACAGCAGCGAGAGGTCCAGTTCGGCCGCGCCTTCGATCAGTTGCGCATCGGCGGCGATGGCGTCGCCCGGGCGCGCCAGAATGACATCGCCGGAGTTGAGCTGCGCGGCCGGCACCAGTGTGGTCTCGCGGCTATGCGGATAGTCTGCCAACAGCAGCGCCGACGCCGGGAAGGCCTGATGCATGCGCTCCAGCGCGCCGGCCGAGCGGCGCCGCGCCGCCGCTTCAAGGTAGCGGCTGGCCAGCAGCAGGAAGATGAACATGCTGACGCTGTCGAACCAGACCTCGCCTTCGCCGCGGAAGGTAGCGACCGTGCTGGCGGCGAAGGCGGCGGCGATGCCGATGGCCACAGGCAGGTCCATGCCGGGCGAGCGTGCGCGCAGCCCGGCCCAGGCGCCGGAAAAGAACGGCAGGGCCGAATAGAACACGGCAGGAATGGTCAGGAACAGGCTGGCCCAGCGCATCAGCGCCATCATGTCGGCATCGACGCCGTCGCTGCTGAGGTAGGCCGGCACCGCATACATCATCACCTGCATCATCGACATGCCGGCCACGAACATCTGGCGGAACAGCCGCCGTGTGGCGCGCCGTGCCTGCTCGCCCTGGCGCAGCGGGTCGAAGGGATAGGCCGTATAGCCGAGCCCGCGCAGGCCGCGCAGCACCGACGACGCCGGACACAAAGACGGGTCGCGTCGCACGCGCAGGCGGCCGGTGGCGACGTTCATCTCGGCCTCAAGCACGCCGGGCAGGCGCGCCAGATAACGTTCGATCAGCCAGACACAGGCCGAGCAGCGCAGGCCGTCCACCGACAGCAGCAGCTCGGCCGCCCCGCCGTCACTCGCAACGCCGGTATTGGCGGGCAAATCGGCCAGCGCCAGTTCGGCTGGCAGCAGTTGCTCCGGATCGACGCGTGCCGATGGCGCGCTGCGCCGCAGGTAGAAATCTTCGCAGCCGCTGTCGACGATCAGTTGCGCCACGCTCCGGCAGCCGACACAGCACAGCTCACGTGGCACGCCACCGATGGCCAGACGCAGCGATTCGCCGGCAGGCACCGGCTGGCCGCAATGGAAGCACAGCCGCCCACCTTCTGACACCGTACTCATCGCACACCGCCGTGCGGCGTGACGCACAGCACATCGAGCCATCCTTGGGCGATGCCAAAGCCGCCGATTCCGGCTACGCGCAACAGGCCCAGCACGCCGAAGGACAGCACCACAAACCCGGCGCCGCGACGCCAGGACGGATGCGCTGCCAGCGCACGCAAGCGCTCGCCCGAGAGGCCGGCCGCAACCAGCACCGGCAAGGTGCCGATGCCGAATACCAGCATGGTGAGCGCGCCGCTCGATGCATCGCCGGCCAGCATGGCGGTCAGCAAGACGCTGTAGACCATGCCGCACGGCAGCCAGCCCCACAGGCTGCCCAGCAGCAGGGCCTTGGCTGGCGTATCGACAGGAACCAGCCTCATGGCCAGTGGCTGCAGCCGGGCCCACAACGCCTGCCCAAGATGTTCGATGCGCACCAGTGCACTCCACCATTGCGTGAGATAGAGGCCCAGCAACACCAGGATCAGGTTGGCCGCGATGTAGGCCGCACGCTGCAGCGGCACCAGCCAGCCCAGCACATCGGCCCCGCGCAGCAGGCCGGAGGCGATGCCGCCCGCCAGCGCGCCGGCGATGGCGTAGCTGGCCAGGCGCCCGGCGTTGTAGCACAGCACGCGCGCCAGTTCGCCGGCAGCGGGGATGGCCTTGATGGAGATGACGCGGGCCGTGCCCAGCGATGCGGCGGGTGCATATTCAGGCAACCGCGCAGTAGGCGCCCGCCTGGGCGCCGCGGAACTGAGCGCTCCGACGATGCCGCCGCACATGGCGACGCAATGGACGCTGCCCATCAGGCCCACCAGAAAGACCGGGAAGAGGTTCAAGGATGACGCTCCGGCCGGCTCAGACCGTCTGCGAATAACGCTGCGGCGCATCCTTCTGTCCGCGCGCCGCCCTCTCGCGGTCCTGCGCCAGATAGCGGTCGAACACCATGCAGATGTTGCGGATCAGGAGACGCCCCTTGGGTTCGACCGTGATCCATTCCGGCTCGATCCTGATCAGGCCATCCGCTTCCAGCGCCTGCAGCTTCTCCATCTCGGCCGCGAAGTATTCACGGAAGACGATCGGATAGGCGATCTCCAGCGAGCTGATCGACAACTCGAAATTGCACATCAGGCGCTGGATGATCAGGCGCCGCAGCACATCGTCCATACCGAGCTGGATGCCGCGGGCGATCGGCAGCGTGGCGTTCTCCAGATGCGCGTAGTAGCCGTCCAGGGTCTTTTCATTCTGGCTGTAGCTGCCGCCCACGGCGCTGATGGCAGAGACGCCGCAAGCCACCAGGTCGGTTTCCGAGTGGGTTGAATACCCCTGGAAGTTGCGGTGCAGGCGGCCCTGGCGCTGGGCGATGGCGAGGTCGTCGGTAGGCTTGGCGAAATGGTCCATGCCGATGTAGACGTAACCAGCCGCGGTCAGCTGGCGGATGCACAGCGACAGCATGTCGAGCTTGCTGTCGGCGCTGGGCAGGTCGTCTTCATTGATCTGCCTTTGCGTCTTGAACAGCTGCGGCATGTGGGCATAGTTGTAGACGGCGATGCGGTCAGGGCTGGCAGCGACCACCTTGGCCAGCGTGCGCGACATCGACATCACGTTCTGCTTCGGCAGGCCGTAGATCAGGTCGATGCTGACCGAGCGGAAGCCGGCCTCGCGCGCGGCGCGGATGATCTCCAGCGTCTGCTGCTCGGATTGCACGCGGTTGACGGCGCGCTGCACGTCGGGGTCGAAATCCTGCACGCCCAGGCTGATGCGGTTGAAGCCCTGCGCGCGCAGCGACTGCACGCGCTCGACCGACACGGTGCGCGGGTCAATCTCGATGGAGTATTCGCCCACATTGTCCGGCGCCAGCGTGAAGCACTTGCGGATATGCGCCATCAGGTCGCCCATCTGCGCATCCGACAGGTAGGTCGGCGTGCCGCCGCCGAAATGCAACTGTTCGACCTGGTTCATGCCGGAGAACAGCGAGCCCTGCATGCTGATCTCGCGCTTGAGGTAACTCAGGTAGAGCGCGGCCTTGGCACGGTTCTTGGTGACGATCTTGTTGCAGGCGCAGTAGTAGCAGATGGTGTCGCAGAACGGGATGTGCAGGTACAACGACAGCGTGCGCCAGGCGCCCATGCTACGGCGGTCGGACACCGCGTGCAGGTAATCGGCAACGGCAAAGTCGCCGGAGAAGCGGTCGGCGGTCGGATAGGACGTGTAGCGCGGGCCGCGCTGGTCCATCTTGCGCAGCACGCTCTTGTTCATGCCTGCCAGGCTGGCGGAATCGGGCGTCAATGACGGATGGGCGACTTGCATGGAGTGCTCCTGGCCGGCCGCCCGGGCGTGTGGCCGGCAGGATGCGCGACAGGCGCAATGCACCGCGAGCCGCTTCGTCGAGCGAACAGGGATTGATTGGAGACTGCAGGATAGGCGCGCAGGGAAATGCGCGCCTTGATATGCATCAAAATGGCCGCTGGCCGCCAATGTGGTGTCCGGTGGGCCGATGCCGCTCCGCTTCTCTCTTCGGGGGCGCAATCCGTGAAATCGGTACGGTATGGTAAAGTAGCGACTCTTCACGTCCCGCGCTGCATGCGCGGGATTTTCGTCCATGGGTTCCCTAACCCCATTCATCAAAAAGGTCCATATGACAACTATTGATCTGCGCCGGCACACGGCCGTGCTGGCTTGGCTTTCGCTATTCCATCTGCTGGTGATTACCTCCAGCAATTATCTGGTGCAGTTGCCGGTGTCTATCTTCGGCTTCCATACCACCTGGGGCGCATTCAGCTTTCCGTTCATCTTCCTGGCGACCGACCTGACGGTGCGCTTCTTCGGCGCGCCGCTGGCCCGGCGCATCATCCTGGCGGTGATGTTGCCGGCGTTGCTAGTTTCCTATGTGGTGTCGTCGCTGTTCTATATGGGCCAGTGGCAAGGCTTCGACGCGCTGACGCATTTCAACCTGTTCGTGGCGCGTATCGCGGCGGCCAGTTTCATGGCTTATGCGCTGGGCCAGATCCTTGACGTGCATGTATTCAACCGCCTGCGCGCCAGCCGGCGCTGGTGGCTGGCGCCTTCGGTGTCCATGCTGTTCGGCAACGCCAGCGATACGCTGGCCTTCTTCTCGATCGCCTTCTGGCGCAGCAGCGACGCCTTCATGGCCGAGCATTGGGTGGAAATCGCGGTGGTCGACTACTGTTTCAAGATCATCATCAGCCTGGTGTTCTTCCTGCCGGCATATGGCGCGATGCTGTCCATGCTCAAGAACTGGATGGCGCGGCCGCTGGCGGCCGACCCGGCCTGAATCCCGTCCCTGTTGTTAAATGGCGGCGGGCTTGCTTACCGGCCTGCAATATTTCCCGCCAGACGGTAAACTTGCGGCTTCGCGCGGCGATTCCCGCTGCGCTTTCCTTCCTCCCTGGAATCCGCATGAACTGGCCCTTGTTCGCCCTCGCCGTTGCCGCCTTCGGCATCGGCACCACTGAATTCGTCATCATGGGCCTGTTGCCCGATGTCGCAAGCGATCTCGGCGTCTCGGCGCCGGCGGCCGGCATGCTGGTGTCGGGCTATGCGCTGGGGGTGGCCGCCGGGGCCCCGATCCTGGCCATCCTGACGGCCAAGTGGCCGCGCAAGCAGGCGCTGGTCGGGCTGATGAGCCTGTTCATTCTTGGCAATATCCTGTGCGCGATCGCGCCCAATTACGGTTTCCTGATGGTGGCGCGCGTCGTCACGGCGTTCTGCCACGCGGCGTTCTTCGGCATCGGGTCGGTGGTGGCGGCCGAGCTGGTAGCGCCCGACAAGCGCGCCCAGGCGGTGGCGCTGATGTTCACCGGGCTGACGGTGGCCAACATTCTCGGCGTCCCCCTGGGTACGGCCTTCGGCCATGCAACCGGCTGGCGCTCGACCTTCGGTGCGGTGACCGTCATCGGCGTACTGGCGGCGATCATGCTGTGGACCATGCTGCCGAAAAAGATCGCCATGCAAAGCGGCAACATCTTCCAGGAGTTCCGCGCCATCATGGCCACGCAGGTGCAGCTCTCGCTGCTGACCTCGACGCTGGCCTCGATCAGCATGTTCAGCGTGATCACTTACATCGCCTACATCCTGCTGGACGTGACCGGCTTCACCGCACAGCAGGAGAGCTGGGTGCTGCTGCTGTTCGGCGCCGGCATCACCGTAGGCGGCCTGGTCGGCGGCAAGCTGGCGGACTGGAAACTGATGCCGGTGATGTGCGCGATCTTCCTGTGCATCGCCATCGTGCTGGGCTTGTTCTCCTGGACCAGCCACTACAAATGGCCGACGCTGGTGACCATGTTCGCCTGGGGCGCATTCGCTTTCGCGGTGGTGCCGGCGGCACAAGTGCGGGTGCTGGATACCGCACGCGGCGCCCCCAACCTTGCCTCGACCTTGAACCAGGGCGCATTCAATCTCGGCAATGCCACCGGCGCCTGGCTGGGCGGGGTGGCGATTTCCATCGGCTTGCCGTTGACCGACTTGCCGCTGATCGGCTCGGCCGTCGCCTTGCTGGGATTGGCCACCGTGGCGTTGTCGGCATCGCTGGATAAACGCCCCAAGCTTGCCGCCTGACGCCAGTCCGGCGAAATGAAAAAGGCGCTTGCCCTGGATGGGGCAAGCGCCTTTGCTTATTGGGCGTTGATAAAAATCAGGCCGCGTTCAGATTGGCCGACGCCAGATAGTTGTCGAAGAAGCTTTCGCAACGCGCCAACTGTTCCAGCGTGACGAACTCGTTGGGCTTGTGGGCATGGACGATGTCCCCCGGACCGCAGATCACGGCCGGCATGCCGGCTTCGCCGAACAGGCCTCCTTCGGTGCCGAAGCCGACCTTGCGCGCGCGCTCGTTGCCGAGGATGCGCAGCGCGGCAGCGACGATGGGATCGTCGGCCGGAGTACTCATGCCGGGGTACGCGGTCAGGGTCTCGAATTCGATGCTGCCTTGGGCGCCTTCGATGGCCATCTGCGGCATGATTTCCTGTTGCGCATACGACTTCACTTCCTCGAATACCTGTTGCGGATCGACACCCGGCAGGAAGCGGTGTTCGAACACGAACTCGGCCTTGTCGGGAATGATATTGGGGGCATTGCCGCCATTGGACATGGTGGTGACGATGGAGGAATACGGCACATCGAAGTCGTAGTCCTTGGCCTCCGAATCGCGCACGCGCATGGCGATCTCGCGGATCTTCAACTGCATCATCGCGGCGAAGTCGATGCTGTTGATGCCCAGGTGCGGACACGAGGAGTGTGCCGCATGGCCATGCACCGAGCAGCGGTAGGAGCGCTTGCCCTTATGCGCGATCACGGCCTGCATCGAGGTCGGCTCGCCGATGATGACGCCGGTCGGCCTGATGTCGTTCTGCTTCAGGTCGGCCAGCAATTCGCGTACGCCCAGGCAGCCCACTTCCTCATCGTACGAGAACGAGAAATGCAGCGGCGTGTGCAAGCGGCCCTGGTCGAGCGCGGGCAGGCGCGACAGGCAGACGGCAATGAAGCCCTTCATGTCGCAGGCGCCGCGGCCGAACAGCTTGCCGTCGGCGACGTGGGCGACGAAGGGATCGGTGTCCCAGTTCTGGCCCTTGACCGGCACCACGTCGGTGTGGCCCGAAAATACGGTGCCGAATGTGGCCTTGCCTTCCGCTGCGCCCGAGATGGTCGCAAACAGGTTGGCTTTGCGCCTTTCGGCATCGTAGGTCAGGCGGGTCCTGGCGCCGTAGCGTTCGAGGTAATCGCGAACCCATTCGATCAATCCAAGGTTGGATTCGCGGCTGATGGTGTTGAAACCGATGAGGGTCTTGAGGATATCCAGCGTTTGCTTCGTTGGTTCCGAAGCGGCTGTTTTGAGATGTGCGTTCATGATGATGTTTGCCTGTTCAATTCCGGAATCTTCCCCGCCTGTGGCGGCGACAGATTCCGCCAACTCAGCAGCAAGCCCCGTGCCACGGCAGAGCCGGGGCGGCGGCAGAGCTTGCCGAACCCGATTTCCCTGGCCGCTTGTTGAACATCGGGCTGTGCCGCCTGATATCGGAAACGCGGTGCCGCCCGTATAGGAATGCGTGCCCGCCGTATGCAACACAGCGACATTACACCTCATTTCCGGCAGCGACGCTCGGCCCCTCTGAAAAAATCTCTCATGCCGGACAAGCTCGACAATGGCGCTCCGATTCACAAACATTCGTGATTCGTAAATTGGCGCACTGCAAAACTATGTAAGTATTTTCAGAACGAATTCGGTCGGCCGCCGGTCAATGCCCATGGCACGCGCCATCAATCATGCCAGCAGAGAGGAACCACCGACTATGAGAAACGCATCTATCGACGTGCTGAAAGTATCGCTGGCGCTGATGGTAGTGGCGCTGCATTGCTACATTTTCCGCGAGTTCAGCAAGGCTGGCTCCTATTATCTCTACAATGGCTTTCTGCGCGTGGCGGTACCGATGTTCTTCATCCTCAACGGCTATTTCATGCCCAGGACCGGATCGGTGAAAGACAACGTGCTGTGGTTCCAGCGCGTGCTCCTGCTCTACCTGTTCTGGATGGCGGTGTATTCGCCGCTCTATGTACCGCAGGCGAGCAACTATGCGTTCCCATTCAACCTGGCCTATCTTGCCGGCGAAATCGTGTTCGGCCACTGGCACCTGTGGTACCTGTCGGCCCTGATCATGGCGGGCGCGATCGTCATCGGCATCCGCGAACGCGGCAGCAAATTCGCACTGGGACTGGCGCTGCTGCTTTACGTAACGGGCTGCGCGATCCAGTACATCGCCCACTACGCGTACAACGGCGCCCTGTCCTATGCGCTGTACCGCAACGTACTGTTCTTCGGATTACCCTTCGTCATCATCGGCTATCACTATGAGGCCATCAGCGGCTATGTGGAGCGCCACGCCAATGCGATCCTGGCGCTGGGCCTGGGGCTGATGTTCATCGAAATATCGTTCGCCTGGTTCCACGCCGAAAACCGCCGCGGCTTCGACATGTACGCCGGCCTGCTGCTGGTATGCCCCGCCTTCTTCGCCAAGGTCAGGCAAGCCAGGCCATTCCAGACTACGTGGCCATTGGGCAAGATCTCCTCGGCACTGTACCTGCTGCATCCGGGGTGCATGGTGATCGGCAGCAAACTGGGGATCCCGGACGGCACGCGCATGTTCCTCTTTGCGCTGACGCTGAGTCTGGCGTTGACCTTGCCGGTCCTTTACCTGTCGCGTCGCAAGCGCTTTGGATTTGTCCTGTAGCGGCAATTGCCCGAAAAAAACAAAGGCGGCGTTCCGTGTAAACCGGAACCCGCCTTTCTGATGCATACCGCTTCTCCATATACCCTGTCGAAGCGACAATTTGCCTCGCCCGACGGCCAGTCACGCCTTGGCGCCGGCGAGGTCGAACGCTTACTTCTCGCGCGAACTGATGTACGAATCGAATTCGCGTTGCGCCGCTTCAAGATTCCTCAAGGCAGTCTGCCAGGGCTCGTAATCGGCCATGGTCAGCCACGACCCCGTGGGATTCTGCTTCCATTGGTCCAGTTTGGCGATCATCAGCTCATACTCGTTAAGCTGGTTTTCCAACAAAACCTCAATTTGCGCTTTCAGTTCCTCGGCGCGTTGAATCCATGGATCCTGTGTTTCCATTGATGCCTCCCTAAAGATGCGGGCATGCTAACACGGCCAGGGGCATTTCCTAAGCCCGGTCGGACTCTCCCACTCCTTCTTCAAGACGGATCGCATGAGCTGCCCATGGTGTCCCCTCGAAAAAAAACCTGCCACGGCAGGTTTTCAGGAAACAATCAGCACTCGGCATCCCCTCAAGCCATACCCAGCACCCTGCCTGCCCAGGAAGCAATATCGGTAAGTCCGCCAGAAAAAACTCCCGCCGCGAGCAAGGCCGACGCCATTGCTCCCCGAACCATGAAGGAGAGCTTCTTGCGCAGGTAGGCGCCATACCAGACGATGGCACTGGTGTATTTTCCATGGTTACGATGATAAGTGGCGCATTGATGCATCTGCTTGTAGGTGCGGGGCGCATCCAATGGGACATCCCCCCATCCCGATCTCTCTTGGTAGCGCAGGAACATTTGCTGCGCGCAAGAATGGGACCAGCTATGCCATGGTTTCAGCGGCCCGCCGAAGTGCAGCATCACGGCATCGTCGGAAATACTCAGCTTCTGTCGACATGTGCGCAAACTGCTCAGCAGCGAGAACATCACGTTCCACTTCGGATGCAACTTCATCACCCGGTGCTCGGCGACCTTATTCAAGGCGTCCTGATCGGGATAATCCAATACAAACTCATCACTGCCGATGAGCTCGATGGCGCGCTCGGTGATGCGGGCCCGATTCCAGTTGGCCACGTCGATCAGCAGCAGCCCGGAATTGAAATAGAAATCGCCCTCCAGCGCCATCGCGCCGATGCGCCGCTGGGCAATAGTATGAACGTCTGCAACCGCCGCCGCTACGCACTCTCCGAGATCCAAGCCGGCCAGCTCCGCCAGACTCCCCCGGCACAGAATATCGGAGTCGACATACAACACCCTGTCAGTGATGTCATTGAGCACCTCGGGCATCAAGATGCGGGTGAAAATGGCATTTGAATAGTTTCCCCGCGGGTTATGCCGGTAGCGCGCAAAGGCGCCTTCGTCCAGCAGATGCACATGCATGGGCACGCCGCGCGCCTGAGACATGCTTGCCAGGCGAACACGACTTTGTTCGCTGCAGCCGAAGGTAAATACATGGAAGACCAGATCGAGGTCTGGATTATGCTCAAGAATGGAAGCGATGCAGACGCCAGCGCCCCGGAAAAAATTCTCGTCCACCCCAAATGCAATATGCAATGCCAGGCGATTGCCGTTCATGACTGTTTTTTTCATCGATATGGTCCCCCAACCAAGGTGTCGGATCTTAACATTCGATGTTGGCCGAATTGTGACAAGCAGAAAAAAATACTCGCTTATTTCAATGGAAATAGTTGCCTTTTGATGGGCCAAATCAAGTTAATACCAAAAAAAGCTTGTGTTTTATTGAGGCAATGCCACTGCGCAATCGAACGAAATCGCGCATATGCAGAGAGCGAAAAGAGAGGGAATGTAAAGAAATATGGGAGGGTGAAGCGGATGATGGCGCAGAAAACGCAAAAGCCGTTGAATGCATGCACATTCAACGGCTTTTTCGATCTGGTTGCGGGGGCAGGATTTGAACCTACGACCTTCGGGTTATGAGCCCGACGAGCTGCCAGACTGCTCCACCCCGCGTCTGAAGAAAAAGATTATATGACACTTCCATAGGGAATGCAAACATTCTCTGGCATCTTTTTACAGTGATACACTTCTACCCGCACATGCCACTGTCTGCGCGCAACTATGTCAGTGCCGCGGAGTCGGCCAATGGAGTGAGACGCGCATGCATGCCGATAACAACCAAATCAAGCCACGACGATCCTCTTCTATGAAATTCTGCTCTGAATGCGGTCAGCCTGTGTCGCTGCAAATTCCCCAGGACGACACGCGCCAGCGTTTCGTCTGCGGTAGCTGCGGCACGATCCATTACCAGAATCCCAAGATGGTGGTCGGTTCATTACCCGTATGGGAACAAGACGGCCAGCTCAAGGTATTGCTATGTAAACGCGCCATCGAGCCGCGCCTGGGTTATTGGACGCTGCCGGCAGGATTCATGGAGAACGACGAGACCACCGAGGATGCGGCCGTGCGTGAGACCGAGGAAGAAGCCGGCGCACGCATCAAGCTGCATGAGTTGTTCTCGCTGGTCAATGTGCCGCATGTGCACCAGGTACACCTGTTCTACCGTGCTACCCTGCTCGACCTCGATTACCAGGCCGGCATCGAGAGCCTGGAAGTCGCACTGTATACAGAGGAGCAGATTCCCTGGGAGGATATCGCCTTTCCGACGGTGGAATTCACGCTGCGCGCGTTCTTCTCGGATCGGAAGAAGCTGCGTACCGGTGATGGCGGCTTCACGCTGCACACCGAAGACATCCGACGCCGCATGATCTGATCCGCCGAAAGTTCGCGGATGATCGCCTGGCTCAACATCGACACCCCCTTCCCCGACGTCTCGCGCGCGCTCAAAGATCCCGCCGGGCTGCTCGCGGCCGGGGCCGACCTGTCGCCGCCGCGCCTGCTGGAAGCCTACCGCCAGGGCATCTTCCCCTGGTTCTCGGACGGCCAGCCCATTCTCTGGTGGAGCACCGATCCGCGCATGGTCCTGCGCACGTCGCAGTTCGTGATCTCGGACAGCCTCAGGAAAACCCTGCGCCGCATCGAACGCAGCCGCCACGGCGATGGATTGTGGAAAATCACATTCGATACGGCATTCGAAGAAGTCATGCGCGGCTGCGCCGAACCACGCCGGCATGAGCAAGGCACCTGGATCTCGCCGCAAATCATCGAGGGCTACACCGGCCTGCACCAGGCCGGCTATGCCCATTCGTCGGAAGTATGGCTCAATGGCGAACTGGTCGGCGGTGCTTATGGCGTGTCGATCGGGAAGATGTTTTACGGCGAATCGATGTTCGCCCGCGTCAGCGATGCCTCCAAGGTGGCGCTGGCGCACCTGGTGCTCTTCCTGCGCAGCCATGGCGTCGACATGATCGACTGCCAGCAGGAAACCGCCCACCTGGCCTCGCTGGGGGCCAGCCCCATTGCGCGCGACGATTTCCTGCGCCACTTGCACGCCGCCATCCGCGCACCGCAAATTACCCGCTGGCAGCCGCTGGACCTGCTGGAAACCGGCATTCCGTACGCCGGGCGTTCCTGAGCTACCAAGACATCATCCAAATAGTGTAAATTAGTGCCATGGCTCACTGCCCGGTGGCCGTCGCTCTCCTGCCGCCGGGTTTCCGTACGACAGGACAGGACGCACATGACGCATCTCAAAGACTTGCCGTTCTCTACGCTGCAGTTCTATGCGACCGCGCCCTATCCGTGCAGCTATCTCGATCACCAGCAAGCCCGTTCGCAAGTGGCTACGCCTTCCCACCTGATCAATGCGGATGTGTATTCCGAACTGGTCAAGACAGGATTTCGCCGCAGCGGCATCTTCACCTACCGCCCTTATTGCGATGGCTGCAGCGCCTGCACTCCGGTGCGCATCCGCGTAGCCGAGTTCGTGCGCAACCGCAGCCAGCGCCGCGCCTGGGAGCGCAACCGGCACCTGGTGGCGCTGGTGACGAACCTGACCTACGCGCATGAGCACTACGAGCTGTACTTGCGCTACCAGTCGGTGCGCCACGCCGGTGGCGGCATGGACCAGGACAGCCGCGACCAGTACGCGCAGTTCCTCCTGCAAAGCAAGGTCAACACCCGCCTGGTCGAGTTCCGCGAACCCGATGGCGTCCTGCGCATGGTCAGCATCATCGATGTGCTCAACGACGGCCTGTCGTCGGTCTATACCTTCTTCGATCCGGATATGCCGGGGGCGTCCTTCGGCACCTACAACATCCTGTGGCAGATCGAACAGGCACGCCAGCTGGACATGCCTTATGTCTATCTCGGCTACTGGATCAAGGAAAGCCCGAAAATGGCCTACAAGACCAACTTCCAGCCACTGGAAGCCCTGCACAAGGGCGAATGGACGCCGCTGGAAGCCTGAGCGCCGATACCACACCCGCCATCGCCAAATGGCGGAAAAGCAGCCTGGGCAAGTTAAAATAGCGGCACTTTTTCACCGCCATCCGCCATTTCCATCGTGTCCGATAAATTCCTCTACGCGCTCGCGCGGCCGTTGCTGTTTTCCCTCGAACCCGAGACCGCCCACCACCTGACGCTGCCAGCGCTGCGCTGCGCCGCGCATTACAGCCTGACCGACATCATCGCCAAGCCGGCCCGCGACCCGCGCACCGTGATGGGCATTGAATTCCCCAATCCGGTCGGCATGGCCGCCGGGCTGGACAAGGATGGCGCCTACATCGACGGCCTGGCCGCGCTGGGATTCGGCTTCATCGAGGTCGGCACGGTCACCCCGCGCGCGCAGCCTGGCAATCCGCTACCCCGCATGTTCCGCCTGCCGGCAGCCGGCGCGGTGATCAACCGCATGGGCTTCAACAACGGCGGTGTCGATGCCTTCGTGGCCAACGTCCAGGCCTCGCGCTTCTACCAGGAAAAGCAGGGCGTGCTCGGCCTGAACATCGGCAAGAATGCCGACACGCCGATCGAGCGCGCCGCCGAGGACTATGTGCATTGCCTGGAAAAGGTCTATCCCTATGCCAGTTATGTGACGGTCAACATCTCCTCCCCCAACACCAAGAACCTGCGCCAGTTGCAGGGCGCCTCCGAGCTGGATGCGCTGTTGTCGCAACTGAAATCGGCGCAGCGCCGCCTGGCCGACCGCTACGGCCGCTATGTGCCGGTGACCCTGAAGATCGCACCGGACATGGATGCCGAACAGGTCAAGAACGTAGCCGACGCGCTATTGCGCCACCACATCGACGGCGTCATCGGCACCAACACCACCATCACGCGCGATGCCGTCAACGGCATGCCGCATGGCGATGAAGCCGGCGGCCTGTCGGGCAAGCCGGTCTTCGCCTTGTCCAACAATGTGATCCGCGGCCTGAAGGCCGAACTGGGCGATGCCCTGCCGATCATCGGCGTGGGCGGCATTTTCAATGGCGCCGATGCGCGCGCCAAGATCGATGCCGGCGCCTCGCTGGTGCAGCTCTATACCGGTTTGATCTACCAGGGCCCGGCGCTGGTGCGCGAATGCGCCGAGGCGCTGCGTGCTCCGGCTGCTACGGCATCGGCGCATCACTGACCCTCGCCACGCATCTCCGGCACGAAAAAAAACAGCAGGCGCAAGCCTGCTGTTTTGCATTCCGGGACGCGAAGATATCAGTCCTTGGACGCCTCGCGCTTGAGATTGAAAATCCGCCTCGCATTCGCGTCGGACTCGGATTTCTTTTCAAAATCGGTTTTCTCGCAGCCGGCCAGCACCACACCGACCACCAGCGTCAACAACATGACAGCTACACGCATGATATTCCCCTGAAAATTCGGATGAAGCATTCTCGACTGCCTGCCGGCAAACGCGCCAACCCTGCGCACCGAGCGCCGGCAGGCGCCATTTTATGCTCAAACAGGATGCCGCGACGCCAAGTGTAAAGAAGATTTTGACGCAGCGCCGGGCACCATGACCGGCCAATCATCCAACTCACCCCTCCAGCCTGGGGTTAGGTTGCGGCATCTCGATCGTGCGTCCGTCATCGGCGCCATTCGCCCCATATTCCAGGCTGCCCTGCAAGCGGAACACGCTCACCAGCGATGCCAAATCCGCAGCCTGGTCCTGCATCGAGCGCGCAGCGGCTGCGGCCTGTTCCACCAATGCGGCATTTTGCTGCGTGCTTTCGTCCATCAGGGTAATGGCGCGGTTGATCTCTTCGATGCCGGTGCTCTGTTCCTGGCTGGCGGCAGTAATCTCGGCCACCACGTCGGTCACGCGCCTGACACTCTCAACCACCTCGGCCATGGTTTGCCCCGCCTGTTCCACCAGGCGGCTGCCGGCGCCGACCTTATCGACCGAGTCGTCGATCAGTTCCTTGATCTCCTTGGCCGCCGCCGCGGAACGTTGTGCCAGCGAACGCACTTCGGACGCCACCACCGCGAAGCCGCGGCCCTGTTCACCGGCGCGCGCCGCTTCCACCGCAGCGTTGAGCGCCAGAATATTGGTCTGGAAAGCGATGCCGTCGATCACGCTGATAATGTCCACGATCTTGCGCGAAGAATCATTGATCGAGCTCATGGTCTGCACCACCTGCCCCACCACGCTGCCGCCCTGCATCGCCACGGCCGAAGCCGAATTGGCCAACTGGTTGGCCTGGCGGGCGTTATCGGCATTTTGCTTGACGGTAGAGGTCAGCTCCTCCATCGCCGATGCAGTCTCCTCCAGTGAACCGGCCTGCTGCTCGGTGCGCGCCGACAGGTCGAGGTTGCCGCTGGCGATTTCACCCGAGGCATTGGCAATGGTGTCGGTACCGTTGCGTACCTGGCTGACAATATTGCGCAGGCTGTCGTTCATGTCTTTCAGCGCCGCCAGCAACTGGCCGGTTTCATCCCGGCTTTCTGCCTTGAATTGCGCGCTCAGATCGCCTTGTGCCACCCGACGCGAGACATCGACCGCAGTGCGCAATGGCTTGATGATGCTGGCCGTGAGCCACCACGAGCACAACACGCCGAAGGCCAGGATCAATATTTCCAGCCCCAGCATCAGCATCTTGCTGCGGGCGGCGATGGCATCGATATCCTGCGCCATGTGGTCGATCGCATCGCGCTGGATCTGCTGCAGCTTCTGCATCGCATCCAGGTAGCGGTTGGCGGCCGGCACGAACACCTGGTCCAGCACGCGGTTGCTCTCGGCCAGGTCGCCGGTGTCCTTGACCTTGTTGATCTCGTCGCGGCCGGCGAGATACGCCTTGCGCTCCACCGCAATCTGGGCAAAAGCCGCCCTCTCCTCCTCGCTCTTGATCAAGGGTTCAATC
Organism: Herbaspirillum chlorophenolicum; assembly: GCF_001189955.1. Taxonomy (GTDB): domain Bacteria; phylum Pseudomonadota; class Gammaproteobacteria; order Burkholderiales; family Burkholderiaceae_D; genus Herbaspirillum; species Herbaspirillum chlorophenolicum. Next base: position 27,113 of record NZ_LFLT01000001.1, on the reverse strand, counting down.
TTGCTCTGGGTTTCGGCGGAGTTCTTGGAAGAAGTCGCTGCATCCTGTGCGAAGTATTCGGTCAGTGAAGGATCGGCGCTCTTGGCGATGGCCAGGGTACGGCGGATACCTCCGTACAGGTTGGCATACCAGTCCGAAATCAGGCGTTCCTTGACCAGCGGCTGGCGCATCATTTCGTGGGTCGCCTCGGACAAGGCCTGCAGGCGCCAGAAGCCGATGCTGGTGATGACGATCGATAGCGCCAGGATCAGGCCGAAACCCAATGCCAGGCGTTTGCCTATCGACATATTGCTGATGATTTTCATGTTCTCTTCCAGAGTTTCTTGATGTTGTTCGTGTGGTCTCGCCTGCGGTCCGATAGAGGCCGGCCGCGTAATTTTGTTGCTGCGCAGAAAATCCTCACGGGCGATATTAAAAGCCAAAATTGATTGGTCTGACCAGTGAAAATTGCACATTGGAAAAATTTGTGGATTCCCAGGCTTCGTCGAACAAAGGAATGCCATCAAAAAAACGGGAGAAACCGCGCTTTTCCGGCCTGTTCCGGGCTGATCGGACGCTGGCGGCATTAACAAAAGCGTTGCGCCGATGGAACGTTTTGTCGCGCCAACAACTCCGTCCCGGAGTTCGAACGCGATGCCATGGCCGGTTTTATAATGGATGGCTTGGGACGGCCATGCCGTCCGCTTGCCTCGAAACCATGTCCATCAACACGATCTCCATCAACCAGCAGATGGCCCACTTCGAAGGCCAAGACAGCGTCTGGCTGTTCGGCTACGGCTCCATCATCTTCAAGACCGATTTCCCCTTCATTGAACGGCGCCCCGCCCATATCGTCGGCTGGGCGCGCCGCTTCTGGCAGGGATCGCACGACCATCGCGGCACTGCCGAGGCGCCAGGCCGGGTGGTCACGCTGGTGCCGCAAGCCGGGACAACCTGCTGCGGCATGGCCTACCTGATCACCCCGGAGGTCTTCGCCCATCTCGACCATCGCGAAAAGAACGGCTACCTGCGGCTGGTGACGGACATTCACTTCGGCGACGCGGAAAAAGCCGAAGGCCTGATCTACATCGCTTCAGAAGAAAACGCCGCCTTCGCCGGTCCCGCCAGCGAGAAGGAAATCGCGCGCCAGATCTTCCGCGCAGCAGGCCCCAGCGGGCGCAACAGCGAATACCTGCTACTGCTGGCACAGGCGCTGCGTGAGCTGGGTACCGACGACGCCCATGTCTTCGAGATAGAAAAACACCTGCTGCAACTGGAACGGGAAGCGGCGGCAGAGCACCAAACCGCAGGCGGCAACGGGGCGTGACGTGCTATCTTTGCCGGCTCCAGCAGCAACACCATTAAAAACACAAGGATGAGGAACATGATCAAAGCGCTCGCAGCATGTGCAACCGTGATCGCCCTGGCGGGGTGCGCGACTCCGGTCGAACGGACCGCCAGCGGGGACGTTCCGCCGTCACGCGTCTATATCAAGAGCATGACGCAGCAAGAAAGCGGACTGAACCGGATCGAGTTCACCCGCGACAGCGGCATGTTCAACCATGACATGATGGAACTGGCCATCAACGACGTGGTGCTCGCGCAGATCACCGACGGCGAACATCTTGCGATCTGGCTCAAGCCGGGAAGTTATGTATTCAGCGTCAAACCGGTCCATACCCTCAACTCGCCCAGCTATACCGAGCAAAACAGGATTACGCTGGATGTGAAGAACGGTGCCGCCTACAAGGTCCGCATCGCCTCCGATATACGCGGTCTGAAGATGGGCCTGGTCGGGCAATAAGTCCCTTCTGCGCCCCTAACGCTTGCATGTCGCGCGGATGAAACACCGCGCGACAATGTATTGTTTGTGGCGCATCGCTGCATTGGCCCTTTTCCCTTCGCAAGGCCTTCCTCGCAAGCCATTGATATCAAAGGGGTTTCAGGCAAACGAGCATGATTCGCATATGGCCTGGCTCAGTTATTCAAGAAATCGATAACTGATATTGGGATTCAAAATTGGCCGCCTCTCGATGAAACACATATATTGCAACGCAACAGATCAACTTTTTTGCGGAGCTCAATATGAACATCGTTACCGACTTCCTGCCTTACACCCTGCTGATCGGCGCAATGGTCGCCCGCTACCTGATTTCGGTCAAGTAATCAGCGCCCCGGTTTGCCGGTTCTCCTTGTTTTCAAGGAGATGGGGAAAGAAAACGGCAACTCTGAAAAAGCGGTAATTGTCGCATTGCAATGCGGACAATCCGCTTTTTTCTTTTTCCTCCACCAATCCATTTCTCTTCCCATATTGCCTTCTTATCATCCAGATTGATAACAAGGTTTCTTTTCCTTCGAGCGTGTTTGTTTGCCGTTCCGGCAAGGCCGCCCCCGACAAAAATGAAAAGACTGTGTGCCGCCGGGTTTGCCCCTCGCCCCCGGCATCTTGCAAAAGCCCGACGGGCCATTACACTCGCAGGTTTGCAAACCGGAACGAAAGAATACGCATGATGCGTCTTGCCTCCACTGTCGCTGCAATCGCGCTGCTGCTGGCGCTGGGCGGCTGCGCCTGTGCGCCGGGATTCGTCGGATTCGACAGTCGTTGCGCCTTCAGCAATGTTCCAAGCGGACAACCCTGAGGCCGATTCATGGGCGTGGAACCGCCCGAAACCCTCTTTACACGGGTAATTTATTGTTAATTTCCGAACCCGTGCCTATTTGCCATCTTTGCTTCATGCATCCGTCGGCAATTGCGCCAGCCATTGGCGCAGATCATTTTTGGCCTGGTTCCGGATTCCCGGCTCTTCATTGAAGATCTCGTGGTAGGCCGTGCCGTACCAATGCATGGTCTTGCGGCCGACCGGCAATGCATCGAAAAAGTCGCGGCTGCCACGCGGAGCGACAAACGCATCGTCGCCCGCCACTTGCATCAGCACCGGTTTGTCGAACCGGCTGGCCTCGCGCGCGGCCTGCTGCATGGCATCCAGCATGAAATTGAGCATGCGCGGCGCGATCTTGCCGTGATTGAGCGGATCGCGGCGATAGGCTGCGATTTGTTCGGGATCATGCGAAATGCGGCTGGCCGGCAGTGCCGTTGGCAGCGAATAGCCCGGCGCCAAACGGCTCGATACCGCCAGCAATAGTTTCTGCCAGCCTTGCATATCCAGCGCCAATGCCGGCGATGACAACGCCAGCGCACGCACCGGGCTGAACCTGCCGGTGGCAAAGCGCGCTGCCACCAGCCCGCCCATACTGTGGCCGAACAGGATCGGCATGCACTGCGTACGGCGCGTGAAGTCATCGAAGGTGCGCTTCAGGTCTTGCAGCAGATCGTCGGGACGCGACAAGCTGCCCTGGCGGCCGCCTGAATTGCCGTGGCCGCGATGGTCGCACACGCGCACCGACATTCCGGATTCATTGAACAGCCGCGCCAGTTCCGCATAGCGTCCGCCATGCTCCCCCAGCCCGTGCACCATTTGCACCGCCGCCGTCGCACCGGGCAACAGCCAGTCGCGGCAAAACAGACGGGTACCGTCGGCGGCTTCCAACCAATGTTCCTGAGGCGCCAGCGGCGCTGCCTGCGGCATGTTCATGCTGTCTCCGTTTTCAGGCCCGTACGCGGGCGCCGTCATGCATATTCAAAGCTCAGGGCTCGCGCCGTTCGTCGTCACTGCTGCGCGTTCGCCATATTTCCCGGAGCCGCCGGCTCTGGCGCAAGGCCAGTTGGAGCGACGCCGCCCAGGACAATGGGCGCGGATGCACCACCGCCCGCAATGCACGCGAGTAATCCAGCACCAGCCCCGGCGTCCAGGCCATCGTCTGCGCACGCTTGTGGATCTGGCTGGCCACCCAGATTTCCGGCGTCAACATCATCCTGATCGCATTGAACCAGTGCCGGTCGCGCGCACCGACCACGCCCTCCAGCGCAGCCTCCAATGCATGTGCCACGGTACTGGAACAATTGCGGTAGGTCAGGTTGTAGATTTCCTTCTGGCGATAGCGGCGCCAGAAGCCATCCAGCCGCTGGCGGCTGTAGTCGCGAAAGACGATCTTCTCGGTCGACTCGCACCATGACGCCGCTTCGCTCGGGTAGTCGGTCAGGTAGCGTCCTTTGACATCATTGTCGACGGTGGCGCGCAACAGACGGGCGAACTGGTCGGGCGAGCGGTCGATCTCTTCGGCCGGATACAGACTGATGTACAAGTCGGGGCGCACTTCCAGCGCGGCATGGCCGGTGGAGATCACGCCGTTGGTGTCGACCGCGGCAATGTAGCGGTCGATCACCGGCTGGCGCCGCGCCGGACCTTTGGCACTGCCGGCGGGCGTCCACACGTGCACTGTCATGGAAGGCCTGTCGCCGTCTTGCGGCAACACTTCTCCTTCGCCCATCTGCTGGCCGGAGACCGTTTCCCCGGCCGCCGCCGGCGCTTTCCATCCCTTGCCCAGCATGCCGCCGCCGGCTTGCAGCATCGGCTTCATCGTTTCATCTCCGCGATACAGGCCGGCATCGAATGGACGTCCATCCGCGGTATTGCGCTGGGCCAGCATATCGACCGACACACGCTGCGGCAGCATGCGCGTGCGCAGCGCCAGCCAGATCATGTTCCAGCCGCCGAAGATCAGGCCCAGCGCCAGGCAGAACGGGACCGTGCCCTTATAGTGGGTAGGGTAAGGCTGGAAAAATATGATGGCGAGAATGATCTGGACGCCGCCGCCAGCGACGGCCGCACGCCAGCGCGGGAAGCGCACTACCAACGCCGATGTGATCTGCAGCCCGCCGCCGATGGCAAAGGCGGTGCCGAACAGCATGGCCAGCGCCATGCTGCTGGCGTGGTACGGCGTGATGATGAGCAGCGCGATCAGCAGGAAGATCGCCCCCTTGACGTAGCGCAAGGTTTTTTGTGCGCCGATGCCGCTGTTGGCCACCCAGAGGGTGGCCAGGCTTTCCAGCAACAGCAGGTAGCCGAACAGGGACAATGGAAAATTGAGCACGCCATCCAGGGCATCGATCATCAGCGAAACGCCGATGGTGCCCCAGGCCAGGCCGACGATGGCCAGCACATGCCAATTACGGCGGATGAAATCCGCCCCCAGCAACAACAAGACAAGACGTATCACTCTGCTCCCCGGGGCATTCGCCCTTCCCTTTGTAATGACGCGATTTTGCGGTGTTAAGTGCGGCAAGGCAACCTGCGCTCTCCTCTTCGCCGCGGCAATGGTAGATCAAAACACCGGGATGGCCGACAATGAAACGACTTTTGCCTCCCGACTGCCGCCACCGATGCCTTTTTCCGTCCTGCTTTCCGCTATCGCCAGTGCCCTGCTGCTTCCTCCCGCCAACTCGCTCCTGCTTTGCGCGGCGGGTTTCTTGCTGCGCCGGCGCATGCGCAAAACCGGCAATCTGATGATCTTTCTGGGCGTAGCCATGCTGCTGGTGCTAAGCACGCGCCTCGGCGCCATGCTGCTGGTGCGGCCGCTGGAGAACCAATATCCGCCGCTGGCGGCGGCAGGCGATGCGCAAGCCATCGTCATCCTGGGCGCCGGGCGCATGGGTAACGCGCCGGAATATGGGCATGACGACGAAGCCAGCATGATAGGCATGAAGCGCCTGCAATACGGCGCCTATCTGCAGCGGAAGACCGGGTTGCCCATCCTGGTCACCGGCGGCAGTCCCGATGGATCGCCCGAAAGCGAAGCCGCGCTCATGGCCCGGACCTTGCGCCGCGATCTTGGCGCCGAGGTGCGCTGGGAAGAAAAGCGCTCCAACACTACCTACGACAATGCCGTCATGTCGGCCGACATGCTCAAGCAAGACAACATCGGCCGCATCTTGCTGGTCACCGATGCCATCCACATGCCGCGTTCGGTGCGCGTCTTTTCCAGCACCGGGCTGAAAGTCACGCCTGCGCCAACGGTCTTCACCGGCATGGCAAGCTCCCGGATAACCGACTATTTCCCTGCCGCATCTAATCTGCAGCTATCCAGTTACGCCATGCATGAATGGATAGGACAAGCCTGGTATTGGGTCCGCCATTGAGCCGGCTCACGCTTTTTTTCAATTCGACGAAATGCCTCGTCATTACGGTGTTGTTTCCCCGCCCTTAATGCCCGCCTCCTGCGATAAAGTTCCCTGGATGCTGCGCCGATAACAGTGTTACGCTGATTCGAGCCCACGCAAGTGCAATGGAATTTCCACGGTGCAAAGACACCGATACGACATCACTCAATCCAGGGGAGACTCCACCATGAGCCAGCTGTCATTCAGTAAAAAACTTTGGCTGCCACTTGTCCTGAGCTTGATCGCACTGTTTGCCATCTCGATATTCAGTGCGGTGACCATGCGCAATATCCGGCTGGAGGAACGCAAGAACGACCTCACCAACATCGGCCAGACCGCCCTCTCACTGGTCAAAGGCTATGGCGCGCAAGCCGACAGCGGCGCCCTGAGCAAGGAAGAGGCCCAGAAACGCGCCATCGCCGCCGTCAAGAGCATCCGCTACGGCACCGACGGCTACTTCTCGGTCTCGACGTCAAAACAGATCATCGTGATGCACCCGATCAAGCCCGAGCTTGACGGCAAGGACCTGTCCAACTTCAAGGACCCGGCCGGCACGCTCCTGTTCGTGGAAATCTCGAAAGCCGGAGCGTCGCCCGAAGGCGGCTTCGTCAACTACCTGTGGCCCAAGGTAGGCGCTTCGGCGCCGGTGCCCAAAACCTCCTTCGTGGTCGCCTACCGGCCTTGGGACTGGAACATGACTACCGGGGCCTACACCGACGACATCAATGCTGCCTTCATGCGTACGCTGTGGCAGATGATCGCGCTGTTTGCCGTGGTGTCGCTGGCGCTGGTATCGCTGGTGGTCTACATCAACCGCGGCATCATGCGCACCATCGGCGGCGATCCGGCGCGTGCGGCCGATGTCGCCAACCGCATCGCACAGGGCGACCTGACGCCCAACATCGAGACCCGGCCGGGCGACACCGGCAGCCTGCTGTTCTCGGTGCGCAGCATGCGCGACTCGCTGCTGTCGACCATCTCCAACATCAAGATCTCGGCCGATACCATCGCCACCGCCTCCGGCGAAATCGCCAGCGGCAACCTCGATTTGTCCGGCCGCACCGAACAGCAGGCGGGCTCGCTGGAAGAAACCGCCTCGGCGATGGAAGAGCTGACCTCTACCGTCAAGCAAAATGCCGATAACGCCCGCCAGGCCAACCAGTTGGCCGAATCGGCGTCGGAAGTGGCGATCCAGGGCGGCAGCGTGGTCAGCCAGGTAGTGCAGACCATGGAAGGCATCACCGAAAGCTCGCGCAAGATTGCGGACATCATCGGCGTGATCGACGGCATCGCCTTCCAGACCAACATCCTGGCGCTCAATGCTGCGGTGGAAGCGGCGCGGGCCGGTGAACAAGGCCGCGGCTTCGCCGTGGTGGCTTCCGAAGTGCGCTCGCTGGCGCAACGTTCGGCATCGGCGGCCAAGGAGATCAAGGCCTTGATCGACGACTCGGTGGCCAAGGTAGATACCGGCAGCAAGCTGGTCGAGCAAGCCGGCGCGACCATGACCGAGGTCGTGGCCAGCGTCAAACGCGTGACCGATATCGTCGGCGAGATCAGTTCGGCCAGCCAGGAACAAAGCGCCGGGATTGCCGAAGTGGGCAGCGCCATCTCGCAAATGGATGAAAGCACGCAACAGAATGCCGCGCTGGTCGAACAGGCCGCAGCGGCTGCACAATCGCTGCAGGATCAGGCGTCCACGCTGGCGGGCTTGGTCAGCAGCTTCCGCATCGATGCCGAGCAGGCGCACAGCGTCCAGACATCCGCACCGGCGGCACCGCCGCGTCCGAAAGCGAGCGCCCCGGCGGCCATCAGGAAACCTGTAGCGGCGGCCCGGCCAGCCCCGACAAAACCAGCTGCGGCCGCGGCCGCCAAAGCGAATACGTCTGCGGCAGCAAAACCGGCAGCCCAACCCGCGGCAAAATCGCCCTCGCGCCTGCCGGCCGGTGACAATGAAGGGGATTGGGAAACGTTCTGACCCGTTCTTTGTTGCCAGGCCGACATCGTCCGGCCAGGCACCGCAACCCTCAAGCCCGCCCAGTGCGGGCTTTTTCATGGGAAAAGCCCTGCATGAAAGAATCTGGATCTCAGAATATTTTTGAGACTTTTCCCATATAACCGGGAGGCACGGATCGGGAGAATGGCTACATCGCGCAACACATTGCGCTTACCGACAAACCGAGCCGACGATGAAACGCCTCCTGAACATGCTGATCCTGGTTACCGCTGCAAGCGCAGCAAGCCTGTCGCATGCGGCGCCGTCGGTAGAGCTGAAGGTCACCGGCGTGATCCGCCCGGCAGCCTGCACCCCGACCCTGGCCGCCGATGGCGTGGTCGACTATGGCAGCATTTCGGCCGGCGCCTTGCGCAACGGCCAGACTACCGCCCTGCCGGCCCGCCAGATCGCCCTGACCGTGAGCTGCAACGCAGCCGCCAAGATCGCCCTGACCGTCGTCGACAATCGCGCCTCCTCCCGCGTGGCCGGCATTACCGACAGCATCCAGGCCGGCAGCGAATACAACTTCGGCCTGGGCGCCGTGGCCGGCAAGAAGGTCGGCGGCTACGTACTGTCCTTCGAACAAGGCGCCACCGCGGACGGCCGCAGCGTCACCAGCATCGTCTCCGCCGACAAGGGCAACAGCTGGAATACCGCCACCGGCTACATCCAGCACGGCGGCCACTATTTCTCCTTCACCGACAACGGTGCACAACCGGCTGCGCAAAAGGTGCTGTCGACCCAGATCAAGGTGCGTCCGGTGCTGAACAAGGCCGAAGAACTGCCGCTGAACCAGGATGTGCCGCTGGACGGCTCGGCCACCATCGAAGTGAAATACCTGTAAGCCGGACCTCTCGCCGGGACTTCTATCCTGCAATGGCAAGCCCGGAGTTCATGCATTGCCGGTTGCGCAAGCCAAGAGCGTTCACTCTTGCCATATCGCAAAGAAATCCTCCTTCTTCTTACATTTTCCTTCTGCACCTTTGATACGCCCAACAGTCCAACGAATATTCGTCATAGAATAATCAGGAATATGCAACGTAATCGGTTTGTACCTGCTTTGCTGGCGCCGTACTGAATTACCGGACATGCCAACAGGGGGGGATCGCACTCTGAAAAGGAAGCAGCCATGGCCCAATCTCCGAAAAACATATCCGCCTTGATGTGCGAACTCAGCGTGGCCCTGGCCGAGCTGTCGGAAAAGATGAGCAACCTTGCCGTGACGCTGGAAAACCATTATCTGGAATCCAACGCCCCCGAACCTGCCGCGATGCTGGAAGCAGCGCGCGAAACCATTGAGAAAGCGCGCAGCAGCTAAAAGCCTGCGCTTTACCACCGCCCTGCGGATGCTCCCCCGGTTACGCCGTATCCATCCAGAAATCCCCGCCACGCGCAGCCAGACGGCTGACAATGAAGTCCGCCACCACCTGTACCCGCACCAGATCGCGTGCATCGGCATGCGTCAGCAGCCAATAAGAGCGCGTGAGGCTGATCTCGCCAGGCAAGACCCTGACCAGCCCCGGTTCCCGCCGTGCCAGAAAACATGGCAGCACGCCCAGGCCGATGCCTGCGGCCACCGCCTGCACCTGGCTGATCACATTGGAAATCCGGATCTGCGGCACCAGCGACGCTGAAATTTCTCCCAGATAATCCAGCTCGGAAGACCACATCAGGTCTTCGATATAGCCGACCCAGCGATGCTGCTCCAGTTGCCGGCGCCCGGTCACGTCGCCATGTTCGGCCAGATAGCCGGGCGCGGCGTAGATGCCCAGTTCGTAGTCGTTGAGGCGGCGCGCGATCAGCCGGCCTTTTTCCGGCCGCGTCATGCTCACCGCGATGTCCGCTTCCCGCTTGGAAATGCTGAACATGCGCGGATTGGCCACCAGTTCCACCTCCAGCTCGGGATGCAATCGGGACAGTTCTTTCAACTCAGGCGCCAGGAAATAGGTACCCCATGCTTCAGGCGTACCGATACGCACCGACCCGGTCAGCCCCTGGGCCGCATCGTCCTGGCGCGAGCGGATGCGGATCGCCAGGTTTTCCATCGCCTCGGCATCCGGCACCAGGCGCTCGCCTTCGGCCGTCAAGGCATAACCGGCCGCACGGCGGTCGAACAATGTGGCCCCGATCGCCTCCTCCAGCCCGGCGATGCGCCGGCTCAATGTGGAATGGTCCACCCCAAGCTTGCGCGCCGCCACCGTCAGGCGTCCGGCACGTACCACCGCGAGGAAGGCTTGCAGGTCGTCCCAGTCGAATTTCCTCATCTTTTCAGCCCTGTTCGATATGTGATTTATCGCACGATGAATGTGCAAATTTCGACATTTACGCGTGAAAATCCCAATGCTACTCTTTTCGCCACAACGATGGCCGGATAGCGGCAAACGCACCGGTCCCCAGGTTTACAGATCAACGCGAGGAGACGGCATGGCAACGATGTTCAATCAACTGAAGGCGCTGGCCGAACAAGGCAAGCCGGTGCGGGTGGGCCTGATCGGGGCCGGCAAGTTCGGATCGATGTTCCTGTCGCAGGTGCCGCGCACGCCGGGCGTACACCTGCTGGGCATCGCCGACCTGTCGCCGCAGCGCGCGCAGCAATCGCTGCAGCGGGTCGGTTGGAAAGCCGAGCAGTATGCTGCGCGCTCGTGGGACGAAGCGCTGCGGCACGGCAGTACCTTCGTGCAGGACGACGCCGAGGCGCTGATCTCGCGGCCCGAGCTCGATATCGTGATCGACGCCACCGGCAGCCCGGCAGCCGGTATCCGCCACACGCTGCTGTGCTGCGAGCACAAGAAGCACATCATCATGGTCAACGTCGAAGCCGATGCGCTGGCCGGTCCGCTGCTGGCGCGGCGCGCGGCCGAAGCCGGGATCATCTACTCGATGGCCTACGGCGACCAGCCGGCACTGATCGCCGAGATGGTGGACTGGGCGCGCACCTCCGGCTTCGAGGTGGTCTGTGCCGGCAAGGGCACCAAGTACCTGCCGGTCTACCACCAGTCCACGCCGGACACGGTGTGGGGCCATTACGGCTTCTCGGAAGAACAGGTGGCCGGCGGCGACTTCAACCCGCAGATGTTCAACTCCTTCCTCGACGGCACCAAATCGGCGCTGGAAATGGCCGCCGTCTCCAACGCCTGCGGCCTGCGCCCGGCCGACAGCGGACTGGCCTTCCCGCCCTGCGGCGTGGACGACCTGCCGACCATCCTGCGCCCGCAATCTGCCGGCGGCATCCTGCCGCATTCGGGCACGGTGGAAGTGGTGTCCTCGCTGGAACGCGACGGCCGCCCGGTGTTCCGCGACCTGCGCTGGGGCGTCTACGTTACCTTTGAAGCGCCCACCGACTACGTGCGCGACTGCTTCGCCCAGTACGGCTTGAAGACCGACGCCAGCGGCCGCTTCGCCTCGATGTACAAGCCCTATCACCTGATCGGCCTGGAACTGGGCTACTCGGTCGCCAGCATCGCGGTGCGCGGCCAGCCGACCGGCGACACGCGGGGCTTCGCCGGCGACACGGTGGCGGTCGCCAAGCGCGACCTCAAGCCGGGCGAAAAGCTCGACGGCGAAGGCGGCTACATGGTCTACGGCAAGCTGATGCCGGCCGCCGCCTCGCTCAATCACGAAGCGTTGCCCATCGGGCTGGCGCATGGCATTGTGCTGCAACGGCCGGTAGCCGCCGGCCAGACGGTGAGCTGGGCGGACGTGGCCATCGATGCTTCGCGCGAGGCAATCCGCGTGCGGCGCGAGATGGAGGATATCTTCCGCAAGGAAATGGGACTGGGCGAACCGCGCAAGGAAAAGGCCGCCTGACCCCACCGCCGTCGTCCTGACGAAAGTCAGGACCCGGCGTCGCCGGTCAGAAGTCGTACTTCAACTCCGCAAACACCGTCCGCTGCGGGAACGGATGGAACAGGAAATAATCCCGGTTGGTCAGGTTATCCACGCCGACTGCTCCGCTCCAATGCCGGTCGAAGCGATACCGCACACGCGCATCGAACACGGTATAGCCGTCGAAGCCCTGGTAGGTGTGGCTGTTGACATCGGTGTTGTCCACCGTGGCATACACCCGGCCGCTGTAACGGCCGGCCAGGGTGTAGCTCCAGCGGTCGTCCGGCTTATAGGTCGCCACCAGCGTCGCGCGCCATTCCGGCACATAGGGCGTGCGCTTGCCCACCGAAGTGGCGCCGGCGGCGGTCGGCACATAACCGCTGTTGGCCAGGATGCGGGCATCCACATACGTCACGCTGCCGTTCAATGAAAACCCGCGCAGCACCAGGTCGTTGCGCTCGAAGGCAGCCTCGATGCCGCGCTGGCGGGTCTTGTCGACGTTCTGCGTGAATGACACCACGTTATTGCCCAGCGTCGACGACTGCGAGATCAGCGCATCCGACACCTGCTCCTCGAACAGCGAAACGCGCCACTTGCCGCGCCCTTCGGCCAGCGCACGCTCGATGGCCAGTTCGGTCGACCACACTTTTTCCGGCTTCAGGTAGGGATTCGCCTGCAGATAGACGCCGCCGGCCAGCACGTTCTGGTACAGCTCGCCCACGGTCGGGAAACGCAAGGCGCGGCCGGTCGACAGCGTGGCCAGCCAATCGTCGTTGACGGCCCAGGCCAGCGACACCTTGGGCGACACGCCATTCTGCGTGACCTGCGGCTGGTTCACCGGAAAGCCGGTGCCGCCGGTGGTGGAAAAGTTATAGCCACCGAATGCGCGCCACCACTCGTAGCGCGCACCCAGCGTGGCCTTGAGCGCCGGCGCCAGGCGCCATACATCTTGCGCCCACAGCGCCGAGGTCTCGGTCTTGCCGCGCGAGTCGGATGCCAGCGTACCGTTGCTGCCGGAGATCCAGTTCGTGGTGTTCCAGGTCGGTGTGGCCAGCGTGTAGCGGTCGTAATGCGCGCCGAAGCTGACCGTATGCGTGCCGCGCTTGCCGCTGCCGTCTTCCGGCCGCCAGATCCCCTTGGCGTCGAGCGTGCTCCAGCCGGTGCCGCTGGCATCGGCGATGGTGCCCGCACCGCCGCTCTGCCCGGCCGGGAAGGCGGTAGTGGAAGTGCGCGTCAGGTCGCGCGATGCCGACATGGTGCTGGCCGCGACTTGCCAGTCCCACGCGCCGCCGGTCTTGCTGCGCAGCTCCAGGCCCTGCATCCATTGCTGCTGGTCCACGCTGTTGCTGGAAAAGCCGCTGCCATAAGCCGGCGCGCCGGCCGCATTCTTGAGGAAAGTTTGCGGGTTGGCATTGGCCTGGTTTTGCCACAGGCCCAATGTGTAAGTGGCCGTGAGCGTAGGCGTGAAGTCATAGGAGAGCTTCAGCCGCGCGGCATCCTGCACGGTATGCGTGAGGTTGCCGGCGCCCAGCACGTAGATGGGCTTGCCGGTGCGGTCCTGCGTCGCCACCGCGCCGGTGGCGACGGCCGGGATTGTGCCGGAGGTGACATAGGTCACCGGCGGCGAAAAACTGTCCAGGTGGTTGGCAGAGAAGCGCCATGCCAGCGCGCCGCTGCGGTTGCCCAGCGAGACGTTGTACTCCTGCGCCCGGTAGGTGCCGCCGTTGCCGTACTGGTTGAAGTCCTGCTGGGAATACAGTGCCTTGACGCTGGCCTCAACATGGTCCGGCATGCGCGTGGTGATCTCGGTCACCGCACCGTAGGAATTGCCGGGATATTCGGCGGCAAACGGGCCGTACATGACATCGATGCGTTCGATCTCTTCCGGCGCCACCATGAACCAGCGCGGCGAACCGTTGCCGTTGTTGTTGTTCACCAGCGCCGAGAGCAGGATGCCGTCGGCGTACACCAGGCTGCGCGCGCTGGCGTTCACGCCGGTGGTGCGCGTGGCCAGCGGCGCCTGGGTGTCGCCGATGTAGCGCTTGCGCACCGACAGGCTGGGCAAATATTTCAATGCATCGGAAGTGTCGGTGACATTGATGCCATCGGCAGCAGTCGCAGCCGTGACGCTGGCGCTGGTCTGCGGCAGCTGCTTGCGCTCGGGAACCGAGGCGGCCTCGCGCACTTCGATGACTGGCAAGGCATCGGCGCCCTGGGGTACAGCGTCAGCCTGTGCGACTTGCGCCAGCGCGGCGCCGCTCCAGGCGGAGAGCAAGGCCAGCATCAGCGGGCGCGGTTTGAATCGGAGGGATGACGAATGGACGACTGGTAGTTGGCTCATGGCGAACGGCGAAAATACGGTGGGCGGGATTGCGCATGCAACCCCGCCTTGATGGTCGGCTGAAAGAATCAGGAAAAAGAGGAAGGATCAGGCAGCCGGCGGCGCGCGCGACAAGGCGTTGATCCAGGAGAACAACGGGGATGGCGCCAGATGGAACAGGCGCGGCAGGAAGTACAACGGTTGCAGGACCACGGCGGCAAGCGCCGATGGCTGGAGCGGATAAGGCAACTCGGCCTGCAGCAGGCAATAAGGACATGCCGTCATTGCCTTCATCGGGGCAGGCGCGTCATTGCCATCGGCAGCCGAAGAAGCGGTGCAGATTTCCTGCAAGAAGATCAGCTGGCCATTGGTCATCGCCGTGGCCAGGCGCGATACGGTCGGCAGCAGCGCAACGGCAAGCATCAGCACGACAGCGCTCCATACGGCAGGCGCCGAGAGCAGGATGCGTGTGCGCCGATGATTGTGTCCGTTCCCCATCGCGCGAATCTAGCATGGCCGCCGCGGCGTGCGAGGGGGCCTTCCCCACGTCGCCTGCGGGCATCTTCACAGCTGTGAAGAAAAGCCCTTTCGGCACAAGCACTTAGCCACGCCTGCCGGGATAAAAAAAGGGCTGCGACATATTGCCGCAGCCCTTAAAAACAACAGAGAGAAGAATGGATTTCAAACCAAATCCTGGCATGCCGCCTTAATCCATATCAAGCGCCGATACGCACAGGATCAGAACAGCCACAGCACCGCCAGTACCGGCGCCGCATACGCCAGCCAGCGCGAAAAAACCGGAACGCGGACCGGCACATACGTCAGCGACAGCACCTGCAGCACGCCCGCCATGGTCAGGAAACCGATGCAGCCGACCGGCCCGATGGTCCAGCCTTGCATCGCCACCGCCACGGCGAAAGTCAGGACGATGCCCAGCGCACCCAGCCAGCGCAGGCGCCTGCGCTGCGCAGCGCCGGGTTCTGCGCCGCGGCCGTGGATATCCGCGTAATGCCGGCCCATTGCCATGGACAACGCACTCCAGGCGCAATAACCCAGCACCATCGCCAGCGCAAAACCGAAGGGATTCATGCTGCCTCCCTGAGCTTGCCCTGCTCGGTCTTGATTCCCGCGGCAGCGGCCTTGGCCTGTTTCTTTTCACGCTTGTTGAGCGCGCGCACCACCATCGCCAGCGCGATACCCAGCAGCAGCACGGTGATGTCGAAGCCGGCGACCTGCCAGGGGCCGCGCCCCTGCAACAGCGTCACGCCCAGATGGGAGTGCGTGGTGAAGACGTTGAGAATGGGAATGCCGATGAACATCGCCGCCCCCACCGACAACTGGAAGCGCCACATGCCCATCGTGGGACGGATCTGCGCCAGCACCGCGGCAATAGCCCAGGCCGCGAAGAACCAGGTGATTTCCATCTGCGGCCGCTGCGGCAAACCGACCGGCAGCAGGCGGTTGGCCCAGAAATAGGCGGCGAAGGCGATCGGCAAACCGGCGATGGCGCCAATGTTGAGCGCATCGACCAGGCGCAGCCCGAACGTGCGGCGCGCGCCCTGCGCCAGGGCCTTGGCCTGCTTCTGGCGCGTCTTGACGGCCCACAGCAACGCGCCGCTGGCGACCATCACGCACCCGGACAAGCCGCACAGGAAGAACAGCACACGCAACCACGGGTCGGCGAAATGCCCCATATGCAAGCCGTACAGCGCGCCGCGGGTGACTGCCGTGGCGCTGGGGTCGTCGCCCATCGCCGAAGTCAGCGCACCGGTGGTGCCGTTGAATATCATGCCCGGCTGCAGGTAAGACAAGGTGCGCGTTTTCTGGCGGGTGACGACGATGGTGGCATTGGCGTCGCCCGGATTGTTGATCACGATGGTAGCCAGTGGCGCACCGTTCCAATGCTGCCGGGCCTGCTCGACGATCGGCTTCAGCGGCGCCAGCGGTGCAGGCACACCGGCCGGCTGGATGCGCCCGGCGCCGACCGGGAAGACTTCTTCGAAGAAAGCGGATTCGCCACCCTTGTCCTTATAGGCAGTCTGAACGCCCCACGGCATGATCATGAACATCAGCGTGACCAGCCCGGTATAGGTGATCATCAGATGGAACGGCAAGGCCAGCACGGCAGTGGCATTGTGCGCATCCAGCCAGGAACGCTGCCCCTTGCCCGGACGGAAGGTGAAGAAATCCTTGAAGATGCGCTTGTGCGTGATGATGCCGCTGACGATCGCCACCAGCATGAACATCGCACAGATGCTGACAATCCAGCGCGCCCAGATGACGGGCATGTAGTGCAGGTCGAAATGCAGGCGGTAGAGGAACTCGCCGCCACGGGTTTCGCGCACGGCGGCCATCTTCCGGCCGCTGGCGGGATCGAGGGTCTCGCTCTTGAAGCGGCTGCGCGGCGCCCCCTTGGCGCCGTCCTTGGGCGGCGGGCTGATCCAGCCCACCCGCATGGCGCCACTGCGTTCGGACGGCAGGCTGATGAACCAGCGCTCGGCCTGCGGCTCCTGTTCCTGCAAATGCGCTACCGCATGCTGCAAGGCCACCTCCGGCGCCACTTGTTCACGTGCGCCGGCATGCAGTTCCGGCGTCATCCAGAACGTAATCTCATCCTTGAAATAGCTGGCGGTGCCGCCGGCGAACACCAGCAGCAATACCCAGCACACCAACAGGCCGCTCCAAGTGTGCAGCCATGCCATCGATTGGCGAAAACCTTCCCTCATGACACGCTCCGGCCCAGCCAATACGCCGCCGCCAGCGCCAGCGTGGGCAAGCCCAGGCCGATCCAGGCGCGCCAGGCGTCGCGCGCGGCGAACACCCAGATCACGGCACAGGCATAGATGGCGAATGACAGCATGGTGGCCGTCATCACCGCATCGGCCCGCGCCATCGGCAACCATATGGCCAACAGTGCGGTGCACAGGCCGGCCAACGCGTAACCGCCGCAAATGGCGGCGGTTACGCGCGAAAGAACGGCCAGGCGATACATCGCCGTCGGGCCGGATTGCGTCGTTGATTTCATGATTTTCGCTTGCTTCTTACTCGCCGCGCTTGTTTGCCGCCATTACTTGTTGGGCTTGGCAGCAGGGCCTGCCGGCAGTGCCTTGATGCCCTTGGGCTGCACCAGCGACAGCGTGGTCACGAAGCTGGCGGTATCGAAGGCCTTGCCGTCGCGCTCGCCGCTCACCTTGTCGGTGTGGTGCACTTCAGCCACGTACGCGCCTTGCCACGGCATGTCGAAATGCACCAGCCCTTGTTCGTCCGAATAGGCTTCCTTCATCCAGCCCGATTGCACCACGAGGCCGACCTTGGCCTTGGGCAGCGGCGCGTTCTTGTACGTCACCTTGAATTCACCCGGCTTGCCGGTGGGCAGCAGGTCCAGCGTCAGGCGCGGCTCCTGGGCCGCGTTGGAAGTCACCAGGCGCGCCGCCGGGGTCCACGCGGTGCGGGTAGGCGTGCCGCCGCCATGCTTGTTCTCGAACACCGGATAGTGCGCTTCTTCAGCCACGATGGACTCGCCACTGCCGGCCCTGGCCGACAAATCGAAGGCGTTGGACTTCTTGCTCAACTCCAGTGTGCGGTCACCGTTGGAACCGATCAGTACGGCGCTCGGGCTCACGAACTTGTCGAGCAGGCCGGGCGAGGCTTCACGCAGGTTTTCGCCGAACTCGCCGAAGTAGAGCTGCGCCCCCTTGGCATCCTGTTGCAGCCAGATCTGGTGCGCCGAGGCCGGCACTGCCAGCACGAGGGTGGAAAGCAGGCTCGATACGATTGCCAAACGCTTCATGAACTTATTCCTTTCGATGTTTGCGATGCTTGTTTTCTGATGACACTCTGGATGACATTCAGCCAGGGGAAACGGCACACGTATGCAATGGGCATGGACGCCCGTACGGATGCCGTTTCGTTTGGCGCGAATCGGACACCGGGGCCTGTAACAGGCCCCGGGCTGCTGGAAGGGATGTTCTCTGCGGGCTAGACGGCCGATAGTGATGGCCGCCATGACTGGCTGATGAAGCGAGAGCAGATGGACGAGGCGAACGCCTCGTGTTGTATCCGGCGGATATGCCTGGCCCTCGCCTGCACGTTTGTCGAACTGCCGACCGTTTCCCGATGGCTGGCGTCCTGCACCGCTGCCGGCATCAGCCGGTGGCCGGGCGAAACGCTCTGTTTTTGACGCTCTTATTGGCTCTACTATTCACTCTCTTATTTTGAGAATGATTATCATTATATTACCTGCCCGTGCTTCGGACAAGGAAAACGGCGATCACGCCCCGAACGCTCCGCACACGATATAACCAACATCCCGTGCTTGCGCGGCCATGTGCCAAACAAGGTATGATCGCTACCCGGTTTGCCCGGCTGAACGCGAGTCGGCCGGTGCAAACCGCAGCCTGCCCATTCCAGACCAAGGAGAGCGCTTCCTCATGCTTCGCCGCAACCCATCAGGCCACCGGCCCCAAGTCCACGAATCCGCCTATGTCGACCAGACCGCCATCCTGTGCGGCAAGGTCATCGTCCATGAGAACGTCTTCATCGGCCCCTATGCCGTGATCCGCGCCGACGAAGTCGACGCCAACGGCGAGATGGAACCCATCATCATCGGCGCCCACTCCAACATCCAGGACGGCGTGGTGATCCACTCCAAGTCCGGCGCCGCCGTCACCATCGGCGAACGCACCTCCATCGCCCACCGCGCCATCGTGCACGGCCCCTGCACTGTAGGCGACGAAGCCTTCATCGGTTTCAACAGCGTGCTGTTCAACTGCAGCATCGGCAAAGGCTGCGTGGTGCGCCACAACGCCGTGGTCGACGGCTGCGACCTGCCGCCGGGTTTCTACGTCCCGTCGACCGAGCGCATCGGCCCCAAGACCGACCTCTCGACCATCGCCCGCGTATCGGTGGCTGCGTCCGAATTCTCCGAAGACGTCGCCCGCACCAACAACGAGCTGGTGCAGGGATACAAGAAACTGCAGAACGAGTTCTGACTCCCTTGCCCCACCAAGCGAAACGGCCGCTTCCGGATTCCGGAAGCGGCCGTTTTCGTCAGGGCGGTAAAGGTCAGCTGCCGCGATACGTCGAATACGCCCAGGGCGACACCACCAGCGGCACGTGGTAGTTCTGCGCCGGATCGGCGATGCCGAAGGCGATCACCACTTCGTCGACAAAACGCGGCGACGGCACATCCACACCTTGCGCGGCGAAATAGTCGCCGGCGGCGAACACCAGTTCGTACTTGCCGGTGCGCACCTCTTCGCCGGCCAGCAGCGGTTCGTCGCAACGGCCGTCGCTGTTGGTGACGGCATTCTTGAGCAGCCTCTTCTGGCCGCCTTCGACCGCATACAGCGCCAGCCTCACGCCGACGCCCGGCTTGCCTTTGGTGATGTCCAGCACGTGCGTGCTCAGTTTGCCCATGGTGTATTCCTTTCCCTTGTTCGTTTCGTGGCGGTTGTGCGGTCCGATGCCGATGGCATGCGATGACGGCAAATGATATACCGCAGCCTTTCAAGTCCATATACGAGCCACCTTATACCACCCATCCATTCTGCGGACATAATGCCTTACCCGTGCAATCCGCCCCAAACAAGTGCACGCGCAATCGCCGCAAACACAGCAGAAAACCAAGACGAGGCAGGAGACATGAAAGACCCCAACTATCCCCGCGACCTGACCGGCTATGGCCGCCATGTGCCGCATGCGCGCTGGCCGGGCGGCGCGCGCATCGCCGTGCAGTTCGTGCTGAACTATGAAGAAGGCGCGGAAAACTGCGTGCTCGACGGCGATGCCGGTTCCGAGACTTTCCTCTCCGA
Source organism: Herbaspirillum chlorophenolicum (assembly GCF_001189955.1). Classification (GTDB taxonomy): domain Bacteria; phylum Pseudomonadota; class Gammaproteobacteria; order Burkholderiales; family Burkholderiaceae_D; genus Herbaspirillum; species Herbaspirillum chlorophenolicum. The sequence continues at coordinate 7,125 of NZ_LFLT01000001.1, read as the reverse complement.
AATCATCGGCGCGCAAAGCTTCCCGGCGCGCCACATGAGCATGGAATCGATCTATGAATACGGCTCGCGCGCGGGACTATGGCGCCTGCTGCGCATGTTCGAAGAACGCCGCCTGCCGCTGACCGTGTTCGGCGTGGCGCGCGCCCTGCAGCGCAACCGCGAGGCCACCGCCGCCTTCCTCGAACTGGGCCATGAGATCGCCTGCCACGGCCTGCGCTGGATCAGCTACCAGAATGTCGACGAAGCCACCGAGCGCCGCCATCTCGCCGAAGCGGTGCAGATCATCCGCGAGCTGACCGGCGCGCCGCCGCTGGGCTGGTACACCGGACGCGACTCGCCCAACACGCGTCGACTGGTGGCCGAGCACGGCGGCTTCGCCTACGACGCCGACAGCTATGCCGACGACCTGCCCTACTGGGAAAACGTCGCCCTTTCCAATGGATCGGACTTGCCTCAACTGATCGTGCCCTACACGCTGGACACCAACGACATGCGCTTCGCCGCGCCGCAGGGCTTCAACTCCGGCACGCAGTTCTTCGATTACCTGAAGGACGCCTTCGACACGCTGTACCGCGAAGGCGACCCGAACGGACTGGATCGCCCCAAGATGCTGTCGGTCGGCCTGCATTGCCGGCTGGCCGGACGCCCGGCGCGCGCCGCATCGCTGGCGCGCTTCCTCGACTACATTGGCGGCCACGACAACGTCTGGGTCACGCGCCGCATCGATATCGCCCAGCACTGGCGCAAGACTCACCCATACGCCCCCTCCGCTTCCAACCGAAGCTGAGGCCGGGCATTGACGCCGGCCTACCCCCACGCCGGCCCTCCACCGCATCCTGCCTGACCCGCCTGCCCCTCCTATTGGGCAGGCACGGGATGCGCGCATCCCGCACGTCCGATTTTTGCCTGACCGCCGTGGCGGAACCACGGAACTGCGCATTCAAACAACAACGCGCAGCCACAACCAACAATGGAGGAGACACCATGCAACAAACATCCCGGCGTATTCACGGCGCCATTGCAGCCGGCCTGCTGGCCGCATCCGGCGCGGCAGCCGCAGCCGACTGGTCCGACAATTCGATCGGCTACCGCTACGGCACCCGTTTCGCCGAGCCTTACAACTCGCAGGACATCACCAAGAGCATCATCAACTTCACCCACAGCAGCGGCTACAAATACGGCACCAACTTCCTCAACGTCGACCTGCTGATGTCCAACAGCAAGGATGACAACGCGCAGGAAGCCTACATCACCTACCGCCATACGCTGGACATCGGCAAGATCGCGGGCAAGGACCTGTCCTTCGGCCCGGCACGCGGCGTCGGCCTGACGCTGGGCTTCGACTGGAACACCAAGAACGACAACAGCTACGCCTCCAAGAAGCGCATGTGGGTCGTCGGCCCCACATTGATGATGGATGTGCCGGGCTTCCTCAACATCAGCGTTCTGGCGCTGTTCGAGAGCAACCAGCCCAAGGGCATCACCAGCCGCTACAGCTATGACACGCACCCGATGCTGAGCCTGGCCTGGGGCATTCCCTTCGGCTCGTCGGGTTTCGCCTTCGAAGGCTACATGAACTACATCGCCTCCAAGGGCAAGAACGAATTCGGTGGCCCGACTTCGCCCGAGCTGAACTTCGACGGCCAGGTCATGTACGACCTCGGCAGCACCATGGGCATGGGCAAGAACACGCTGCGCGTAGGCCTGGAATACCAGTACTGGCGCAACAAGTTCGGCAACCCGTCCTATGTGCCGGGCTCGCTGGCCAAGACGCCGATGATTCGCGCCGAATACCATTTCTGAACTAGGCCACAACCTGGCTGGAAACGGCCGGGGGAATCGCGTAATCTGCAGCTTTCCCCCGCCGGTTTCCGCCAGCTTTTGATCATGCAAGCCAATGACGCCCCACCGGCCGGCATCAGCCCGGCCGAATGGCAGGTCCGCCGCGACCTCGCCGCCTGCTATCGCCTGTGCGCCATCAATGGCTGGGACGATGTGGTCTACACCCACATCTCGGCCACGGTGCCGGGCGAGCCGCAGCATTTCCTGATCAATGAATTCGGCCTGGCCTTCGACGAGATTTGCGCGTCCAGCCTGGTCAAGATTTCGCTCGCCGGCGAAGTCGTCGACGGCAGCGGGCGCCGCGTCAATGCCGGCGGCTTCGCCATCCATGCCGCAGTGCATGCCGCCCGGCCCGATGCGCATTGCGTCCTGCACCTGCACAACCTCAACGCCATCGCGGTCGGTATCCAGCCGCAAGGCCTGCTGCCCCTGTCGCAACATGCGCTGCGCTTTTACGAACTGCTGGGCTACCACGACTACGAAGGGCTGGCGCTCACGCCGGCCGAGCAACAGCGGCTGGTGGCGGCACTTGGCAATTACCCCGCCATGCTCCTGCGCAACCACGGCAGCCTGGTATGCGGACGCACCGTGGCCGAAGCCTTCGTGCTGCTCGATACGCTGGACAAGGCCTGCGCCATCCAGGTCAAGGCACTGGCCGGCACGCTCTACCCGCACCAGCCGCCGGCGGCGGTATGCCGCAAGACGCGCGACCAGTTGCTGGGCGACGGCAGCCCGGAAGGCGTACTCGAATGGCCTGCCCTGCTGCGCAAGCTGGAGCGGCTGGATGCCAGTTACAAAAACTGAAAACCGGGGATCGGCCGATCCCATCCATCTCAAGGAGAACCGCATGCCCACATTCAACATCCAGCTGTTCGAAGGACGCAGCGTGGAACAAAAACGCGAACTGGTGAAAGCCATCACCGAAGCCACCTGCAAGACACTGCAATGCCCGCCGGAATCGGTGGATATCATCATCCAGGATGTGAAGAAAGAGAACTGGGCAACCGCCGGGAAGCTCTGGTCGGATTGATGCCACGGAAAAAGCGGCAGGCAAAAAAATAGCCCCTTGCGGGGCTATTTTCTTTCTTGCGGCAGCTTTGGATCAGAAGCGGATGTTGGCGCTCAGGACAGCCGAGCGGCCAGGTCCCATGTGCGCATAGTGCGTGGTGAAAGCCTGGTCGTAGTACAGCTTGTCGGTCAGGTTCTGCACGTTCAGTTGCAGGGTCACGTTCTTGTCCACGGCGTAGGTCGCCATGGCATCGTAACGAACGTAGGACGGCACAAACAGGCTGTTGGCCGGGTTGCCGAATACGCGCGAGACGTAAAACGCGCCGCCGCCGATGGTCAGCTTGGGCAGGACCTGGTAGGTCGTCCACAGGCTGGCGCTGTCCTTGGGCGTGTTGGGGAACTGGTTGCCGTTGTTGACCGAGTTCGCTGCCAGAGGACCGTTGTCGACCAGCTTGGCATCCAGGTGCGTATAGCCGCCGAACACGGTCCACTTGCGGGTCAGGTTGCCCGAAATCCCCAGCTCGAAACCGTTCACGCGCTGGGTGCCGGCCACGGCCTGGGTCGTCGCATCCACTGCCACGCGCGCATTGTTCTTCTCGATGCGGAACACCGCACCGGTCAGCGACAGTTGCTTGTTCAGCAGATCCCACTTGGCGCCGACTTCAGCCGTCTTGGTGCGCTCAGCCGGCAACGCCTGGTTGGCGGCCGACAGGTTGTCGCCGCCATCGCCCACGCTGGCGCCCGACGGGGTCGATGCAGTACCGTAGGAGACATAAACACTGGCTTCAGGCGTGATCTTGTAGACCAGACCGGCCGTGTAATTTCGGAAACTGTCGTTGTTGGAGAAATTGTTGGCGCCGGTGTTCTGCACCGAATGGGTCGAGTAGTTGTCCCAACGCAGGCCCAGGTTCAGGAACAATTGCTTGGTCAGCTCCATGGTGTCGAAGCCGTATACCGACTTGGTGATCACGGTGGTATTGGTGACCGTCGGCGAACGGGTCACGGTGCCGTAGAAAGGATCGCCCGAGTTGGAACGATAGAGGCTGGTACAAGCATAGCTGGCCAGCAGCGCGGCATTGCAGACGCGCCCGGAAATCGGCACCCCGCTGGCGCTGGTCTGCGTCACCACATAGCTGCCGATATTGGTTTCTTCATGGGTCAGTTCAAGGCCGGTCGCAAATTTGTGCTTGAACGGGCCGGTCATGAACTCACCGGTCAGGTCGGTCTGGTTGGTAATGGTCGTGGTATCCGAGATGCGGGTCTTGGGCGAGCGGAACACATAGCCGTTGGCGACGTTGCCGGCGCTGTCGTCCGGGTTGGTGACGATGTAATCCTGGCTGCTCTTGCCATAGCGCGTGGTGTTGCGCAGCGACAGTTGCTTGCTGAAGTCATGCTGGAACTGCACGGTGCCGATATCGGTCTGGGTGTTGCGGAAATCCAGCGCCGTACGGCCATAAAACTGGCGGCCCACATTGACCGGGCTATCCGGGTTGGCCTTGCTGCGCGCGGTTCCGCTATTGCGGTACGGCGTGCTGTAGTCGGGCATGTCGTCCGATTGCAGATGGTAGTAGCTCAGCGTGACCGAGGTCGGGCCTTCCAGGCCGAACTTGATCGATGGCGCAATACCCCAGCGGCTGACATCGACCGCGCTCGGGCGTCCCGGCACGCCGCTGTCGTAGTACAGCGCGTTGAGGCGGAAGGCCAGGTTGTCGCCCAGCAGCATGTTGCTGTCCAGCGTGGTGCGCTTGTAGCTGTCGGTGCCCAGGCCGACGTTGACTTCATTGAACGCTTCCTTCTTTGGCAGCTTGGACACCAGGTTGATGCTGCCGCCCGGGCCGCCGCGGCCACCCGCGGTACTGTCGGAACCGCGCGTGACTTCGATCGATTCGATGTTGAACATGTCGCGCGTCTGCGCGCCGGTGTCGCGCACGCCATCGATGTAGGTCGCGCTTTGTGCGTCGAAACCGCGGATCAAAGGACGGTCGCCCAGCGGAGTGCCGCCTTCGCCTGCCGAAAAGGTAATGCCGGGCGTGGTGCGCAGCGCTTCCTGCAGCGAAGTCGAGCCGGTCTGGGTGAGGATTTCGGAAGGGATGACGGTGATCGACTTGGGCGTATCGAGCAGCGGCGCGGTCGACTTCACCGAGGAAGTCTGGTCGACCTTCACAGTGCTGGCCGCATTGTCGGTCACAACCACGTCAGGCAGGCTGGCGTCTTTGGAGGAATCCTTGGCGGCGCTGGTCTGCGCCATGCCAGGAGTACTGATCGCGGCGAACAGGGTCGCGACGACGGGAGTGAACCGGCGGTCCATATTTTTCCTTTTTTATTGGTGAAGACTGATGCAGCGAAGGCCATGGCATGGCATTCGCCGCTTCCCCGAGGGTGATAGGGCTGGCGGTTCGTGCAGAACGAAGTGGCTGGCAGAAATACGTTAACGTGAGGTTCCGCCTGGATCTGAATGCTTGATGAGCATCAAGCGGCAACCTGTTAATTATTGTTAGGCCGAATTATAAATGACAATCGTTCTTGTTATCATTAAAATCCTTTAAAACTTTTTACATTGTTGCGCTGGCACCATAGCCCGCCGCGCCTGCATAACAGATCCCAGATCCAGATCCGCCGAAAGAACAACATGCTGGTTCGCATTCCAGAAGTACTCGACCAAAACGAACTCAAGGCCCTCCGGGACAAGCTCGAATCCGCCGGCCCCGCCTGGGTGGATGGCCGCGTTACCGCCGGCTACCAGGGTGCGCCGGTCAAGTTCAACCAACAGATCGACGAGCGTTCTGAAGTGGCGCGCCAATGCCAGCAAATCGTGCTGGCAGCGGTCGAAGGCCATTCCACGTTCATCAGCGCCGCCCTGCCCAATGCCGTCTACCCGCCCATGTTCAACCGCTATGGCGAAGGGATGACCTTTGGCGACCATATCGACGGCAGCATCCGCATACTGCCCGACGGCCACAAGCTGCGCACCGACCTGTCTGCCACCTTGTTCCTGAGCGAGCCCGACGAGTACGATGGCGGCGAGCTGGAAATCCACGACACCTACGGCCTGCATCGCGCCAAGTTCGCGGCCGGCGATATGGTGCTCTACCCCGCCACCAGCCTGCATCGCGTCACCCCGATCACGCGCGGCATACGCGTTGCCTGCTTTTTCTGGACGCAAAGCCTGGTACGCGACGATACCCAGCGCGCCCTGCTGTTCGACCTCGATAACGCCATCCAGAAACTCAATGCCACCGGAGCTGACGAAGTGGCCCGACGCACGCTGATCGGCGTGTACCACAACCTGATCCGCCAGTGGAGCGCCACATGACCGGCCGCCCCGCCCCTCCGCGCAGCCGTGCGGAACTGGATGCCGTGACGGCGCAGCAATGGAAGGCCCTGTTCGCGGGACCGGTGGAAGAGCTGGCGCACTGGCTGCAAGCCGCCGCCGCATTGGAAGACCCGCAAGCGCAAGCCATGCTTGGGCAACTGCTGCTGGATGGCCGGGGCATTGCGCAAGATGCTGCGCGCGCTTTCGACTGCTTCGCGCGCGCTGCGGACCAGGGCCTGCCGATAGCGATGAACATGCGCGCCCGCTGCCTCGAACATGGCTGGGGCATAGCGCCGGATCCGGCGCAAGCCGCCCACTGGTACCTGCAGGCGGCGCAAGCCGGTCTCGACTGGGGCATGTACAACTACGCGAACTTCCTCTCCAGCGGCCGCGTACTGGAGCAAAACCACGCACTGGCGCTGGAGTGGTACCGCAAGGCGGCTGCCCTGGGCCATGCCAAGTCGCTCAACCTGGTGGGACGCTATTACGAAGATGGCGTCGTGGTCGAAGCAGACCGCGCCACCGCGTTCAAGTATTACCGCGCATCGGCCGAGGGCGGCGACTTCCGCGGCCAATACAGCTACGCCTGCATGCTGGCCGAACGCGGACGCATCGACGATGGCAACTTCTGGCTGGAAAAGATTGCCGGCAGCGCTACCGCAGCCTTCATGAAAAAGATCGGCAACGAATTGCAGCTTTCCGGCCATCCCAGTTTTCGCCAGATAGGTGACCGCATGTTGCAGCTGGCAGCATCGCGCTGAAATCCGAAAACAAAACGCCCGGACTCATCCGGGCGTTTTTCATTGCAACGATAAACAGCGCCTCACACGAACTGCCCGATGGACGCCACCACCGCATTGCGCACCGAACCGCTGACCACGAAGTCATGTGCGGCCCGGATGTCGTTGTGGAACCAGCGGTCGCCCTCCAGGCAAGCCGGGATCTGGCGGCGGATCTCGTCA